>JAWKUX010000010.1:0-140726 GCA_041398325.1 Hyphomonadaceae bacterium | reverse complement strand
ACCGCCGCCGCCTCGATCTTCAGCCCCTGTTGGGCCGCCAGGGCGGCCTGCATGGCCTCGCGGTAGAGCTTGCGGTCGGACTGGGCGCGGGGGCCGCGGACGGCTGGGCCCTTGGAGCGGTTGAGCAGCCGGAACTGGATGCCGGCGGCGTCGGCCACCCGGCCCATGACGCCGTCCAGCGCATCGATCTCGCGAACCAGGTGACCCTTCCCGAGGCCGCCAATGGCCGGGTTGCAGCTCATCTCGCCGATGGTCTCGAGCTTGTGGGTCAGCAGCAACGTGCGCGCTCCCAGACGTGCGGAAGCCGCCGCGGCTTCGCAGCCAGCATGGCCACCGCCGATGACGATGACGTCGTATGCGCGCTCAGAACTCATGTGCTGGAAGCTCATATAGGAGCGGGTTTGCCGCGTCACTGGCGCACTACCGCAGGTGCGACGCGCCGCCCTTCGACAGGCTCAGGGTGACGCGATTGCTGGCGATGCGCGGGTGCTGGAATTGACGTCACGCTGAACTCGTCGAAGCACGACGCCACGCACCCACGCTTCACGTGCAACCCGCTAATTTCGGTTCACCAGTTTCGCGTGAAACGCCGCATTCCATGCGGGTTTTCGTGCGATTTCATTTGCCGATGCAGAAGCTCGAAAAGATCTCGCCGAGCAGATCTTCGACATCGATACGCCCCGTCAAACGCCCGATCTGATCCGCTGCAACACGCACATCTTCCGCCGCCAATTCGGGGCCGACATCGAGCGCCGGGATCGCGCGCGACAGCGCCGCGCGCGCCTCTTCCACCAGCCGCCGATGCCGCGCCCGCGTGAGCACTGGCGCCTCTTCGCGGCCGAGGGCGTCGGCCACGCGAGACACCAGCAAGTCGCGCAGCTCGTCCAGGCCAGACCCGCCAACTGTGGAGACGAGCACTGAGCTGAACTCGATCCCAGGGTCGGTTGCCGGGGCCCCATCGAGCTCGTGGACGAGATCGAGCTTCGAAAAGACCAACGCGTCACCGGATCGCAAAGCAGGTAGCAAACTTTCCGCGGCAGCCACATCCGCGCCCGCTTCCACAACGCCGATCCGCAGATCCGCCTCCTCAGCCCGCGCCAGCGCCCTGCGCACGCCTTCGGCTTCAATGGCGTCGGCAGCTTCGCGGAGACCTGCGGTGTCGGCGATCCAAACTGGAAAGCCGGCTAGGACCAGGCGCACCTCGACCACGTCCCGCGTGGTGCCTGGAATGTCGCTGACGATGGCTGCCTCGCGCTGCGCCAGCGCGTTCAGCAGGCTCGACTTGCCTGCATTGGGCGGGCCGATGATGGCGATGCGGAAGCCGTCGCGGATGCGCTCGCCGCGGTGGGCGTCATCGAGGTGGTGGCCCATGTCGTCGGCCAGGGACTGCAGGATCGGCCCGGCCTGCTGCGCCAGCGCGCCTGGGAGGTCCTCGTCCGGAAATCGATCTCGGCTTCGATGAGGGCCGCCGCCTCGATCAGACGGGCTCGCCAGCCTTCGTAGACGGCGCTGAGGCCCCGCGCCGCTGGCGGAGCGCTTGGCGGCGCTGGCCCTCGGTTTCGGCGTCCACGAGGTCCGCCAAGCCCTCGGCCTCGGCTAGGTCGAGCTGCCGTTCTCGAAGGCGCGGCGGGTGTATTCGCCCGGCTCAGCTGGGCGCACTCCGGGCTGGCTCAAGGCCGCGTCCACCACCGCCGCGATGACGGCCGGGCCACCATGGATGTGCAGTTCGACGACGTCCTCGCCGGTGAAGCTGTGCGGGCCGGGAAACCAGAGCGCTAGGCCATCATCGAGCGAAACGCCGGTGCGTGGATCGCAGAACGCCTCGCGTGTCGCCATGCGCGGCTTGGGCAGATCGCGGGCCGTCAGCGCGCTCAGCACAGCGCCAGCGGCGGGCCCAGACAGCCGGATCACCGCGACGCCGGCGCGGCCAGCGCCAGTCGCGAGCGCGACGATAGTGTCCGGTTTCATGTGAAAACAGCTAAAGCCGGATTAGGGCTTTTCACGTGGAGCAGCGGCGGCCGTGGCGGCGCTGACGCCGGAGGTCATCAGCTTCACGAAGGCGTCCTGCGCCTGGGTGCCGACGCTCATCCACGACGCCATCATGTTCTCGCCGCTCATCAGCTGAAGGTTCTTCTCCATGCGCTTGCCCATCTCTTCGACCAGCTTCTCGTTGATCGGCGTGACGTCCGGCAGCCCCATGAAGCGGCGGGCTTCCTCGGGGCTGCACTCCACATTGACGGTGAACTTCATGGTCTAGGTTCCTGGCCAATTCCTTCGCGCAGTTTGCGCATTGCGGGTCTATACCCCGCTGAGAGCCAAGGAGCGAGCTATGGGTGAATGGGTTGAAGTCCAGGGTCCGGATGGGGCGTTCAAGGCGTATGTCGCGCGGCCAACGGGAACACCCAAGGGTGCGGTCGTGGCGATCCAGGAGATCTTCGGCGTCAACGCGGTGATGCGCGGCAAAGCCGATTGGCTGGCGCGCGAGGGCTTCCTGGCGGTGTCGCCGGATCTTTTCTGGCGGATCAAGCCGGGCATCGATCTCACCGATCAGAGCGAAGGCGAATGGAAGCAGGCGCTCGACTACATGAACCAGCTCGACAAGAGCGCGAGCGTCAAAGACGTGCAGGCGGCGCTCACGTGGGCGCGCGAGCAGTTGTCCTTCGATGCGCGTCCTGTAGTACCCGGGAAAAAGTTGTTGCCCCCGAAGGCTGGCGTCATGGGCTATTGCATGGGCGGCTACATCGCGTTCCTGGCGGCCTGCCGGACGGATACGGACGCGACGGTCTGCTACCACGGCGGCGGCATCCACACAGCGCTTGGCGAAGCCGGCGGCATCAAGAAGCCGGTGATGCTCCACAACCCGATGAAAGACGGCTTCATCCCGGTGGAGGCGCTCAACACGATCCGCGAGACGCTCGCGAGCAATCCGCTCGTCACCGTCTGCGAGTACGCTGAACAGGATCACGCGTTCACGCGCGAAGGCGGTACGCACTACGACGAAGCCGCAAAGCAACTCGCTGATGGGCGCACGATCGCGTTCTTGAACAAGGCTTTCGCATGAAGCGCGCTTTACTGATCGCCGCGGCGCTCACGCTCGCCGCTTGCGATGCCGAAGTCGGAGGCTTCGGCGCCAACATCGGCGCGGCGCAATCGAGCGCCGCCGCCGCGCCGACAAACCTGCCGGCCTACTTCGATTGCTTGCGCGAAAGCGGCTTCACGGCGGTGTCTGCTCATCGCGGCGGCCCAGCGCCCGGTTTTGCCGAGAACGCGATCCCGACATTCGAAAACACGCTGCGCATTGCGCCCGGCGCGTTTCTGGAAGTCGACATCTCGCAGACGGCCGATGGCGTACTCGTGCTCATGCACGACGATCGCGCCGAGCGCACAACGACCGGCTCAGGTGCGCTGGCCGATCTCGACATGGCGCAGCTCTTGGCTTTCCAACTTGAGGATGATCGCGGTCAGCGCGTCGACGCACGCGTGCCGACTTTGGCGGAGGCGCTTGAGTGGGCGGACGGCAAGACCGTGCTCGAACTCGACATCAAGCGCAGCGTCCGCTTCGAGGATGTGGTGAGCGCGGTGAGCGCGGCCAACGCCATGAACCGGGTGATCTTCGTGACCTACAGCGTCGACGGCGCCGCGCGCCTGGCGCGGCTGGCGCCGCAAGCGATGATCTACACGACGATATCGAACGCCCGCGAACTCGACACGCTAGATCGGCGCGGCGTCGATCTCACCCGCATCGTCGCGTGGGTCGGCACGGATACGCCACCAGCGTTTCTGGTCGAAGCGCTGGCCGCGCGCGGCGTCGAGACTCGCTTCGGCATGTTCGGCGAGGGTCGCAACTACGCAGACGCGGTGAGGGCAAGCGCCCAGATCGTGGCGGTGGACGACGCGGAAGAGGCGGCGCGCGACATCGATTCAGCCGATGGCGAGGAGGGTCAAGCCGCCCTTCAGTGCGCGACCGCTGGATGAGGGCGCGACGCGTTCCTATGTCGGCGATCTGAACGCGGAGCCTCCCGATGAAAGCGATACGTCTTGAGCGGAACGGCGGGCCCGAAGTCCTCGCCCTCACCGATCTGCCGGCGCCCGAACCAGGCGCCGACGAAGTGCGCGTGAAGCACCACGCAATTGGTGTGAACTTCATCGACACATATCAGCGCTCGGGCCTCTACAAGATCGGCTTGCCGAGCGGTCTTGGCCTTGAAGCGGTCGGTGTTGTTGAAGCCGTCGGCGCGAACGTCACGCGCTTCAAGCAGGGCGATCGTATTGCCTACGCAAGCGGCCCGCTTGGCGCCTACGCGGACGCGAATGTTGTGAACGAAGCGCGTGCGGTGAAGTTACCGGACGCAATTCCGTACGACATCGCAGCCGCCTCTTTGCTCAAAGGCATGACCGCGCGTTTTCTTTTGCGTAAGACGTTTCGCGTGGAACGCGGGCATGACGTTGTGATCCATGCAGCCGCCGGCGGCGTCGGTCAGATCGCTGTGCAATGGGCGAAGCACTTCGGCGCGAACGTCATCGCTGTTGTCGGCAGTGATGCGAAAGCAGAGATCGCGAAATCGCTCGGCGCCGATCACACGATCATCACTGCGCGCGAGGACATCGCAGAGCGCGTGCGCGAGATCACCGGTGTTGGCGCGCATGTTGTGTACGACAGCGTTGGCAAGGACACGTTCATGGCGTCGTTCGATAGCTTGCGACCGCTCGGCATGATGGTGTCGTTCGGCAATGCCTCGGGCCCGCCGCCGGACATCAATCCGCTACTGCTTTCGCAGAAGGGCTCGCTGTTTCTCACGCGGCCGACCCTGTTCAACTACATCGCGACGGTCGAGCAATTGGATGAAACAGCGGCTGATCTATTCGACGTAGTAGCGAAGGGCGCCGTGAAGATCGCGGCGCCAACGCGCTACGCACTTGCCGACGCCGCACAGGCGCATCGCGATCTCGAAGCGCGTAAGACAACAGGCAGCTTGGTGCTCGTCCCGTAACTACTTCACCGCCGCCGCGCGCTGGAACGCCGGACGTTGCCAGAGGTTGTCGACGTACGCGCGCACAGACGCAGGGATGTCCGTCTCGATGCCAGCGAACCTGGCGCCGGTGGCGATGTAAGAGACGGAAATGTCCGCCGCGGTGAAACGATCGGCGGCGATGTAAGGTTTGCCGTTCAAGCACTCGCCGACGAATTCGAGCCGTTTCAGAATTGCGGTCTTCAAATAGCCCGCCGTCCAATTCTGTTTCTGATCATCCGGCGCCATGAAGCGGGTGGCGACGAGGGGATTGCCGTAGGCTGCAACGCCCGCTTCGCCGAACAACAGGAACTGCAGATAGGTCGCGTAGCCCGGCTCGTTCGGCTTCACTTCGAGGTCGGTGGGGCCATACTTCGACATGATGTAGATCATCATCGCCACGGACTCGATCATCTGCACATTGCCGTCGATCATGGCGGGGACGGTGCGCAGCGGGTTGACAGCTTTGAACTCATCGCTCGGTTTGAAGAACGATGCCTCCGCCGTCTCGTAGGGCACGCCCATCTCTTCGCAGAGCCACAGCACGCGCAGCGAGCGTGCGCCTTGTGAGTGATAGACTTTGAGCATGAGCGTCCCTCCGAAGGCGGGGCTTAGCATCCCGGGGCGACAGCGCAAAATGAAAGAGGCGCGACTTGCGCCGCGCCTCTCCAAATCACCGTTGGCAGGTGACGTTACTGGTTCATCG
The DNA here is from genome assembly GCA_041398325.1 of Hyphomonadaceae bacterium. Classification (GTDB taxonomy): domain Bacteria; phylum Pseudomonadota; class Alphaproteobacteria; order Caulobacterales; family Aquidulcibacteraceae; genus Vitreimonas. Next base: position 135,011 of record JAWKUX010000010.1, on the reverse strand, counting down.
ACTGGAAGAAGTCGTCGTTGTTCTTCGTGCCTTTGAGCTTGTCGAGCAGGAACTCGATCGCGTCCTGCGTGCCCATCGGCGAGAGGATGCGACGGAGCATATACATCTTCTGCAGGTGCTCCTTCGGCGTGATGAGTTCGTCCTTACGTGTGCCGGACTTGAGCACATCGATAGCCGGGAAGATGCGGCGGTCCGCGACCTTGCGGTCGAGCTGGAGTTCGCTGTTACCCGTGCCCTTGAACTCTTCGAAGATGACTTCGTCCATGCGCGAGCCGGTATCGATGAGCGCGGTCGCAAGGATGGTGAGCGAGCCGCCTTCTTCGAGATTGCGCGCCGCGCCGAAGAAACGCTTCGGGCGCTGCAGGGCGTTGGCGTCGACACCGCCGGTCAGCACCTTGCCCGAGGAGGGCACGGTGGCGTTGTAGGCGCGTCCGAGGCGGGTGATGGAGTCGAGCAGGATGACGACGTCCTTGCCGTGTTCGGCCAGGCGCTTGGCCTTCTCGATCACCATCTCAGCAACGGCGACGTGGCGCTCGGCGCGTTCGTCAAAGGTCGAGGAGATGACCTCGCCCTTCACCGTGCGCTGCATGTCGGTGACTTCTTCCGGGCGTTCGTCGATCAGCAGAACGATGAGGAACACCTCGGGATGGTTCGCCTCGATCGCCTTGGCGATGTTCTGCAGGATGACGGTCTTGCCCGTGCGCGGCTGCGCGACGATGAGCGAGCGTTGGCCTTTGCCGATCGGCGCGACGAGGTCGATGATGCGGCCGGTTTTGTCTTTGATGGTCGGGTCGTCCAATTCCATCTTCAGGCGCTCGGTCGGGTAGAGCGGCGTCAGATTGTCGAAGTGGACCTTGTGGCGGACCTTGTCCGGGTCTTCGAAATTGACCGAATTGACCTTGGTCAGCGCGAAATAACGTTCGCCATCTTTCGGCGCCTTGATCTGGCCTTCGACCGTGTCGCCAGTGCGCAGGCCGAATTTACGGATCTGTTGCGGCGAAACGTAAATGTCGTCCGGGCCGGAGAGGTAGTTCGATTGCGGTGAGCGCAGAAAGCCGAAGCCGTCCGGCAAAATCTCGACGACGCCCGCGCCACCGATCTCAACGCCGCGCTCGGCGACGGCTTTCAGAATAGCGAACATCATGTCTTGGCTACGCAGCGTGTTCGCGGCCTCGATCTCGAGGGATTCCGCGAGCGCCAGCAATTCAGATGGCGGCTTACGCTTGAGCTCTTGCAGCGTGAGGGAAGTGAGCTCTTCGATTGCTTGTGTTTCAGTCATGTATTTCTCGGGGTGTCCCTGGACCCCAGGCGCACGTGTGGCGCGGGGTGGAACTGGAGATGGAAGGAGAACCGGCGGTTAGGAGAAGTTGGCTTGCGCCGCCGTCGCGAGCATGCCGAAGCACGCAAGGACAGCCACACCACACCGCGCGGGGAGCGTCAAGCTGCTGAACGCCCTGAGCGTCTGTTATGGTTCCAGTGTCGCCAGCAGGACCACAGCTATGGCCACGAGGAACGGGACCTCGCTCATCAGGCGCCAGTAGCGTTCGGAGTGCCGCCGCTGCCCTCCGGCAAGCTTGCGACCCTCTGCAGATAGGTAGCCGTGGTAACCGGACAAGCCTAACACGAGGATAAGTTTGCCCCAGAACCAGTGGGGGACCGGGAGCATCATTTCGCCCAGAGGCCGCGACCAGTCCGAGACGAGGTACGTGGCGAACAGGAAAATGCCGAACGCCCAAGCGAGAACCAAACTGGGCGTCAGAATGATCATGCGCAGATTGCGCGCGGCCTTAAGCATGGTCTGCTCAAGCTCACCGCCCAGCTGGGACGAGGTAATGTAGGCGTAGAAGCGCGGCAGCATCAGCAAGCCGGACACCCATGCGATCACAGCGATGATGTGCAGGCCTCTGGCGAGATCGTAGCCGATCACGTGTTCCATCAGCGCCCGCTCCCCACACCAGCGCCCCGTTGGGCGCAAAAGCCATGAGCAGCAGGGCAGAGCCGGCCGCCTGTTTCCGATTGCACCTTACCCGGCGCCCCCAGCGCACGCTCCACCAAATCGGTAAGCGCGTCGATGAAGCGCGGGTGTGCGCCAAGAGCTGGGGCGCGAAGGTAGAATGGCAGGTTCAGGCCGCGCGCCAATTGAGCGTACTCAATGTCCAGCTCGACCAGGGTTTCGACGTGCTCGGACACGAACGCGATCGGGGAGACGATGACGCCGACGCCGTCAGCGCCGGCCCGATGGATCTCTTCCTCGGTCGATGGCCCTATCCATTTCATTGGCCCAACGCGGGATTGGTAGCAGACCCGGTACTCCCAGTCGGCCGGCAACAACTTGCGCACCGCGGCGACACTCTGCTCGACCTGCCACTGATAGGGATCGCCGCGATCAACCACGCGCTGGGGCAAGCCGTGCGCGGAGAAGAGCACGCGCGGGTTCGCCGGTGATCCGGCTTTGCGCCACGTGCTCATGATCTGATCGGCGTGCGCTTCGGCGAATGCGCCGCCGGCGGGATAGCAACAGATCGTCGAAGCAGGGAGGTTGCAGATGTCCGTGAAGGCTTTCAGCGAAGAGGCTGTGGTGGTCGTTGAGAACTGCGGATAGAGCGGCAGCAACACAGCATCCGTCGCGTGCCAATCGATTGCTTGCTCTGCCGCTTGGACAACCCAAGGCTTCCAATAGCGCATCGCCGGAAAGCACTTGAACGTCACGTTCGGCACGCGCTTGGCGATTTCTGCTTCGAGCGCCTCGGCTTGTTTCAGTGTTTCCGGCAAGATCGGCGAGCCGCCGCCCATCAATGCGTAGTTCGCTTTCGCGAGCTTCTCGCGTGACCCAGAAATCAACTTCGCCAAGAAATACCGAAACGGTTGCGGCAAACCGATAATGGCTTGGTCGTTGAACAGATTGAACAGGAACGGCTTCACCGCCTCCTGCGTATCGGGCCCACCAAGATTGAAGAGCAGAATCGCCACGCGCCGTGAAGTCATCACGCGCAGCGCTGGGCCTTCATCCGTTTCAGGGGAGGGCGTGTTCTTGAGCGGCACGGCGCTCATACGCCGCCTTTCACCACTTGGATCAGCCGCGCCATGTTTTCCGGCGTTGCATCAGGCGTGATGCCGTGGCCGAGATTAAAGATGTGCGGCCGTTCCTTGAATGCGAACAAGACATCCTTGGCTGCGTCCTCCAACGCTTGCCCCCCCACCACCAAGGTTTGCGGGTCGAGATTGCCTTGAAGAGGCATGCCCGCTGGCGATGAGGCGATCGCGAACGAAGCTGGTGTTTGGGTATCAACGCCAAGTCCGGTGACGCCCGTCTGCTGAGCATAGGCCGCGATCTGCGCGCCGGCGCCGCGCGGAAATCCGATGATCGGCGCCGTAACGCCAAGCTCGCGCACGCGCGCCACGAGTTTTTTCGTTGGCAGCAAAATCAATTCTTCGAACAGAGTTTGCGATAGACCTTCAGCCCAGCTTTCAAAGATTTGCAAACAATCGGCGCCGGCCTTGACCTGCGCAACCAAATGCTGCGCTGTCATCTCGACCAAAGCATCAAGCAAGTCATCGACATCATGTGTGCGCTGATAGACGGTGCGGCGCGCCTCGTCCTTATCGCCACCGCGGCCCTGCAGCATGTAGGTCGCCACCGTCCACGGCCCGCCAGCGAAACCGATCAGCGCGATGTCCTTGGGGATTGCCGCCTTGATCCGCTCAACCGCCTCGTAGACCGGCGCCAAGCGCTGCAGCCCGCGCGCCGGGTCATCGAGACGCCAGTTCTCTTCGCCAATCAGCGGATTGAGCCGCGGCCCTTCGCCTTCGACAAACCAAACCTTTCGCCCGAGCGCATCCGGGACGACCAGGATGTCCGAGAAAAGGATCGCGGCATCGAGCGGAAAGCGCCGCAGCGGCTGCATCACCGCTTCCGTCGCCAGAGCAGGGGAGTAGCAGAAGTCGAGGAAGCTCTTCGCCCGGGTCCGCAGCTCTCTGTACTCAGGCAAGTACCGTCCAGCCTGACGCATGATCCAAACCGGAGGAGGATCAATCCTCTCTCCATTCAAGACACGCAGCAGCGCGGGAAGGTTTTCCCGACCAGACATTAGCCTCTTCCCAACTTCTAATTTTGAATCCTGGTTAATGAGGACTCGTTGTTGATGCGACCTTGTTTGCGGGACAAGATTCTTGCCCACAGCTTATCCCCTGACTTGTCCCTTTCGCGATGCGACGGAATTGTCTTTGCTGCGAATGGGTTGAGGGGTGCGTGAGTCGCGCTCGATTCCTTTTCGTCCACAATGTCGCGCTGTGAGCAAGGTTTGGAGGAATCGCCCGGGAGGAGAAGTGAACTTCGAGCCTCGGTGGCCGTTCGTTCCTATCCGGCCTTCCAGCCAACAGCTTGTCCACAATCCTAACTGGCCTGATATGTGAGCGATGACGAACGCGCGGCTCGGTATCTACGCAAACTTTCACCTCGTCTCCGACTCGACCGGGGAGACGCTGGCCGGCGTTCTGCGCGCCACTTGCGCCCAGTTCGACAATATCATGCCGGTGGAACACTCATACTTTCTCGTCCGCTCGGCCCGGCAGTTGGAGCGCGTCGTCACCGAAATTGAAGCCGCGCCTGGTGTCGTCATGTTTACGCTCTCGAACATGGAGCGCCGCACTCAGCTTGAGGAAGCATGCCAGCGCATGGGCATGCCGTGCATCGGCGTGCTTGACGTCGCCCTCGATACGACCTCACGCTATCTGGGCGCTGAGTTGAATCACCGCGTCGGCAATCCGCGCAAGCTGAATGCGGAATACTTCAAGCGCATCGATGCGCTCGATTTCGCCATGTATCACGATGATGGCCAGCAGCATGTAGATCTTGCAGACGCTGACGTTATCCTCGTCGGCGTCAGCCGCACCTCGAAAACACCGACCTCCGTCTATCTCGCTCACCGCGGCGTCAAAGCAGCGAACGTGCCGATGGTGCCTGGCGTGCCGCTGCCGCCCGAAGTGTTCCTGAAGGATGGTCCGCTCGTTGTTGGCTTGTTGATCTCGGCCGACCGCCTCATTCACATCCGCCGCAACCGCCTCGCCGCTATGAAGGAAACCCGCGCCGGCAGTTATACCGACGAAGACGCCGTGCGCCGTGAAGTGATGGATGCGCAGAAATTGTTCGAGCGGGAAGGTTGGCCAACGGTTGATGTCTCTCGCCGGTCGATCGAGGAAACCGCCGCCGCCGTACTCAATCTACTCGCGGATCGCCAAGCGTGAGCTTGATCCTCGCTTCCGGAAGCGCCGCACGCCGCCACATGCTCGAAGCGGCAGGGCTGACGTTTGACGTCGACGCGCCGCGCGTTGACGAAGAGGCCGCGAAGACAAGCCTGCGCGCCGGTGGCCTCAAACCACGGGACCAGGCCGATGCGTTGGCGGAATTGAAGGCGCTCAGTGTTTCGCGCTCTCGGCCTGACTTTGTGATTGGCGCCGACCAAATGCTCGCGCTTGGCGGCGAAGTGTTCGACAAGCCGAAGAACGCAAGCGAAGCACGCGAGCACCTGCTGCGCCTGCGCGGCCAAGCACACGAGTTGATCACTGCCGCAGTTGTTGCGCGCGAGGGCGTGATCATCTGGCGGCATATCGATACGCCGAAGCTCAAGATGCGCGCGTTCAGTGATGCATTCCTGGACGATTATCTTGCGCGAGCAGGGGACAATGTGCTGCGCTCCGTCGGCGCGTATCAGCTTGAAGGCCTCGGCGCGCAGCTCTTCGAGCGTGTCGAAGGAGACTATTTTTCTGTGCTCGGTCTGCCGCTGCTGCCACTACTCGCCTTCCTGCGAGAACACGGCATGGCGCGGCCATGACCAAGCGCTTCGCAGTGATCGGCGATCCGGTGAGCCATTCTTTGTCACCGTTGATGCATATGGGTTGGATCAAGGACCACAATCTGGACGCCACCTATGAAGCCCTCCTGCTTCGCAGCGACGATCCTGTTGCCGCAATCCGGAATCTCGAAGGTTTCGCTGGTGTCAATGTAACGGTGCCGCACAAGGAAGTTGCCGCGAAGGCCGCGGATCGCAGCGAGGACGCCGTCGCCAACACGCTGCGCTGGGAAGCGGACGGCACGATTTCTGCGTTCAACACAGATGGCGGGGGCTTCGTCGATGCGCTGGATGCGGCTGCGCCCGGCTGGCGCGACAAAGCCGAAACCGCAGTGATCATCGGGGCTGGCGGCGCGGCGCGCGGCATTGCCGCTGCGTTGGCTGGATCGATGAAAATCATTATCGTCAACCGAACTTACCCGCGCGCTGCCGAGCTAGCGGCGCAATTTCCAAAGGCGGGCGCCGCGTTGTGGCCGGCGCTGCGGGCGGTGTTCTCGGAGGCTGACCTCATCATCAACGCCACGACGCTAGGTATGTCGGGCGGGGATAGTCCCGATTGGCCGGTTGCTTGGTGCCGACGCGGAACCTTAGTGGTGGACATCGTCTATCGACCGCTAGAGACGCCGTTGCTGAAATCGGCGCGCGAGCAGGGGCTCACCGCGATCGACGGCCTCGGCATGTTGATCCACCAAGGCGCGCGTGCATTTGAGATCTGGTTTGGCATCAAGCCCGACGCCGGCAAAGCGCGACAACGGCTGATGGCGACGCTGGCATGATCATTGTCGGCCTCACCGGCTCGATCGGCATGGGCAAGTCGACCGTCGCGTCGATGTTCGCGGAGGAGGGCGCGCCTGGCTTTGACTCGGACGCTGCTGTGCATGCGCTCTACGCACCCGGCGGCGCCGCCGTCGCGCCGGTAGAAGCGGCGTTTCCTGGCGTAATCAAAGACGGCGCTATCGATCGCGTCGCGCTTTCGGCGCGTGTCGTTAACGACGCCGAAGCAATCAAGCGCCTCGAGGAGATTGTCCACCCGCTGGTGCGCCAGGCGCAGATGCAATTCCTGCAGGATCAACGCGACGCCGGAACAGAAGTGATCATTCTAGATATCCCGCTTTTGTTCGAAGGCGGCGGCGCCAAGTTCGTGGACAAGACAGTCGTCGTATCCGCACCTGCGGACGTTCAGCGCACCCGTGTGCTCGCGCGTCCGGGCATGACCACGGAAAAGTTCGAATCCATTTTGGCGCGGCAGATGCCAGACGCCGAAAAGCGCGCCCGCGCTGATTTTGTCATCGATACCGGCGTTTCGTTTGACGATACCCGCACCCAAGTCCGTGCCGTGCTGGACGCGCTGCGCGAACACATTTAGCCCGGATTAATGCGCGAGATCCTGTTCGATACGGAAACCACCGGCGTCTTCCCTGATCACGGGGACGAAAAGCTGCGTGACCGCATTGTCGAAATTGGTTGCGTCGAAGTTTTCAATCTTGAGCGCACAGGCCGCGAGTTTCACGCCTACTTCAACCCAGATCGCGACGTGCCGGAAGAAGTCGTGCGCGTGCATGGGCTGCGACGCGAGTTCCTGATCAACCACAAGCGCTTCAGCGAGCGCGCCCAAGAATTTCTGGAATTCATCGGCGACGCGCCTTTGGTTGCGCATAATGCGTCATTCGACCAAGGCTTTGTCAACGCAGAGCTGCGCCGTTGTGGCTTGCCGCAACTCGGCGATGAGCGCTTCGTCGACACACTCGCTATCGCGCGCAAGAAGTTCCCCGGCGCATCGAATTCACTCGACGCGCTCGCGCGCCGCTTCCAGCTCGATCGCTACGGCTTCGATCTCGCCGCGCGCAAAGGCGCTGGCGGCCACGGCGCTCTCGTCGACTCCCGCATTCTGGCGGAGGTGTACCTTCACCTCAAGGGCGGCCGCGAACAGACGTTGTCGTTCGATGCAGGGGAGGCGATGTCCGATGATGCGGCCGTGCTTCGTCCAATCGAACTCACGCGCCGAACGCCGCGCGCGACGCCGCTCGCGCCATTGCTGACGGAAGAAGAGCAAGCCGCACACGCGGCCTTCATTGAGAAGCTGGGCCCGAACGCGCTCTGGCTGAAAGCCAGTTAGCCGTTGCCCGCCGCGGCGAGCGGCACATCCGCCCGGGCCTCACGCGCGCGCAGCTCTTGGTAATAGAGCGGCGTGAAGTCGATCGGATTGATCAGCAGCGGCGGGTAACCGCCTTCGCGCGTGATCTCCGCCAGGATCTGGCGGCTGAACGGAAACAAGAGCCGCGGGCATTCGATCCAGATCATCGGCTCAATATCGTCCGGGCGCACATTCACGAACTGGAACATGCCCGAGTACACTAGATTGGCCGCGAACATCGGCTGGTCGCCGCGCTTGGCCTGGACATTGATGCAGAGATCGACCTCGGTCGCGTCGCCGTTGTTGATCGGGCGCGACTTCACTTCGACGCCCATGTCGATCGCCGGCTGGACGTCAAACCCAGAGGTCGCGGCCAGGGCGTTCTGGAATGACAGCTCTTTCACGTACTGCGCGAGAACGCGCAGGTGAGGGGAATCGGGTGGCGGAGCGCCATCGTTTTGCGTGTTCATCGCCGGTAACTCGTGCTGGGGGGGCCCGAAAAATTGGCGGTTAACATGCTGCGGCGATGGGGCCAAAGCAACTGCGCTGGCAGAACTAGGCTGTTGGCATTATCTTAAATCCGCGCATACCACATCGCATCGTCGTCTCAGGAGCTGTGTCCATTGGACCAGGGCATGATCGAAATTCTCGTCTTGGCGTTTATCGCCGGTTTCGTGCTGTTTCGCCTCTACACCACGTTGGGCAAGCGCACGGGCGAGGAGCGTCATGAGCCGGCGCCGGCGCAGGGCGAGTTTCCGCGCGGGCCGATCCCGCCGCCAGCGCCGCTGCAAGCTTCGGTGGGTCCAGCCGGCGAGGGCGTCGCCGCAATTGAGCGTGCTGATCCAGACTTTGAAGCAGGCTACTTCCTGCAAGGCGCGCGCGCCGCTTATGAAATGATCATCGGCGCCTTCGCCAAGGGCGATCGCGACACGCTGCGCGGTCTGCTGACGCCGCGCGTGTTTGACTCATATGCGGCGGCCATTTCGCAACGCGAGCAGCAAGGCGGCGCCGGCCCCGAACTGGTTCGGTTGAAGAGCGCCGACATCGTCGAAGCTGAGCTCGTCGGCGATACCGCACGCGTGGTGGTGAAGTTTGAAGCCGAGTTGGCTGAAGGGGCGGTGGGCGTGCGCGACGCGCATGAACGCTGGACTTTTGAACGCAATATCCGCTCGTCCGACCCGAACTGGCTGCTTTCGCGCGTCCAGGCGGCGTGAGCAAGAAGCGTCGCGATCTCACTGCTGACGAGAAAAAACTATGGCGCCGCGTCGCCGAGGGCGTGAAATCGCGCCGACCGCTGTCGGCTGCAGATGCCGACGAGATCGAGGAGGCGCCGGTGCAAAAACGCGCCGCCGCACCCGTTACGCCCAAGTCGGCTGCACCCGCAACGCGCGCCAAGCACGCACCGCCGCCGCAGGATCGCGGCAATGAAAAGCGCGTGCGTCGCGGCAAGCTTGAGATCGGCGGCAAGCTCGATTTGCATGGTCACACCCAAGCCAGCGGCCGCGCCGCACTCGCGCGCTTCCTGCGCGCCGCGCAAGCACGCGGCGATCGCACCGTGATTGTCATCACAGGCGTGGGCCGCGGCGGGGAGGGCGTACTGAAGAAGCGTCTGCCGGAGTGGCTGGCCGAACGCGACATCCGCGGCTTCGTCACTGGCTTTGCGCCGGCGCACCGTACGCATGGCGGCGCTGGCGCCTTCTATGTCTTTCTCAAACGCGGCCAGTGAAACGCTCGCTTAACCGAGGTGACCAAGCGGTTGACGAAAAAAGGCCATAAGCAATGGAAAAATAACCGCTTTTTCAGCGTGCGCTAACCAAACACGGTCAAGTCTCCCTCGCGCGCGTGCGGTCGTAAGGCACGCGCCGGAGAGACGATGAAGTTCAATCTGCAGACGCTTGCCGCCTTCGGCCGCCCCCGCGGCTTGCAAGCGCGCGCGGTCGGGTTCGCGGTCGCGCTGATGGCGATCACCGCAGCTGTGTCCGCTGCGATCCTCATCTTCGGCGCTCAAACCGAAGGCGAACGTCAGCAGATTGCAATCGCGCACGATCTCACCGAGTACTTGGCTACGCGCGCCGGCGAAGTGATGGCGCGGGGAAATACGCGTGTCCTCGGCATGATGATCGAGGGCTCGACGCAGCAGCTCAATGTCCGCAGCATTTCTATCCGCGATGCGTCAGGGGCCGTACTCGCACAAACGGGCGGCGATGCCGCTGACGCCGCGACCATGGATCAACTCACGGCGCGCGTAATAGAGAACGGCGGGCGCGTCTATAGCCGCGGCGACGGCGCCCTAACCGTTGCGACGCCGATCATTCGCGAAGGCCACATCATCGGCGTCGCCGTCCGCATGTGGGAAGATGAGGCCTACAAGTTCGACGCCTTTCCATCGCTGACGCCGTTCCTGCTTATCCTTGCGTGCTTGGCGCTTGCCGCCATTCCGCTGACGGCCCATGCCGTGCGCCGTGCCGTCGCGCCGCTCGACGAACTTGCGCGCTACGCGGAGCGAGTCGGTGAGCAGGGGCAAGCCGCGCCCATCGCCATTCGCACCGGCGACGAGTTCGAAACGCTCGCCAACGCCTTCAACAACATGACGGCCCGCCTCGAAGCATCGATGCGGCAGGTTCAAGAAATCGCTTTCGTCGATCCGGTGACGCGTCTTCCGAATCAGGATCGTTTCATCCGCGAAGTCGAGTACTTCATACTTCAAAACCAGGCCGCGAAGGCGACTGCCGCTGTCGTCGTCATCGAGCTCACCCGCTTGCCGCGCCTGCTGCAGACGCTGGACCCTGACGCCGCACGCGAGTTCTTGCGCGTTGTGGCCGATCGCTTCGTTACGGCCGTCCGCACCGTTGACCGTGTCGTGCGTATGCGTGAGCAAGCCGAACGGCCTGCCATTCCAGCGCGCCTGAGCGCCTCCGAGTTCGGCGTGCTCGCGCCGGATTTGGCGTCCGCCGCAGACGCTGCGCGTTTCGCGCAACATCTCAATGCCGCGCTTGATCAGCCCTTCGATTGGCGCGGGCATAAGTTTACGCTAGGCGCTTGCTGCGGCGTTTCGCTCGCGCCTCGGGACAGTCAGGATGCCGATATTGCGATCCGCCACGCGCGCATGGCGATGGCCGCGGCGCACGCAGCGCCCGCACGCGTGAAGGTTTATACGCAGTCGCTCGACCGTGAAGCAGTGGCGCGGCTGACGCTTGAGCGCGAGATGCGCGGTGCGTTGGAGCGCAACGAATTCCGCGCTTATTTCCAGCCGAAGATCAATCTGAAGACGGGCCGGATCGAAGCATGCGAGGCGCTCGCGCGCTGGATTCGGCCGGACCGGACGATTATCAGCCCGGGGCGCTTCATTCCTGTCGCAGAAGAAAGCGGCCTGATCGGCGCGCTCTCTGATGCGATCATGCGCGAAGCCTGTTGGAAGGCCGCGTCCTGGGCGCGGGCAGGGCAGCCGACGAAAGTTGCGGTCAACGTCTCCGCGCTGCAATTCCGCAGCGATCGCTTCTCTGAGAATGTGCTGCGCATCGTTTCACACGCCGGTCTCGCGCCCGAGAACCTGGAGCTCGAGATAACCGAATCCGTGATCATGGCCGATCCTGATCGCGCGTTGCGGATCATCAAGCCGCTACGCGAGGCCGGCGTACGCCTCGCGATTGACGACTTTGGCTGTGGTCATTCGAGCCTTGCTGCGCTGTCGAAGTTGCCGTTCGATGTCATCAAGATCGATCAGCAATTTATCCGGGCGTTGGAGCAGGGCGACAAGCAATCGGCCGCGATCATCGACGTGATCCTGGCGCTGGCGCGCACGCTCGACATGGAAATCGTCGCCGAAGGTGTCGAGCGGCGCGAGGACATGGAATTCATGGCTGCCCGCGGTTGCCACTGGATCCAGGGCTTCCTCTTCGGCGCCGCCGTCTCTGCGCCGGAATTCGCCGAATTGTTGCGCCGCCAGGCCGGCGACGACGTAGGCGCCGAAGACGCCGCTTGATCGGCGGCCCTCGCTCCGCCACATCAAGGCCATGACAGATCAGCCAGGGTGGCACGGCACCACCATCGTGTGCGTGCGCAAGGGCGGCAAGGTTGTGATCGCCGGGGACGGGCAAGTCTCCGCCGGGCCAACCATTCTCAAAGGCAATGCACGCAAGGTGCGTGCGCTCGCGAATGGCGCCGTCATCGTCGGCTTTGCCGGCGCGACCGCGGATGCTTTCGCGCTGTTTGAGCGGCTAGAGCAAAAGCTTGAACGCTTCCCCAGCCAACTCGCGCGCGCATGTGTCGAATTGGCGAAGGATTGGCGCACCGATCGTGCGCTGCGCCGTCTCGACGCCATGCTGATCGTGGCGGACAAGAACGAAACGCTGCTGCTGACGGGCGCCGGCGATGTGCTGGAGCCAGAACATCAGGTGATCGCGGTGGGCTCCGGCGGCAATTTCGCCTTCGCAGCTGCACGCGCGCTCTATGATTATGTCGACGATCCCGAGGCGATCGCGCGCAAGGCCATGGAGATCGCCGCGCAAATTTGCGTATATACCAACGGTAATCTGACCGTGGAGAAGCTAGATGGCTGATCGTGACGCATTGGAAGCGGCGGCCTCCGCCGGCGTAATCAACGCCGAGCAAATCGGACCGTTGCAGGACTTCCTGGCCTCTCGCGTCGCTGGCGTCGCGAGTGCGCCGAGCGGGGAGGAGGACCTCCGCTTCATCCGCAACTTCCATGACGTGTTTCTGGCGATCGGGATCGTCTTGCTTGCCATCGGTCTCGCCGTTGGCGTCACAGTCTACATCACATCGGCGGGTATCGAGAATCCGCAGGCCGGCGCGATCACGACCGGTGGTCTCTTCGCCGCTTGTGGCGCGGTGATGTGGGCCTTGGGCGAAGTCTTCGCGCGCCGCCGCCGCCTCTTCTTGCCGGCGATCGCGATCGTCCTCTCGCTCACCGGCTTCATGATCGTCGCCACCGCGTTGCTCTATGCGGGCATTCTTGTCGGCACAGGCTTCGATGGCTCTGGCCTCGACTGGTCACGCATGCCCCCAGAATTGCGATGGGGAATCTTGCTCGCAATGGCGATGGGTTTCTTCGCGCCGTTTGCCTTCTATCTGCGTTTCCGCCTGCCATTCTCGCTTGGTCTCACGGGCGCCGGTCTCGCTGCCTTCATCGTCGTCGCGGCGATGATCGCGAACCTCGATCTGACGGTGCAGTATCTACCGCTACTCAGCCTTGTGCTCGGCATCATGCTGTTTATCGCGGCGGTGGCGTTCGATGCGCGCGATCCGGCGCGGACGACGCGCTTTTCGGACAATGGCTTTTGGCTGCATTTCGCTGCCGCGCCGCTCATTCTAAATGGCACCTTCGGCCTGATCGGCATGGCCTTCGGCAACACAATCGCCGCCGGCGGGGGCACGGGCGCACTCATCCAGTCCGCCGCGACCGACCAAGGGCTAGCGACGGCGCATGCGGCTCTCACGCTTGTGGTTGTCGCCCTGCTGGGCGTGGTCTCGTTGCTGATCAATCGCCGCGTGCTGATTGTCTCGACCTTGATCACAACCGGTGTCGCTATCGGCGTGTTGATGAACGCGGTTGGCTTGGGCGCCGGCGGCCTCGCGGCGTCGACGCTGATCGTGCTAGGCGCTTTCGTGCTTATTCTTGGCGGTAGCTGGCACACAGTGCGCCGCGCGCTTCTGGGCTGGGTCAAGCCGGGCGGCGCCTGGGCGCGCATCTTCCCGCCGGAGAACCTTGCGACGTAGCCAGACGCCGCACTTCACGGGAAGGGTAGGGTTGCCTAGATCAGGCAGCACATGACCCACTTTTCTCCCCGCGAAATCGTCTCCGAGCTCGACCGCTATATCGTCGGCCAAAACGACGCCAAACGCGCCGTCGCAATTGCTCTGCGCAATCGCTGGCGGCGCAAGCAATTGCCGGAGGATCTCCGCGAGGAAGTCACGCCGAAGAACATCTTGATGATCGGTCCGACAGGTGTCGGCAAAACCGAAATCGCCCGCCGGCTGGCAAAGCTCGCCGGCGCGCCGTTCCTGAAAGTGGAAGCGACCAAGTTCACAGAAGTCGGCTATGTCGGCCGCGACGTGGAGCAGATCATCCGCGATCTTCTCGAGGTTTCGCTCAACCTGGTGCGAGAGAAGCGCCGCCGCGAAGTGCGGGCGCGGGCCGAGGCGGCCGCGGAAGAGCGCGTGCTTGATGCGCTGGTCGGGCAGGGCTCCAGCGCGGCGACGCGCGAGTCTTTCCGCAAGCGCCTCCGCAACAACGAAATGGGCGGCTCCGCTGTCGATATCGACATTGAAGACAATGCCAGTCCGCTTGGTGGCCTCGAGCTACCGGCCCAGCCCGGTGTTGGCATGGTCAATCTTGGCGAGCTTTTCGGCAAAGCCATGGGCAAGCGCACCAAGCGTGTGCGTATGACCGTCGACGAAGCCTATGAGCCGCTGGTGCGCGAGGAGAGCGACAAGCTCATCGATCAAGACACGCTGGTGAAAGAGGCGCTCGAACTCACGGCCCAAGACGGCATCGTGTTCATCGACGAGATCGACAAGATCGCCTCGCGCTCCGAACGCGTTGGCGGCGGCGATGTCAGCCGCGAAGGCGTGCAGCGCGATTTGCTGCCGCTGATCGAAGGCACGATTGTCACCACCAAGCATGGGCAAGTGAAGACGGATCACATCCTCTTCGTCGCCTCCGGCGCATTTCACGTCTCGAAGCCGTCGGACCTGCTGCCGGAGTTACAAGGTCGATTGCCGATCCGCGTTGAGTTGCAGGCGCTGACCCGCGAAGACTTCCGCCGGATCTTGACCGAACCTGAAGCGAGCTTGGTCAAGCAATACATAGCACTGCTGAAGACCGAGGGCGTAACGCTCGACATCACCGATGACGCCGTCGAAGCCATCGCCGGCATTGCCGCCGACGTGAACAGCACGGTCGAAAACATAGGCGCGCGTCGCCTGCAGACGGTGATGGAGCGCCTGCTCGATGAGATCAGTTATTCCGCGCCCGATCGCAACGGCGAGACCGTCAAGATCGATGCGGAGTACGTGCGCAGCAATGTCGGCAATCTGGCGAAGAACGCTGATCTCAGCCGCTTCATTCTCTAGACGTTGAGACCGTGCTTTTGCGCGAGTTCACGCAGATTGACCTCCGGACGCGGGCCCATGTGCGAGATCACTTCCGCCGCCGCCAGCGAAGCCAGCGCGCCGCACTCGGCGAGCGGTTTTTTTCGCGCATATCCGAACAGGAAGCCGGCGGCGTACTGATCCCCGGCCCCGGTAGAGTCGACGACCTTCGAGACGGGCGCAACCTTCACCTCGATCGTCTCGTCCTTCGTCGCGATCAGCGATCCGTGTTCCGAACGTGTCACCGCGACGAGAGGGCAGGCGCTGCGCGCTTGCGTGAGCGCGTCGCCAAGGTCGTTGCTTTCGTAGAGCGACAGGATCTCCGCCTCATTGCTGAACAGGATGTCGACGTGACCGCTCACTAGGTGGCGGAAGCTGTCGCGGTGACGATCGACGCAGAACGTGTCGGAGAGTGTGAGAGAGACCTTGCGCTCGGCGGCGCGCGCTATTTCTGCCGCGCGGACGAAGGCGGCTTTAGCTTCGTCGCGATCGAAGAGATAACCCTCGAGGAAGAGTGTCTCGCCGGATTGGATCAACGACGCATCGATGTCGTTCTCGTCGAGCAGCGTCGAGGCGCCCAGATAAGTGTTCATCGAGCGCTGGCCGTCCTCTGTTACGATGATCAGCGAACGCGCCGTGCCAGGCGCGCCAGCGCGCGGTGGCGTGTTGAAGGTGACGCCGGCGGCGCGAAATTCCTTCGTGAAGCGCGCGCCAAGCTCGTCCTGCGCCACTTTGCCGATGTAGGCTGTCTTGCCGCCGAAGCTCGCAATGCCCGTGACCGTATTGGCCGCGGAACCACCTGCCGCGACCACTGGATCGGCCAACCGTGCGGTCAAGTGATCCGCGCGCTGTTCGTCGATCAGAGTCATGCCGCCTTTGGCGATGTTTTCCTCGACAAGGAAGCTGTCCGGCGCTGATTTCAGAATGTCGATAATGGCGTTGCCGACGGCGACGACATCGTAGGTCGAGCTTGTCATGATTTAACCCTTCGTGGGCGCGTTTAAGCGGGCAGGGAGAGGCTGGCAAGCATTGCGGGCAAGCGCGGGCGGCGGCACATTCGCGCGCATGCGATTCAGAGCTTCTATCAGCGCTTTGCTGCTTCTCGCCGGTTGCGCCACGGCCGCTCCCACAGCGCCTGCCGCCAGTTCCACCACGCCGACGGCGCCGGCCGTTTCCTCCTCGCGGCAAGCGCAATTGCTGCGCGCGGCGGGTGGTTCGGACGCACCTTCGACTCAGGATATCGAGCGCGCATTTGGCCAAGCCGACATCGTCCGCCGCGAGGGCGCGGGCGCTGCCTACACCTATCGCTATCAGAGTTGCGCACTGCTGCTGCTGTTTTCCGCCGATAGCCGCAACACCATGCGTCTCGCGGAAGCACATCCGAGCGCGCGCAACGGCGATGGTGTGGCGCCCTCGCTCGATCAGTGCGCGGCGGAAGCCGCGGCGCGTCGCTGATGGCGCGTGTCGCGTATCTGACGGGACGCAGCTATCGCGGCAAGCCGCTTGGGCCTGGCGCGGTGCCTGCGCTTGAAGAGAAGAGCCGCGATCTGATCCTCGCCGCAGGTCAGGGGCGCGGCATCGATTTTGAGATCGTCTATTGGGACGAGATGGATCTGCCGCAGCGCGGCTTCGATCTCGCGGTGATCCGCACGACTTGGGACTACACCGAACGCGTCGATCAGTTCTTGGCGGCGCTTGAATCGCATGAGCATGCGGGATTGCGAGTCTGCAATTCGTCTCAGGTTGTGCGCTGGAATATGCGCAAGACCTATCTGCAAGAGCTCGGGCCATCCGCGATCGAGACAGTGTGGACCGATAAGCCGAACGCACACGTGGTGGCGCAGGCGTTCGATGCCCTCGATGCAGCCGAAGTGGTGCTGAAGCCTCAGGTCGGCGCCGGCTCAGTGCGGACAGTGCGTTTGAAGCGCAATGCCTGGAGTGAAGCGGATCTGATCGATGGGCCGTTGGGGCCGGCGATGATCCAGCCCTATCTGCGTGCGATCGAGACGGAAGGGGAGCGTTCGCTCTTCTGGTTCGGCGGCGCGTACTCGCACGCGGTGCGCAAAGTACCGGCGGATGGCAATTGGCTCGCAAACACAGCAGGCGCGCGGTTCGTTGCCGATCCGCCGCCGAGGGCTGCAATGGAAGCGGCTGAAGCTGCACGCATCCGTGCGCCGCAAGACTTGCTCTATGTGCGCATTGATCTGGTGCTCGGCGATGACGGCGCGTGGCGCGTGATCGAGATTGAGGCAATCGAGCCTTACCTCTTCTTCGACTTCGCGCCCGAAGGTGCTGACGTTTTCGTCGGCGCGATCGCGCGCGTTTTGGGCGTGTAGAGACACAAGTCAGCAATCACGCAGCGCGGACACTCGGGCTTGCGCGCGAGGCACGTGTAGCGACCGTGCAAGATCAGCCAGTGATGCGCGCCGTGCAGATATTTCTGCGGCGTGATGCGCATCAGTTGTTCTTCGACTTCCGCCGGGGTCTTGCCGTCGGCCAAGCCGGTGCGGTTGGCGACGCGGAAGACGTGGGTGTCGACGGCGATTGTGCCTTCACCGAAGATTTCCATCAGCACGACGTTCGCGGTCTTGCGGCCGACGCCGGGGAGGGCTTCGAGCGCCGCGCGATCGTGCGGGACTTCGCTGTTGTGCTCATCGATCAGCGCTTGTGAAAGCGCGATGACGTTCTTGGCCTTGTTGCGCCAGAGGCCAATGGTCTTGATGTGACCGGCGACGCCTTCTTCGCCAAGCTTCAGCATTTTCTTCGGCGTATCGGCGATCTGAAACAGCGACCCGGTGGCGCGGTTGACACCCTTGTCCGTCGCTTGCGCCGAGAGCACGACCGCGACTAGCAGCGTGTACGGGTTCGTGTATTCGAGCTCCGTCTTTGGATCGGGGCGCACATGGGCGAGGCGGGCGTAGAGTTCTTCCGCTTTGGCTCTAGTCAGGCGCTTGGCCACGTGTTCTCGTCCCTTGGCAGCCGAAGCGGCTCGTCTAAGCTTAACGCATGACGCCGACCTGGGAACGCTCACCTGAGGCTCCGTTTATTGACGAGCCGCTGTTGATGGATGCGGTCTTGCGTCCGCACCGCAGCCTCAGCGCCAAGGCGTTCAAATTCATGCTGATCGCGGTCATCGTTGTGAACGTGGCGGTAGCGCTGTTCTTCTGGGTGCAGGGCGCATTTCCCGTGGCGGGGTTTCTGGGCCTCGACGTGTTGGCATTGTGGATCGCGTTTCGGCTCAATTACCGTTCTGGGCAGGCTGTGGAATATGTGCGCATCGCGCGGCGCCAAGTGCACGTCGCGGCGGTTGATAAGAACGGCGTGGCGACGCACTGGGTGCTTAATCCGGTGTGGGCGCGGGTGGCGCGTGATGGGCGCGGCGTGCTGATCCGCGAGCGGGAAGGGCAGATGCGGCTCGGCGTGTTCCTCTCGCCGAAGGAGTGCGACGGGTTTGCGGAGGCGTTGAGCTTGGCGTTGCACAAGGCGAAGCGCGGCTAGAGGCCGAGCACATCGCGCATCGAGTAGAGTCCCGGCGGCTTGTTCGCGACCCAGAGCGCGGCGGCAAGCGCGCCATCGGCGAATACGGCGCGATCCATGGCCTGGTGTGAGAGCGTCAGCACTTCGCGCTCGGCAATGAAACGGACATCGTGTTCGCCGACGATGCCGCCGCCGCGAATGGCGGAGAAACCGATGCCGCCTTCTTTGCGCGGACCGGTGATGCCGTCGTGCGGTTTGAGGCGTGCGTCGGAGAGTTTGACGTTGCGCCCGTGCGCGGCGGCTTCGCCCAACAGTAGCGCGGTGCCCGAAGGCGCGTCGACTTTGCGGCGATGATGCGCTTCGGTGATTTCGATGTCCCAGTCAGGGCCGAGACGTTGCGCGGCTTGCTCAACCAATGCCGCCAGCAAGTTCACGCCCAAGCTAAAATTGCCGGAGCGCACGATGGCGATGCGTTTGGAATGTTCGGCGATCTGGGCCTCTTGCGCCGGCGTGAGGCCGGTTGTGCCGATCACTGCGGCTTTCACGGGCGTATCAACGAGCGCTTCGAGTGCGTCGATCGTGCCCTCTGGCGAGGTGAAGTCGATCCAGACTTCGGCCTTGTCGGCGGCGAGGTTGGCGGTCTCTGATGTGTTCATCATCAGCGGGCCGAGGCCGGCGAGGGCGCCGAGATCGATGCCGAGAAACTGGCCGTCGCCACGTTCAGTGCCGCCGCAGACGAGAAAGCGGCTGTCTTCGGAAGCGGCGCGCACGAGCGCGCGGCCCATGCGGCCGCCGGCTCCGGCGATGGCAATGGAAAGCGTCATGTTTCCCTCATGGACTTTCGCCTCGCTGGCGGCAAGCCGCGAGCGAGTATGGCGGGAGGGTAGGGCGCGCTTCAGCTGAAGCTTCATTATTTCTTGGTGGGGAGTGCCGAGGCGCGCCCTACGCGATCTGTTTGGCAACCGGCGAAAGCCTGAGGCGTTCTTGAGCTCGCGGGTGGCCATGCGTCAGTGACGCTGGGTATCCGCCAAGCCTTGGCGCCGAGCCTTACGTTCCCGGCTGACGTGCGCGTGAGTCCAATATTCTCACACGGACCTCCGCTTTCACGGAGCAGCGACTTTCATCCTCGCGGACTTCCATCGCATCACGTTCAGACCGCATCTTCCACGCTGCGGGCTTTGGTACCGGAGCCTCCCATGCAGAAGATGAGGGGAGTATCGCACAGGTTCCCGGGTGTCGGATTGGGCGCCGTCTATCCCACAAAATTGCCGGCGCGTCGCGCGCGAAACGCCAACGAAATCGCGGGCGTGCGACGTAAGCGGCGGCAGGCGTATGCGCCGGATTGTCGTTGCGTGCTGACAGGAAACGGACATTCCGCAATTCATGGCTTCAGGCAGTCATTCGGCAAGTCCGTTCAGGCGTGGGCTAAACACCGAACCAGGGATCAATTCGGGCGTATCCACGGAGCCCACCAGAGCGCCCTCGGCGTCGCTGTGGGCTCCGAGCCAACCGCCTGTGAGGAAGGCGGTTGCCGTGGCGCTGGCGTCTCTAGCAACGCCTGCTGCTCAAGCCTGCGGATCGCAACTTCGAGCCGCTCTGCTTCACTAGCCGGCGCGCTGGCGCGACACTCCGAATAGACACGCTCCCGCTCTTCTGCGGTGCCCGCATCAGCCGCGAGAAGACGATGCGTGATTTCTCGGTACCAATCCTTCAAGGCCGTACACCCATACATCTGAAGCGATCTCGTCTCGTCGTTTGACGAGAATAGGCCGCTTGCTGCCGATCGGCCACCGTAGGTCATCGGAGCGATTTCCGCGACTGGCCTGGTCTCCCCAACTCGGTCACTGACTTAGCTCGCCCGGCAATGGCGTGTTCTCGCCGAAACTAGTCATTGGGGATTGCCTATCTGAGAAGTGTCATGGCTCAAGAAGGCAATGGCAGCACTTCCTTGCAAGATCACCGCGCAAGAGTTTGTGGCGATGGACCTGATCGGTCGACGTTTCCAGTCTCGGGAGGGGCGGTCGCAGCTGCGTGGCGCAGTGTGCGGCGCGGCATTGCACGAGAGTTTCGTCACGATTTCGGTTGGTTCGGTACAGCGTCAACAGGGGGCGGCGTGGAATCCTCTTCCCGATTTTGACTACAAGGGGAGCGCAGACACCATGAGTATCTGGCGGGCCGCGAACGGGCGTGTCGAAATCGACATCATGAACATTGGCAGTATCATTATCTTTCCGCCCGGTGCGTGAGTGACCGAGGCACCTAACCTCGGTACTCGAGCGACGCATCAATGCGCCGTGGATCGGCGAGCGCAGCGCATATCGAAGATGATCACCGAGCTGGTTGGCGAATACACGACCTCTTGCGTCCAACGATAAACGCCGTCCGCCAGCGGGTGAAATGTCACGCGTTCGGAATAGGTATGGCCTGAGGGGCTGACCTGCTCAGTGAGCATGACCATGTTGCCATCGACCTCGCGTGCTGCCGCGCTTCGCACGACGGTCGGATTGGCACGGGCGTATTGGATTCGCCACACGTTGTCGGCTGGATCGAAAACACGCACGACAACATTGTTGCTGGTTTCATCACGGTACTCGTCCATGATCGCGTACCCATCCAGCACGTAGCGCGCCGTCCACACAGCATCGCGCTCACCAGCTTCTACCCAATGCCCGTCACGAAACTCTCGATACCAAGCGTGACAATCGAACGTGCCGATCATGAACGCGTATTGAGAAACCTGGGGCGGCGCGCTCGGGTTCAACATGCCGTAAATGCCTTGCTGATCGACGGAGGACGCGCACGAAAGCTGCGCCACAGCGCAAAGCAAGCCAAGCAGCTTCTTGCTGGAATTCAACATGCTAGCTCCAATGCCGTGATGCGGACGGGAGTGGCAGGGAACTTTCAATTTGATTGCAGCCAGCTTGCCAATGCCGCGTTCTGCGGTGCGTCCAAGTTCTCGCACCACGTTGCGTTCGCGGACCAGTCGCCGTCTTGTTCGTTTGCCGAAATGCACAGGCCAACATCCCGCGCCAGCTCCTCCAGCGGAATTTCATCTGTTCCTTCAACATGAGCTGATAAGAATGGCGCAGCATCGAAGCCCGTTGATGCCTCAATCGTCCGAGCCAATCGCCGCCTCGTCAGGCGCTGAGTTCCCGAGCCGGCGTATTCTGTGTGTATCCGGCGCATTACACCATCCAGCGAGTGGGCGTTGCGAGTGTGCTGCCGTATCATCAGATCAAGGGCCATAACCGCAACGAAGCCGCCGCTATAGATGCGATCGTAGGAAGCCTGGTTTTCAAGCTTCGTCGGCCCCGCAGAAGCGATGGATCCACCCTCCAGTGCAGATCGGTAACTGCCGAAGTGGCTTGCGATTAATCCCAACAAAACTTGCCGAGCCTCGCCTCGCGCTGCTGAGAGAGCTGCGTAATACTCCGCGGTCCCCTCCGAGAACCATTCCAGCGCAGGCTGCTCGCTCTCGTCGTACCGCCACTGCGCATTCCAGAGATGAAACACTTCGTGTGTCACAACATGCCGCCCGATCGGCCCTGTATTCTCGTCGAGCGGGCCCCCGTGCATCATGCTAATCGATCTGCCAATTACTCCCCCGCCCCAATACGAACCGCGTGCGCCGATCACGACCGGCGATCTCCCTGCTGGAGCCCCAAACAAACGCTCATAGGCAGTCATCGCCGCATTCAATGTCTCTTCGTAGAGCGCCGCCTCAGTGGTCATATCCGGCGCGACGGCGATGCGCGCGCCTGACGCCAGAACCGTCTCGGCGTGCTCGACTGCGAAGAACGCCGAGTCCAACAGATCATCTGTACTCGATGGGCGAAAGTGCAGGCCGTCTCCATCCGCCGCCACCCAGGGCGCACTCACCCGCCAACCATCAGCGGCCTCAAACTCGACGTTGATGTTCGTGGACGGCGCGCCTTCTACGAAAAGGGCCCTCCCTGTCCACATCACGCCGTAGGGGCGTGCGTAAGCGAGTTCATCATCGCCTGGTTCATTGGGAAAGCGGTCGTGGGCCAACGATAGCGTGTAACTCAGAACGACCTCGCCGCGCCGCCATCCTGCGACGCGCCACACTCCCGGCGCCTCGTACACGAGGTCCAGCGGCCTGCCAGCCGGATCGGCAGCTGCGATATCAAGCACGAACGTCGCCCAACCGTGATAGAGGCCGGTGTCAGCAGCGGCTCGCGTCATGCTGATGCGTCCGTGCAGTGGCGTCAGCCTTGCCATCACCTCCGCGCGGCGCAACCCTTGATCATCGCCTCGCGCCTCGCCGAATGCGACGCGGTACTCGTCGGCGTGGGCTGGCAACACCACGCTGAGAAACGCGGTCAAGACTGCTGCAACTACTTTCTGCATGTGCTGAGGCTCCTGGGGCGGCGCGGCCAGGCCCAACATCGTGGCCGTCACCCCAACGACTCCAGCGATTTTATGCGAACGCGGCGGATTTCTACGCCAACATCGCTTCGGGTCGCTTTTAACCGGTCCAATCGGCGCTCTACATGGACGAATGATCACGCAAGCAGCTTCAACTTGGTTACAGGAACGTTGGATGGGGTTGGTGGAGCTCGCCGTTTGGGTTGCTCTATACGCCATCTACGCCGCCATCTTGGCCAGCGGCGACAGCAACGGGATCGGTTACTTTCAGCAGCCTCAAGGGATATCCCTGTGGGCGGCCCTGACGCTCGGCGGGTCTGTCAATTTCTGGATCATGCATATGCATGCGTTCAGGGCGATGCCGGCCCTGCTTCAGAGCGGCGGCAGGGTGAGGTACCTACGCTGGCTCGCGCTCTTACTTGCGGCATATCTGGGCGCTCACCTCGCCTACCAAATTGCAATCGCCCGCTTCTT
The DNA here is from genome assembly GCA_041398325.1 of Hyphomonadaceae bacterium. Classification (GTDB taxonomy): domain Bacteria; phylum Pseudomonadota; class Alphaproteobacteria; order Caulobacterales; family Aquidulcibacteraceae; genus Vitreimonas. The sequence continues at coordinate 111,578 of JAWKUX010000010.1, read as the reverse complement.
CGAGCCGTCGCTTCGCCCGGTTTCAGCGATCGATTGGGCGATCGAGAACATCTACGCGGCGCCCGCTGTTTTCTTAGCCTCCGCACTCTATCGGTTCGCCCGAGATTGGGTGATTCACTCGAGTGAGCGCGAAACGCTAGCGGAGCATGCACGTCGATTGGAAGGAGAACTCCACCTAGTCCAACTCGAACTGCGCGGATTGCAGGACGCTATCGGGGTCGAGCCAGTGTTGCGCTTCGAGTCTAGTCGAGAGAAACTACAAACGCCGGTGAAGGCGGTTCGATACATCAAGGCTGCAGGTAATTACGTCGAGATCGTTGCGAGCGATCGCACTTATACCGTCTACAGCTCCATGAAGAACGTGCTGGAGCAACTTCCCCGAACCGGGTTCGCGCGCATCCACCGCTCCTACATTGTCAACCTGGAACACATCACCATCATCCGAGGAGATCGGCTTGAACTTGGCGACGCTGAATTGCCGGTCGGCGCCTCTTATCGGCGCGCGCTGACGTCACGCTGGCGCAAGCAAAAAGAGAGCGGCCGCGCCGCCAGCAGGGAGCCCGATTGACCGCTTCGGCCCGAATACCGCCGCCGAGAAAAACTCCTACCAATGACCGTTTTCAATCCTGGCCCGAAGAGCGGGGGGTGCTCGCCGAGCCCGGACATCAGAGCTCGCTTGGGAAACACGCTCCGGCGCGTGCTGCCCGCCCGGTCCGAGACGCTGGACCTAGTTTGCCCGGAACGTCGCTTCAACGGGGTAATGGTCTGACGATGTGCGTGGACCTCGTCGCAGTTCCACCAACTGCCAATCCGATCCTGAATACACATGGTCTATTGGCAGGAACGCCGCGATCGCCGGGAGTCGGAGTCGGGTCCATGGTTGTGCAGGCCAAGTGGGCAGGGCGCGGGTGTGTCGCGCGAGACCGCTTTCATCGTCGAAACGGCGGAGCGTGAATGACCAAGGTGTCGAATTGAAATCACCAGCAAGAATGACGGAACGCGGATCGCTGCCGATGAGTGACAGGAGGCTTCGCAGCTCAGTCTGCTGCCGGTCCGGGGGATTCGGGCGCGAGATGTGCGCCGCGATCAGGCGCAGCGGCGTTCCATCGATGTCAAACTCTCCCACGCTCGCACGCAATCCCGTTTCCGTTTCCTCGGCGAGCGCTTCGCGCTTTGCAAAGATGATCGTATTGCACTCGTGTCCGCCGACGCATCTTATGACTGTCGGATAAATTGCTCGAAGGCGCTGAAATTCAGCTTGTCCCTCGTCGTGCAATTCTGACACGAGGACGAAATCGGCGCCGCTATCTTCAAGATAGGCGAGCACGCTCTCGGAAGGGCGTGGGCCGAGCCAAGTGTTCAACCACACGACACGGACTGTGCTTCCCGACGCCTCTGCTCGTTGCTGATGAGACCGCAGCAGTTCCGGAGCGACGATCCCGGCCTGCGCAATCGAAGCGATCAAACAATAGGCGGCCCATCCCTTGGCGCGCATGAGAATACAGACCAGCGCCGCCAGCGCACTGAGTGCGAGCCAGAAAGGTGCGAAGTGATTCAAGCCGTCGAGCCACGGCGAAGTGGCGCCACCCCAGGTCATCGCAGCCAGTAGAACAGCCGTTCGTCCGATAGTAGCTGGACCGTTCTTTCGGATAGAAGCAATAATCGACGCTGACACACCGTCCTCTTGGGCTGAGCCATGCTCTATCTGATTTTGAAGGCTGGTCTATCCATCGTAGCCGCGCGGAAGAATTCCTAGAGGCGGCGCCCCCAAGAAAGTCGCTCAGGATTGCGCTTCGGTTTTTTGGCCATAGGCTAGGCGCCGAGAGAAGAAAAGTGTGCGGGCCTCCCGCGCGTATGGAGGTCAGGCCATGGTGGAAGAAGCGGCGAAGCCAAGAGGCTTCCTCGGTTTTGTTGAGCGCGCCGGCAACAAGCTGCCCGACCCGGTGTTCATCTTCTTCTGGCTGATCGGCATTCTCATTGCCTTCAGCGTCGCCGCCTCGTTGCTGGGCTACTCGGCGGTGCATCCCACGCAGCTCGACGAAGCTGGCGAGCGCGTCGTCATCAGCGCCGTCAGCCTGCTCTCGGCGGAGAACATCCAGCGGCTCTGGGTGGAGATGCCGCAAACCTTCACGCACTTTCACCCGCTGGGCTACGTGCTTGTGGTGATGCTTGGCGCTGGCGTCGCCGAGCGCTCGGGCCTCTTCGCCAGCGCCATGCGCGAAGGCGTACGCGGGGCGCCGAAGTTTCTGCTGACGCCGGCGGTGGCGTTCGTCGCTATGATGGGCAACCTTGCCGCCGACGCCGCTTATGTCGTGCTGATACCGCTCGCCGCCGTGCTTTACGCCGCCGCCGGACGCCATCCGATCGCGGGTATCACCGCGGCTTTCGCCGGCGTCTCTGGCGGCTTCTCCGCCAACCTGTTGCCGGGTCAGCTCGACGCTCTACTTTTCGGCATTACGCAAGCAGCGGTTGAGGCGTCCGGGCTTCATCCGGGCTGGGTCGCGAACATTGCCGGCAATTGGTACTTCATCGCCGCGATGATGATCGTGTTCTTGCCGGTTATTTGGTTCGTCACCGACGCGATCGTCGAACCGAGGCTAAAGAAATTCTCCTCAGCCGACGGCGAAGCCATGAGGAATCTCGGGGACGCCAACGCGCCGTTGACGCCCGAAGAGAAGAAGGGTCTCGGCGCGGCTGGTCTCGCATCGCTGCTGGTCATCGGCCTTTGGGTCGTCTTCGTGTTCATGCCCGGCACGCCGCTGATCAACGAAGAGGCGCCAATCCCGGAAGCGCGCCTCACGCCACTCTATCAATCGCTGGTGGCTGGCTTCTTCTTGCTCTTTCTCGCCGCTGGCTGGGCCTATGGCGCCGCCGCCGGCAAGATCAAGAACCACCGCGACGTCGTGCAGATGATGGCGGCGGCGATGGGGGATCTCGCCTATTATCTCGTGCTCGCTTTCGCCGCCGCGCACTTCGTGGCGATGTTCAACTGGTCGAACCTCGGCCTGATCTTCGCCGTGCAAGGCGCAGACGCGATCCGCGAGTCCGGATTGCCGCTTCCAGCACTTCTGGTGCTGATCGTGGCCTTCGCCGCGGGCATCAATCTCTTCATCGGCTCAGCCAGCGCCAAGTGGGCGCTGCTAGCGCCGGTCGTCGTGCCGATGCTGATGTTGCTGAACGTGAGCCCCGAGATGACCACTGGCGCGTATCGCGTCGGCGACAGCGTCACCAACATCATCACGCCGCTCATGGTCTACTTCCCGCTGGTGCTCACGTTCTGCCAACGTTGGCGGACCGATTTCGGCCTCGGAAGTTTGACCGCAGCGATGCTGCCGTACTCGCTCTGGCTGCTGCTCGCGGGCTTGGGTTTGACCTTCTGCTGGGTCTTCCTCGATCTGCCGCTCGGGCCGGGCGCTTCGGTGAGCTACGCATTGCCGACACCCGCGGCGGCGCAATAGCGGTCCGTAGCCTGTGATCTAGGCGCGCTCAGATCTTCTGCGGCGGTGTGAGGAAGACATCTGTCAGGGCTTTGCCGCCGCACAGTTCGCACTTCAGCTTGATCGGGCCGTCGCGTTCGGTGGCGCGGAGATCGTTCAGCGCGTCGCGGCGGCCTTCGAGGTAGGCTTCGAGCCATTCGACGGTGAAGTCGGTGTAGAGCTCGCCGCAGTGAGGGCAGGCGAGCGTCTTTAGCTTGGCGTTGAACTCGCGATGAACTTCGTCGGCGGAGATCGGCATGCGCTTCGACTCCAAGATCCGCGTCACGGCTGCGCGGGCAGGACGGCCATGAGCGCCCGCGTGAAACCTACCGGCGCGACGGTCAAGTGATCCTCGTCTTCCAGTATGGCGGAGCGAACCCGAAGGCCGGGATAGTCGCGCGACCTGAGCACGCGTTCCATGGTCCGAACATCACCCACCATATCGACGCGGGTGTTGCGCGTGCTGGCGCCGGGCGTTTCAAAGCTGCCGATATACATGAAGACATCGGCGGGGAGGTCGCGGTGAGCGCGCGCGTATGCGGCCTCTAACGTCATGATGTGGCGCTGGTCGAACCAGAAGGAGGGGCTTCCTAGAACGTAGGAGTGAAACATCGTTGGCTCAGTGAACAGGATTTGAGCGCCCAGCAGAGCTCCGTACGAATGGCCCATAATTACGCGGCGCGCGGGATCAGCGCGAAACCGACTTTCGACGAAAGGCAGAACTTCTGCCTTCAGATATGCCTGATAGGCGGCGCCCCCGCCGTGGAGCATATCGCGGGCGCTGTGCGGACCATTTGGCGTCGGCGTGTAATCGCGGTTGCGACTGACCCTGCCGTCGTCTCCGCGCGCATAAGACAGGCCGACCAGGATAAATTCCTCAATCACGGGACCATCTAGATTCACTCTGCGAGCGATTTGGCGAATGATCGGAAACGCGTAGTCGGCGTCGGTCACGTAGAGCACCGGGTAGCGATGCTCAGAATTGGATTCGTAGCTTGCGGGCAGGCTGACGAAGACTTCGTAGTCACGGCCCGAAACCGGGTCAGGCACTGTCCAGACCTGAGTGCCCTGTAGCACATATGGCGCGCCTTCGGTTGCGGGCGCCGGGGCCGATTGGCTGCTGCTGGCTCTTTCGGTGCAACCTGGCGCAAGCGTCGCCGCGAGTAGAGCTCCAACCAGGCCAAGCACCTTCACTTGCAACTCCTATGAGCTTCGCAATTTTTGGGGCGCTGCTGCACTTGGTGCGCATCGTTAGCGCGCGAGCTTACCGATTGTCGGCGAGAAGCGCTCGCTAGCGCGACGGCGGTTCGCTGTTGGCGGCGAAGAAGCTCTTCACGTTGTCGAAGAAGCCTTGGGTTTGCGGGTGGCATTCTTCGCCGCAATCCTTGGAGAATTCTTCCAGCAGCTTCTTCTGCTTCGCGGTGAGATTCACCGGCGTTTCCACCAAAAGCTCAACGTGCAGATCGCCGCGATCCTTGCCGCGCAAGTGCGTCATGCCTTTGCCTTTGACGCGGAAGCGACGGCCGGTTTGTGCGCCGGCCGGGATGGTGATCTTGGCGCGTTCGCCATCGATGGTCGGGATTTCCATCTCGCCGCCGAGAGCGGCCTTCACCATCGGCGCAGGCGCGCGGCAGTAGAGATCCGGGCCGTCGCGTTCGAACAGCGCGTGCGGTTTCACCGAGAGAAAGAGATAGAGATCGCCAGGCGGGCCGCCGCGCACGCCGCTGTCGCCTTCGCCGGCGAGACGGATGCGCGTGCCGTCTTCCACGCCCGCTGGGATCTTCACCGCGAGCGTGCGTTCCTTCTGAACTTGGCCTCTGCCGCCGCAGGAGCGGCACGGGGTCTTGATCGATTGGCCGCGGCCGTGGCAGGCGGGGCAGGTGCGCACCATGCGGAACATGCCTTGTTGCGTGCGGACTTGGCCGGCGCCTTGGCAGGTGGTGCAGGTCTCGAGCGGCGCGTTGCCCTCCGAGCCTGAGCCTTTGCACGGCTCGCACGCTTGCGCGCGCGGCACGACGATTTCGCGCTCGTTGCCACGGAAGGCTTGTTCGAGCGTGATCTCGACGTCGTAGCGTAGGTCAGCGCCGCGGCCTGGGCCGTTGCGGGGTCCGCGCGCACCGCGCGTGAACATCTCTTCGAAGCCGCCGCCGAATATCTCGTTGAAGAGGTCGGAAAAATCGGCCGCGCCGCCCTGGAAGCCGCCAGCGCCCGGACCGCCGCCTTGGAACGCGGCCTTGCCGTAGCGATCGTAGGCGGCGCGCTTTTCCGGATCAGAAAGCACGGCATAGGCTTCGCCTAGCTCTTTGAACTTCTCTTCGCTGACTTTGCAGCCCGGGTTCTGGTCCGGGTGCAGCTTCATTGCGAGCTTGCGGAAGGCCGACTTGATCGTCGCCGCGTCAGCGTCGCGGGCGACGCCAAGCACTTCGTAATAGTCGCGGTCAGCACTCATGGTGTGACCCAGATGAGAAAGAGGCGGCCCCCTCGCAAGGAGGGGAGCCGCCCGATTTCAGTTGCATGAAGCGCCGCCGCATAGGCTGACCTCAGTGTCAGGTTGAGACTTAAGCGCTCTTCTTGCCGTCGACTTCTTCGAAGTCGGCGTCAACGACACCTTCTTGGTCCGGGCCACCGCCGCCAGCAGCGCCGTCAGGGCCCTCGCCGCCGCCAGCGCCGCCGTAGAGGGCTTCGCCGATCTTCATCGACGCTTGCACCAGGGCCTGCGTCTTGGCCGCGATCTCGGCGGTATTGCCGCTATCGAGCACGCCTTTGAGCGCCGCGATCGCCGCTTCGATTTCCACCTTAGCGGGCGCCGGAATCTTGTCGCCGTTTTCTTGAAGTTGCTTTTCGGTGGCGTGGACCAGGGCTTCGCCTTGGTTCTTCGCTTCCGCCAGTTCGCGCTTCGACTTGTCTTCGCCGGCGTGTTCTTCGGCTTCCTTCACCATGCGCTTGATGTCGTCGTCGGAGAGACCGCCCGACGGCTGGATGCGCATGCTCTGCTCTTTGTTCGTCGCCTTGTCCTTGGCGCCGACCGAGACGATGCCGTTCGCATCGATGTCGAAGGTGACTTCGATCTGCGGCATGCCGCGCGGCGCGGAGGGGATGCCGACGAGGTCGAACTGGCCGAGCGGACGGTTGTCCGCGGCCATTTCGCGCTCGCCTTGGAAGACGCGGATGGTCACCGCACTTTGGTTGTCTTCCGCGGTCGAGAAGATTTGGCTCTTCTTAGTCGGGATCGTGGTGTTGCGCTCGATCAGGCGCGTGAACACGCCGCCAAGCGTTTCGATGCCGAGCGAGAGCGGGTGACGTCGAGGAGAACGACGTCTTCACATCGCCTTGCAGAACGCCGGCTTGGATCGCGCGCCGACGGCCACGACTTCATCCGGGTTGACGCCCTTGTGCGGCTCGCGGCCGAAGAATTCTTTCACGACCTGCTGGATCTTCGGCATGCGGGTCATGCCGCCGACGAGCACCACTTCCTTGATGTCGGAAGCGGAAAGGCCGGCGTCCTTCAGCGCGGCCTTGCACGGCGCGATGGTCTTCTGGACGAGATCGTCGACCAGCGATTCAAACTTCGCGCGCGTCAGCTTCATGTTGAGGTGGAGCGGATTGCGGTTCGAATCCATGCTGATGAACGGCACGGAGACGTCAAACTCGGTGCGCGAAGAAAGCTCTTTCTTCGCTTGCTCGGCGACTTCCTTCAGACGCTGCAGCGCCAGCTTGTCTTGGCGGAGGTCGACGCCGTTCTGCTTTTTGAACTCTTCAGCGAGGTAGTTGAGGATGCGGACGTCGAAATCTTCGCCGCCGAGGAACGTGTCGCCGTTGGTCGAACGCACTTCGAAGACGCCGTCGCCGATTTCGAGGATCGAAACGTCGAACGTGCCGCCGCCGAGGTCGTACACAGCGATGGTCTTGGTGCCGCTGTCCTTCGACTTGTCGAGGCCGTAGGCGAGGGCGGCTGCCGTTGGTTCGTTGATAATGCGCAGCACTTCGAGGCCGGCGATCTTGCCTGCGTCTTTAGTCGCTTGGCGTTGCGCGTCGTTGAAGTAAGCCGGAACCGTGATGACAGCCTGCGTCACCGGCTCGCCGAGATAATCTTCAGCCGTCTGCTTCATCTTCTGCAGCACGAAGGCGGAGATTTCGGACGGCGCATATTGCTTGTCGCGGCCTTGAATCCAGGCGTCGCCGTTCGGGCCTTTGACGATCTTGTAAGGGACGAGATCCGCGTCCTTCTTGGAGATCGGATCATCAGCCGAGCGGCCGATGAGGCGCTTCACAGCGTAATAGGTTGGGTCGGGTTGGTGACGGCTTGGCGCGCGGCCTGAATGCCGATCAGGCGCTCGCCGCTATCGGTGAACGCAACAACCGACGGCGTGGTGTTCGAGCCTTCGGCGTTGACGATGACCTTGGGGCTGCCGCCTTCCATCACAGCGACGCACGAATTTGTCGTGCCCAAGTCGATGCCGATTACTTTGCCCATTTCTTAGTCCTCGTTCCTTTCAGCGGCGCGGTTTCGTCTTGGGGACCCATAGGCTGGCGTCCGCGAAGCGCGCGTCCTGTTCCTTCAAACAAGCGGTTAAACGACTTAGCGCCCCGTCCCAAGCTCCAAGCCGCTTCGTTCCGGGTTCATGTGGTGTATCGACCTCAAGGTGCAAGGCTTTCAGGGCTGCTATCCTCATTCGTCGCAGGGAAATAGTGCAGAGGTCATGAGGCGTTGATCTGGCTCAAGTTTCCGGGCGGAACAAAAAAGAAACCGAACACATACATAGGCGTTAGGAGATGACCCGTCCCACCTCGGACCTCGATGGCTTCCGGCTTTGGCCGGGGCTTCTGGATCGCGCGGCCCAAGAGTCGCTGCGCGACGAGGTGTTCGCGCGCATGCGGGAGGGGCCGTTTTACATTCCCCGTATGCCGAAATCGGGCGCTCCGATGAGCGTTCGGATGACGAACTTCGGCCCGCTCGGATGGGTGACCGATAAAGAGCAGGGCTATCGCTATCAAGCGACGCATCCCGAGACCGACCGCCCATGGGCCGCAATGCCGCCGAAAGTTCTCGAGTTGTGGGAAGCGCTGAGTGGCTACGATGCGCCGCCGGAGGCGTGCCTCGTCAATCTCTACGAAGGCGACGCGCGCATGGGGCTGCATGTCGATAGCGACGAAGATGCTTGGGATGCGCCGGTGCTCTCGATCTCGCTCGGCGACACCGCGCTCTTCCGTATCGGCGGCAGCTTGCGCTCTGATCCGACGCGCAGCGTGCGGCTCGCGTCAGGCGATGTGTGCATGCTCTCGGGCGGAGCGCGACGCGCCTATCATGGCGTTGATCGCATCATGAACGGCACATCGCGCCTGTTGCCGAAAGGCGGCCGGCTTAATTTGACGGTGCGGCGGGTGACGGTTCCGTCGCAGGCGCCGGAGTCTCCGCCGGAGGCGTAGCAGCGGCTGCGGGTTCCTGTGCTGCAGCGCGATCACGCACGAAGTCTGGGACCCAGCCGGGAGGAGGGCCGCCTGGCGTATTGGGAAGTCGGCCAGCCGCGATTTCGTGCGCCTTCCAGACCATCGCGTTGTGCACGCGATTCCAGCCTGACGGGTGATCGTAGAAGAACCACTCCTCGAACGCGGACGGCTCCATCTTGCGATACTCGCTGAGCAACACCGACGCTTCGGCGAAGCCATCCGGCTCACGCGCGGCATTCAATCCGAACATGTCGGCTTGTTGCTCATTGAAGTAGATCAAGTTCCGTGAAAGCGGTGCGGTTATCAGACCGACCACGGAAAGCAGAACGAAGAACAGCGGCAGACCGCCCGGGTCCGAGATATCGCGAATGCCCCATCGCTCGTTCTTGGCGGCCCAGCCGAACGTGAAATGCACGAACGCGAAGCTGAATACGATCAGGATCGAGTTCATGATCAGGCCGGAGATGTTATGCCCGAGTACGTAATGGCCGATCTCGTGCGCCATCACGGCCCGCACCGCGCCAGGGCTCGCTCGATCGAGGAGCGTGTCAGCGAGCGAGATGCGAGTCGTCGGGCCGAACCCCGAAACGTTGGCGCTGATGCTGTTGGTTTGGCGTGAGCGATCATAAACGTAGACATTGTCTGCTGGGACGCCGTTGGCTTGTGCCATGGCGATGATGCTGTCGCGCAGCTCGCTTTGCTCCATCGGCGTCGAGGTGTTGAAGAGCGGCGCGATGTAGACTGGGAAAAGCATGCTCATCACAGCGGCGAACATAATGGTGACGACAGAGCCCCAAACCCACCAGGTTTTCCGCGCTGCGCGGATGATCAAGTAAAGCACCGTGATGAAGAGCGAGCCGATCACAACGCCAATGCCGAGGCCGATCATTTGCTCGTTGAACCAAGCGCCGAAGTCTTGGGTGGAGAGATTGTATTCGTGTTGGCGGACGAAGCCCATGTAATACGAGAATGGGAAGGTCAGTACGCTCGACACGAGGATGTAGAAGACCGCAGATCCGAACGCGACGAGCGGAAACCATTTCACGGTTTTTTCGAGCCATGTGCGCACGCCGCGGCCCCAACCCAGAATGAGCATCAGGCCCGCGACCACGATCGAGAGCGCGGTGCCGGCGAAGTCGAGAACGTAGCCGCCTTCGAAATAGGAGTTCGAGCGCGCCGTTGCCTCAGGCCCCATCGTGTCGAGCCAAGCGCGCGTGGCTTGCTCGGGATCGAAGGGCAGGGCCGCTGCCATTGCCGGTTCCGCAAGTGCGAACGCCGCTGCAAACGCGGCCCAGCCCAGAATACGCATCAATCTTCCCCCGAAGATCCGCCAAAGATTTTTCTGGCCGAAAGCCTGCGCCCGCTCCAGATGACACGCAAGGGGACGCGCGTTGGGAGCGTGCCTGGAGGAGACGAACCGCCATGAGACTCGACACGCCCGAAGGCAATTTCCCACCCACGCGCCGCACGATGGCGGCTTCACTCTTTTTCGCAGGCTACGCGCCCGCCGCGCTCTCGGCGTGTGCGAGCCCTGTGACCACACCGAGCAACGAGCTGATCACCGAGGATGTGAGCATAGCGGGCGCCAATGGCTACGCGCTGCCCGCTTACGTTGCGCGTCCCGCCGGCCGTGGCCGTCACGGCGCGATCATCGTCGTGAATGAGATTTTCGGCATCCACGACTACATCAAGGATGTGTGCCGACGCTTCGCTCGCGAGGGCTATGTCGCGATTGCGCCGGACTATTTCGATCGCGCCGGCGACCCTGCGCCGATGACGGACTTCGCACAGATCCGCGACATCGTCGCCACCGCCAACAACGAACAGGTCATGGGCGACACGCGCGGCGCCATTGAGTGGCTGAAGGCGCAGTCGTTCGCGAACGACGAGATCGGCATTACTGGATTTTGCTGGGGCGGCACTGTCGTCTGGATGGCGGCGGCGCGTTTCCCGGAGATCAAAGCTGGCGTCGCTTGGTACGGCCGCCTCGTGCATCCCGCGCCGGGTAGCTGGGGCGCCGATGAAGATCGCCAGTGGCCGTACGATATTGGCGGTACGCTGCACACGCCCGTGCTCGGTCTCTACGCCGCGGATGATCGCGGCATTCCGCTTGAAAGCATTGAACAAATGCGCGCCTCGCTCAACGCGGCGGACAACCCTTCGCACTCAGAGATCATCGTCTATCCAGGTGTTGGCCACGGTTTCCATGCCGACTATCGGGACAGCTACAATGCCGAAGCTGCAGCTGACGGTTGGGCGCGCTGCCTCGCTTGGTTCCGCGCGCACAGCGTAAGTTGATCGGAGGGCGCCTTTCCGGAGGCCCCCTCCGTATACTACATAGCGATGTGAGCACTGGGCCTCTCCGCCCCGGAGGACGACACACATGCGCTATCGCAAACTCGGCCGCACAGGCCTCGCTGTTTCTGAAATCTGTCTCGGCGCCATGACTTTCGGCGGCGACGGCTTCTGGAAAGTCGTCGGCGCGCTGCAGCAGGACGCTGTCACCACGCTTGTCACCGGCGCCTTCGACAAGGGCGTCACCTTCATCGACACCGCGGACGTCTATTCCAACGGCCTATCGGAGCAGGTGACAGGTCAGGCGATCAAAGGCCTGCCGCGCGACGAGTTGGTGATCGCCACCAAAGTGTTCGGCCGCATGGGGGCCTACACATCGAGTGAATCACCAGAGGCTCAGCGTCGCTACAACAACGCCAACCTTTGGGGCCTTTCGCGCAAGCACGTGTTCGACGCCATCGATGCGAGCCTCGAGCGGCTCGATCTCGATTACATCGATCTCTACCAGGTGCACTCGTTCGATCCGGCCGTTCCGCTCGAAGAGACGCTTGAAGCGCTTGATGAGGTCGTGAAGTCCGGGAGGGCGCGCTATATCGGACTCTGCAATCATGCAGCCTGGCAGATCATGAAGGCGCTCGGCGTCTCCGAGCGGAACGGGCTTTCGCGCTACGAGTCGCTGCAGATGTATTATTCGATCGCCGGCCGTGATCTTGAGCGCGAAGTCGTGCCGCTGGCGAAGGACCAGAACCTCGCCATCCTGCCGTGGAGCCCGCTTGCAGGCGGCTTCCTCTCAGGCAAGTACACACGCGCAGGGGCGCCGACGGACGGTTCGCGTCGGGTGGCGTTCGACTTCCCGCCGGTCGATAAAGAGAAGGCCTACGACATCATCGATGTCATGAAAGAGATTGGCGATGCGCGCGGCGTTTCCGTCGCCCAGATCGCGCTGTCGTGGCTGCTGCATCAGAAGCATGTCACCAGCGTTATCATCGGCGCGAAGTCGGAAGCGCAGCTCAACGACAATCTCGCGGCAACGCGTGTTGAGCTTTCAAGCGATGAGCTGAAGCGGCTCGACGATGTCTCGAAGCTGAAGCCGGAATACCCAGGCTGGATGCTTGAACGTCAGGGCGGCGAACGCATCTCCAATCTCAGCTAGAACGCAAAAAGAAAGCGGCGGTGCTCTTGTCCAGCACCGCCGCTCCTGCGTGCGTCCCCTAAGCGTTGCCGCTTACTGGCGCGCGATCTTCACTTCATAACCGCCGGTCGTGTTCGAAAGACCGCTGACGTTGATGAGGTAGTCACCCGAGGTCTCCGGGCGGAAGCGCAGGCGCGCATCCAGGCCCGGCCCACTGTCGTCGTCGGCTGCGACGCGCGTGCCGCCTTGGCGAACGAGCGTGGCGTTCATTTCGCCGTGGTCATGACCATCCATGCCTGCGCCCTCTTGAATCAGCGCGAGGTAGGGGTCGCCGAGGGGCGTATCGCCGGCGCCGTTAGCTTCTATCTGATAGGTCACGCCGGCTTCGAGCGTGACGCGGTAGACGTCGACATCGCCCGGCATTTCGATGCGGCTGAGACGCGAGTCGTCGTTCGCGTCGAGCGATTCATCGGTGTAGGCGTGGCCCGGAACGTCGGTGTCGACAGCGCGGATCGTGTAGCGGCCGGTGCTCTGTCCGTCGAAAGACGAAACCGCCGCGAAGTACGGCCCGCCCGTCGGCGATGCGAAGTAGAGGTACGAGTTGAGGCCGCGGCCGCCATCGTCGTCGCGCGCTACTTCCGTGCCTGTCGCATCGTAGAGCACGAGCAGGGGGTCAGCGAGCGTGTCGCCGTCAACGTAGAGCCGATAGGGCCGGCCTTCGATCAGCTCAATCCCGAACCAATCGACATCGCCCGGCGCGCCAATGACGCTGGTGCGTGGCTCGCCCGCAGCGGACAGTGCGTCGGCGGTGTCGTAGCTGTTGCCGATTTCGCCCCCAATCAGGTTGAGCGCGTAGCGGCCGGTTGCGTCCTCGGTGAAGCCGCGGGCTTCGACATAATAGACGCCAGCGGCCGGCGCTTGGAATTCGAGCCAAGCGTTGAGGCCTTCGCCACCGTCGTCATCGCGGGCGAGTTCCGCGCCGTCCGCTCCGTAGAGGACGAGGTATGGATCGCCAATGCTGTCAGGTGTGCCTGTTGCCGACATGCCGATGCGCACGCCTTGGCCTTCGGCCAGCTCCACGCGATACCAATCGCGATCGCCAGCCGGTGCGAGCACGCCTTCGCGATAGTCGCCGTCCGCGCTCAGGGCCGCATCCGTGGTCGCGTCGGCCGGAATATCGCCTTCGCGCGCCGCGAGTGTGTAACTGCCGGTGGCTTGGCCGCTGAAGGAGGTGGCTTCGACGTAGAAATTGCCGGTGCTCGGCGCGGTGAACTCAAGATAGGAGTTGAGGCCATCGCCGCCGTCGTCATCCATGGCGACCTCAGTGCCGCTTGCGTCGCGCAGGCGGATCAGCGGATCGTCCATCGGCGTGTCGCCCGACGCATTCAGCGTGAAGCGGTAGGACTGACCTTCCGTGAGGCGGATGCGATACCAATCGGCATCGCTCGGGAAGTCGAGCGAACCATCGATACTCTGGCCTGAGCTGATGCGGCCATTGGTGGACGTGGAGTTGCCGATATTGTCACGCGGCAAGCGTTCGGCGGTGATGTTGAGCGCATATGCGCCGGTATAGGAATCGCCGTATCCACGCGCTTCAATGAACACGTCGCCATTGGCGGTTGGGATGAGCTCAAGCGCCGAATTGAGCGAACCGTCGGAATCGTCGTTCATCGCGAGGTCGTTGCCTTCGCGGTCGATGACGCGAAGCATCGGATCGCCAAGGCCATTCTCACCGGCGCCGGCGAGCGTGACTTGGTAGCGATTGCCGGTACGCGCTGAGAAGCGGTACCAGTCGACGTCACCTTCATACTCGATGTTGCCGCTGGTGGTGCGCCCTGCAGAGGCGCGGGCGCGCGTGCTGGAATCGTTGCCGACATCGTCGGCCGGCACTGCCTCCGAGGAGACGCCGAGGCGATAGGCGCCGGTCGCTTCGCTCGAGAACGCGCGGGCTTCGACGTAGACGACTCCGCTTTGCGACGGCGTGTAGCGCAGCGCCGAGTTCAGCGTGCCGTTGGCGTCGTCGTTGAAAGCGAGTTGATTGCCCTGCGCGTCATAGACGCCGAGCATTGGATCGAGGGCTTGGCCTTCCGCGTTCTCAATACCAACGAGCGCAAGGTTGTAGCGTTGGCCGGTTTGCACCTCGAGGCGGAACCAATCGGTGTCGCCAGCAGGGGATATCTCGCCGTCGATATTGCCGGTGAGCGTCGTGGTCGTCGATGCATCGCCCGGCTGGTCGGTAGTTTGCGCGGAGGCCGGAGAGAACCCAAACGCCATGAGCGCGGCCGCTGCCGCGCCAAACATCAGTCTTCCACGCATGTTTTGGTCTCCCCTCAAATTCGTGACGGCCATGGTTAACAATCCGTCATGTCAGCCGCAAAGCGGAAATTAGGCAAAATCCGGCCTTTCGGCGTGTTTTGGCTCGCGTCGTCGCAGAGCGATGGACGTGTTTGGCATAGCGGGCAACGCGCCTGGGCGCGAGGAAAACTGGAACCCTAGACCTTGATGTCCACGTTGTGGGCGGGGGTCTCCCCAGCCGGACCGGCCGAAACCAGCACCATGGCGGCGCGCAACGTACGGTCACCGAGGACGTAGCCTGACTGCAGGACTTCTTGGATCGTGCCGGCGGGTTGATCGCCCGGCGCTTGCGCGACCGCTTGGTGCACCTTGGGATCAAACTGTTCGCCGCGGGCGCCAATGCGCTTCAGACCGTGACGCGCGAAGGCGTCGACGAGCGAGCGCTCGGTCAGCTCGACGCCGGTGAGCAGGTTGCGGAAGCCTTCGTCCTGATCGTCGCGCGGCGCCGTCATCAGTGCGCGCTCAAGCGTGTCGGCGATCGGGAGCAAGTCCTGCGCGAAGCGATCGATGGCGTAGGCGCGCGCTTCCACGGCTTCGCGCTGAGCGCGGCGGCGAGTGTTTTCGGCGTCGGCCAACGCGCGGAGCATGTCGTCCTTGGCTTTTGCCAGCTCAGCTTGCAGCGTCGCGACGTCGAACGCTTCACCGGCGGCATCGGCCGCGGCGGTTTCAGGCTGCTGGGGATTTGCTTCGTCCGTCATTTCCATCCTCATCGTTCGCCGCGTCCGTCGAGCACCCGGCCGACGACGCGCGCTGTATAGTCCACCACGGGGATCACCCGCGCATAATTGAGCCGGGTAGGGCCGATGACGCCCAGGGCCCCGACCACCTTCCGTTCCGCGTTCATATAGGGCGCAACGATCAGACTCGACCCCGACAGTGAAAAAAGCGGGTTCTCGGAGCCAATGAATACGCGAACCGCGTCACCAGCCTTGGCCAGATCGAGCACCTGGATGAGTTCGCGGGTCTTTTCCAGGTCATCGAACAGTTTCCTCGCCCGTTCGAGGTCGGCGACAGCCTGCTGATCCTGAAGCAAGTTTCCGCGACCGCGCACGATCAGCGAGCGGCCGAGTGTTGGGTCTTCGCCGGACCATTCGACCAGGCCTTTCTCGACGAGACCGGCGGCGGCCTTGTCGAGCGCGGCGCGATCGCGGGCAAGGGAGTCGGCGGCGGCGGCGCGCGCTTCGGCGAGCGTGCGGCCCTTGAAGCGGGCGTTGAGGTAGTTCGCGGCTTCGCTCAGCGCGCCCGCAGGCAAATCCGCCGGCGTGTTGATGATGCGGTTCTCGACCTGGTTGTCTTCAAACACGAGCACGAGCAACGCTTGCCCAGGACCGATGCCGACAATCTCGGCGTGACGCACGGGTGCATCGCGTTCTGGCGTGACGACGAGGCCCGCACCGCCTGCGAGGCCGGAAAGCAGATCAGAGGCCGCGCCCATCACGTCCTGCGGGTTGGAACCCGCAGCGGCGATGCGCGCATCGATCTCGCGCTTTTCATCCGGCGGTACGTCGCCAAGCTGCAGCAAGCTATCGACGAAGAAGCGCAAGCCAAGTTGCGTCGGCTGCCGTCCCGCCATGGCGTGCGGCGCCTCTAGAAGGCCCATTCCTGCCAGATCCGCCATCGTGTTGCGGATCGAGGCTGGCGAAAGGCCCATGCCGCCCAGTTTCGACAGCGTGCGCGAGCCGACCGGCTCGCCGGTCGTCAGATAGGCTTCGACGATCTCGCGGAAAATCGCGCGCGCCCGCGCGTCGAGTGAAGAGAGGTCGGAGGAGGGCGGCAACACCATTCGGGGCTCTAGGTAGCGAACGAGTGCGCACGCGCAAGCGTGGCCTACGACTTTGCAGCCTTGCGTTTCGTCGCGGGCATGGCCCGGCGCATGTACTCGTCGAACTTCGGAACCGTGAAGCCAATGAGGCCGCGCTCAGGCGAATAGGCCATGCCCTTCTTGATCAGCTCGTCGCGGATCGGCGCTGCTTGGCTGAGGCTCAATTTCATGGCGTTGGCGACGTCGGATGAATTTACGGGCTCGGCGCCGAACTCGGCCATGGCGCGGGCATAAGCTTTCTGCCGCTCGGTCAGTCGCGCCAGGCGGACCTTGAAGATGCCCTCGTCGAGCGCGGCGATGGCGGTCTCGCTGGCGCGCTTGGCGTCGGCCAAAGTGATCGGCGACTTCTGCGCCGTGTCCCAGCAGTGCGAACCCCAAACCTGCAAGAAGAACGGATAGCCGCCGGTCTGTTCGACGACGAAATCGAGCGCGTCCTTTGCGTATTTCACGCCTTCGCGCTCAGCTGGCGCGGAAAGCGCGAGCTTCGCGCCCGCGTCATCGAGCGGTCCGATTGGCGGATAGTCGAACAAGCGCTCTGCGTATGATTTGGCGTCGCCGGCGAGCTTTGCCAGTTGCGGCAGGCCGCCGCCGAACAGCAGCAGCGGCAACTGGCGCTGCGCGATCTTATGCATCGCCATGATCAGCGCGGAGAGATCATCTTTCTGCAGATACTGAATCTCGTCGATCAGCAGGATCACGGCAGTGTCGCGCTTTTTTGATGCTTCTGCGATGGCGACGAACAAGTCTGTGAGATCTATTGAGAGATCGCCAGTGGCGGGCGTGATGGCGAAGCCGAAGTCGACATCACCGACTGTCGCCTTGAACATGCTCGCGAACGCACGCAGCGCACCGAACGCTTTCTGCACTTCATTGCCGGCGCGTTTCACGCGGTCGAGGCGGTGCAGGATGTGCTGAAGCTGTGGTGCGAGCTGTTGGGCAAGCGGCGTGCTCGGATCGATTTCCAACAGCGCCGTCTGGCAGCCCTCTTCCTCGGCGATCGCTTCGAACGCATTGAGCAGGACGGTTTTGCCAACCCCACGCAGGCCCAACATGATGGCGCTTCTTGCCGGGCGCCCACCCTTGGCGCGGGCGACGGCGACGCGGGCGATCTCCACCAGATGGTCGCGACCCGCCAGTTCTGGGGGAGGGACTCCAGCGCCCGGGTTGTAGGGATTGTGGGTGGCTTTCATATGTTTGTTTGGTCAAGTTAGGCCATATTGGCCAAACAATCCTATAATGAACTATGAAGGCGCTCTTAGGCGTGTTCTCCCAAACCCGCCCGAACTTTCTTATTCGCCCCTGGTCCACCTGGTCCTATAGTTTTGTTTGGTCCGATGGGCCGAACATCTCCTAATTTCCCGATAAGGAACCATGATTTCGCCCGGTTCCCCGCCGAGGAAGCGGGCCATGTTGCTGAGAACTCTCGCGCTTTTGGCCGGCCTTTGCCTCGCCACGCCCGCCCTCGCCCAGACCTCGATCACGCTCGACGTCGCGCCCGTGGCCATCGTCGACGCCCAGATCAACAGTCGCCCGGTCCGGCTTGAAGTCGATCCGCGGATGCCGGACATGCTCGTGCTCTCAACCACCGCTTCTGAGCGGCTTGGCGTGCGCCGCCTGCCGTTCGCGCAAGCGCGCGTCGGCGTCGATGGCGGCGGCAGCATGGATGGGCGTATCGCGCGCCCGAACATCCGCTTCGATCGGCGCAGCATCCGCAACGTCGCAGGCATCTTTGCGGTGCCAGTCAGTCACCGCGCTGACGGCGTTATCGGCCCGGGTTCCCTGCCGTATGACATCGTCACGCTCCGTTTGAGCGCCGACGCGCCGAACACACGCGAGATCGTCATGCCGTTGGCAGACGCCGATCTTTGGTATGCGCAGGCGGATGTCGGCGGCCACTCGCTCCGTCTTGTCTTTGACGTTGTCAACGAAGCCACCATTCTCAATCGTCCCGCCGTGCGTTTGTTCGATAGCGCTGGCGTCATCCCCGCTGCCGGCGAACTCGTCGAGCGCCCGCTAATCCTCGGCCTCTCCACCAACATGCAGCCGGTCACGACGGAGCTTACCGTCCACGGCCTGTCGCTCGGCCCCACCTTCGCACGCACCATTGCGCCACTGCTGGGCGCGTTGGAGGAAGACGCGATCATCGCTGAAGGCGAGGCGAGTGATTCACCGCCTACGCTGACGCTGGGCCGCGCCGCACTGCAGCAGGCCGGGTGTTCCTCGATCAGCGTCAATCGCCGCACGCGGCAGCTGACTCTGCGCTGCGCCGCCTAGACGCGCGCGCCGCAATCAGCCAAGAGCGCAACACAAGAATTCAGGAGTTCTCATGCGTCCCTCTGGCCGCGCGCCCGATCAATTGCGCGACGTCACGCTCGAAATTGGCGTCTCGCGCTACGCCGAAGGCTCATGCCTCGCGCGCTTTGGCCAAACCTATGTGCTCTGCACCGCCAGCGTCGAGCAGGGTGTGCCGGGCTGGCTCAAGGGCCAAGGCCGCGGCTGGGTGACGGGCGAATACGGCATGCTGCCGCGCGCCACGCACACGCGCGGCCGCCGCGAAGCCGCGCAAGGCAAGCAGAGCGGCCGCACGCAAGAGATCCAGCGCCTCATCGGCCGCTCCTTGCGTTCGGTTGTCGATCTGAAGTTGCTCGGCGATCGCACCATCACGCTCGATTGCGATGTCATCCAAGCTGATGGCGGCACGCGTACCGCGGCGATCACCGGCGCCTGGGTCGCGATGGCGCGGGCGTGCAAGTATCTTGTTGAAGAGAAGGTGATCAAGGAGAGCCCAATCACCGGCCAAGTCGCCGCCATCTCGTGCGGCGTGTTCAGCGGCACGCCGGTGCTGGATATCGACTATGCCGAAGATTCAAGCGCTGAAGTCGACGCGAACTTCATTCTCTCCGGCGATGGCCGCATGATCGAGCTGCAAGCTACCGGCGAGCAGCGCCCGTTCAGCGACGAAGAATTCGCGGAGCTGATGCGCCTGGCGAAGCTTGGTTGCGGGCAATTGTTCGAAAAGCAGCGCGCCGCTGTTGGCTAGGAGATCATGCGCTTCTCGATCGCCGCCCGTCTCAAGAGCTTCACCTTCGCGTTCGAAGGCTTCGCCTTCATGCTGCGCACCCAGCACAATGCATGGGTGCACCTGGCCGCGACGATCACAGTCGTGGCGCTGGGGTTTGCGTTGAACGTAAGCGCCGATGCCTGGCGCTGGTTGATCGCGGCGATGGCGCTGGTTTGGGTTGCTGAGGCGATGAATACGGCGTTCGAGCATCTCTGCGATGTCGTCTCGCCGCAATTGAGTGAATCTGTGAAACGCTCGAAAGACATTGCCGCGGCTGCGGTGCTTGTTTGTGTGATTGCTTCAACGTTGCTCGGCGCGATTACGCTGGCGCCGTACGTGAGCGCGGCGCTGTCATGATCGAGCGGTTGATCAAAGCGGGCTCAATCGCGCGCATCGCCCGCGTCGGCCATGCTCCGTTCGAGGGCGATGATCCGATAGAGATCACGTTCGCGAGCGGCGCCGTATTCAACATCGACATTGGCTTCGAAGGCGCCACCGACATCGTCGTGAGGGAAGGGACGTTGCTGGAGACGGCGTATGGACACCTACGCGAAGAAGACGCGGATGCGTTTGCCGCAATAGAGCGTGATTGGGAGAGCGAGGATATCGACCTGCCCTGGCTGATTGGCGCGACGCTTACCGATCCGCGCCGGCTGGCGATGACCAATCCCTACCGCGTCGATGTCGGCTACGTGTTTGATGTGGCGGGCCGCCAGTTCGCACTGTTCGGTGAGGCCGACTACATCACCGCCAATGAATTGAGCGATGAAGGGAACGAAGGCTTCCGTCTTGAAGTCGGCGCGCCTTACTCGGCCGCCTGATCCGCCGCTTCTTCGAGCACGTCGTCCGCGCTCGGCTCATAGCTCAGAATTTCGCCTGGCTGGCACTCCAGCACGCGGCAAAGCGCGTTCAGGGTCGAGAAGCGAATGGCTTTTGCCTTGCCGGTCTTCAGGATCGACAGGTTCGCCAACGTCACGCCGACCTTTTCGCTCAGGTCAGTGAGCGACATGCGGCGATCCAACAGGATGCGATCGAGAGTGACGCGGATCGCCATTAGATCGTCAGCTCCTGTTCTTCCTTCAGGCGCGCGCCTTCACGGAAGACTTCAGCCAGCACGATCAGGATGAGGATCGACATCCAGGTCGAGAAGTTCTCGGCATTGATGCTGTAGGAGGCGCTGCCCACGGAGTCCGGCGCTCCGAAAATGCCAAGCAGCACGCCGAGCGTCGCCAGCAGCACGTAACGCGAGAGTTCAATCGCCACCATCGTGATCCAAATCACGCGGAGATGCGTTGCGTTCTCACGGCGGAAGGGTTCGCCGGTAGTGAAGCTGTCAAACAGTCGGCGGAGGCGGCTGACGATGACGAGCGAGCCGCCAATGGTGACGCCGCCGACCAGGAGCGCCGGCGCGAAGATTTGCCAATCCGTCCACTGAAGCGCGCGCAGGGCCCCTGGATCGATGCCCTCGACTTGGATCCGTACCTGCTCGCTGCTTTCGATGGCCGGGATCGTCGCCGGGTCAACGACGCCGATCGTGGTCAGCAGAATGAAGACGAGATAGCTGGCGGCGGCCAAGGCCCAGGCGATAAAGAGCGCCCAAAGCACAACCCAAGCAAACGAAAGCCCAATCTGGACGATCGAAGCGATGGAGCCTTTGCCGAGGGCTTTCATGACGGACGTGGACCTCTCCAAGCTGACCCTAGCTTGGGTTTATTGATAAACGATATAGACCGTGTGGACTGTAGTCAAACAAGTGTTGCAATCATGCCCCGACTGACTGGCCGACTGGTCGTAGCTTCCCATAATGCCGGAAAAATCCGCGAGATCGCCGCTCTGCTGGGGCCGCTCGGGATCGAGCCCGTCTCGGCGGGGGAGCTTGGTCTGCCAGAGCCGGAAGAGACGGAGACGACCTTCGCCGGCAACGCCATCCTGAAGGCCCGCACCGCCGCGCTCGCCGCCGGGCTGCCCGCGCTCTCCGATGACTCGGGTCTGGAAGTCTTCGCCATTGGCGGCGACCCTGGCGTGTATTCCGCGCGCTGGGCGGGTCCGAACAAGGATTTCGGCGCGGCCATGCAAAGCGTCTGGGACAAGCTTAGCGCGGCTGGCGATGATCGCGGCGCGCGCTTCGTGTGTGCGCTAGCGTTGGCGCAACCCGATGGGACCGTCGAAGTGTTCGAAGGGGAGGCGCGCGGGCGGATCGTGTGGCCGCCGCGCGGCGAGAAGGGTTTCGGCTACGACCCCATCTTCGAAGCCAATGGCCAAACGCGCACGTTCGGCGAAATGACTCACGAAGAGAAGCTGCCGTTGACGCATCGCGCGCGCGCGTTCGAGAAGCTCGTCGCGGCGCTTCAATGAACGCCACTGGCATCTACGTGCACTGGCCGTTCTGCAGCGCCATCTGCCCGTATTGCGACTTCAACGTCTACCGCGCCCGCAGCGCCGACAACGCGCCGCTGCTCGAAGCCATCGCGACGGATCTACAGGAGCACGCGAAGCGATTTGGACGACGTGAGATCGCCAGTCTCTTTCTCGGCGGCGGCACGCCTTCGCTCTTGCGTGGGGCCCAGGTCGAACAGCTCGTCGCCGCAGCGCGGAACGCGTACAATCTGAACGCGGATTGCGAGATCACGATCGAAGCTAATCCAGAAGACGCGCACTTGTTCGCGGAACAGGCCGCAGCTGGCGTCAATCGCTTCTCCATTGGCGTGCAAGCCTTCGACGACGAAGCGCTACGCGCTCTTGGCCGCAAGCACGATGCCGCGGCATCGCTTCGCGCGGTCGAGGCCGCAGCCGCCACAGGCCAACGTGTCTCGCTCGATCTCATCTATGCGCGGGAAGGGCAGAGCGTCGAAGCGTGGCGCGCTGAACTTGAACGCGCGCTCACGCTGCCGGTAGAACACGTCTCGCTTTACCAGCTCACCATCGAGCCGGGCACGGCCTTCGCGCGCCGCGTCGATCGTCATCAGCTCACGCCGCCTGACGATGATCGCGCCGCCGAACTCTACGAGGCGACGCAGGAGGTTTGCGACGCGGCCGGCTTCCCCGCCTACGAGATCTCAAACCACGCACGCAGCAGCGCCGCGCGCTCGCGTCACAACGCGCTCTATTGGCAGAGCGAGGATTGGATCGGCGTTGGCCCAGGCGCGCACGGGCGCGTCAGTCATGATGGCCAACGCATCGCGCTTGAGGCGCAGCGACGGCCGGCGGATTACATTGATGCGGTGAGGGAGGGCGGCGTCAGCTGGGTCAGCGAGGCACGTCTCACCCCGGAAGAAGCAGCCGATGAAGTCTTGCTGATGGGGCTGCGGATCGAGGAAGGCGTTGAT
Organism: Hyphomonadaceae bacterium; assembly: GCA_041398325.1. Classification (GTDB taxonomy): domain Bacteria; phylum Pseudomonadota; class Alphaproteobacteria; order Caulobacterales; family Aquidulcibacteraceae; genus Vitreimonas. The sequence goes on along the minus strand of JAWKUX010000010.1, from coordinate 88,663 downwards.
CTCGCGCAGGTCGAGACGTTGCGCGGCGCGCCACTCAATGCGCAAGCGCTGGCATGGGTGGTGGGGCAGGGGCTTGTCACGCAAGACAACGGCCGCATTCGCCTGACGCGAAGCGGCCGATTGCTCTCGAACAAAATTGTCGCCGAGCTTGCCTCTTAGGTGCCGCTGTTGCGGAAGCGGCGTGGCGCCGCGTCGAGCACGTTATTCGTGCTCTGACCAACTTGCATGATCGCGAGTCCACGCTCGATCGCGCCGTTTGCGCTGAAGCGGAAGAGGCCATCGGAACCCGCAAAGCCTTCGCGATTTTCGATGGCGGGGCGCGAGATGCCGTTGACGCCGCGATCGCGCGAGAGCAGCGCGGCAAGCGCGACCGCGTCGTAGCCCAAGCTTGCGAGCCGCGTCGGCGATTCACCGAACGCCGCGCGATAGCGGTTTTCGAACTCAACGCGCGCGCCCGGATCCGGCGCCACGTACCAGCCGCCCGCAAGTGAAGGTTCGCGCTCGGCTTCGCCGGCCCACACGCTGGTGCCCATTAGCCGCGTCTGCCGCGTATCGACGCCCGCTTGCACCAGCGCCGTGCCGATCGAGCGCAACGGCGAGCCGCTCTCGGCAATAATGATGCCTTGTGGGCGCGCGCCAGCAGCGAGCGAGCGAGCGGCAGCCGCCGCATCGGCGTCGGTGCGATTGTAAAGCTGCACCGAAATCACGGCGACGCCGTTGGCTTGTGCCTCGGCGCGCAGCGCGCTCTCGACGCGGCGCCCGTACTCGTTTGACGGCGCCAGCAGCGCGATTGAACGAATATTCTGCGCAGCGGCGTACGAAACCAACCGCGAAACTTCATCCTCGAGCTGGAAGCTCAGCAGATAGACACCATTGCCGCCCACCGTGCGATCCGAAGAGAACCCGATCACAGGGATGTTCTCAGCGGAAGCCGCGCCAGCGGCGCCGGCGACGCCCTCGCGCAGCACTGGGCCGATGATGATGTCGGCGCCATCGTTGACTAGCGCGCGCGCCGCCGCGTTGGCGGTCGCCTCGGTCGAGCCCGCGTCGCGCGGGATCAGCAAGGTGTTCTCGTTGCCGAGTTCGAACAGCGCCAGTTCCGCCGCGTTGTAGAGCGAGGCCGCATCCTGCGGCCGCAGCGAGAAGGGCAGCAGCAGGCCAACACGTACGATCTGGCGTCCGCGCATGAAGGGCGGGGTCACGCCTTCGGCGGTCTGCACCGGCTGGGTCGGCGTCGTCGTTGGCGTGCCGGTAGGTGGCGGCACGCCTGGGCCAGGCCCCGGGCTGGGCGCGGTGGCGCAGGCGGCCATCAAAGCCGCAAAGCTGACCGCAACCGTCGTCTTCAGGCTTGGCGGCGCAAGCGGACGCGCCGATGATTTGGCGGAAGCCATGAATAACCCTTCGTCGAACCCCGAAAAGAATGCGCGCGACCGTATCGGCGCCCGCGAATCCAGTCCACCGCTTGAAGCGGGCCTTTATGTGGTAGCGACGCCGATTGGGAACCTCCGGGACATCACGTTGAGAGCGCTCGACATTTTAGCCACAGCCAGTCGCGTCTACGCCGAGGATACGCGCGTCGCCATGAAGCTGATGGACGCCTACAACCTTCGTCCCAGGCTCAGCGCCTATCATGAGCATAATGCCGAAGCGGTGCGCGAGGTGATCCTCGAAGCTCTGGAGAGCGGCGAGAGCGTCGCGCTGATCTCCGACGCTGGCACGCCGCTCGTGTCCGACCCCGGCTATAAGCTCGCGCGCGCCGTGGTCGAGGCGGGCCATCGTGTGTTTCCAATTCCAGGCGCCTCGGCGTTGCTTGCGGGCTTGGTGATCTCGGGCTTGCCGACGGATCGCTTCTTGTTCGCGGGCTTTCTGCCGCCGAAGCAGGGCGCCCGCCGCGCCACGCTGAGTGAAGTCGCGGACGCCGATGCGACACTCATCTTCTACGAGACAGGTCCGCGCTTGGCGGAGTCGTTGGCCGATATGGTCGAAGTGCTGGGGTCCCGGCCTGCGGCGGTGACGCGTGAACTCACCAAGATGTTCGAGGAGGCGCGCCGTGCGCCGCTGAACGAGCTCGCCGCCCACTACGCGGAAGCGGGCGCGCCGAAAGGCGAGATTGTCGTGCTCATCGGCCCGCCCGAAGCGAAAGGGGAGGTGAGCGACGAAGCGCTCGACTCATTCCTTTTGCGCGCGCTTTCGCGCGGTGTGAAAGAAGCGGCCAGCGAAGCCGCGCGAGATCTCGGCGTGCCGCGCAAGCGCGCTTACCAGCGTGCGCTTGAACTGAAGGATCGCGCGTGAGCCGGCAGAAAGCCGAGCGTCGCGGACGCACGGCCGAATGGGTCGCGATGCTCTATCTGATGTGCAAGGGCTATCGAATTCTTGGCCATCGGTTGCGTACGCCCTACGGCGAAGTCGACGTTGCAGCCTGGAAAGACAGTGTTCTCGTCATGGTCGAAGTGAAGGCGCGCGACAGCTACGACGCCGGCGCCTACGCCGTGACGCCAATGGCGCAACAACGCATTGCCCACGCGGCGCAAGCGCTCGCCGGCCGCTGGCGGCTTACATCCGCGCCCATTCGCTTCGACTTGGTAGTGGTTGGTTCAGGTCTGTTGCCAAGGCATGAACGCGCCGCCTGGTATGATGAGCGCACGCGCCCCTGATCTTAAGTGTGCCGAAACGATCCGAGCGCAAAATACCGCTCGTTATGCGCACATTCGCCCTTGTTCTCGTTGCCGCCGCTTCGCTCAGCGTGAGCGGCTGCGTCACTGCCGCGATCGGCACCGCTGCAAGCGTCGGCGTCTATGCCGCTCAGGATCGCACCATAGGTGAGGGCATCGATGACGCTTCCGCATCGCAACAAGTGAAGATGCGTTTGATGGCTGCGGATAGCGTAGCCTTCCAGGAAGTCGACGTCGAAGTCGCGAACCGCAACCTCTTGCTTTCCGGCACCGCACCGACGCCAGAACATCGCCAGGCTGCCGAAACCATCGCCCGCAGCGTGCACACCATCGACAACGTGTACAATGAAGTTGTCGTCGGCGAGCCCTCGAGCTTTGTGCGCAGCGCGCAAGACGAACTCATCACCGCCCAAATCCGCGCGCGCTTGACCGCGAGCCGCACCGTTCGCGCGATCAACGTCAATATCGAGACGTTCCACGGCAACGTCTATCTGATGGGCACAGCGCGTTCGCAGCACGAACTTGAGCGTGCGGCGGAAATCGCGAGCGTCGTCGGCGGCGTCCGCCGTGTTGTCTCGTTCATGCAGGTGCGCGCGCCGGCCACGCCGTATTACGGACAGGCGACGACCAATCCCGGTCCCGAATATCGTGGCTCCGACGGCGTTCCCGGCGGCACGAACTAAACTCCCGAGCTAATTTTCTCTTAAAATCCCGCGATTTGGATGGCGCACGAGTGCGCCTGGGAGTAAGTCTAATTATCGCTTCGCGCGCGGCGCGAAGGCGTTCGTTTTTTGTTGCCGATTTGTTCTAGATCTGTACAATATCCCGCGTCGCTTGTGGATAAGAGGGCGGTCGCGATGCAGACCTGCGCCAACGCAACCACCGTAGCTTTCGCTGGCCTGGAGGCGCGTCGAGTCGAAGTCCAAGTGCAGATGACCGGCGGCACGCACGGCATTGTCATTGTTGGGCTTGGGGATAAGGCCGTCTCCGAAGCGCGCGAGCGTGTACGGGCGGCCTTTGCTTCCATTGGTCTTGCCATTCCTGCGGGCCGTTTGGTTGTGAACCTCGCGCCCGCCGACATGCCGAAAGAGGGGACGCATTACGATCTCCCGATCGCGCTGGCCATGATGGCCGCGATTGGCGCGCTGCCGCACGATGCGCTGGATGGCGTGTTGTGTTTTGGCGAAGTCGGGCTCGATGGCGCGCTTGCGCCCGCGCCAGGCGCGCTTCCCGCAGCAATGGCCGCGCATGCGATGGATGCAGCCTTCATCTGTCCGGAAGCATGTGGGCCGGAAGCAGCGTGGGCTGGCGGCGAAGTGATTGCAGCGCCTTCGTTGCTTGCGCTCGTCAATCACTTTCGCGGCGGCGCTTCGATCAAGGCGCCCGAACGCGGTGATCTGATTTCTGGAGCAAGCGTGCCGGATCTCCGCGATGTGCGTGGTCAGGAACAAGCGAAGCGTGCGCTCGAAATAGCGGCCGCCGGCGCACACAATATCTTGTTCGTTGGCCCGCCGGGCGCGGGCAAATCCATGTTGGCGCAGCGTTTGCCGGGCTTGTTGCCGCCGCTCTTACCAGAAGAATTGCTCGAAGTTTCGATGTTGCATTCCGTGGCTGGTTTGCTCGAACGTGGCCGCCTCACACGCACACGCCCGTTCCGCGCGCCGCATCACTCCGCTTCGATGGCCGCTCTCGTTGGCGGTGGCTTGCGTGCAAAGCCAGGCGAAATCAGCTTGGCCCACCAGGGCGTGTTGTTTCTTGACGAACTGCCCGAGTTCTCATCGCAAGCACTCGATGCATTGCGGCAGCCGCTCGAAACCGGGCAAGTGCTGATCGCGCGCGCCAATCATCATGTCACCTATCCTGCACGCATCCTGCTCGCGGCGGCGATGAATCCTTGCCGCTGTGGAGGCGGGCCGGGCGCGGGCGCATGCCGGCGCGGGCCGCGCTGCGCAATTGAATACCAAGCGCGCCTCTCGGGTCCGCTGCTCGATCGCATCGACATTCAACTCGACGTCCCGCCCGTCACCGCCGCCGATCTTGCTTTGCCGCCGCCGATCGAAGGTACGGCAGAGGCTGCAGCGCGCGTTGGCCATGCGCGCGAGGCGCAGAGCGCGCGTGGAGCAGGGCTTAACGCCACGCTTGATCTCGATGCACTCGAGCGCCTCGCCACGCCCGATGCGCCGGGCGCGGCGTTGCTTTCGAAAGCGGCGGAGTCTCTTGCGCTCTCGGCGCGCGCTTATCACCGCACATTGAAGGTCGCGCGCACGATCGCCGACCTCGATGGTTCCGACGCGGTCCGCCGCATCCACATCGCCGAAGCGCTCAGCCTGAAGCGCCAATGGGCAAGCGCAGATCAGGGCGGTTTCGCTAAGGTTTCTTAACCGCCACAGCTTCTGATCGCCGCAATGGGTCAGCCGGCGGCCACACACGCGTTCGACGCCTTCGAGGCAATGCCAGATCCCGTTGCTATTCTCGCGGCGGACGGGGCATTGTTGCGCGCCAATCCGGCCTTTCGCGCAACGTTTAGACACTGGATTGGCCCGCAGCGCCCGCCATGGGGCAGGGCGCACCCGCCGGAATTCGCAGACAGCGAGCGCCGCTTCGAGGCGCCGGCGCCGGATGGCCGCCAGTTCGAATGGGCCGAGCGCAAACTCCCCGATGGCGCAAGTCTCGTCATCGCGCGCGACATCACCCGCCACGTTCGCGCCGCCGAAGATGCGCTGCGCGCCAAGACGACGCTCTTCGCTACGCTCACACACGAGCTGCGCACGCCGCTCAACGGCATCCTCGGCATGGCGGGCTTACTGGAGATGGGGAAGCTTGAGCCGAACGCACGAAGCTATGTCGGCGCGATCAAGCAATCGGGAGAGCTGCTGCTCGAGCTGATCACAGAGATTCTCGACTACTCACGCCTCGAAGCTGGCCGCGTTGAGCTTGAGTCCGCGCCATTCGATCCGGAAGCGACGATGCAAAGCGTCGCCGAATTGCTCTCGCCGCGTGCGCGCGACAAGAATCTGGAGATCGCGGTCTCCGTTCGGGGCGACGCGCCGACCCGTGTCATTGGCGATGACGGGCGCCTGCGTCAAATCCTCTTCAATCTCGCTGGGAACGCGGTTAAGTTTACGGAGAGCGGCGGCGTCGTCATCGAGATGGCGCCGCGCCCAAATGGCCGCATTCGTTTCAATGTTCGCGATACTGGCGTTGGCGTGGCCCCTGAGAAGCAAGCACTCATTTTCGAAGAGTTCACCCAAGCCGATGCGGGCGTGAACCGCCGCCACGGCGGCGCAGGGCTCGGCCTTGCCATCGTAAAGAAGCTTGCGCTTGCCATGGGCGGGGAGGTCGGCCTGGTGTCGCGTCCCGGTTTTGGCGCAAGTTTCTGGGTTGAGCTGCCGCTCGCAGCGGCGCCGGAAAGCGTACCGCCGCCATCGCTCAGTGGCGTGCGCATCTGCATCGTGAGCCCGTCGCCATTGCTCACTCAAACATTGCGCGCTGTCGCGGTATCGCTCGGCGCTTCGCCGGTGGAACGCGGCGACTATGCCGACGTCGTGCTCCTCGATTGGCATGATGGCGTCGATGCTGAAGAGATTGACGCACTGCGTCGCAGCTCGCGCGCCGTCATCGCGCTGGCGCCGCAAGAACAGCGCCAGATCATCGACGCGTGCCGCGCTGCAGGCATCGTGCACTACACGCTCAAGCCTGTGCGACGCAGCTCGCTTGTCGAACGCGTTCGCGCGGCGCTCGGCGATGAGCCAGCTAACAATGCGCCCGAACCGATCTCCGCGGGACCGGTGCAACAACCGTTGCTTGGGCTGCGCGTGCTGCTCGCGGAAGACAATCCAATCAACGCGCTGCTTGCCCGTACGTTGCTCACCAAAGCCGGCTGCACGGTGACCAGCGCTCAGGACGGCGAAGAAGCGGTAGCCGCGGCTTCAGCGGCGGCGTTCGATCTCATCCTGCTCGACATTCGCATGCCGCGCCTCGATGGTTTTGAGGCAGCCGAGCGGATCCGGGCAGGGGCAGGGCCATCCGCCGCCGCGCCCATCGTTGCGCTCACGGCCGATGCAGGCGATGAAGAGCGCGCGCACGCCGCCAAGTCCGGCATGGACGATTTCATCACCAAACCGATCGACGCGTATCGGCTGCTACAAGTCGCGGCGCGCTTTACCGAGCGCCCGAACCCCGCCACGTTCGCCAGCAAATAAAGGCGGCGGAGAGCAAGCATGTCCGAAACCCAAGCCGCACCGGAGCCGAAGCGTTCTACCTGGGAAGCGCTCAGCGTTTTCCTTGAGAAACGCAGCCTCGTGATGCTGATGCTCGGCTTCTCCGCGGGACTGCCGAACCTGCTGCTGTACGACACGATCTCAGCATGGATGCGCCAAGCGAAACTGCCGCTTGATGTGATCACGCTCTTCAGTCTGGTGACGATCACCTACGCTATCAAATTCCTCTGGGCGCCAATCGTCGATCGCGTGAAGATACCTGGGCTCTACCAGCTCTTCGGCAAGCGCCGTTCTTGGATGCTCTTCGCGCAGATTGGCATCATTTTCGGCATCTGGCTGATCGCCATCAACATGCCGGCTGTCTCCGCTGCGGTCGCAGGTGGCATTGACGGCGCCGTTCAGCCCGATCCGAACATCGATCTCATTGGCATAGTCGCCATCTTCGCTGTCATGACCGCGATCTTCGGCGCCACGCAGGACATCGCAATTGATGCTTGGCGCATCGAAGTTGCCGCAGTCGAACGCCAGGGTGTCATGGCCGCGGCCTATCAGTGGGGCTATCGCCTCGCTGTCGTTGTCTCGGGCGCCGCTCCGCTCTTTCTTGCATCCCGCATTGGCTGGACCGCTTCCTATGCGGCGATGGCCGTCGTCATGGGCATCGGCGTCCTCGGTGTCCTGCTTGCGCCGCGCGAAAAAAGCGTCGAGCCCAAGCCATTTCCGCCGGCGACCACACCGGTCTGGATGGAAGCGATGGAATGGACCGCGCGCGTCGCGTTGATGGTGTTCGGCGCCTGCTTTATCGGCGCCGGCCTTTCGGGAAAACCGGAACCGCTCACCTTCATGTTCCCCTGGATCGGCATGGCTGACGCCGCCCCGGGTTTTGCTGAAGCTTGGGGCGCAAAGCCTTGGGGCGCGGTCTGGCAGGTGATTGGCGTCGCCATTGGCTTGGCGGTTGTCGCCTTCGCCACGTACCCGTTGTTCAAGTCACGGCCCAGCGCCTACTTCGCCGGCACCCTAAAGGAGCCGTTGGAGGACTTCTTCAAGCGCTATCGCAGCACCGGCGCACTGATCCTGGCGATGATCTGCGTTTATCGCATCGCCGACTTCGTGCTGAACTTGATGACAGCATTCTACGTCGACGTTGGCTTCTCGCTCGATGAAATTGCCGGTGCGCGCAAACTCTTTGGCGTGTTGATGTCGATGGCTGGCATTGGGCTTGGGGGTTGGATGGTCGCGCGGTTTGGTCTGATGCGCTCACTCATCGTGGGTGCGATCTTGCAGCCGCTCTCAAATATTGCGTTCAGCGGTCTCGTGTTCACCGGCCCGTGGTTGCCAGGGCTCTACGCCTGCATCGCCATTGACAACATCTCCGCTGGCGTCGCCGGAACCGCGCTCATAGCCTACATGTCGAGCCTCACGAGCCTCGGCTTCACGGCAACACAATACGCGCTCTTCTCCTCGCTCTACGCGTTGCCCGGAAAAATTCTTGCAGCCATCTCCGGTCGTATTGTCGAGGGCGCCACCACTGCCGCGGCCGCAGGGGAGACGGAGTGGCTGCGAAGCTGGTTCACCAGCATGTCGCCGACAGCGTTCGCGCATCTTGTGCAGGAACGTGGTGTTCCGGCGGAAGCCTTTGCCGCTGGCTACATGACCTTCTTCATCTATTCGGGTGTGATCGGCGTCTTCGCGTTGGTCTTCGCGCTTGCGGTCATGCGCAAGCAGCCGCCTGCGACAGATTCCGCAAACCAAGCTCCCGCGCCTGCTTAGGGTTTCGTCTCGCTTCTGGCTTCGGCGGCCTGGAACGCGGCGAGCGTTGCGTAGCTGACGATGTCCGACACCGTGCCGCCGAGCGGCGCGATCTGGATCGGCTTCGAGAGGCCAGTCAGCACCGGCCCGATAACAGTCGCGCCGCCGGCGGTGGTCAACAGGCTCGTTGCGATCGAGGCCGAGTGCAGCGCCGGCATCACCAGCACGTTGGCGACATCGGTCAGGCGCGAGAAGGGATAGAGTTCGCGCATATCTGGATTGAGCGCGACATCGACATTCATCTCACCTTCGTACTCGAAATCGAGCTCCTCGCGGCGGTCGAGAATGGAGACGGCTTCACGGATCTTCTCCGATCGCTCCATCTTCGGATTGCCGAAGGTCGAGTGTGAGATGAGTGCGACGCGCGGCGTGACGCCGAACTGGCGCGCCATCGCGGCGGATTGAAGAACGATCTGCGCCAGCTCTGGCGAATCGGGGAATTCGGCGACGGCCGTGTCGCTGATGAACAGGGTGCGGCCCTTCATCAGCACCACCGACATTCCCATCACGCGCTCGCGCGGCGCGGGGTCAATCACCTTCACAACATCATCGAGCGCTGTCGCGTAGTTGCGCGTAACGCCGGTGACCATTCCATCTGCGTGCCCGTGGGCGACCATGCAAGCGCTGAACACGTTGCGATCCAAGTTCACCAGCCGCTGGACGTCGCGATGCAGATAGCCGAAGCGCTGCAGGCGCCTGTAAAGGAAGTCAGCGTAGAGTCCGTTGTTCTCCGAGAGCCGCGCGTTGACGATTTGCAGCTCAGCGTTCTCGGGAACTCCGACGCTCGCCATGTTGGCGCGCACGGTTTCCTCCCGACCGATCAACACCGGATTGCCGAGCCCCAGCTCGTTGAACGCATACGCCGCGCGGATCACCGATGGCTCTTCGCCCTCAGCAAAGACGATGCATTTCGGCTTGCGGCGCACGACCGTCTGCACGCGCTGCATCATCGCCGCAGTCGGATCGAGGCGCTGCGCCAGGCTGTGCTTGTAGGCTTGCATGTCCGGAATGGGCGTGCGCGCGACACCCGAATCCATCGCTGCCTGTGCAACATAAGGCGGAATTTCCGAGATTAGGCGCGGATCGAACGGGGCAGGGATGATGTAATCCGGTCCGAACTTGGGGCGCCGGCCGTGGTAGGCGGCCGCGACTTCATCCGGCACGTCCTGTTTCGCCAACTCCGCGAGTGCGCGGGCGGCGGCGACCTTCATTTCCTCGTTGATCGTGCGCGCGCGTACGTCGAGCGCGCCGCGGAAGATGTAAGGGAAGCCCAGAACGTTGTTCACTTGGTTCGGATAGTCCGAGCGGCCCGTCGCTACGATCGCGTCCTTGCGCACTTCGTGCACTGCTTCCGGCGTGATCTCCGGATCGGGGTTGGCCATGGCGAAGATGATCGGCTTCTTCGCCATCGACTTTATCATCTCCTGCGTCACCGCGCCGGCGACAGAGAGACCCATGAACACGTCCGCGCCTTTCATGGCTTCCGCCAGCGTACGTACTTTGGTGTCGACGGCATGCACGGACTTGAACTGGTCCATGCCTTTCTCGCGGCCGCGAAAGACAACGCCCTCACGATCCAGCGCGATCACGTTCTCATGCGGCACGCCGAGCTGTTTGATTAACGCGATGCACGACAGGCCCGCGGCGCCCGCACCGTTGCAGACGACTTTGATGTCCTTGAGGCTGCGCCCCGTCAGCTCGCACGCATTCAGCAGGCCTGCGGCCGCGATAATCGCGGTGCCGTGCTGGTCGTCGTGAAACACCGGGATATCGAGTTCGTCTCGCAGCCGGCTCTCGATCACGAAGCACTCAGGACTCTTGATGTCCTCAAGATTGATGCCGCCGAATGTCGGGCCGATATTGCGGACCGTGGTGATGAATTCTTCGACATCTTGCGTTGTCACTTCGATGTCGATCGAGTCGACATCGGCGAAGCGCTTGAAGAGGACGCTCTTGCCTTCCATCACCGGCTTCGAGGCCATGGCGCCGAGATTGCCCAGCCCCAGGATTGCTGTGCCGTTCGAGATGACCGCCACCAGATTGCCTTTGGACGTATAATCGTAGGCAAGATCGGGGTTCTCAGCGATCGCCTTCACGGGAACCGCAACGCCAGGAGAGTAGGCCAGCGAGAGATCGCGCTGCGTCGCCATTGGCTTGGTCGGGAGGATGGAAATCTTCCCCGGCGTTGGGTGCTTGTGGAAGTCAAGCGCCTCGGCGTCGGTGAAAGTCTTCTTGGAGTCGGCCATGAGCTCAGGAATGTCCGGAAATCGAGGCCGCACCCTAGCTTTGGACCTCAGCGCGTCAATGGAAGTCCGCGTCGCACTTCGCTAAAGGAGGCTCGTGGCTGATTCATCTCACCCGGCGCCAAAAGTGACGCCGTTCATGGCGCAGTACCTCGCCGCCAAAGCAGAGCACCCCGATGCGTTGCTCTTCTTTCGCATGGGTGATTTCTACGAGCTCTTCTTCGAAGACGCCGAGAAGGCCTCTGCAGCGGTTGGCATCACACTCACCAAGCGTGGCCAGCATGGCGGTGAACCGATCCCAATGGCCGGCGTGCCTTGGCATCAGGCGGAGAACTATCTCTCCAAACTGATCCGCGCTGGCCACAAGGTCGCGGTGTGCGAGCAGCTGGAAGATCCGGCGGAAGCCAAGAAGCGCGGCGGCAAGGCGATCGTGCAACGCGGCGTCGTCCGTGTCGTCACGCCTGGCACATTGACGGAAGAGGGGCTGCTGGACGCACGCGCGGCCAATCGCTTGGCCGCGATCGCGTTCAGCGGCGAAGGCGCCGCTATCGCCTGGGCCGATGTATCCACCGGCGCGTTCGAGACGCGCTCTCTAAGACACCTCGAAGCCGAGGAAGAGATCGCGGCGCTCTCGCCCGCCGAGATGCTCGTCACCGATGTGGATTCGCAGCGCGTCAACGAAGCTGCGCGCACTACGGGCGCGGCGCTCACGATCCGGCCGGCGGTGAAGGCCGATGCGAAGGCGGCGGCGCGCCGCATCAAGGCGGCGTTCGAGGTCGCGGCGCTGGACGCGTTCGGCGATTTCACCAATGCCGAACTCTCGGCCATGGGCCTTCTGCTCGACTATATCGAACTCACTCAAGCCGGCGCCGCCCCGCGTCTCATGCCGCCGCGCCGCAATGCTGAACGCGCCTCGATGGCGATCGATGCGGCGACACGCGCCGCGCTCGAAATCGAACGCTCGGTGCGTGGCGGCAGGGAAGGGTCATTGCTGGCGTGCGTCGATCGCACTGTCACGTCCGCTGGCGGCCGCATGCTAGCCGAGCGCATCTCGCGCCCACTGACAGACGTCGCCACGATCAACGCGCGCCTCGACGCGGTGCAATTCTTCCTCGATGCGCGCGATCGCCGTGAAGGCGTGCGCGAAGAGCTCCGCGCCGCTGGCGACCTCGCGCGTGCGTTGACGCGTCTTGCTCTCGGCCGTGGCGGTCCGCGCGATCTCGCCAATCTCCGCGATGGCCTGACCGCCGGTGACCGGGCTGCTGCTCGCTGCCTCGGGCAGTCCGGCGATGCGCCACCCGAAATCTCGTGTGCCTGCGCCGCTCTTTCGCTCAGCGCGCACGCCGAAAGCGCTGCGCTCGCGCAAACGTTGACGCGTGCGCTGGCGCCCGATCTGCCGCTGCTCGCCCGCGATGGTGGCTTCATCGCAGCGGGTTTTGACGCCACGCTCGATGAGACGCGCGCGCTCCGGGACGACAGCCGCAAAGTCATCGCCGCGCTGCAGACGAGCTACGCCGAAGAAACCGGCATCGCGGGGTTGAAGCTGAAGCACAACAACGTGCTCGGCTATCACATCGACGCAACCACCAAGCAGGCGGAAGCGCTGATGGCTCCGCCGCTCAACGCGCGCTTCATACATCGCCAGACCAACGCTGGCTCAGTCCGCTTCACCACTACAGAGCTGGCTGAACTCGACGCCAAAATCTCGCGCGCCGGCGAGGCGACGCTTGCGCGCGAGCTCGCGCTGTTCAAAGATTTCGCCAGTCGCGCCGCCGCCATCGAAGCGCCGATCCGCGCTGCCGCCGAGGCGCTCGCGTCACTTGATGTCGCCGCTGGTCTTGCAGAGTGGGCGGAGGAAACTCAAGCGACGCGCCCGGAGATCGACGAAACCTCGGCGCTACTCGCCGAAGGCGCGCGTCACCCGGTGGTGGAGGAGGGTGTTCGCCGCGACGGCAATGGCTTTACGCCAAACGACGCGCGTCTCGACGCCGAAGGAAGGTCCGGCCCCCGTCTCATGGTCATCACCGGCCCGAACATGGCCGGCAAGAGCACCTATCTCCGCCAGATCGCGCTGATTGCGATCCTTGCGCAGTCCGGCGCCTACGTGCCCGCGCGGAAACTCCGCCTCGGCATCGTCGATCGCGTCTTCGCCCGTGTCGGGGCATCCGATGATCTCGCACGCGGCCGCTCCACATTCATGACTGAGATGGTGGAGACCGCCGCGATATTGAACCAAGCCGGCGCACGCGCGCTCGTCGTCCTCGATGAGATCGGTCGCGGCACCGCGACCTTCGATGGTCTAGCCATCGCCTGGGCCGTCGCCGAGCACCTGCACGAGGCCAACAAGTGCCGTGCCGTCTTCGCCACGCACTATCACGAGCTAACGCGCCTTGCGGACAAACTCGAAGCTGGCGCCAACGCGCACCTGCGGGCGAAAGAGTGGAAGGGCGATCTCGTTTTCCTGCACGAAGTCGCTCCGGGCGCCGCGGATCGCTCCTACGGTATCCAGGTCGCCAAGCTCGCGGGCTTACCCAAGCCAGCTGTCGAGCGGGCCAGGGCCGTGCTGCAGCGGCTCGAGGCCAGTGGCGGCCCGACCCGCATGGAAATCGCCGAAGAGCTGCCGCTGTTCGCGCAGGTGATGGAAGAGCATGCGCCGTCAGCGCTGGAAGCAGCGCTCAACGACATCAATCCGGATCATTTGTCGCCGAAAGAAGCCCTTGAGCTTCTCTACAAGCTCAAGGCTGCGTGTCAGCAGGATCTCTGAGGGCCGGGTCGCGATCATCCACGCGCTGACGCGCTTGCTCAACCGCCATGCCGCGCGACACCGCTTCCGAAGCCAGTGGCAGCGACGAGTCCATCGCCACGAACATCATGTAAGCGCCGAGGATGCCGCCAAGCACGAGGCCGGTGACGCCCCAAAGCGACGCCGCGAACCAGTACGCCGAAGCGCGCTCGCTCTTGATACGCTGAGCGAACAGCTTCTGATCCATGATCGCTTCCAAGCCAGCGCGAGCGGGGTGATCGGTTACGTGATCATCGTCCACCGGGTTGAGACGAATGGTCTTGCCGCCTTTGCGCATACTTGGGCTCTCCCGGGAAACGATCCTTCCCGTTACACTTCATGGCTGTGCCCGCGAAATGAGGCAAGGTTTCGACATGCGGATAACCAAGAAGTCAGACATGACAGCCCAAAACAGTGGCGCCGACGCCCCAGAATGACGAAATTGCAATGAGATGGTCGCGCACCGGCTGAAACCCGCTCGTATTGAACACGTCGTCGACGGCCTGCGTCTCCGCGCGCAGCTGAGCGCGGCGTACGCAGCCGAAGGCGAGAACGCGCGCGGTGCGGCGCGCAACCTCTTGCACGGTGCTTTGTTTCGGGGCCGGATGGTCGCCAAGGAGCGTCTCGAAGCGGGTGAGGACGGGCTGGCCGTCGCCCGCCTGCTGGCGCAGGTAGCTGACGAAGTCGTCGCCGCGCTCTACGACTTCACCACCACGCATATATTCCGCGCCCGAAACCCAACCGAGGGCGAGCGCTTTGCGGTCATCGCAGTTGGCGGGTACGGGCGTGGCGAACTCGCGCCATCCTCCGATCTCGATCTCTTGTTCCTGCGCGCCTACAAGACCACCGCTTTCGATGAGAGCGTGACCGAGTACATGCTCTACATGCTGTGGGATATGGGCCTCAAAGTTGGCCACTCCTCGCGCAACATCGATGAATGCCTAAAGCTCGCGCGCGAAGATCACACCATCCAGACCGCAATTCTAGAAGCGCGCCGCATCGCTGGCGATGAATCTCTTGCGCAGGAACTCTTCACCCGCTTCCGCAAGGAAGTCGCCGATCGCGACCACGCCGCTTTTATTACGGCGAAGCTCACGGAGCGCGACGAACGCCACACCCGCGCCGGCGCCTCGCGCTATATGGTCGAGCCTAACATCAAGGAGGGGAAGGGCGGGCTGCGCGATCTGCACACGCTCTTCTGGCTGGCGCGCCGCCGCTACGGCTTCTCGAAGCCGCGCGATTACGTCGAAGCCGGCGTCTTCACCAACGAAGAACGCAATGCCTTCCGCCGTGCGCTTGAGTTTCTCTGGACGGTCCGCTGCCATCTCCACTTTATCACCGGGCGCGCTGAAGAACGCTTGACGTTTGATCTTCAACCTGAGCTCGCCAAGCGTTTGGGCTATGGCGCCCGGCACGGCCAAAGCGCAGTTGAGCGCTTCATGAAGCGCTACTTTCTGGTGGCGAAGGAAGTCGGCGCGCTTACGCGTACACTCTGCGCACGGCTTGAGGCGGACAACGCCAAGCAGACGCCGAAGGGCTTGCAACGCTTCCTCAGCAACGGCCGCAAGCGCGCCGCACCGATCGAAGCGGGCTTTGTTGTCGATGCTGGCCGTCTCAATACCGAGGGCGAAAAGGTGCTGGAAACGCCAGCGAATGTGCTGAAGCTGTTCGCGTTGGCTGAAAAGCTCGATCTAGACATTCATCCAGAAGCCTTCGGTCAGGCGTCGCGCCACGTCCGCGCTTTTAGTCCTGCGTGGCGCAAGCAGCCAGAGGCGCGCGCGGCATTCCTCGACGTCGCAACCTCGGAGCGTCATCCGGGCGCCGCGCTGAGACTCATGAACGAAGCCGGAGTGCTCGGGAAATTCATGCCGGAATTTGGCCGCATCGTCGCGCAGATGCAGTTCAATATGTATCACCACTACACGGTGGATGAGCACACGCTGCGCGCCATCGATGCGATGTCGGAGATCGAACATGGCGCGCACAAGAGTCAGCACCCGCTGGCAAGCGAGATTTTCTCGAAGATCATCAATCGTCGCGCGCTCTACCTCGCCATGCTCCTGCACGACACCGGCAAAGGCGATGGCGACCAGCAGATCGAAGGCGAGAAATCCGCGCGCGCGGCTTGTGAGCGCTTGGGTTTGCCGCAGGAAGAGGTCGATCTCGTTGGCTGGCTCGTGCGTCATCACTTGGTGATGAGCGACGTCGCGCAGAAGCGCGACATCGGCGACCCGCGTACGGTCGCGCAATTCTCCAAGATCGTCGGCAATGTTGAGCGCCTACGCCTGTTGCTAGTGCTGACTGTTGCCGACATTCGCGCTGTCGGAAACGTTTGGAACGACTGGAAAGGCCAATTGCTGCGCGATCTTTATCGTTTGACGGAAGCCGCACTCCATGGCGGGAAATCGGACGAAGAGGGCGTGCGTGCACACTTGGCCGAAATCGCCAGCGACGCCAAGGAACAACTTCTGAAAGATATTGGCGGCGCGCGCGCCGACGTGTTGCAGGCCTGGCTTGACGCGCTCGATGACGGTTATTGGCTCAACCACGATGCCGACGCGCTCAAATGGCATGCGCTCGAAGTCATGCGTGCGCGTACTGAACGCTCCATTCCGCACGTCGCGGCGCGAATTCGTGAATCGCAGGGCATCACCGAGGTTCTGGTCTATGCTGGCGACCGCGCTGGTCTCTTCGCAAGCCTCGCTTCCGCGATATCGGCTAGCGGCGCCGATATTGTCGGCGCGCGCGTACACACGTCCAAGGACGGCGCGGCGTTCGACGTGTTCTCGATCCAGACTACGGGTCACAAGCCCTTTGGCCTGAATGATCAACGCGCGCTTGAGTCGCTCAAACAGAAACTCACGCTTGCCTCGCTCAACGGTCATGCCGCGCCGCCCCCCGCCGCGCCCTCGCGCCGCACTGCGGCGTTCGCGATCGAGCCGTGGGTGCGCATCGACAACCATATCACCCCCCACGCGACGGTTATCGAGGCATCTGGCCGCGACCGACTTGGTCTCCTGGCCGAGCTCGCGCATGTCTGCGCCGAGGCGAAAGTCTCCATCGTTAGCGCTCACATCGATACGTATGGCGAACGAGCGTCCGATGTCTTCTATGTTCAGGAAGAGGAAGGGGGCGGCCAAGTCGCCAATCCGCGCCGCATGGCCTCGGTTCGGGCCAAATTGGAAGTTGTCCTCCGCGCCGCTGAACCTGCTGCGCCCGCCGATCCGGCAAAGGCGCCGCTGGCTGTGGCGCGCGCCTCGACGGCGCGCTAGCGCCGCGCTACGCCACCTGCATCTCAAATTGAGTCGCCAGCCCGCATGAGCCTTGCCCGCAACACTGCCGTTATCGGCGGCTTGACCCTGATCTCGCGCCTTTTCGGCTTCGCGCGCGACTTGGCTCTGGCGGCAGCGCTCGGCGCCGGCCCGGTGGCTGACGCGTTCTTCGCCGCACTGCGTTTCCCAAATCTCTTCAGGCGCTTGTTTGCTGAGGGCGCTTTCAGCCAAGCCTTCATCCCGGTCTATTCAAAGACGCTCGCTGCGGAAGGCGAGGAAGCCGCAAACCGCATGGCGTCGGAAGCGCTCTCAGTGCTTCTGCTGATGACGGGGTTGCTCAGCGCGCTCGCCATCTTCTTCATGAGTTGGATCAACCGGGCGCTCTTCGGCGGCTATGTCGATGATCCGCACACCTTTCAACTCGCCACTGTCCTCACTCAACTCGCGATGCCGTACCTTGTCGCCATGTCGGCGGCGACGTTGTTTTCCGGCGTCCTCAATGCACACGGGCGCTTCTTTGCCGCGGCGGCGGCGCCGATCCTGTTCAACCTCTGTCAGCTTGCCGCGTTGTGGCTCGTGCACGACACGCCGGAACGTGCGGCACTGGCTGCTATTGTCGCTGTTTCCGTGTCGGGCGTGCTGCAGGCGCTTTGGGTGTGGTGGGGCGCGCATCGCTCCGGCACGAAGCTTGGATTTCCGTTCCCGCGCCTCACCAGCGGCGTCAAGCGCCTCTTCGTGCTTGCCGCACCGGCCGCCATCGCGGGCGGCGCATTGCAGATCAATGTGATGGTGAGCCAAGCGCTCGCCTCGTTCGAGCAGGGTGCGATCACCTACCTCAACGTTGCTGATCGCCTTTACCAGTTGCCGCTCGGTCTCATCGGCATCGCTGTTGGCGTCGCCATGCTGCCCAAGCTCTCGCGCCTCGTGCAAGACGGGGACGAACCCGGCGCCCGCGGCGCGCTCGACGAAGCTGTCGCGCTCTCGATGGCGTTTACGTTGCCCGCTGCCGCCGCGATGCTGGCGATCCCGTTCTACCTCATCGATGGTCTCTACTCCCGCGGCGCTTTCTCGGCGGAGGATGCGCAGAACGCCGCGCTTGCGCTCATGCATTATGGATGGGGGGTGCCAGCGTTTGTGTTGGCGAAGATATACGCGCCCGCCTTCTTCGCGCGCGAAGACACCAAGGCGCCGATGCGCTACGCCATTACGTCGATGGTCATCAACATTGCGTTGGGCGCCGCGCTTTTCTTCGGATTGCGATCCATCGGCGTGCCTGGCTTTCAGGGTTTGGCGATCGCGACTTCGACAGCTGCTTGGGTCAATGTCTTCCTTATGATCCGCTCTTTGATGACGCGCGGCGCCTATGCGCCAACGCCGTCAGCCTTCGGACGCTTGGCGCGGATCGTACTTGCGTCGGCAATTCTCTTCGCGGTGATGTGGTTTGGGAATGCCAACCGAGAAGCGCTCGAAGCTGCTCTCGGTTCAAAAGAGGCCGCCATCGCTCTGCTCATCCTCGGAGGCGGCACATTTTACTTTGTCGTCGCTTTCCTGGTGCGCGCGGTCACCATTTCTGAAGTTCGCGCCGCTTTCCGCCGCGAGCGCGGACCTGCTGGCGGGGGAGGCGGCTTGCCGCCGGGCTTGGACGGCTGATAGAAGCCCGCTCCATGAACACGAGAACGCATCTCTGGCGATGGCGGGCCTGACCTGACGCCGCTTTCCCGCGCCCGGAATGGCGCGCCCGTTCTCATGTTCCGGAGTTTCCCATGACCGAAGTCCAGCAGCCCGAGTACAAGGGCCCACAGCGTGTATTCTCGGGCATGCAGCCGACCAACGGCCTGCATCTCGGCAACTATCTCGGCGCGCTGCAGAAGTGGGTGAAGTTACAGAATAGCTACGAGTGCATCTATTGCGTCGTTGACCTGCACGCGATCACGGTGGACCCGGATCCCGCAACGCTTGTCAGCCGCTGCCGCGAGGTCGCTGCTGCGTACATCGCGGCGGGCGTCGATCCGAAGCGGTCGATGATTTTCGTTCAGTCTGCCGTGCGCGAACACACAGAGCTGACCTGGATATTCAATTGCGTCGCGCGCATGGGCTGGGTCGAACGCATGACGCAGTTCAAGGACAAGGCGGGCAAACACGAGGAGCGTGTGAGCGTTGGCTTGTTCGACTATCCGGTGCTGATGGCGGCGGACATCCTCGTCTATAAGGCCACGCATGTCCCGGTCGGCGACGACCAGAAGCAGCATCTTGAGCTGGCGCGTGACATCGCCATGAAGTTCAACAACGATTTCAACGCGCCCAACTTCTTCCCGCTGCCCGAGCCTTTGATTCAGGGTCCTGGCGCGCGGATCATGTCGCTGCGTGACGGCTCGAGGAAGATGTCTAAGTCTGACCCCTCAGACATGTCGCGTATCAACATGACCGACGACACTGATACGATCCTGCAAAAGATCAAAAAGGCGACGACTGACGCGCACCCGGTGCCGGAAAGCAGAGACGGTCTCAAAGGCCGGGCAGAGGTGGAAAACCTTGTCGGCATCTTCGCCGCCGTCACCGATCGTACGGTGGAGGATGTGCTGACTGAGTTCGGCGGCAAGGGATTTGGCGTCTTCAAGCCAGCGCTCGCCGAAGCGCTCGCCGCAAAGCTCAGCCCAATCGCCGCCGAAATGCGCCGTCTTAATGCCGATACCGCCGCTCTCGACGCCATCCTGAAGGAGGGCGCCGAGAAAGCCCGCGCCCTGGCGGCGCCGATCATGGCCGAGGTTCGCGACATCGTCGGCCTCTGGCGCGCTTGATGCGCAGGCCGCTTTGAGCGAGTTTCGCGCGCCATGAGCAAAGATCCGCGAGCGTTCAGCTGCTTGGTCGTCGCCGACGAGAGCGAGGAGTTCCCGGACGCGTTGATCTATGCCGGGTTGCTCTGCCGTTACACCGGCTGGCGCTTAGTGATGCTACGCGTCATTGAACCATCAGATCCCGCGCCCTGGGCGTCGATCACCGAAGAAATGCGCCGCCAGTCGCGCGACGCGGCGGAGTCGCTCACGCAACGTTTTGCCGCCGAGGCTTGGGCCGAGTGCGGCGTCACCGCCGAACCGGTATTGCGCGAAGGCGATCTGAAGCCCGAGTTGCGCAAGCTTCTGCAAGAGGACGCTACCATCAAGCTCGTGGTGCTCGCCGCTGCGACGCCGCCGGTCAGCCCCGGTCCACTGATCACCCAGCTTGGCAAGACGGGCGGGCTTTCACCGCGCCCGGTGCCCGTTGTGGTCGTGCCCGGAGCGCTGACTCGTGATGAGATCCGCGCCATCGCCCTCCCAATGGCTGCTGCTGTTTCGGTCGAGAGCGAAGATGAGGCGTCGCCGGCACCTCAGCCTCGGCCGCCGCCAACTTGACCGGTTCCGCTCAAAGGCCCACCTGAGCGCTATGTTTATCCAAACCGAAGCCACGCCGAACCCGCGCACGCTGAAGTTTCTGCCAGGCCGTGACGTGCTGGGGCAGGGCAGTCGCGAGTACGCCGATGCCGACGCAGCCCTTGGCGCGCCGCTGGCGACCGCGCTCTTCGAAGTTGATGGCGTTGAACGCGTCTATCTGGGCAGCGATTTCATCACCATCACAAAGTCCGAAGCGATCGAGTGGCCGCATCTGAAGCCGCACGTGCTCGCCGCGATCATGGATCACTTCACATCCGGCCGTCCCGTGCTCAGCGCGGGCTCGGCGCAGGCGGATGAAACCGGCGAAGCCGACATCGTCTATCAAGGCGATGCGGCCGGCATCGTGAAAGAGTTGAAGGAAATCATCGACGCGCGCGTGCGCCCCGCTGTGGCGCGCGATGGCGGCGACATCACCTTCCATTCCTGGGATCACGAAAACGGCGTCGTCCGTCTGAACATGCGCGGCTCCTGCGCCGGTTGTCCGTCTTCGACGCTGACGCTCAAGCAAGGCATCGAAAACATGCTCCGCCACTACGTTCCGGAAGTGATGTCGGTCGAGCAAGTGGTGTGAGTCTGGGCATGCTCGTGCTCGGCATCGACACATCTTTGGACGCGTGTTCCGTCGCCATTGTGCGTGACGGCGAAACCTCGGCGCATCTGCGTGCAGAGATGAATCGCGGTCAGGCCGAACGCCTCGCGCCAATGGTTCGCGAAGCAGTGCAGCAAGCTGGCGTCACATTTGCGCAGATCGATCGTGTTGCGGTCACGACCGGCCCGGGCTCGTTCACCGGCGTCCGCGTCGGCCTCTCGTTCGCGCGCGCCCTGGCTCTCTCGCTCGGCAAGCCCTGCGTCGGCGTATCTACGCTCGAGGCGCTTGCGCTTGAGGACGACGAGGAGGGTCCGCGCGCCGCGCTGATCGAAACGCCAGGCGCATCCTACTTCGCCCGCTATGAAGACGGTGTGGCCGCGATCGCACCCCGCGCTATTGAGCGTGGTGAGCACGAAGCGCTTCTAAGTGGCGCGCGCCTGAAAGGACCTGCCGTCACCGTAAACACCGCAGCACTCGCGACCCGCGCTGCGCGCCTTGATCCCGCGCGGTATCCGCCTGACCCAGCATATCTGCGCGCTCCACACGTCACGTTGCCGGCCGGATCATGATAGAAGCGGCCCCCGTCACGGCTTGTGAGGTCCTCGCGTCTCTTCACGCCCGCGCGTTTCAAAAACCATGGAGCGCGAGCGAGATTTCGAAGCTGATGGAAAACCAGGCTGTCTTTGCGCTGATTCATGGCAATGGCGCCGCGCCTAACGGCTTCGTCATGGCGTGGGCCGCCGCTGGCGATTCTGAACTGCTCACTGTCGCCGTTGTCCCTGAGGCGCGCCGCAAGGGGGTTGGGGCTGCACTTGTCACCTCCGCCGGAGTCGCGGCACTCGTGCGCGGCGCGTCCTCGATGCATCTTGAAGTGGCTGAGGACAACGAGGGCGCGCGTGCTCTCTATCGAAAGCTCGGCTACGAAGAGGCGGGCCGCCGTCATGCCTATTATGCGGGCGAGGGTGGATCGGTGGACGCCATTGTCATGCGCCGCAAGCTGCCGCGGCCTGTCGTTTAGCCCGCTCAAGGTGGACATCGCCCCCACGGAAGGGGTATCTGACGCCCATGGATCGCATCGAAAAACTCTGTGTCGAGAAGGGTATGCGCATGACCGAGCAGCGCCGCGTCATCGCGCGCATTGTCTCGTCCAGTCATGACCATCCGGATGTTGAAGAGCTGCATCGACGCGCCGCCGCAGTCGATCCCGGCATCTCGATCGCCACCGTCTATCGCACCGTTCGGCTCTTTGAAGAGAGCGGCATTCTCGAGCGCCACGACTTTCGCGATGGCCGTTCGCGCTACGAAGAAGTGCCCGATCAACACCACGATCACCTGATCGATATGAAGTCAGGTAAGGTCATCGAATTCGTCGACGAAGAGATCGAACGCCTTCAGCACGAGATCGCGCGTCGGCTGGGCTATAAGCTCATCGATCACCGCCTCGAGCTCTACGGCGTCCCGCTCGACGACAGATCCAAGGCGGGCAAGAAATAGCCATGGCCGACGCCCCGAAGCGCCTCTTCATTGAGACGTACGGTTGCCAGATGAACGTCTACGACTCGGAGCGCATGCGCGATGTGCTCTCGCCGCTGGGCTATGCGGTGACCGAGAAGCCAGACGACGCCGATCTCGTTATCCTCAACACCTGCCATATCCGCGAGAAGGCGACCGAAAAGGTCTATTCGGAGATTGGCCGCCTGCGCGCGCATAAGGAGCGGCGCGCCGCTGAGGGCAAGGGCATGACCATCACCATCGCCGGCTGCGTCGCGCAGGCCGAAGGTGAGGAGATTATGCGCCGCGCGCCCGCCGTCGACCTGGTCGTCGGTCCGCAGGCATACCACAAGCTGCCGGAACTAATCGCTCGCGCCGCGCGCAAGACCGGCGAGCGCCTGGCCGCCGACTTCACCGCGCAGGAAAAGTTCGACGCGCTGCCGGCGCGTGCGCCTGATGGCGTCACAGCGTTCCTCTCGGTGCAAGAAGGGTGCGACAAGTTCTGCACCTTCTGCGTCGTGCCGTACACGCGCGGCGCTGAGTTCTCGCGCCCGATCGCGGACGTGCTCAGCGAAGGGCGCTTGCTCGCCGATAAAGGCGTGCGCGAAATCACGCTGCTGGGTCAGAACGTCAACACCTATCACGGCGGAGCGTCATTCACCGGACTGCTGAGTCAGCTTAGCGCCATCAACGGCATCTCCCGCATCCGCTACATGACCTCGCACCCGATCGAGATGACCGACGAGCTCATTGCACTTCACGGCAGCGAGCAAAAGCTCATGCCGTACCTTCACCTTCCCATTCAGTCCGGCTCGGACCGCATCTTGAAGGCGATGAACCGAAAGCATGATACCGCGTTTTATCGCGACATCATCGCACGCCTGCGCGCCGTTCGTCCCGATGTAGCGGTGTCGACCGATATCATCGTCGGCTTTCCGGGCGAGACGGACAAGGAGTTCGAGGCGACCATGCAGCTTGTCCGCGACGTGACTTTCGCTTCGGCATTCTCGTTCAAGTACTCTTCGCGCCCGGGTACGCCCGCGGCCGCTATGGTGGGACAGGTGAGCGAAGGCGCGAAGACTGAACGCCTGCATCAGCTGCAAGCGCTGCTCTTTGCTCAGCAGACCGCGTTCAACGCCGCACAAGTTGGTCGCACCTTGCCGGTTCTCGTCACCGGCGAGGGCCGCAGGTCTGGCCAAAAGCACGGGCGCTCGCCATATCTGCAATCCGTGCACTTCAACGACACCACAGCCCAGAATGGCGATATCGTCGACGTTCGCATCACCGCTTCGACGCAGAACTCGATCTCGGGTGAGCGCGCCGCGGCGCTTGCGCACGCATGAGTCGGTCCCGCACCATCACGCTCGGCGAGAACGCCCAGGCCGTCTTCGGTCCGCTGCACCGCCATGTCGCACAGATCCAGGAAGCTTTCCGCGATCCGAACGCCCCGCGCGGCACGCCGGCCTACCGGCTGACCTTCGATGCGCAGGGCGACAAGCTGGTGGTCAATGAAGGCGTCGGCGCCGCCGAGGCGGATTTCGTCCGCGCGCAGCGCATTGTCGATGCATTGATCGAGCAGGCGACGCGCAAGGGCCGCGTGCGTGAGGGCGAGGTGCTCGCGGCGATCTCGTTTTCGGAAGGCTCGAGTGAATCATCGGGCCCGATGCACTTGCCGCAACTCGGCGGCCTCACGCTGCGCACGCCGCGACAAGTCCATTATGTCGAAGCGCTGCGCGATGAAAACATCGATCTCATTTTTGGCGTTGGCCCCGCGGGCACCGGCAAGACCTTTCTCGCCGTCGCCGCCGCTGTCGAAGCGTTGAAGCAAGAGCGCGTCGATCGGATCATTGTCACGCGTCCTGCCGTCGAAGCAGGGGAGAAGCTTGGCTATCTGCCAGGCGACCTTGCCGAGAAGGTCGATCCGTACCTGCAGCCGATCTGGGACGCGTTCCGCTCGCAGATGAGTGACAACGATCTCAAAGCCCGGCGTGAACGCCGCGTCATCGAAGTGGCGCCGCTGGCTTTCATGCGCGGCCGCACACTGTCAAACGCCTTTGTCATCGTCGACGAAGCGCAGAACGCGACTGTGTTGCAGATGAAGATGACGCTGACGCGCCTCGGCGAGGGCTCGCGCATGGTCGTCACCGGCGACCCATCGCAGATCGACCTCGTGCGCTCCGATCAGTCCGGCCTTGCGCACGCGATCTCGATTCTGGAGGAGGTGCCGGGCGTGGAGGTCATCCGCTTCGCCACCCAGGACGTCGTCCGTCATAGGCTCGTCGCACACATCGTCGAAGCGTATCACCGCGATGAGGGAGCACGCGGTGGAAGCTAGTCTCGAAGTGGACATCCTAGCGAACTCGCCGTTGTGGAAGGGGCGCGAGGATTACCTGTCGAAAGCGCTCGCCGCCGCTGCTGCCGCCGAGGGCAAGTCTGGCGCGGTTTCGCTGCTTCTGGGCGATGACGCCTCGGTCGCCGCGCTTAACCAACAATTCCGTAACAAGACCGGCCCCACCAACGTGCTTTCGTTCCCGCCCGCACCCGGAACGAGCGAACCGGGATTCCTCGGCGACATCGCGCTGGCGGCCGAAACCATTGTCGAACAAGCACAATTTCAGGGCAAAAAGTTCGAAGATCATGCCGCGCATCTCGTCGTGCATGGGTTTTTGCATCTGATAGGGTATGATCACGAAAAGTCGGCTGACGCCGAGATCATGGAACGCCGAGAGCGCGAAATTCTGATCTCGATCGGGATAGAAGATCCCTACGCGTGAGGCCGCCTGCGGAGTGCGACACACACCATTATGGTTGAGACGACCAACGAAGCATCTGACCCTCCCTCGCGAAGACGCGCGGGCTTGCTTCAACGATGGACGCGCATCTTTGCGCGCGGGAAGCTAGGGTCCGCGGAAGCCGTCGAAGAAGCCTTGCGCGAGCGCGAGGAAAACGGCGGCCCAATCGAGATGGCGCACAAGGATCTCATCCTGCGCGCCGCGCACTTCGATCAGCTCCGAGTGGCCGACGTCATGCGCGCGCGCGCCGAGATCGTCGCCATAGAAGCGTCCGCGACGCTGGGTGAAGCCGCACGCG
Source organism: Hyphomonadaceae bacterium (assembly GCA_041398325.1). Lineage (GTDB taxonomy): Bacteria > Pseudomonadota > Alphaproteobacteria > Caulobacterales > Aquidulcibacteraceae > Vitreimonas. The sequence continues at coordinate 63,070 of JAWKUX010000010.1, read as the reverse complement.
TTTTCGCCGAAAGCCAGCATTCGCGTTTGCCGATCTATGGCGAGACGCTCGATGACCCGCAGGGCTTCGTCCATGTGCGCGACGTCTTGGCGTTGCTTTCGCCGAACGAACAGGGCGTCGCGAGCGCGCAGTTCGACGATCGCTCACTCCCGCGTATCAAGCGCGAAATTCTATTCGTGCCGCAGTCGATGACGCTGGCGCGTCTCTTCCTGCGGATGCAATCGAGCCGCATCCACTTGGCGTTGGTCGTGGACGAGTACGGCGGCACGGATGGCTTGGTTTCGATGGAAGACCTCGTCGAGCAGATCGTCGGCGCGATCGACGACGAGCACGACGTTGATTCAGCCCTCGTGCTTGAACGCGCCAACGGTGTCTTCGAAGCCGATGGCCGCGCCTCGATTGCCGAGCTTGAAGAGAAGCTTGGCAAGAGCCTCGCGTTGCCCGAACACGAAGACGAGTTCGACACTGCCGCCGGTCTTACGACAGCGCTCGCCGTGCGTCTGCCGCAGCGTGGCGAAATTCTCCGCCACCCGGCTGGCTTCGATATCGAGATCGTGGAGGCCGACCCGCGCCGCGTGAAACGCATCCGCATCAAGCCCGCCGGCGAAACGCAATCGACGCTTCGCGTTGTTTCTCCGGCTGAAAAGGTGACGCCCCGCAGCGCCTAGGTGTTGACCCGCGCCTCCGATCGCGCTCCAACCGCGCCTTCGCCCGGAGAGGGGAGTCCCCATTTGAACGCCAATACGGCAAGCGCCACGCGCTCGCGCATTCAAGCTTGGTTTGCTGCGCGCACGCCGTGGCAGCGTCGCGGTCTAGCGGTGGCGGCGGGGTCGCTGGCCACGCTCGGCCATGCGCCGTTTCAACTGACACTCCTTTTCGTCGTCGCGATCACTGTGTTCGTGTGGCTGCTCGACGTGTCGGCGACAAAAGAGCGTAGGCTGCGCTCAGCCTTCAGCATGGGTTGGTTCTTCGGTCTGGGTCATCTTGCGAGCGGCCTCTACTGGGTGGCGGCAGCGTTCAATGTCGACAGTGACGCGTGGGGCCCAATCTGGGGCGTGCCGGCGACACTGGTGCTCACCGCGTGCCTTGCGCTTTTCTTCGGCGTTGGCGCGCTGATCGCAATGCTGTTGTGGACGAACGACATTCGCCGCATCGCCGCTTTCGCGATTGGCGTGTTCGTTTCTGAATGGCTGCGTGGACACGCCTTCACCGGTTTCCCCTGGCTTCTGCCCGCCTATGTCTGGACCCCAGGCGAACCGATTTCGCAGCTTGCGTCTCTGTTTGGCGCGTATGGCCTGACGCTACTGACGCTGCTCATTGCCGCGACGCCGGCAGCGCTGGCTGATGGAGGGCAATCGTCAGGACGCCGCTTTGCACCAATACTCGTTGCTGCGCTCGCCGTCGGCATGGCTTGGGGGTGGGGCGCTCAGCACCTCGCGAGCGCACCCGTCGAACCGCTTGGTGCGCGGCCGGTCGTGCGCGTGGCGGACTCCGGTCTGGGTCAAGCCGAGAAATGGCAAAACCGGCCTGACCAGGAATGGCGCGTGTTGCAGCGCTACCTCGAGGCCAGTGACGCGCCGAGCGACGACAACGCCGACTCGATTCTGATCTGGCCCGAAGGCGCCATCCCGGTCGTGAACTTCTTCATGCTCGAAAATCCGGACTTCATGGCTGCGCTCGGCCAAGGTCTCGGCGATCGTGTGCTGATCACAGGCCTCACGCGCCGTGAACCGCGGACAGACAGTCTCGCGTACTTCAATTCAGCCGCCGTCATCGACGGCGTGAACAGCGAAACGCGCATCAGCCAGATCTATGACAAGAACCACCTGGTGCCGTTCGGAGAGTACATCCCATTCTGGTCTCTCGTCAGCAACCTGAACATCGCGCCACTGCAGCGTATCGGCGCCGGCTTCGAGGCGGGTCCGCCGCCGACGCGTCTGGTCGTGCCGGCCGCGCCGCCAGCCGTTGTGCTGATCTGCTACGAAGCGATTTTCCCCGGCATGACGCCAAGAGGCGACGGTCGTCCTGGCTGGATCGTGATGGTCACCAACGACGCATGGTTCGGTGGCGGCTCGGGCCCGTCCCAGCACTACGCAATGGCAAGATATCGCGCGATTGAGGAAGGTTTGCCGGTTGCGCGGGCCGCTTCCGGTGGAATTTCTGCGATCGTCGACGCCTACGGGCGCCAAGTCGCGGCGACGAACGCAAGGACGGCGTATGCACAGGCGCAGCTCCCACCTGCTGTGACGGAAACCCCATTCGCAAAGTGGGGTAGTATATTGCTGGCTGTATTGTTTGTATTGATCCTAGGATTCCGGTTCATACCTGCCGGACGACGAGGCCCGGGAGGGTCCTGAGCATGAATGACGAACGCGCAGCCAACGCGATCGACAGAAAAGTCGGTCAACGGGTGCGATCAAGACGCCTCGAAATCGGCATGAGCCAGGAAAGGCTCGCCGAATTACTTGGTGTCACCTTCCAGCAGGTCCAAAAATACGAGAAAGGCGTGAACCGGATCGCGGTAAGCCGCCTGTGGGATATCTCGATCGCTCTCGAATTGCCTGTCAGCCGGTTCTTCGAGGGTGTGAGCGTGCGCGGTGTCGCCGAGAACCGCCAGGAGTTCGTGGATGACGCCCTGGCCACCCCGGAAGGGGCCCAACTCATGGCGATGTTTGCGTCGATCAAGAGCCAGAAGCTCCGCCGCAAGGTGGTGGAGTTGGTTAAAACGCTCACCGAGGACGAAGGCGGTAAGCGTTAAACCCCCGCGACGATTGAGAAATTGCTTCTAGGGGCGGTTCTCCTTAAGAGAGCCGCTTCCTTTTTACCGTTTGGCCCGGAGAATCCGCGTGGCTCGCAGCAACTACGTCTTCACCAGCGAAAGCGTCTCGGAAGGTCACCCAGATAAGGTCGCGGACCGAATCTCGGACACGGTCGTAGATGCGTTCATCGCCGCCGACCCTGAAGCCCGCGTCGCCTGCGAGACAATGGTGACCACCAACCGCATCATCCTCGCCGGCGAAGTCCGTGCCGGAAAGCCGGGCAACGACAAGGCCCAGAACAAGGCCTTCACCAAGGACATCATCGCTTCGCTGCAGCCTAAGGTCCGCGCCGCAGTGAAGGATATCGGTTACGCGCAAAAGGGCTTCCATTGGGAGAAGGCCAAGTACGCCTGCTACCTGCACGGCCAATCCGCGCACATCGCTCAAGGCGTCGACTCCTCGGCTAAGAAGGACGAGGGCGCCGGCGACCAAGGCATCATGTTCGGCTACGCGTGCAACGAGACGCCTGAGCAAATGCCGGCGACGCTTCAATACTCGCACAACATCCTGAAGCGCCTCGCAGAAGTGCGCCATTCGGGTGAGCGCCCTGAGCTTGAGCCGGATGCGAAGAGCCAAGTCACGCTGCGCTACGAAAACGGCAAGCCAGTCGAAGTCGTCGCCGTTGTTGTGAGCCATCAGCACGGCAAGAAGATTGGCGACAAGAATTACAGCCAGTCGCGCTTCGCCGAGATCGTGAAACCGATCGCGGCTTCGGTGTTTCCGGAAGGCCTGATCACCAAGCGCACCAAGTGGCACATCAACCCCACCGGCAAGTTCGAAATCGGCGGCCCCGACGGCGATAGCGGTCTCACGGGCCGCAAGATTATCGTCGACACTTACGGCGGCGCGGCCCCGCACGGCGGCGGCGCGTTCTCGGGCAAAGACCCGACGAAGGTTGACCGTTCAGCCGCGTATGCGTGCCGCTATCTCGCCAAAAACGTTGTCGCTGCTGGCCTCGCAGATCGCTGCACGATCCAGATCAGCTACGCCATCGGCGTTGCCCAACCGACGAGCTTCTACGTCGATCTCCACGACACAGGCGTGATTGACCCCGCGATCCTTGAAGCGAAGTTGCCGGAAATGCTGGGCGGCGCGACGCCGCGCGCGATCCGCAACCATCTGAAGCTCAATCGTCCGATCTATGCCCGCACCGCCGCTTACGGTCACTTCGGCCGTCAGCCCGACAATGAAGGCGGCTTCACCTGGGAGCGCGACGATCTGGTGGCTGAGCTGAAGCGGCTCGCCTAAGCTAGGAGGCATGTCCTCCTCGCTTGGCCTCGCACCCGAAATCGTCCGCTACCTCGCGCACGTAAATCCACCTGGACATCCGGCCCTCGCGCGCTGTCGCGAGGAGACATCGCGCTTGCCGATGGCGCGCATGCAGATCAGCGCCGAGCAGGGCGCGTTCATGCAAGTCATCACTCGGATGCTCAATGCGAAGCGCGTATTCGAGATCGGCGTGTTCACGGGATACTCGTCAACTGCCGTCGCGCTGACGATGAAAGAGCTCCATCCCGTCGGCGCGAAATTGCTCGCCTGCGACATCTCCCATGAGTGGACGACGAAGGCGCGCGATTACTGGCGCGAGGCGCAAATCGACGATGTTATCGATCTCGTCATCGCGCCGGCAACCGAGACTCTAGACGCGCGCTTAGCGGCAGGCGAGGCCGGCCAATACGATTTCGGCTTCATTGACGCCGACAAAACCGGTTACGACGATTACTACGAGCGCGGGCTCACGCTGCTTCGACAAGGCGGCGTCATGCTGTTCGACAATGTCCTTTGGTCTGGTCGTGTCGCCGACCCGGCGGACACTTCGGCGGACACCTCAGCTCTCCGTGCGCTCGCCCAGAAAGCTAAGGCTGACGCGCGTGTTCACGCCGCCATGACCAATACCGGCGACGGCCTGTTGATCTGCGTGAAGCGCTGACGCATCTGATCTGGCGCGTGCCTCAAGCAAAGTTGGAGATGTGATGTCGCTTCGAAGTTTGATGGTGGCCGCCTTTGCGTTCCTCGCTGTGTCCATGCCCGCCGTGGCGCAAGAGCAGGACGCACCGCAATTGCCGGAGACCCCGGAAGCCTGGCGCGCGGCCGCGGAGACCGACCTTGAAGCACTGCGGACGCTGATCCGAGAAGACACGCCGGCGGCGTTCGATTCGGAGAACCCGATCATGCAGCGCTGGTATGAGCGCGGCTATCGCCAAGCCCGTAGCCGGCTTCGCCGCGTCAATGATCAGGCGAGCTATTATTATCTGCTGCTGGGCTACGTGACGGGCTTCCGCGACCCCCACTTGAGCCTTGGCGCGCAGATGCGACTTGCCTCAGCGCGCTGGCCCGGTTTCGTCGCCACTGCGGACGGTGACGACGTTGTCGTCTTCTCGCGTGACGAAGCCGATGCAAACACACCAGCTGTCGGCGCGCGCCTCATCTCCTGCGATGGACTCAATCCCGCGACCTTCCGTGCGCGCAACATCTATCCGTTCTCGCTGAACCCCGGCCTTGCAGGCGATCGCCGCCGCTCGGCGACTCGTATCTTCATGGATCGCCAAAACCCCTTCGGTCCTGCGCCGCGTCGCTGCGTGTTCAATGAAGGGGGGACCCGTCGCACGATCACGCTGAGTTGGCGCGATGTGCCGGGCGACGACTATTGGGATCAGTACAGTCTGGCGTCGCTCGGTCCGGGCGCGCCGCTTGACGTCACAACGCCGGCAGAAGGCGTCGCATGGATCGGTGTGCCGACGTTTGACAACGGCGCTGGCGAACAATTGCAGGCGCTTGTCGATAGAATTGCCGCGGATGCGCCGGCCATGCGCGCCGGGCGGGCAATTGTCATCGACGTTCGCGGCAATGGCGGCGGCAATTCCGAGTGGGGTGTCCGCGTCGCCCGTGCGCTCTGGGGCGACGACATCATCGACGCAATCCCGGGCGACGACCGTCCCGGCGCCGTCGACTGGCGCGCATCGCCAGGCAATCGCGACTACATCGCCGAGTTCACACCAGAGCTTGCGCGTCAGTTCGGCGCCGAATCTGAGATCGTGCAATGGGCGCATCGCGCTCATGACGGCATCAATGGCGCCATCTCGCGCGGTGACGCCTTCTGGCGCGATCGTGAGCTTGGCGAAACCGCAGAAATCTCCGTCAGTGGCGGCTACACCCAGCAGCGCCCCACCGGTCCCTCTCCGATTCCGGCGCGCGTCTATGTTCTGTCGAATGGCGTCTGCGCCAGCGCCTGCTTGGACTTCTCGGACATCATCTTGCACATCCCAGGCGTGCAGCTTGTCGGCGCCGACACCAGCGGCGATGGCTTGATGATGGAAATACGCACGACGATGTTGCCGTCAGGCCTCGTTCAAGTTGGCTTGCCGATGAAAGTTTACCGTGGCCGTGGCCGCGGTCCGCTCGAAGCTTATCGAGCCGACATCGCCTACAGCGGCGTGTGGAGCGATGAAGCTGTGCGTGCTTGGGTGATGGGCCTCATTGAGGCGCAGTAGGCGGCGCCAAGGCGAACCACATCCTCGGCGTTGCGCTTATCATTGGCGCCATCGTCACCTCGCCCTAGTGGTGGAGCTACTTCACCGTTGGTGACGTCATGGTGAGCCACGAGCGCTGGCACACCGCGTTCTAGGATGCGTTGCCGTTTGCCGATGGCTGATCTTCCTCAACTCTATGTATGTCACTGTTCAGGACGGCCTCTACCCATTGGCCACCACGAACGGCGCCATAAAGGCCGAAATGGCCATCAACATCGCCACAGCGCTGCTCGGCGCCTGGGCAATCGCCGCCTGCTGGCCTCACCGCGAGAGGTGATCGGCACCTAGCTGTTGCGCCTTGAACGTAGCAAAATACCGTGCAATCTTGGGTGGCATGGCAAATCTCTTTCAGGCCCTTGCTCTGATTCTTGTCATGTCGCTTTTCTGTGCGATTGCATGGACCCGTACGACGAAGAATTCGAAACACGCGATCCCGCGGTTCATCGTAATCGACCTGTCTTGGAAACTCTGCGTAGCAATTGCCGTTGTGATGATGGCGATCTTTGCTTCGTCGTTGTCCGCAGTCAGCAATTCAAATTTCTCTGAAAGGGCAGCGTTCGTGGAGCGCTGCGCCTTCTTGCTGTTCTTGTTTGCCTTCCCGATGACTTTCGCGGTGATTGCCTTCTTTTCGGCCGCGCTAAGAGGGGCGAAACGCGTGGCCTTACGGTGCCACTGAAAGGAGTCCGGGCGGCTGCAGCATCAGTCCCGAAATTAAGCAGGCGCACGAGAGCTGGCTCCTTTGGACTGACAATGAAGTGCCTCGAATTGCTAATGCCTTCCTGTTGTCCGCTGGCGGGGCTTTTGCAGTGATAATGTTGACCGGATTGTTCATGCTTGGGCAATTTGTGCCCACCGCCACGCAACTTGCTCAAACACACCAGCAATCTAGCGTGCCGACGGAGGGGGACCTCAGCTACCAAACGCGCGAGGTCAACATCTCGGTGAGTGTAACTCCGCAGTCTGCGGGTGTTGCGGACCAGCCGTGTCCTGAGCGTCAACGCCGGTGCACGCCGTCGCGGTCCCAAATCCAGCGGTAAATGCACCTTAGCCGCGTTGCGTGCGTCGGCGAGCAGGTCTAGACGGGGCGCCTTCGTTTCCCGTTACCTCCCGGAGCACCTCCCTATGGCCCGCGCAAAAATCGCCCTTATCGGTTCTGGCATGATCGGCGGCACGCTCGCTCACATCGCCGCGCGTGAAGAACTGGGTGATGTGATCCTGTTCGACGTTGTCGAAGGCGTGCCGCAAGGCAAGGCGCTCGATATCGCCGAAGCCTCGCCGGTGTTCGGCAAGGATAGCGCGTTGAAGGGCGCCAATGATTATGCCGGCATCGCCGGCGCCGATGTATGCATCGTCACCGCCGGCGTCCCGCGCAAGCCCGGCATGAGCCGCGACGATCTTCTCGGCATCAACTTGAAGGTCATGAAGGCAGTGGGCGAGGGCATCGCCCAACATGCGCCGAACGCGTTCGTCATCGTCGTCACCAATCCGCTCGACGCGATGGTGTGGGCGCTCCGCCAATTCTCGAAGCTGCCGCACAACAAAGTCGTCGGCATGGCCGGCGTGCTCGACAGCGCACGCTTCCGTTATTTCCTCGCCGAAGAATTCAAGGTTTCGGTTGAAGACGTTACCGCCTTCGTGCTCGGCGGCCATGGCGACACCATGGTGCCGCTGGTGCGTTACTCCACCATCGCCGGCATCCCGCTGCCGGACCTGGTGAAGATGGGCTGGACCAGCCAGGAAAAGCTCGACCAGATCGTGCAACGCACGCGCGATGGCGGCGCCGAGATCGTCGGCCTCTTGAAGACGGGCTCTGCCTTCTACGCGCCGGCCGAAAGCGCGATCACGATGGCGAAGAGCTATCTGCGCGACAAGAAGCGCGTTCTGCCATGCGCCGCCAACCTGAAGGGCGAATATGGCCTGAACGACATGTATGTCGGCGTGCCGTGCATCATCGGCGCCGGTGGCGTTGAGAAGGTCATCGAGATCGAACTCGGCGCCAACGAACGCGCCATGTTCGATCACAGCGTGAACGCCGTGAAAGGTTTGGTCGACGCCTGCAAGGGCATCGATCCCAGCGTTGGCTGACGACCTGTAACTGCCGCATCATGTCGTCCGTAGTCGACCCCGAAGACAACGGAGAGATCGGATGCGTGTTCTTGCTGGAATAGTGGCCGCTGTTGCCCTGAGTCTTGCGGCGGCAGCGTCGGCCCAGACGCACAATTTCGGCCCTGCGGTCGGGGCTACGGTCCCAGCGATTTCCGCGCCGGACGAAACCGGCGCAACACGCGCTCTTGCCTCGCTCGCCGGCGAGAATGGCACGGTGCTGCTGATCACGCGCGCCGCTGATTGGTGCCCGTACTGCCAAGCCCAAATGATCGGTCTCGAAGGCGTACGCGCCGAGATCGAGCGGCGCGGCTACCGTATCGTGACTATCAGCACCGATAGCGTCGAAGAACTCGCCGCCTTCGAGCACCGCCGCAATATCGGCTACACAATGCTCTCCGACGAACAGGCTCAGATCGTACGCCAGCTCGATTTGCTCGATCCAACCCAACCACCCAACCGCCGCCACAACGGCTTGCCGGTGCCGACAATTCTCGTCCTGTCGCCGGGCAGCGAAGTTCTAGCCAAGCTTGGCGATGCCAACTTCCGCGTGCGCCCAGCGCCTGAGGTGGTTCTCTCGACACTGGACGGTCTGCGCTAGCGCTGAGCACATGTGCGGCGTAAGAGCCGCACATGACCAATATCGGCCCGACCCTCATCACTGCGCGCCTCATCCTGCGCCCACCGAGTCAAGAAGACTTCGACGGCTTCGCCGCCATGGCGCAGGAAGAAGAGACGATGCGTTTCATTGGCGGCACTGCGCCGCGCGACGCAGCGTGGCGTGGCATGGCTACGCAGGCCGGGTCGTGGGCGCTGCTCGGCTACGGCATGTTCTCCGTCATTCGCCGCGACACCAATGAATGGATCGGCCGCCTCGGCCCGTGGCGGCCAGGCGGCAAGGAAGGCAGCTGGCCCGGCGATGAAGTCGGCTGGGGCATGAAGACCTCCGCCATGGGGCAGGGCTTCGCGCAAGAAGGCGCCATCGCCGCAATCGACTGGGCCTTCGATACGCTCGGTTGGGATCACGTCATCCACTGCATCAACAAGGGCAACATTCCCTCGGTCAAGCTTGCCGAGCGCCTGGGGTCGCATCTCGAAACCGAAGATGTGCAACTCGCGCCGCCGTTCGAGGCTGAAAGGGTCGATCTCTACGGCCAGTCCAAAGCTGCGTGGAAAGCGCGCAGGCGGAGCTGAGCTTCGCCAGATCGTCGCTAAACGCTTGCATCCCGCGCTCGCGCCGCCACTTTGGGCGCACGAGTTTGGGGACGACATCACATGCGGAACTTTGCCCTGGCGCTTCTGGGCGCGGCAGCATTCGCCTTTCCGGCGAGCGCACAGCAACAGCAACCACAACCGGTCCCCGGTTTTGTCCAAGCCAGCAATCCGCCCGCGACGCAGCCGCAAGTTGCGCCGATCACGCCCGCGCAACAGCGCGCGATTGATCGTCTGCAGGCCGCCGCGCTGGGAAGCGATCGCGCCTACGACATCGTCGAAGATCTCGTCACTCAAGTCGGCCCGCGCCTGGCGGGCTCCGAGTCGGAAGCACGAGCACGAGAGTGGGCCGTCGCCATGTTGCGCGCCAATGGCTTCACCAATGTGCGCATCGAGCCATTCACGCTGCCGTATTGGGACGCTACGCGCGAAGAAGCGCACATCGTGTCGCCAGGGGTGGAGCGTCCGATGGTCGCCGCCGCACTCGGCGGCTCGCCCTCGACGCCCGAAGGCGGCCTCACTGCGGACGTCGTGCGCTTTGCCGACATGGCCGCGCTTGAGGCCGCGCCGAACAGAGCCGTCGCCGGCCGTATCGTCTTCATCGACGAACACATGAGCCGTGCGCAGGATGGTTCGGGTTATGGCGTCGCCGTGCGCAAACGCGGCCGCTGCGCGCCGGTCGCGCAAGCTATGGGCGCCGCTGCGTGCCTCATCCGCGCTGTAGGCACCGACACCCATCGCTTCGCCCACCAAGGCGGCAGCTCGCGGCAAGCGCAAGGTGCGTCGCTGCCGGCGATGTCGATTTCGCCGGCTGATGCTGATGTGCTGGCAAATCTCCTGGAGCGCGGCGCGGTTCGCGTCCGTCTCGACATCACCGCCGACATTCGCGAGACCGCGCAATCGGGTAATGTCATCGCTGAGATCCGCGGCCGTGAGCGTCCGGATGAAATCGTGCTGCTCGCGGCGCACTTGGATTCCTGGGACATGGGGCAGGGCGCCATCGATGATGGCGCCGGCGTTGCCATCATCACCGCCGCCGCGCGTTTGATCCGCGACTTGCCGCGCCGTCCGCGTCGCACCATTCGCATTTTGCTCGCGGGCGCGGAAGAAAACGGCGTTCATGGCGGCGCTGCTTATGGCCGTGCACACGCCAGTGAGGCGGCAAATCACATCGTTGCACTCGAAAGCGATTTTGGCGCTGGCCGCATCTGGCGTTTCGATACGCAGTTCGGCGCGCCTGCCTTGCCCTACGCGCGCGCCTTCCAGCGCGCGCTCGCGCCGCTCGGCGTTTTGCCCGGTCCAAACGAGGCCAGTGGCGGCGCTGATGTCAGTGCGATGAGAGCGCTCGGCGTGCCTGTCGTCGATCTAAGCCAGGATGGCTCGGATTATTTCGACTTCCACCACACGCCGGACGATACCCTCTACGCCATCGATCCCGCCAATCTCCGCCAGAACGTCGCTGCCTGGGCTACCTTCGTGTATCTCGCGGCGGACACAGAGTGGGATTTCCGCGCCGCGCCTGCGCAGTGATGTCGAATTAGCGCTAAGCTCAGCGTCATGAGGGCAGGGAGGCCGAAGATGCTGAAGCTCGTCCAAACATTCGTGTTCGCTTGCGTGCTGTTCACTGCCGCATGCGCCGCGCAAGCGCAGACCACCCGCTCCGTCACCATCGACGACGCCGGATGGCTCGCGGGTCGCTGGGTCGGCGAAGGCTTTGGCGGCGAGATGGAAGAAGCCTGGGCGCCGCCTTTGGGCGGTCAGATGATTGGCCACTTCCGCTACTGGCGCGACGGCCAACCGCAATTCTACGAATTCATGGTCATGGATGTCGTCGAAGGCGGCGTGCGCATGCGCGTCAAGCACTTCAATCCGGACCACACGGCGTGGGAGGACCGCGAGACCTGGACCACATTCGAGCCCGTCTCCGTTTCGCCCGAGGCCATTGTCTTCAACGGACTCACCATTCGCCGCGAAGGCGATGACCGCATCGTCATGACCATCCGCATACGCCGCGGCGAGGCGGTCAGCGAAGACACGCTCCGCTTCCAGCGCGCGCCGCTCTAGAACCAGCCGGCCTCGCGCAGCGGCCGCACATTCGGCCGACTCACCGGCGCCTCGGCACCGCTCTTCAGGACCAGCACAACCTTGTCGCCATCGCGGCGCGCGCTTTCGACGGCATCGCGCGCCACCCACCAGGAGCGATGTGTCTGCGCGCCTTCGAGGCCATCGAGTTCGGTTATCGCATCGCTCAAGCGCATCAGGAGGAGATCCGAACCCTTTGACGTGTGCAGGCGTAGATAATGATCCTCGGACGACACCGCATAGATGACGCCGCCGGCGAGTTTCGAGGGCAGCCGCTCCATGAAGCGAACGCGCCGTGTCGGGGCGCCAGCAGGGGGAGCGTGCGTAACACGGCCCGGCCAGTTCACCAGGATCATGATCGCGGTCATCGCGATACAGATCACCAGCACGCCGCCGTAGAGCTGCGGGAGAAACTCCCACTGTAAAGTCGTTCCGACTAGCGCGGTAGTGTAGGCCCACACGGCGAGTGTGATCGGGATGCTCAGCGCCATCGAAAGCACCGCGCCGAACAGCCATGGGTTTTGGCTGAGACCCCGAAGCCGCCCCATGGCCAAGGTGATCAGGTGCGCGACGCCGCTGCCGCCGACCATGAGCGGCACCCAATAGAACAGGCGCGTGGAGAGCGGCATCTCGCTCATGCCCATTGCGCCGACCAGGGCCAGAAATACGCCGGCCCCCGCCGCAATCCCAACATTCCGCAGAGTGCGTTGCAGAGGCTCTGGGTTTTCGGCTGCATTTGGCGAAGCGCCAGTTGCGGAAGGCGGTGCTTGGCGCATGGGATCGGTCGGTTCGCGCATGTTCAGGTGCGAGGGCTCCGGAATTCCGTCAGGGCTCTAGCAGACCCAAATCGGAGCATCGACCCTTGGCCGAACGACAAACTGTGTTTCAGGGCATCCGCCCGCACCTTGGTTGGATGGTGCTGATCGTCGCCGCGACAGCCTCGCTGTGGCCGATCAGGGACGACTTGGTTCGCTACCTCAATCATGTCGGCTTCGAACCGCACGCCCCGGATTGGGCGGTGGCGATGGCGCTGCCGCTCAAGGTCAAAATCCACATCCTGTCGGCGCTGACCGCGCTCGTCGTCGGGACGATCATTTTCCTGCAACCGAAAGGGAGCCGGTTTCACAAGACCTTGGGATGGGCTTGGGTCGTCGCAATGGCGACGGCGGCGGTGTCGAGCCTGTTCATAACCGGCATCAACCGCGACTCGTGGTCGTTCATTCACCTTTTGAGCGGCTGGACGATTATCAGCCTGCCGATGGCGCTTTACGCCATTCGCAACCGGAAAGTGCGGGCCCACCAGCGCGCGATGACTGGCATGTTCTTGGGCGGGCTGATTCTAGCTGGCGCGCTGACCTTTCTTCCGGGGCGGTTCTTCTATGCGTTTTTCTTTGGGTAGCATCGCGGATTGGTGAGTTTCGCACGGCCGCGAACGGGCCTATGTAGCCGGCACTCCAATGCCGAGCTCGCTGCGCAACGTTGCTGCGCTCATTGCAGCCGTGACAATCCTGCAACTCGCGGGCGGGTTGCTCGGCGTGCGCATTCCGCTGGCGTTTACGGAAGACCACTCGCGCACCGCGCTTGGCCTCGTCGCCGCGTCGTACTCCGCCGGCTTCATGATGGGAGCGATGATCGCGACATTCTTGTTCGCGCGCGTCGGTCACATCCGTGTCTACGCCGGCTGCGCGGCGATCTTCTGCGCCACAACACTGGCGCTGCACTTCAGCAGCGACATCTGGTGGTGGGGCATCGCGCGGATGATCGCCGGCATGGCGGTCGCGCTCATGTACGCCGCCGTCGAGAGCTGGATCAGCTTCTCTATCGGCAAGCGAGAACGTGGCGAAGTGATGAGCGTCTACATGGTGCTCACCAAGGGCGCGCTCGCGCTCGGACCGTTCCTCGCCTTCGGCTACGCTGCGCCGGAAGCCGAGCCATACATGATCGCCGCCGCTCTCGCCGCGCTCTCCATGGTGCCGCTTTGCTTCACCGCCTCCGAACAACCCGATCCGCCCAAAGCTCAGCCGCTCGCCTTGGTCGAGCAATTCGCGATCGCGCCTGCGGCCGTCATTAGCTGTTTCGGGGCAGGGCTGGTGAACGGCGGCGTGCTCGCCTTGGCGCCGCTTTATGCTGCCGATCACTACGGGCCCAACGCTGCGGCCGAATTTTACTCCGCGGCCTTCACCGGCTCGCTGCTGCTGCAATGGCCCGCGGGTCGCTGGTCGGATCGCATGGATCGCCGCTTGGTGATCGCTGCACTCGCGGGCCTTGCCGCTTTCGCTTCGTTCGCGCTCGCTGTTTGGAGCGGCCAGTTGCTGAGCTGGTCGGCGACCTTGCTCTTCTTCCTTTGGGGCGCGGGCGCACTCAGTTTCTACGGCATCGCTGTCGCGCACATGGCCGACCGGGCCGAACCCGGCAAGCTCGCGCAATCGGCAGCGGGCTTGCTGTTCGTTTGGGCCGCGGGTTCCGTGATCGGTCCGTTGTTGTTGGGTCCGCTTGTTGATTGGTTCGATGTCGCTGGCATGTTCTGGTTCGCCGGCGCCGTCGCGCTCTTCGTCGCCGTCGCGATGTTCTGGCGCCGTTCGACGCGCCGCGGGCCTCTCACGAAGGAAGAATTCGCGCCGCAACTTGGCACCTCGGTCGCAGCTGGTGAGATCGCCTACGGCGAAGAAGACACCAAACTGTCACAAGAGTCGGCGGAGATTGCCGCGCCCAACAATCCGCGCTAGCGCGCAGGCGTGATCCCGTCGCTTCCCGCGCTCTTTGCAGAATCGCTCAAGGTCGGTTGTCTCGGCTTCGGCGGCCCCGCCGGGCAAATCGCGCTGATGCACCGCGTCTTCGTCGATGAACGCAAGTGGATCGACGATGATCGCTTCCAGCACATGCTCGCGTTCTGCATGCTGCTGCCGGGCCCCGAAGCGCAACAGCTCGCGACCTATATCGGCTGGCGCTTGCGCGGCTGGGCAGGCGCGCTGATCGCAGGTTGGATGTTCGTGTTGCCGGGCGCGCTCGTCGTGCTTGCGCTGTCGTGGCTCTACGTGAATTACAACGAAGTCCCGCTCGTGGCAGCGGCGTTTGACGGGATCAAATGTGCTGTCGTCGCTTTGGTTGCGGACGCGTTGTTCAAGGTCGGCAAGCGCGCTCTGAAGACAAGCGCAGCGCTTTGGCTCGCCGTAGCCGCGTTTCTTGCGCTCGTCTTCGGTGTGCCATTTCCACTCGTGATCGTTGCTGCCGCGATCATCGGCACAATCGCGCCTCTCATGTTTGGCGCTAAAGCGTCAGCGGCGACGGAGGAGGGCGCGCGGCTGCAACGCAAAGGCGCGTTCCGGCAGGCGTTGCTCTGGTTCATCCTCTGGCTCGCGCCGCCCGCGCTCATTGCCGCAATCCTCGGTACAGAGCACGTGCTCTTCCAAGTGGCGCTGCTGTTTTCGATTCTGGCCTGCGTCACCTTCGGCGGCGCCTATGCTTTGCTGGCGTACCTCACCACCGAGGCCGCCACGCGCGGTTGGCTGACGCCCGCGCAAATGATCGACGGCCTTGGGCTCGCCGAAACAACCCCGGGCCCGCTCATTCTTGTGAATGAATTCGTCGGCTTCCTCGCCGGCTGGAACGCGGGCTCGATCACGCTCGCGCTCGCGGGCGCGGTAATCGCGCTCTGGTGCACGTTCGCGCCGAGCTTCGTCTGGATCTTCGCCGGCGCCCCCTATGCCGAGCGCCTTGAGAGGAACAAGCAGGCGGCCGGCGCGCTCGCCGCCATTACGGCGGCCGTGCTCGGCGTCATCGTCAAGCTTGCGCTCTTCTTCACCGCCCACGCGCTGTTCGCCCGTCAAATCGACTTTGGTCCCACGGCGTGGCCTGACCCAACGTCCGGGATCTGGTGGATGATCGCTCTGGCGCTTGCCGCAGGCGTCGCACTCATCCGTTTCAAGGCGAATTTGCCGCTGGTTCTGGCCGCTTGCGCCATCGCGGGCTTGGCGGCGCACGCTTGGGGCCTATAAAGCCAACCGAATCCACGCGACCTCCGGGGCCTCAATGAACATTCACGAATACCAAGGCAAAGCCGTCCTCAAGAGCTTCGGCGCGCCGGTCCCGCGCGGCTTTCCTGCCTTCACCACGGAAGAAGCCATCGACGCCGCCGCTAAGCTCGGCGGCCGCGTCTGGGCGGTGAAGAGCCAAATCCACGCCGGTGGACGCGGTAAGGGCAAGTTCAAGGAAGCCGCGGCAGGCGAAAAGGGCGGCGTGCGCATCGCCTTCAAGCCGGAAGATGTCGGTCTCTACGCCTCGCAGATGCTCGGCAACACGCTGGTGACGCTGCAGACCGGCGCTGCTGGCCGCGTCGTAAAGCGCATCTACATCGAAGAAGGCGTGAAGATCGCGAAGGAGTTCTATCTCTCGGCGCTTGTCGATCGCGAACAAGGCCGCGTCGCTTTCGTCGCCTCGGAAGCCGGCGGCATGAACATCGAAGAAGTCGCGCACGACACGCCGGAGAAGATCACCACCGTCGGCATCGATCCGCTCACCGGCCCGACGCGTGCTGATAGCGAGAAGATCGCCGGCGCGTTCGGCGTCAGCGGCGCTGTCGCGGGTCAGGTTCTGGAACTGATCCCGAAACTGTACGAGGCCTTCACCAAAAGCGACATGAGCTTGCTCGAGATCAACCCGCTCATCGTTACCGAAGAGGGCAACGTTCTCTGCGGCGACGCCAAGGTGAGCTTCGATTCCAACGCCGCGTTCCGCCACAAGGAATGGGCCGATCTCCGCGACATTGGCGAAGAAGACGAGCGCGAAATCGAGGCCTCGAAGTACGATCTCTCTTACATCGCGCTCGACGGCGAAATCGGCTGTCTCGTCAACGGCGCCGGCCTCGCCATGGCGACGATGGATATCATCAAGCTCTTCGGCGCCGAGCCCGCGAACTTCCTCGATGTCGGCGGCGGCGCCGATAAGAACAAGGTTGAAGCGGCTTTCAAGATCATCCTCGCCGATCCGAAGGTGAAGGGCATCCTCGTCAACATTTTCGGCGGCATCGCGCGGTGCGACGTCATCGCCGAAGGCGTGATCGCGGCGGTGAAGAGCGTTGGCCTCGAAGTCCCGCTCGTGGTCCGCCTCGAAGGCACGATGGTCGAAGAGGGCAAAGCCATCATCCGCAACAGCGGCCTCAACGTCATAGCCGCGGATGATCTCGAAGATGCGGCCCGGAAGATCGTGAAGGCGGTGAAAGGGTAGGGCGCGTGGCTGACGTCTTTATCAGCTACAAGCGCGAAGACCGGGAGTGGGCGGAGCGCCTAGACGCCGCCATCCGAGGCATCGGTTTCACGACGTGGTGGGACACGTCTCTTGTTGCTGGCGAGCATTTCAACGAGGCGATTGATCGCGAGTTGGCCGCTGCCCGCTGTGTGGTTGTGGTGTGGTCGGATGCAGCGCATCAGTCGAGTTGGGTTCAAGCGGAAGCGATCCGAGGCTTTGGCCGCGACATCCTCGTCGCTGCCCGCATCGACGACGTCGCTCTGCGCTACCCTTTTGACTTGGTTCAAACCGCAGACTTGCGCTCTTGTTCGGTAGAATCCGTCGCCGAGGGCGTTCGCGCCAAGCTTAGCGGGCGAAGGACTGCGGCGCCGCTGCCGAGGCAGGACAATGCAATCGCGCACGTGCCCTACGCTATGAGTTGGCGTCTGCGCCTGATGCTGATCGGTGCGGTGAGTCTCGTGCTGTTCATGATCTCGCAAACGACGGGCGGGGGATGGCAATCCGGTGTCGCGGCGCTGGCGGCGTTTCCGTTCTTCGCCGGGGCGTCCTGGGCTTGGGATCGCGGGTTGGCCCGACGCGGCGGATTCTTGTCGCTTATCGCGGCGGGCGGCGCTGCGTTCTTTGGGTTTTTTCTTGCGGCACTAGTGGATTTTTCCACGTGCGTCCTTGGCGAGAAGGCATTCATTGGCTGCTCGCGGTCTGCCACGTCTGGCGCCGTCGTGATGGTTGTCTGCGCGCTGATCGGTGTTCTGATCGCGTTTATTGCAGCGCTCATGGTTCGCTACGTCGCTGCGCGCTTGCCGAAGCAATGGGCCGCGCATCGCCTGGACAATTGGCGCGCCGGGCGTTGGTGGATTCTCGGCATCTTGTTTGTCTTTTGCTTCGTGACGGCGTTCATATTCTTCCTCAATGGCAGCTATGACGTCGTCTCGATCTATGCCGGGCTGGTGTTGCCCGTCGCGCTGCAATTCAAGACCATGGATTTGACACGTGGCCGACAGCTGGGATTTTTTGCGTCGATTGTAGGCGTTATGGCGTCGACGTCGATTTCGTGGGGCGCGTTCTTGGTGCTCGTGAATTCGTTCGAAGGGTTCAACATCTGGGCGGCGGGCGCGATGCTGCTGGTGTTCTTGCTGTCTTCGGCCGCGGCCATCGGCGGGCTGCTGAAGGCGCAAGACAGTCTAAAGCAGTAAGATTTGTAGTTGATGGGAGAAAGAGCAATGATCGGCTACGTCACACTCGGCACCAACGACCTCGATCGCGCCGCGAAATTTTACGATGCCATCGCCGCTGAACTCGGCACTTCGCGCATGATGGAATGGCCCGGCGCGATCGCGTGGGGCACGCCTGGCGGCGGCGCCGGTATCGGTCTCACCAAGCCATTCGACGGCAACGCAGCGAGCGTCGGCAACGGCGTCATGGTCGCGCTCGAATGCAAAGACCAAGCGCAGGTCGATCGCCTCTACAATCTGGCCATTTCACTCGGCGGCAAGTGCGAAGGCCCGCCCGGACCGCGCGGCGATGGCGGCTTCTACGCCGGCTACTTCCGCGATCCGGACGGCAACAAGCTCAACGCCTTCATCATGGGCTGAACGCCGGCATTAAGCCGGCGTCGCGCTCGCAAACATCGCATCAACTTCTTGCGCGAAGGCGCCGTAATAATATTCACTCGGCGCTAGGAACATCAGCAAGTTCAGGTTCTCGCCTGCGCGCGCTACCAGCGCCGTGCCTGAAAAGTTGAGCCCGGTGTCTATGCGGGTATTGATCTCAAACCGCACGCCCGGCGCGCCCGCGAGAGTTTGCGGCCGCAGGTTCGCGGATTCCGGATCTTGGAAGTTCATCGTCGCTAGCGAGTCGATCACGAACTCGACGAGTTCCAGCTCGGTCATATCGGTTCGGTAGGTCGGCCGAGGCGTGTCGCGGTCAACAACACGCATCAACGAACCGCCGGGCGCGATACCGGCTAGATAAAGCTGGTTCAGCTGCACGCCATGCAATGTCAGCACGCGTACGCCGCGCGGCTGTGGAATGGTCGTCGTCATGTCCGACCATGGCCGCGCCAGGGTCACGGAAAAGGCCGTCCCCTTGGCATGGTACGAGCCCGCTCGCACGAGCGGAATGGTCACGCAGCCAGCGGCAAGAGCCCCGCCTGCGACCGCGGCCAGAAGGCCGCGCCGAGTTGTATTCATTGTCCCCCTCCCAATTGTCCGATCCGCGCTTCTACGAAGGCGCGGTCACTCGCATCCGGTGCGCGCTCAAGATAGGTTGTGAGCAGCGCAATCGCTTCGGCGTTACGGCCATCGCGGGCCGCGTAGGTGCCAAGTTCGCGCCATGCCGCGGCCGGTGCATCCGGATACGTGATGGCTGTGGTGTAGTGTTGAAACGCGCGCTCGCGATCACCTTCGCCGCGCCGCAGCCGGTTGATCTCGCCGCGATAGTACTCAACCACGCCGAGATCTTCGCCGTGCGCGCCGAGCCGATCGAGAACCGCAGCCGTTTGCCCGTAATCACGACGGCGCAAGTCCGCGCGCAGCCAAGAATCGAGGAACGGCCGGATCGCAGCGCGATAACGCTCGCGCTGTGTTTCGCCGCTGCTGGCATCCGCCGCCCGCTCCTGTAGCGCCTCAACGCGGTCAGAGGAGAGGGGGTGCGTGCGGAAGATGCTGGCGCGCGTTTCCTGGCGGCGAACATCCGGATTGTCTGAGACCTGTGTTTCCGCGACCAAATTGTTCCAGAGCTTGTGCCCCGCGTGCGGATCGTAACCGGCCGCGACCGCATGATCGTAGCCGATCATGTCCGCCTCTGATTCATTCTCGCGGGAGAACCCAAACACGGAGGCGAGCGTACCGAGGTAAACGATATCGCCGATAATGCCGACGCCAGCGCCGGCCGCGATGATTGAGAACACTGCCGCGACACCCGCACCCGAACGAATGGTGCGCATCATCGAAAGCGAGTGCTGCCGGCGGTAGTGGCCGACTTCGTGGCCCAGCACGAACGCCAGCTGCGCTTCGTCGTCGGCCCGCAGCAACAGACCAGACCACACTTCCATGTAACCGTTCGGCGCCATAGACGCGTTGAAATATGGGCGGTTCATCACGTAGAGGCGGATGTCGCCGCACGCGTCATCGGCCACCCGGCAGGCGACATCGAAGAGATACGCGTTCAGCGCCGGGTCGCGCTCCAGCTGGCCCGAATTGCGCGCCTCGATCTCGGCGCGGTCGGACATACCCCAAAGGCCGCCTTCGTCGCTATCGGTGGCAGGGCGCACGCGCGACGGCGGCGGTCGCACAGGTGCGAGCGTAGCCGCAGGCTGTTCGGTTGCCGGCGTTGCACCCTCAGGCGTGGCCGCTATCGATTCGGCCGTTTCCGGCTGCTCCACTATTTCTTGCGAAGCGGCGAGTGGTGGCGTGACGTCCTGAGCGGCAGCGGAAGTTGCTATCGCCAGCGCCAGCAGGGACGCGGCGAGCACCCTCACAGCGGCGCGTCCTGCAACAGTTCTAGGATAAGTGCATTGGCGCCGTCGCTTTCGCGCATGTCCTTGCCGCCAGCGGTGACAAAGCCGAACCACACGATCTCACCCGTGTGCAGATCGACCAGCGAAGCAAACACTTGCTGTCCGCCCATAGGAATGTAGACGCCGGCGACCAAACCAACAATCGCCGCGGCTGCGCGGGCGCTGCTGGCATAGGAGCCGCGCGCGACGGTGAAGAGAGCGTAGTCAGCCTCGTAGGCGGTCGCCAGTTCCTGAACGCCATCGCCCAGCGTCCACTCATGATCGCGCGCGATGGTTGGCAGTTTCAGCATTCGATTGAAGAGGATGGCGCCGCCCACGGCGTCGTGCAGGCGGATGATTTGGCCCACGCGTCCTTCCATCGCCGTGGCCGGATCAAGCGCGCTCGGCGCATGTTGTTCGCGCTGGAGAGCGGTGGCGAGGCCCGCCGCGAGGTTATCGCGCCCAGCAACCGACCAATCTTCGCGCGGTTCGGGCAGGCCGGCCGCCGTCAGCAACGAGAGTTGTACGTCCGGCATCATCACCAGCACGCGCGAATTTGCAGGAATAGGCTCGATACGTTCGCCCCGACGCGGCCGTGCGTCGGCAGCGCCGAGCGTCCCAATAACCACGAGCGCCGCGGCGAACGCGAAGATCTTTTTCAGCATGGCTCCCCCCATCCCAAGCTATCGCCAGGGTCCCATCAGATTACCGCCGCGCGGGCATCTGTCCATCCCCCGGCGTCAGCAGCCTCAAGATGAGGATCAAGTCGCCAACCGAATGCATGCGCGTGGGATCGCGAGGCGTTCTTCGCGCGATGCGTACGGGGCGGCTGTGCGCACCCTAGTGTCGAACCACTTGAGTTTTCGCGAGCCACGGGGAGTCCGATGTTCTCTTGGGTTGTCGTCGCAATGCGATCGATCACCGTTGCGCCGTCGACGCCGACGAAGACCAGGAAGGGCAGGCTGGCGTCGGCGGAGGTTTACAGACGGAAGACCTCACCCGCTCCGTAGGGTTTGCAAGCTGGGCGGGCTGCGTTATGCCGCCTCCGAACTCTACTGCTCGAGCAGGCCCGGGGGGCTCTTTGTCCATTCTCGTCAACGCTTCCACGCGCGTCATTTGCCAGGGCTTCACCGGCAAGAACGGCACGTTCCACTCCGAACAGGCCATTGCCTACGGCACCAAGATGACGGGCGGCGTCAGCCCGGGGAAGGGTGGCCAAACCCACCTCGGCCTGCCTGTGTTCAACACAGTCACGGAAGCGAAGGAAAAGGCCGGCGCAGACGCGACCGTGATCTACGTGCCGCCGCCAGGCGCCGCCGCCGCCATCGAAGAGGCGATTGACGCTGAAATTCCGTACATCGTCTGCATCACCGAAGGCATTCCGGTGCTCGACATGGTGCGCGTGAAGGCGAAGCTCGACAGATCGAAGTCGAAGCTGCTCGGGCCGAACTGCCCGGGCATTCTGACACCGAACGAGTGCAAGATCGGCATTATGCCGGGCCAGATTTTCAAGAAGGGCAGCGTCGGCGTCGTCTCGCGCTCCGGCACACTGACCTATGAAGCGGTGTTTCAAACCACGAACGAAGGCTTGGGCCAATCGACGGCGGTCGGCATCGGCGGCGATCCGGTGAAGGGTACTGAGTTCATCGACGTGCTCGAACTCTTCCTCGGCGATCCAGAGACCAAGTCGATCATCATGATCGGCGAAATCGGCGGCAGCGCCGAAGAAGACGCCGCGCAATTCCTTGCCGACGAAAAGAAAAAGGGCCGCTGGAAGCCGGTCGTTGGCTTCATCGCCGGCGCCACCGCGCCTCCAGGACGCCGCATGGGCCACGCCGGCGCGATCATCTCCGGCGGCAAGGGCGATGCGCCCTCAAAGATCGCGGCGCTCGAAGCCGCCGGCATCAAGGTGTCCCCGCACCCAGCCGCGCTCGGCCGTACGATGTCGGAACTGCTGAAAGGCTAGATCATGCGCGCCGTGTTCGTTGCCGCTGCGCTTTGGGCCTGCGCCACGAATGCTTTCGCGCAGGTCGATCCAATCAATTGGTGTCCAGAGGGACCATCGATCAGCGCCACGCCTAGCGGCAACGCGCTCGAACAAGCCTTCCGCGTTCAACGCACCACGCTCGCGTCCGCCACGTCGTTCGCGCCCACCGACGTGGTGGCAACCTTAGAACTCGCGCCCATCCCGCGTCGGCGCCTCGCCACCGCACGCGAAGGTCTTGGCATCCGCGTCGGCGAATTGCTGTTGCCGATGATCATCCTCGGTGGGAACACGGACACGCTCCAAAACTACGGCGTGGCCTATTGCGCCAACGCCGCACCGACGCCCGGTCTAGACGCCAGGCTCGCGCGCTACCGCAACGCCGCCTGCATCGTTCCTGCCCGTGACTCCGACACGGCCAACAACGCATTCCCCGCCATGCTCAATCCGCCCGCGCAAAGCGGCGTGCTAACAGGGCGCATGGCGTCGGGC
Organism: Hyphomonadaceae bacterium; assembly: GCA_041398325.1. GTDB lineage: Bacteria > Pseudomonadota > Alphaproteobacteria > Caulobacterales > Aquidulcibacteraceae > Vitreimonas. The sequence goes on along the minus strand of JAWKUX010000010.1, from coordinate 40,108 downwards.
GGACCTGGCCTTGGCTACGGCCAGGAATGGGGCACGCTCGGGGAGGAGGCCGCCGCCGAGCCCGCAATTTCGCGCAACCTTCGCCTCGGCCAGATCGTGATCTCGCGTTCCCCGGAAGTAGCCGTTTGGAATCGCCGCGCTTTCACATCGATCAACGTTCAGTTCGGCGTCGAAGGCCTGCAATCCTTCGATCGTCGCCTCAATCAGCCTTTGCGGATCGAGGATGGCTGGCTCGTGATCACCGGCATCGCCAGAGGCGGCAACATCGAGATCCAAAGGATGACCGACGCGCAATGGCGGTCCTTCCAGCAGGAACGTTGCGCCGCCGCTTGAGGGGGCCGCTGAATAAACCGGCAGCCCTGCGCCATCGCAGCCCTTCAATCCCCAGGCGACGCACTTTAGAAGGGGCGCCGTCTGACGGCGCGCCCTATATTTTCCATGGGTTCTGCCCGGTTTCCGAAAGGTCAGCGTTCCATGGCGGATGACGCCCGCAGCCTCTCCAATACGGCTCTGCTCGAAACGAGCTTTCTCTACGGCGCCAACGCGACGTTCGTCGAAGAGATGGCCGCCCGTTACGCGCGCGATCCGAACTCGGTCGACGCCTCGTGGCGCGCCTTCTTCGATCAAGTGCGCGATGATCCCGCCGCCGTAACCGCCGCCGTCAAAGGCCCGTCCTGGTACCGCCCCGAAATCGCGCGTCCGCAGACGACCGAAACCACCGCGCTGCCGGACGGTGGTTGCAGCGCGCTCGCCGCCAAGCTCGAACAGGTGCCGCTGCACGTTCGCTGGGCTCGAACCGGCGACGGGCTGTCCAACTGGGTGGCGCGCGACAGCGTCCGCGCGCTGATGATGATCCGCGCCTATCGCAACTGGCGGCCATCTCGCAGCGGCACCTCGATCCGGGTTTCGGTATCGAAACGACTGCCGGTAGGCGCCTGGTTTGATCCGTCAGCGTCTGCACGGCTTCGGCCCAGCGATGGCGGATCGCCCGATCTTCATCGACGGCGTGCTCGGTCTGCAGACGCCATCACCGCCAACGAGATGCTGGTGATCCGAAGCGAACCTATTGCGAGACCATCGGGCGTCGAGTTCATGCACATCTCCCGATCCGGCCGAGAAAAGCAGGAGCGCATCGAAGGGCCTGACAAGGGCGTCGCGTTCACGCCGGAAGGCAAGCGTTCGATCCTGAAGAAGCTCTATCGAGGGCGAGGGCTTCGAGAAGTTCGTGCACAAGCGCCATCCTGGCACCAAGCGCTTCGGTCTCGATGGCGGCGAAGCGATGATCCCGGCGATGGAACAGGTCATCAAGCGCGGCGGCGCGCTCGGTGTTGAAGAGATCGTCTTGGGCATGGCTCACCGCGGCCGCCTCAACATGCTCGCTGCTGTCATGGGCAAGCCGTACCAGGCAATTTTCCACGAATTCCAAGGCGGCTCGTCAACGCCGGACGATGTGCTGGGCTCGGGCGACGTGAAGTATCACCTGGGCGCGTCTTCGGATCGCGCCTTCGATGGCAACAATGTCCACCTTTCGTTGACCGCGAACCCATCGCACCTTGAGATCGTGAACCCCGTCGTGCTCGGCGGAAGCACGCGCCAAGCAAGCCAAGCGCAAAGACAGGACGGAAGAAGGTATCGCGCTCGCCGAATCGCGCCCGTGTCATGCCGCTGCTCATTCACGGCGACGCTGCATTCGCAGGGTAGGGCGTGGTCGCCGAGTGTTTCGCGCTCTCGGCCTCGCGCGGCTACCGCACCGGCGGCACGATGCACTTCATCATCAACAACCAGATCGGTTTCACGACGGTGCCGCGCTTCTCGCGCTCGTCGCCATACCCATCTGACGTCGCGCTGATGGTGCAAGCGCCGATCTTCCACGTGAACGGCGACGATCCGAAGCCGTAGTTTTCGCCGCCAAGGTCGCGACCGAATATCGCCAGCTCTTCGGCAAAGACGTCGTCATCGACATGTTCTGCTATCGCCGCTTCGGCCACAACGAAGGCGACGATCCGACGATGACACAGCCGATCATGTATCGCCGTGTCAAAGATCAGCCGACGACCACGCAAATCTACGCCGAGCGCCTGATCAGAGAAGGCGTCGTCACCCAAGCCGAGTTTGACGAATGGCAGAACGATTTCGCTGCGTTCCTGGACAGAGAATTCGACGCTGGCAAGACCTACCGCGTTAACAAGGCCGATTGGCTCGATGGCGATTGGGCCGGTTTCCATTTGCCAGAAGACGATGACCGCCGCGGCAAGACCGAAGCGCCGCTGGCGAAGCTGCGCGACCTCGGCCGCCGCATCACAGAACTGCCGCGCGATTTCGACATGCACAAGACTGTGCAACGCGTCATCGAAGCTCGTCGCAAGGCTATCGACGAAGGCCAGGGTGTCGATTGGGCGCTCGCCGAGCACCTCGCGTTCGCGTCATTGCTTGACGAAGGCTTCAATGTTCGCCTCAGCGGCCAAGATTCTTGCCGTGGCACTTTTAGCCAGCGCCACTCGCACTTCGTCAATCAAACCAACGAAGAGCGCTACACGCCGCTGAACCACATTCGGCAAGGCCAGGCGCACTACGAAGTCATAGACTCGCTTCTCTCGGAAGAAGCGGTGCTCGGCTTCGAGTACGGCTACACGCTTGCCGACCCGAAAACGCTCACGCTCTGGGAAGCGCAATTCGGCGATTTCGTGAACGGCGCCCAGGTCGTGATCGACCAGTTCATTAGCTCCGGCGAGCGCAAGTGGCTGCGTATGTCCGGTCTCGTGATGCTCCTGCCGCACGGCTACGAAGGGCAAGGCCCCGAGCACAGCTCCGCACGGATGGAGCGCTTCCTACAGCAATGCGCGGAAGACAATATGCAGGTGATCAACTGCACGACGCCGGCAAACTACTTCCACGCGTTGCGTCGTCAGCTGCATCGGGATTTCCGCAAGCCGCTGGTCGTGTTTACGCCGAAGTCGCTGTTGCGCCACAAGAAGTGCGTCTCTGCGCTTTCCGACATGGCCGAAGGCACGTCCTTCCACCGCGTGCTCTGGGATGACGCCCAGATCAACAACGGCAACACCACGATCAGGTTGAAGGGCGACAGCGAAATCCGCCGTGTCCTCCTCTGCTCGGGCAAGGTCTATTACGATCTCCTCGACGAACGCGAAAAGCGCGGCCTCGACGACATCTACATCCTGCGCCTCGAGCAGCTTTATCCGTGGCCGATGAAGTCGATGATGACTGAACTTGCGCGCTTTTCGAACGCTGAACTTGTCTGGGTTCAGGAAGAGCCGAAGAACATGGGCGGCTACATGTTCGTCGAACCTTGGCTCGAACTCACGCTCGAAAAGCTCAGCATTAGCGCCAAGCGCGCGCGCTACGCCGGCCGCCCGGCCAGCGCGTCGACTGCCGCGGGCCAGATGTCGAAGCACCTGAAAGAGCTCGAAGCCTTCTTGGAGCAAGCGCTCGGATGACCACGCTCCAAGGATCCTGTCATTGCGGCGCGGTGCGCTTTGAGGTCGAAGAGCCCGAATGGGTGATGGATTGCAACTGCTCGCGCTGCCGCCTCTATGGCGGTCTCTGGGCGTACTACCCGCAGCGCGAGGTGAAGTTCTCGGCGAAGCCCGACACGTTCATCTACATGTGGGGCGACCACATGCTGGAGTTTCACACCTGCCGCACCTGCGGATGCTCGACCCACTACACTGAAGTGGGCACAGACGATGCGGAGCGGATCGCTGTCAATGCGCGCCTGCTGCGTGGGATTGATCCCAAACGGACACGTCTTGTTCAGAAAAACAATGGCAACGACATGGTGTTCTGGACTCACACCGAGTCACCGGTCCTGCCCAGTCACGATACGCCACCAAGCGAGTAAGTTGAGATGACCGATATTGTTGTGCCGACCCTTGGCGAAAGCGTCACCGAAGCGACGGTCGCCAAATGGATGAAAAAGGCCGGCGACTCCGTTCGCAAGGACGAGACGCTCGTTGAGCTTGAAACCGACAAGGTCTCCGTCGAAGTCTCCGCGCCGGAAGCTGGCGTCCTGAGCGAGATTGTCGCCGGGCAGGGCGCGACCGTGAGCATCGGCGCGCTGCTGGGGCGCATGGGCGCGGGCGGATCGGAAGTCGCGTCCGCGTCGAAAGCAGAAGCGCCCAAGCCCGCGCCGCCGCCAGCGCCACAACCGGCCGCCGCCAACAATGGCGGCAAGCAAGCGCCACCGTCCGTTCAGCGCATCGCCGCTGAAAACAATGCTGATCTTTCTGGCGTTACCGGCTCGGGCCGCGATGGCCGCGTCACCAAGGCTGATGCGCTCGCCATCATCGAAAACCGCGGCGCCCAGCAACAGCAAGCGCCTGCCGCGCATCCGCCGCTCGCCGCCCGCATCGTAAGCGACCGCGAAGAGCGCGTGCCGATGACGCGTCTCCGCAGGACGGTCGCGCGCCGTTTGAAGGAAGCGCAGAACACCGCCGCGATGCTGACGACGTTCAATGAGGCCGACATGTCGGCGATCATGGCGGCACGCAACAGGGTACAAGGATAGCTTCGAGCGTAAGCACGGCGTGAAGCTGGGCCGCCATGTCCTTCTTCGTGAAGGCGTGTATCGCCGCGCTGAAGGAAATCCCAAACGTCAACGCCGAGATCGACGGCGACGACATCATCTACAAGAACTTCTACGACATCGGCATCGCGGTCGGCACCGATCGCGGCCTCGTCGTGCCGGTTGTGCGCGACGCCGATCACAAGTCGATGGCCGAGGTCGAAAAAGAAATCGGCGAGCTCGGCGTGAAAGCCCGCGACGGCCAGCTGAAGATCGAAGATCTACAAGGCGCGACCTTCACGATCAGCAATGGCGGCGTCTATGGCTCGCTCATGTCGACGCCGATCCTGAATGCGCCGCAGTCGGGCATTCTCGGCATGCACAAGATTCAGGAGCGTCCCGTCGTCGTCGATAAGCAAGTCGTCGTGCGCCCGATGATGTATCTGGCTCTCTCGTACGATCACCGCATCGTCGACGGCAAAGAAGCGGTCACCTTCCTCGTGCGCGTGAAGGAAGGCCTCGAAGATCCTGAGCGCATGTTGCTCGATCTCTAGTCGGGATCGTGCGGCGAGTGGCCAGAACCGCTTCGCTATTTCGTCTCTTTGTGCAGCACCGTGAGCGCGAGGCCGGTAAGCGCGAGGAGAGGCGCGCCTATCGTAAAAGCGGCGACAACCGGTCCCGGCGCGTTTTCAGGCGCGACGATCATCAGCGTCATTGTTCCAGAAACGGTGAGCAGAAACGCCGCCGCAAAGCCCCATGCCCCGCACAATAAGCGTAGACCGCCGGACATCTTACGCAGTGTCCGAAATGCGCCAGCCAACAACAGCACGGCGCTCAATATTGTCAGCCACGACACGAAGCCTGCATTGAAGTGCGCCGCCGCGAGAAGCGCGAAGGCGATACCGGCCGCTACCGCCGCCCACGCGCTCACGGTTCCGTACCAAGTCATCGCTTTCCCTCCGCTCGCGCGTTGCATGCGCGGCTCTCCCCAAATAAGAGCCCTGAATCCAAACGTTTTATCTCGACCCATTGGCGAGCCGCAACGAGCCCGATAGATTGCCGGTCTCGCTCGGGGGAGCGGTGCGGGAGGGGACGCCCACATGACATTCATTTTGCGCTGGCCAGCCATTTTGGTGCTGCTGCTTCTGGTGCTGGCAAGCCTCGGCGCCGCGTTTGCGGGCACGGTCCACCTCGCACAGCTCCCGATCCAGCTGCCGCTGACCGCCGATCAGGAAGCGACGATCAATTCGCTGACCTGGATTGAAGTTGGTCTTTGGGCCGGCGCGGGCCTCTTCTTCTTGATCTCTGCCGTGCGCCTCATCCGCCGTACCCAGGCCTTCTGGACCTGGCTGATCGGCTTTGCCTTCTACGGCGCACGCTGGGCGATGGCGCAACAGAACGAAGGCGGCGGCCTCGTTGCCAACGTGCAAAGCATTGACGTCAACGCTTACACCGCGCCCGCCGAACTCGCCGCAAACACCGGCGGCACCGAAGCGCAAGTCGGCATCCTCGGCATCATCTTGATCGTCGGCCTGATCATCTTCATCGTTGACGCCGTGGATCGCGCCTATTGGGATAAGCAAGGCGCCTAACACGCGGGAGGCGAGGGTGCTGCTGCTTGGACGCATCGTCGCCGCGCTAATTTCCGGCGCGCTGCTCGCGCAGGCTTACAGCCTCAATCCATTTTGGCCGTTGACTTGGCTTGCGCCGATCCCACTGCTGATAGCTGCCATCGGCGCCTCGCGCATCGGCGCGCTTGCCTACGGCGCGCTTGCAGGCGTGGTCTCAATGGCGCTGATCGTGGGCTACCTCCTCCAGCTCGGCGGCATCGTTCCCGTCCTCATCATCACGCTCTCCAAAGCGATCATCTGGGCCGCGATGGCGTACGCCGTGCGCGGCGCCGCGCTGCTCTTGCCGAAATGGGCGGCGGTCTTCGTTTTCCCCTCGCTCATGGCCGGGATCGACACCCTGATCGCGGCGACGTCACCGCACGGTAGCGCAGGTGCGCTGGCCTACAGCCAGATGGATTTCCTGCCTGCGATCCAGATCGCCTCACTCGGCGGCGCGCCTGCGATCACCTTCGTCGTCACGCTGTTTGCTTCGGCCATCGCGCTGCTCATCACCAAGCGCGCGCTCATCTCCGCCATCGCACCCGCCCTGATTATCGCGAGCGTACTGGTCTTCGGCGTCGCGCGCATCCCTGTGGTCGAACCTGAAGTGCCTAGCGGCCCGCCGCGCACGATCAACGCCACTCTCATCGCCGGCGATCAGTTCGATGGCGTTCCAATGGAATGGCGCACGGTTTGGAACGCCTACACGCCGCAAGTCGAGCGCGCCGCCGATGCCGGCCGCCGCATCATCGTGCTGCCGGAAAAGATCGCGCACATCCCGCCCGACGAACGCGGCGTCGCCATTGAGCAGCTGGCCGAAATTGCCCGCCGCCGCGATGTTCTCATCGTCGCCGGCGTTGATGACGAAGCAGAGGAGGGGCGCTTCAATCGCGCCTTCGCGTTCTCGAGCGCCAACTGGGAGAGCTACGACAAGCGCCACATGATCCCAGGCTTCGAGTCACACTTCGATCTCGGAACCGGCCCGCTTATCTTCGAACACGAAGGCGTCCGCTACGGCGTCGCCATCTGCAAGGACATGGATTTCCCCGCGCTCGGCCGCGAGTACGCCGGCGTCGCCATCATGCTGGTGCCCGCGTGGGACTTCGTCGACGACGCTTGGCTCCACAGTCGCATGGCCATCCTGCGCGGCGTCGAGAGCGGCTATGCGATCGCGCGCAGCGCCCGCAACGGCGCGCTCACCGTCAGCGACGCCTACGGTCGCGTGAACTACGAAGCGCCCAGCGGCCCCCAAACCGCCTACGATGTCGCGGTCCCCAGAACCGGCCCAGGCCCGACGCTTTACGCCCGCATCGGCGATGCTTTCGGCTGGTCCATGCTTGCACTCGCCGCGCTGCTGATCGGCTGGACCAACCTGCGTCGCCGCAAATTCGGTACGGCGGACTAGGCACGCTTCCGGACGCCTCGGCATCGAGCCAGAACAATCCGGTCGGGAAACGTGCAATCCACATTCGCGCATTGATCGCGCCGGCTTGCTGACTATGTTCCGGCCATCTCTTGCGCGTTCGCGCCACGCCACACACCGGAGCATTCATGTCATACGATGTCGTTATCATTGGCGGCGGCCCCGGCGGCTACAATTGCGCGATCCGCGCCGGCCAGCTCGGCCTCAAGACCGCGATTATCGAATCCCGCGGCAAGCTCGGCGGCACCTGCCTCAACGTCGGCTGCATTCCTTCGAAAGCGCTGCTGCACGCGAGCGAATATTTTGAAGCGGCGACCAAAACGTTCCCCTCGATGGGTGTGAAGGTCAGCGGCGTCGAACTCGATCTGCCGCAAATGCTGAAGCAGAAGAACGACGCCGTCGACGGTCTCACCAAGGGCGTCGAGTTTCTGATGAAGAAAAACAAGGTCGATTACGTCAAAGGCTTCGGCGCCATCGCAGGCAGGGGGCGCGTTGAAGTGACCGGCCCGGACGGCGCCAAGCAAACGCTCGAAACCAAAAACATCGTCATCGCCACCGGCTCTGAGCCAACGCCGCTGCCGAACATCGACATCGACGAAGAGCGCATAGTCAGCTCCACCGGCGCGCTCTCGCTCAGCCAAGTGCCAGGCAAGCTCATCGTTGTCGGCGCCGGCGTTATCGGCCTCGAGCTCGGCAGCGTCTGGCGCCGCGTCGGCGCCGAAGTCACCGTTGTCGAATTCCTCGACAAGATCACGCCGACCGTCGACAGCGAGATCTCGACTGCCTTCCAGAAGATCTTGAAGAAGCAGGGCGTGAAGTTCGAACTCGGCCACAAGGTCACTGGCATCCAAAAAACCGGCGCTGGCCTGCACGTGTCGATCGAGCCGTCCAAAGGCGGCGCCGCGCGCACGCTCGACGCGGATGTCGTGCTCGTCGCCATCGGCCGCCGCCCGTTCACGCAAGGCCTCGGCCTCGAGACCGTCGGCATCAAGACCGATCAGCGCGGCTTCATCCCGCACGACGGCCATCTGAAAGTCGCTGACGGCATCTATGTCATTGGCGACGTCACCACCGGCGCCATGCTCGCGCACAAGGCCGAAGAGGAGGGCATCGCCATCGCCCAGATCATCGCCGGCCAGTGGGGCCATGTGAATTACGATGTCATCCCGAACGTCATCTACACGTCCCCGGAAGTCGCCACCGTCGGCAAAACCGAGGAAGAACTGAAGGCCGCCGGCGTCGAATACAAAGTCGGCAAATTCCAGTTCATGGCCAACTCGCGCGCGCGCACCAACCACGAAACCGATGGCCTGGTGAAAGTGCTCGAGGAAGTCGCGACCAAGAAAGTCGTCGGCGTACACATGGTCGGCGCCGGCGTCGGTGAGATGATTGGCGAAATCTGCGTCGCCATGGAATTCGGCGCCTCCGCCGAAGACATCGCCCGCACCTGCCACGCTCACCCGACCATGTCCGAAGCCATCCGCGAGGCCGCCAAAGGCGTCGACGGCTGGGTCATGCAGTCTTGAGTGCTTCTGGCCACCTTTGGCCCAAAGATGTTCTTGGCCGGGACAAGTTGGCGGAGCGCCTTACTTCGATCGTGAGGTCGCACAAAAGCGGTGCGGCGATTTCGATCCAAGGCCAGTTCGGCTCTGGAAAAACATACTTCCTCACCAACCTAGAAAGGCACCTTCGCGATCAAGGTATCGCGACGGTCTATTTCAACGCGTGGGAATCTGACTTCAGTGACAATCCACTATTGGTGCTCATCGGCGACATCATCGCCGAGTTGGAGCATCACGTACCGCCCGCGTCGGTTGAAAAGCTCAAAAAGTCCGCGCGGCAACTGCTGCCAGTGATCGCGCGTGTCGCTGCGAAGTCACTCCTTCGCGCTGGGGATGACGAGTGGGACAAACTGCTTGGTCCGTTAGACGAAGAGGTGGGGACTCTTGTCTCGGACGGTCGTCGATCGTCAGTCTTTGGTCGACGGCAGCTGCTCGTTGCGCGCGATGCTCTCACAAGCATTGTGAAGGAGGCGCAGGCCATGAATGCGGCCGCGTTCCCTTTGGTCGTGCTCGTGGACGAACTCGACAGATCTAATCCCGACTGGATCATTACGTTTCTTGAATCGGTAAAGCATCTGTTTGGTCATCAGAGCATTGTCTTTCTAATTGCTATTGACCGTGAGAGCGTTGACATCCTGATTAAGCATCGCTTCGGCGCGGAGTACGATGTTGCGGGCTATCTATCCAAGTTCTTCAACTACGCGATCGACATTCAGACGCCAGTAGGCGATGCGGCTTTTCTCAAGGCTGCCCTTGATGCCTCCGGACTTGTCACCGACGGAATATTTGAGAACGGTGGCGACCTTCACGTCTCACTAACAGGTGCGGCCAACGGCTGCATTTTTGGTTTGGGCGGCCCGAGCGGAAAGTTGCGTCGCCTTGAGAGGTGCGCCGAGAAGATAGACGTCTGTGCTCGCGCTGCCGGCAAAGGCGTTTCCTCCACAGTCCTAGGGTTCTTGGTGGGACTATCCGAGACGAACCGCAAATTGATGCGCGAGTATGCAAACGGAATCCGTGCCCAAGGTACAATCGATGCCATAAAGCTCTTGGCGCAGAAGGATGACGATCAGTGGCTGGTTGATTGGACTGTGGCCTGTGGAATCTCGAGGTATGACTGGGAGCAACGCAAGACGGTCGTTCGCACTGCGCTGGGCGTAGACCGTGAGCCGCAGGTCCAGCAGATGTTGATGGGACACATGATGATGCACACTCCTTCATCAGAGTCTCTCGCTTCAGTGACTATGGAAAAGATCGGCTGGTTATTGTGAACGCACTCTCAGTTCGCGCTCTCACCAAGAAGTTCGGCGAGAAAACCGCCGTCGATGCGCTCGATCTCGATATCCGCGCCGGCGAGCTTTACGCGCTGCTCGGCCCCAACGGCGCCGGCAAGACCACGACGCTGCGCATGGTCACCGGCTTGCTCAAACCCAATTCCGGCTCGATCCACATCTTCGGCGTCAACGCCATCGCCGATCCCATCGCCGCCAAGCGCCAAGTTGCGTGGCTGCCGGATGAACCGTCGCTCTACGACAAGCTCACCGCCTGGGAATATCTCGAATTCATCGCCGGTCTCTGGGGCGTTGACGCGAAAACCGCTGCGCCGCGCGCCGAAGAGCTACTGAAATTCCTCGGCCTCTGGGACAATCGCGACGAGCGCACCGAAGGATTCTCGCGCGGCATGAAGCAGAAGACCGCGCTCGCCGGTGCGCTGATCCATGATCCGAAACTGCTGATGCTCGACGAACCGCTCACCGGCCTTGACGCCGCCGTCGCGCGCCAGGTCAAAGACCTGCTGCAGCAACGTGCGCGCAGCGGCAGCACTGTTATTCTTACCACCCACATACTCGATGTGGCTGAGCGCGTCGCCGACCGCATCGGCATCATCCAAGGTGGCAAGCTGCTCGCCGAAGGCACGCTCGCTGAACTGCGCGGCAGGGCAGGCGGCGACAACGCCACGCTAGAAGACGTCTATCTGCAGCTCGTCGGCGCGGGCGCCGCCTGATGTTCGGTCCCGGCGGCGTCTTCTTCCTGCTGCGCCATGAAATGCTGCTGACGTGGCGCGCCTTCCGCGCCACCGGCAAAGGCCGCCACGTGCGCCGCATCATCTTCTATTCGATCATGACCGCCATTCTCGGCTTTGGCGGTTATTGGGCAGCGCGGATTCTTTCCGAGATCACGCCGCAGCCCGATGTCGTCAGCCTCGGCATTGTCGGCGGCGTCATGGCGATCCTGTTTTCGCTCATGCTCAGCCAAGCTCTCATGCTGATCACCGAGACACTCTATCAGCGCGGCGATCTCGATCTGCTGTTGGCGTCGCCGGTTCCGCTTTGGCGCATCGTCATCGTGCGCATGAGCGCCATCGCCATCAATGTCGGGCTCTTCTATCTCATCCTCGTCGCCGCCGTGTGCGTGTGGCTGCCGTTCTTCGGCGGCTGGGCCTGGCTCGGCTTTGCGTCCGCCATCCTACTGCTGACGCTCTTCGCCGCCGCCGTCGCGCTGGTGCTCGCGCGCATCCTCTTCGCGCTCATCGGCCCGAAGAATACCCGCATCACCGCCCAGATCCTCGGCAGCTTGATCGGCGCGGCGTTTTTCATCGCCACGCAGATCCCGCGCTTCACCGAAGACGAAACCCGCTCGCAAGCGATGATCGACGTTTTCAACGCCGCGATCCCCATCGTTGGCGATCCGCAGAGCGTGCTCTCGCTGCCGGCGCGCGCCGCTTTCGGCCTCAACTTCGATCTGGCGATTTGGGCCGCTGTTTCGCTCATCGCTTTCCTGCTCGCTGTCGCCTGGTACGCCACCGGCTTCGCCAAGGACGCCGCTGCTATCGCTGGCCTCGGCCAGCGCCGTAAGCGTAACGTCCGCGCCGCCCGCGCCATGCGCAGCGGCGCCAGCGCGACGCTCGTGTTCAAGGAATGGCGCCTGCTCCGCCGCGACCCGCTGTTGCTCTCACAAATCCTTCTGCCGCTGCTCTACTTCATGCCGCTCTTCTTTGTGTTCGGCTCGCGCGTAGGGGATGGCGGCCTCACCAACATCTCCGCCGCCGGCTTCGCGTCCGCCTTCGTGCTGCTGGTGACATCTTTCGCCGCCAGTCTCGCGTGGCTCACCGTGTCTGCGGAAGACGCGCCCGATCTGATCGCCAGCGCGCCAGTCCCGCGCGACACCGTGGATTTCTCGAAAGCGTTCGCCGCCGCCGTGCCATCTGTGCTGCTGCTTTCCTTGCCTGTCATCGGCGCCGCGATCTTCATCTCGCCGTTCGCCGCGTTCTGGCTCTTGCTCGGCGGCAGCGCTGCGATTGTTTCAGCCTGCCTCCTCGCCATCTGGCACCAGACGCCGGGCAGCCGCAAAGAGTTCCGCCGCCGCACCCGTGGTACGCTCGCGCTCAATCTCTCGCGCGCCTTCGTTTCGATCGGTTGGATCGCCGCCACCGGCCTTGCTGTCTCCGGCTGGGCGCTAGCGGCGATCATTCCGGCCATCATCTCGACCGGCTTCATGCTGGCGCTGCACGAAAGCCGCCCAAAGGAACCCGAGCCGGCTTAGGCAACAGCCTGTGAAAATTGCCGAACGCTAACTTTGCTTCGGCACGCCTCTGGCGTTCTCCTTTCTCCATCGCAAGCGAGGGGAGACGGGTCTTGCTCATCCTGACAGCGGAGCGCATCGCGCTTCTTGCACTTGATCGTGACTTGGCGGCGCTGCAGGCGTCGAGCCGCACCGCGTTCTTCAACGCCATAGCGGTAACGCACGAGCCGGTGTGGCCGCCGGCGCCGTTCGAGCAAGGCGCTTTCGCCTGGGCCGAACAAAATCTAGCTCACGATCCTGAAGGTCAGGGTTGGTACGGCTGGGCGATCCTCGCCAACGAAGGCGAACGCGCGCCGCCCCGCCTTGTCGGCATTGCGGCGCTCATCGGCCGCCCGGACGAAGACTCTGGCGACGTCGAGCTCGCCTTTGGTCTGCTCCCGGAATTTCGCGGCCGCGGTTATGGCGGCGAGACCATCCGCGCGCTCGCCGCCTGGGGCTTCGCCAACGGCGCCAAACGCGTCATCGCGCATCTCGACGCCGAAGACATCCACGCCGCATCAACGCTAGCCAAGAACGGCTTCACCGACACCCGCGAACCGCCATACCCAGGCGTCGCAAGATGGGCGCTCGCGGCCTAGCGCTTGGATCAAGCTCGCCCTCGTTCACACGGGTGCAATGCCGAACAGAACCGATAGTCCGCCAACAGCGAGCATGACGGCCAACGTGACCCACATAGCTTGGATGATCCAGAAGCCGACGGGATGCGTTCCTCGATCCGCGCGCACCGCCCAATTTCCGATCGCCAAGCCGCTCTTGTGATTTCGCCAAGCGACGAACGCAAACAATGCGGCAAAGGCCAGGAGCATCAATCCTGTTTGGTATTGGTTCATAGGCGCCTCGCCGGTCAACAAACGCAGAGCCACGTTTAGCAATTGCGCCGACGTGGTCGAGGTCCTGGCAGCTAAGGTCAAGGTTTGCGGGACCAATGCGCCTTCAGCACGGCCGCGAACGCATCCGCGCGCTCGTGGCAGGCCCAATGTCCAGCGCCCTCCGCGACATGAAGCGGCACGTTGTGCGCACGCGAGAAGCGCTCCGCCACTGACAGATCGACGTACGGGTCGGTCTCACCCCAGAAGAGTTGCCCGCGCGCCGGCAGCTTCTTCAGGTCGTCGATCCAATCACCGCGAAACCGCAGCCCGTCCGCCGACCGATACAGCTTCAGGATCGACTGCCGCATCGTCTTGTCGATGTGCTGTACTTCTCCGGCCGCGAGCGAAGCGGGCATGCCGCCAGCGATGAGGCCGCGCTCAAGCCTTATCTTGTTGCTCATTGCCAGCATTGTGAGTTCACCGAGTAGCGGCGTCGCCCAGGCGCGCGCGGTGCGATGACCTCGATAAGCCGCGTCGATCACCGCGTTGGTGACGCACCAGCTCGAAACCAAGTCCGGGCGCAAACTAGCGGCGCGCAGCACCAGCAGTGCGCCCCAATCGTGTCCAACAAGATCGACGGGTCCGCCGGCCTTTTCCAATTCGCCAATCAGCCAGGCGACGTACGCATCCTTGGTGCAGCTGAACCCGTTCGGGATCGGCCTCCCGAAGCCGGGCAGGGCGGGCGCGGAGAAGGCGCTCGAATCCAAACCAAGCGCTGCACTCAACGGACGCCACAGCGCTGGCGTATCTGGAACGCCATGGACGAACACAATCATCGCAGCGCATCTCCGGTCGTACTGGCGATCTCATCGCTCTAGAAGCATTCCTGTCCCCGTCATGTGTCTAGGCGACACGAGAACTGCAAGGTCAAAGCGGTCGACCGCTCTGATCGCCGCCGCTTGTTGACATCTGTGGGCAGCCAAGCGCTGATCGGCCTGAGGAAGCACAATGGAAAAAGTCTTTGAACTTTTGGTCGGTGCGCTGGGCTTGGTGTTTGCAGTTGCGTTTTGTGTTGTTGTCGTGCCGCCATTGCTAGAGAGCGGCGACATTGTCGGCGCGTTCGCCGCGGGCTTTGTGAATCCGTACGCAAGCGGATATTCGCTCGATACAATTCTCTGTGGCCTGATCTTATTCGTTTGGATTGCGTACGAGCGCCACACGTTGGGCGTCAAGTACGGTTGGCTCGCTGTTCCGCTCGCAATCGCGCCGGGCGTCGCCACGGCGTTTGCAGCCTACCTGATCATTCGCACGCGACAGATCGGCGAGAGCGACGCAAACGCCGTTAGCGGAAGCTCTCCGTATAGAAGCCTCGATGCGGCACCGCGTAATCCGTGAAGCCGCCACCGAAGCTGACTTCTCCGACGATGTCGCCCGCATCGTTGATCCCCAGTGCAACCGTGTCTTGAGCGCCGGGCACATCGAAGTGACGAAACACGCCCCCGCGCCAGGTAAACGCGTGTGCGCGGCCAGTTGTGTCGATTGAAGCGCCCACAATCGCGCCAGCGTTGTTGAGTCCGCCGCACATAATCGAGACGCGCCCGGCAACGCTGAGTTCTGTAATAGTACCTGATGGATCGCGCACGAAGCAGTGCCGAACGCCGCCCGCCACCTCGTAGTAACCAACAGCCGTTCCGTCGTCCGCAATGCCCCGCGCGCTCGCGCGAACCGAACCCGGAAATGCAATGTGTGTAAACACGCCGCCGACGCGGACAAAGGCCTGGACTACGCCGCTGGAGTCCGTGAACTCACCCGATACGTCGCCGTGATTGTTGAGTCCGCGGATCACCGTGCCGCTTGCGCCGGGATAGGCGACGGGCGTGTAGGTGGCTCCATCCCACAGCATCGCATTGTTGCCGTCATAGCTAAGCGCCACCAAGCCGGAATCGTTGATCGCGAAGGCGCGTCTGTCAAAGGAGGATGCGGGGGGATCAATTACCGAATTGGCGCCTCCGCGCACAAGTAGCGCATGCGCGCTGGCTGGCGGGTCGTCGGTTTGAAAGTAACCCACGATCTCGCCATCAGCATTGATGTCGCGAAAGCCTGTTATGCGAGCTTCGGGATACTCGTGGAGCGTGAATACCAGCGCAGGTCGCAAATCGGGGCATGGACGCGGAAGCACCCAATAGGCGTATCCCGCGACCAGGAAGACCAGAAGGATAACCCCGATCATCCGCATGGCTTGATTGAAGGCCAGCAGCACCGCTCGGTCAAGCCGAGGCGGTCTCGCAGGAATAGGCCGGCGGCCTAAACCCGCCCCTTAAACCACGTGACGACATGGAAGCGAGCGGCGCCACGCTAGCGCCGCTCTTTCCGATCGCGCCAGCTCTTGGCGTCTCGCATCATCGCCGCAGCAACCGCCGGGTCGTCGTGTGGAACGTCATAATAGGCGGCCTGGAGATAGCTGCTCTCGGGGTCTCGCACCCATTCGTTCGGAAACAACGCGACGTACTCGTACTTTGGGTTCGCCGGCTTTGGAGCTGGCTTGCGCCGCATCGCCGCGAGTAGCGCTGCGGTTAGGTCCACGCCGAACTCCTCCGAAAAATGTCCCGTTGGCATTAGCCGCGGATTTATTTCGATCAAGAATGGCCGATCAGCCTCGTCCACGATGTAGTCGAAACCGGCGTAGCCGTTGAGAGCATATGTCTCGAACAACTCAAATGAGCGCTTGAGAATGTCCGGACGCGGCGCATGCCGCGCGACGCTTGTTGCGCCATTTTCCGAGGTGCACCGATGCTTGACGAACGAAAATCCCGCGAGCGCCTTTCCCTCGAGACCAGACAAGGTCACGCCATAGACTTCGCCGCGCACAAATTTTTGCACGACGAATTTGGCGTGGCGGGGGTGTTCTGGTCGAACCGCGAGCGCCGCAATCAGTGCGCGCTTGTCATTGCAGACCCGGACGCCGTGGCCTGACGCGAACCCATCGAACTTCACCAGCACAGGATAGCCGACATCATCGGCGAATTGCTCCGCGTCAGTCTGGGCTGGATTGGCGACACAGGGCGGGGCCGGGCACAGGGACGCTTCGCGTTCTGCCGCGATAAACTCGGAATCCACTGAAAGTAACGCGCTCTTGGCGGCGCTCGGCATTGAGCGCGCAATCATGGCCCGCGCAGCGTCGCTTAGCTCCACCTCGTCCATTCGGCGAACGAACTGGCTCAGCGCCCAAAAGGTCAGGTCATCGCCCGGGAGAATCGAATGCGCGCCAAATTCCTCAGCTAAGGTGCGCGCGATTGCGGGCAGGCTGCGGTTGGCTTGCTCGAAGGGCATAAGAATATCGGCGGCCTTGAAGCGCGTGAGCGCGGCGTAGCTGTTTGCCGGCGCGATGATGCAAACATCTGCACCGCACTTCGTCAGGGCCTGAGCTGTGCGCGCGGGCCCCGCCCAATCCGTGGCAGAGCACCAGATGCCAAATCTTTCAGTCACACAGCCCTCCCGACAGAAGCACTAGCATGCTTTCGGTGAATGGCTTGATCAATCAGGCCGGGCCGCTCGCCGCTCCAGCGCCCGGAAGGCGCCAATCGCGCCGCCACCCTCAATTCGGCTCACGATCGTCAAGAATGGACCTCGCCGCTCACCACCGCCCGCAAGCTCGGTTCCAATGCCAAAGGATATGAGCCGTTGCATGATACGCCACCGCGGCAATCCAAGTGATCGGAGGCACGCTGCATAGTCGCCCCAGAAGCCGAAACGGGGGAGTCGCGCTCCATGCCAACGCCACTGCCGGCATGCCCCTTAGCACCCCGCCGTCCGGTTTCACTGCGTGCAGCTTTAAGCGAACCGCGTCTAACGTCACACCCGCCCGCTCCAAGGCAGAAGGCGTTGTCGCCACGTCTGTGAAGATTACGCCGGCTCTCGCCGCCGCTGCACGACGCTCAAGATCGCAGGCGCCGGCGCGGCAAACCGGACAAACGCCATTGTAGAGAACTTCAATGGGCTGCGACATGTCCGCAGCTTGAGCATTCGGCGCACTGCAAACAACCAGGCGCATCGCCACGGCGCCAAAGGCCAGCGCTCTCAAATCCAGCCACTGGCGCGCTGCCCGTCAATTCGGCGCGGTCTCGCCGAGAACGGACACACTCCACTAACCAGAAAGATTGGACAGCCAAGTGCTGATTTGACCGTGTTGACCGCCTTGCACCAATGCGATGGCCACCACGAGGATAAGGGCAATCAATAGTGCTTTACCCGCATGCTTTCTCATTCGCTCTCCTCTTCACAGGAGAGTAGCGCAGCAAGCCCGATCCAACAACGAGCGGCGGCGAGACCTTTGACCTGATCTCGCCGAACGCGTTCATTTCGCTGGGCACCCTCAGGCCAGCACTTAGAGCGTCTTCGGTTCGCGCATCCGCAAAAAATCCTCGGGTCCTTGCGGCGCCGGCACGGCGATCAAATAAATGGTTTTGTCCTTTACCGCGCCTTCGGCGTGCACTGTGCGCGCCGGCACGATCACTTTGTCACCCGCCTTCACCGGTGTGCGTTGTCCAGTGTCGGCATCGAAAAAATCGGTCTCACCCTCCATGACATAGGCGTGCACCTCTTCAGAATGCCAATGCGGGTCGAGCCCGGGGGAAGGGCCGGAGACATAGGTTGTCGGCCAGGTTCCGTTGCGCTTGATGTCGTCCAGGACCTCTGCGAGAGAGGCGAACGCTCCATGCTCGAATCTGACCGGCATTGTCTGTGCTCCTGCTGCGCGTGGCGAGTTTCCTTCGTGAGCATCGTGCGATAAACCCTCTCTCACCCACGAGTTTCGTGCGTAAAACGCATCATGCAGCTGAACGCCGTCAGGATATTCGCCGACGTGATGGCACTGGGCAGCTTCGCTGCGGCGGCCCGGCTACGCGATCTCGACCCGTCGTCAATTTCGCGCGCCATCACCGGGCTGGAAAAGGAGCTTGGCCTCCGCCTGTTCCAGCGTGACCGGCGCAAACTTGCGCCGACCGAGGCCGGCGCGCACTATTACGATCAAGTCAAAGGGCTGCTCGAGGATATCGATCGCGCCGGACAAGAAGCGCTCGACCTCACGCTTGAGCCGCGTGGCGTGCTGCGCGTCACCGCATGCACGTCCTTGGGCCAGCGCGTGTTGGCGCCGCTGCTGCCAAAGCTGATGGAGACGTATCCGGCGTTGTCGCTCGATCTGGTGCTCACGGACACGCAGGTCGATCTCGTTGCCGACAAGATCGATCTGGCGATTCGCTTCGGCCCTGAGCCCGAAGGCGATGTGGTCGCCGCAAAACTGGTCCCGCGCAGATTCCGTGTCTGCGCCAGCCCGTCTTACGTGCAGCGCGCCGGAGCCGTGATGCATCCCAAGGAATTGTCCGAGCGCGAGTGTATTCTGTTTCCGTTGCCCGGCTACCGCACGCGCTGGCTTTTCCGCGACGCCGCGGGCGAGCAACTCGCCGTACCGGTGCACGGCCGCCTGTTGGTCTCGCACGGCCTGACCATGACTCAATGCGCGGTGTCAGGGCTTGGCCCAGCGTTGCTGCCGGATTGGCTGTGCAACCGCGAGATTGATGACGGCTCTCTGGTCGACATGCTGCCCGATTATTCTTGCGCCGCGACCGAGTTCGGCACCGCGGCCTGGATGGTGCATCCTTCGCGCAACTACGTGCCTTACAAAGTCCAGGCGTTCATGAATTTCCTGCGCGATGAGGTCGCGGAATTTGGTGGCTCTTGAAACATTGCGAGCGACCGCTTTTGGGCCAATAGCGATCGAGCAGCCAACTCCTTACCAGCGAGCAGAGTTGGCCTGCTAGCCGTCCTCCGCGAATTCCGCAGAATGCGGGGATAGATCTCTTTCTATCCCACACCTGACACGTAAGAATCGTAGCGCCATCAACGCGTCCGTCAAAATCAATCCGACACCTACGAACCCATGCGATACTGTGTCCGTCTCGGTCAGGGAGGCGCTAGGTGCACCAGGCCAAACGCAATCGAGACGCGGTTTGAACGTGATGCGATGGAAGTCCGCGAGGAGGGACGTCGCTGCTCGGCGAGAAAGGAAGCCGAGGCCCAGCGTGGAGTCATGGTGCTCCGTCTGCACGTCAGCCGGGAACGTGAAGCAAGGCGCTAAGAGATCGCCAGAACCCCAGCGTCGTGGGTGATCGGTCCGTTGAAAGCGGCAGCAATGCGCGGGGAGAAGTCCCGCACCGGTCGAACTACCAGGACCCGCCTGTCAGCAAACGCATGGCCCTCTGGGATGTCCTCGAACGCCTCACGCTTCCGCCGGCTGCTCAACACACCGCGCAGGGCGCGCTTCGGCAAACCCCAACGAAACATTTTGAGAAGCTTCGACCGAAGCGCGTCCTGCTCTCCCGTCTTTGAACCCGCATCGGCGGCGCTTTTGCTTGCCCGCCTTTGACAAGCTCAGGCTGTCGCCGGTGGTGGCTTGGCGCAGCGATCAAAATTGGCGTCATGCTGAGCCTGTCGAAGCCCGACGTCACGCCCGAGCTATTCCGCCGCGCTCAGCAATGTTTGAATGCGGTTGAGATACGCAATCCACGCCGCGCGCCCTTGCTTGGTCAGATGCACGAGCGTCAGCGGCTTCTTGCCGGAGAACGTTTTCTCGATGCGCACGTACGCCGCTTCCTCAAGCTTGCTGAGGTGGGTCGAGAGATTGCCGTCAGTGGCGTTGACCTTACGCTTCAACTCCACGAACGGGGCAGGGGAGACGGTCGACAGATACGCCATGATCCCCAGCCGAAGGCGGCCGTGGATCACGTCGTCGATCTCGGTGTGGTCGAACTTGCTCACACGATCGCCGATGGCTCGCGCTTCAACAGAATGATTCCGGGCCATGCCAACGTTAGCAGGCTGCCGATCGCGGCGATGACATAGACCCAGTCTTGGTCGTTGAACATGGCGCAGTTCAGCGCTGCGGCGACAGAGAGCCAGCCAAAGCCGCGCAGCCAGGTCTCCCCCGACATCGAAGCAGTGCCAAACAAGGCAGCGCCATAGAGTGCAAACGCTGCGCCCAGGATGGCGTTGGGCGCGTCGGGGTCGCTGGTCATGACCATCCGCACGATCGATCCAATGACTATGGCCATCAGCGCAATGCCGGCGCCTGTCCACAGCGCCCGTTCGGCGCGCGCGCCAATTGTCGTGAGACCCGGCTTGTCGCGGGTGCGCATGCGCAGCAGCGTCATGCCGATGCCCGCAACGACACCGTAACTCATCCAAAGCACGGCGTAGGCCGTGCCGCCGGCTACCGGGAGCGCGCCTTCAATGATCGCAAACTGGGTCGCGAACGCGATGGCGTTGAGCACCCCCCAGAATAACAGGTAGGCGCCGCCGAGCAGCGGCGCATGCCGGCCTTCTTCCGCCAGCGTGCGCGCGTAGGCGATATCCGCGATCATTTCATCGCGCGTCATCGACATCTCCAGCATCAACTTTGAAACACAAAGTAGATGAGCAAAGCGCTAACGTCAAGGCCACGTGCGTGCGGACGATGTCGAGAGGGGAGGGCGCTTAGCGCGCAAGGATCGATCGTTTGAATTGATAGCGCGACAGTCGACGGTGTTCGTAGCGGGAGCGAGGGCAGCGAATAACCGGAGAGCGCATCAAGATCCTTGGGTTCGTGAGCTCACAAGAAAAAGGGGGACGCTTTCGCGTCCCCCTTTTCGGACTTTACATGGCAGCCGGAGCAACCACCTTCTTCGTCTTGCGCTTCGCAGCCTTGCGAACCGTCTTCTTGGCGACCTTGCGGACCGTCTTCTTCGCGGCCTTCTTCGCCGGCTTCTTGGCGGTCTTCTTGGCGGTCTTGCGCTTCGTGGTCTTGCGGACCGACTTCTTCGCAACCTTCTTCGCCGGCTTCTTGGCGGCGGCCTTCTTAACTTTCTTAGCCATTGTCATTTCCTCATTGGGTTTTGTTTGGTCGTGGTTGGATGGGAGTTGTTTGACTCTCCGGCGCTTTTTTTCGCTGAATTTGGTTTGCAAGTAGTTTCCGCAAGTCATCGCGCGATTTTTTCTGCGCGCTCGATTTTCTCTACTGAAGAGTGCGTCGCGATTTCTCTGCGAGCCTTATTTTTCAAGGCGCGCAGCGCGCCGCGCGTGCGCAAAAATCATCACGAACGCGGATGCGCGCGCCGGTACGCCTGCAAAATTTTTTGCGCTTCGACGCTGGTGTAGCTCTGAGTCGTCGACAGCGATTCGTGTCCAAGCAGGTCTTGGATGGCGCGCAGGTCGGCGCCGTTGGCAAGCAAATGTGTTGCGAACGCATGCCGCAAAGCGTGTGGCGTCGCACTCGCGGGAAGCCCCAACGCCATGCGCAAACGCTCCATCAGCGCCTGAGCCATGCGCGGAGAGAACGCTCCGCCACGCGCCGCGCGAAAGAGCGGCCCGTCCCCATCGATAGAGTAGGGGCACATATCGACATAGCGCGCGACCGCCTCTCGCGCTTGCGAGAGCAGCGGCACAACCCGTTCCTTGCCGCCCTTGCCGTGCACGCGGAGCACGTCCGGCAACGGCAGGTCGCCGCCCGTCAAAGCCAAAGCTTCGCTGATCCGAAGCCCCGCCGCGTAGAGCAGCGTCAGCAACGCCGCATCACGCGCGCCCTGCCACTCACCCGAACCGGAGGCGATCGCCTCGGCAATCAGATTGCGCGCCGCGCCTTCCGAAACCGGGCGTGGCAGTGAGCGTTTCAGCTTCGGGCCGCGCACCAGCGAGAGCCGCGCATTGGTCACGCCATGGCGGCGTTCGAGATAACGATAGAACGAGCGGATGGCCGCCAAAGCTCGCGAAATAGAGCGATCCGCCAACGCATCCGGCCCTTGCCGGCGATAGGCGAGGTAGGCGCGCAGATCGCGCGGCTCGAGCTCAGCCAAGTCCTTGGCGTCAGGCTCGCCGCCCAAATGTCCGCTCAGAAAACCGAGGAACGCCGCCACATCGCGCTCATACGCTTGCACGGAATTGTCCGAAAAGCGGCGCTCGTCGCGCAGATGCGCGGTCCAGTGTGAGAGCAGGGCGGTGGCGACCGTCATGGTGCAACGTTGCGCCGCGCGCTGCTAAGGTCCGCTTAACGCTTCCGTCGCGGCGCGAGCTTGCTCAGCCAGAACTCGTACGCGAAGTGCACACGCCCGTCGGTGATCGAGTATCGCGGCGCACAGGTACGCGCGCCTTCCCACGAGAGCAGCTCTCCGGGAATCTGCCACGGGCTCTCTCCGGTCACGCGCGCCGTCGCGAGTTCCGTCTCGAAGGCCAGACGTTGCCGCATTGGCAGCGCCAGGCCGAACTGTGCGTTCGGATAGAAGCCGCCTTCCAACCGCGCCGCCAACTGGCGGACGAATGGCGCCCGGTCCAGTTCGTCCTGCCGGCCGCGCGCGCGCGCTATGGCGCCTGGTCCACCGGAGCACAGCACGAACAGCGCGGTCGCCCGGTCACACGCGCGTTGGGCGGTGATCCATTCGAGTTCAGCCGTGCCCCAATTCCAGTCCCAATGCAGCGCGATCTCGTGCCAGTCGTCGGGTGTCATCCGCTGGATCAAGCCGAGCAGTGTCCCCGCATCGATGTCGAGCGGCGTGGCGAGACACTCCTTCCAGCGCGAGAAGTGCGCGCGCCGGGCGCTCTCCGCCGCCGCTAAGGGGATCATTTCGGCGATGACCAGCTCGCGCGTCTCGGCCAGCAACCGCCGAAACGGCGGATCGATACGCCAGAGCGCCAGTTGAAACTCAAACGCCTCGGAGCGCTCGAAGCATGTCACGTAGGCCGAACTCACCCGCCGCAGCTCAACGCCATCGAGCCTGCGCCAGTTGCGGCCGACGATGCGATCGACGAGCCCGCGATAATGCACGTGCTGCGGCGGCACGACCTCATCCGGCATCGCGTCGCGATACTGGTGATAAATCGCGTTCAGCACCTGCGGCGGCGCGCCTTCCGGCGCGAAGGTCGTGAACAGGTGGTCGTGCGCGCTGCCTGGCAACGGCACAAGCCGGGAGATGAGCTTCGCGAACATGGCGGCTCAGGGTCGCGCGCCATGGCTAAGAAGCGGTCAGTAAGGAAAGTAAAAAGCCATTCAGTAACAGCTCTGCCACATCGGGCGCTTCCACCGAATCCCCCGAGCCCCTAGATTCAGGGCAATGAGTTCAACAGCCCGCCGCCGCGCTCTCGAAGCGCTGAAACGCACGCGCAGCGCGCCGCCGCTCGGCCCGCTCTTCGCCGTGGCGGAAGAGGGGGCAGAGTACGAGGCGGACACGCAGGACAAGGTCGCGGTGCTGTTTCCGTTGCCGCTGCCCGAGCCGTTTGATTACCGCGCGCCATCATCGCTGCAGATTCAGCCTGGCCAACACGTCATTGCCCCGATCGGCTCGCGCTTGGTGCGCGGCGTCGTCTGGGGCGTTGAACGCAACCATCCGGGCGCGGCCAATCTGAAAGCTATCGAGGAAGTGCTGCCCGGCACACCGGTGCCGGAGATCAGCCGCGCCTTCGTGGAGTGGGCGGCAAAATATGTCGTCCGCCCGCCTGGCGATCTCTCGCGTATGGTCGTGCGCGCGCCGGAAGCACTCTTCCCGCCGCCGACGCACACCGTGCTCGCGCCGAGCGGCGAGCAACCGCCGAAGCTCACCGACGCACGCCGCCGCGTGATGGAAGAAGCGGCGAAGGAGCAGGTCAGCGCAGCCGAACTCGCGCGCCGCGCCGAGACGTCATCTGCGGTGGTGAAGGGCTTGGTCGATTGCGGCGCGCTTGTGAAACTCGAGATCAGCGAAGACCCACCGTTCCCAAATCCCGATCTTACGCGCAGCGGTAAGAACCTTTCCGCCATCCAGCTCGCCGCAGCGGAAGAACTCTGCGCCTCGGTGCGCGAGCGCAAATTTCACGTCGCGCTGCTTGATGGCGTCACCGGCTCGGGCAAAACCGAAGTCTATCTCGAAGCCGCCGCCGAAGCGCTGAAGGAGGCGCCGAACGCGCAAGTGCTCGTGCTGCTCCCGGAAATCGCGCTGACGCAAGCTGCGATGAGCCGCTTCGAAGCACGCTTCGGCGTGAAGCCAGTCGAGTGGCACTCCGCGATTCAACAGAAGGCCCGCCGCCGCGCCTGGCGCGAAATCGCCGCCGGCCGCGCGCGTCTCATTGTTGGCGCGCGCTCGGCGCTCTTCCTGCCGTATCCGAACTTGCGTCTCATCGTCATCGACGAAGAGCACGATCCTTCCTACAAGCAGGAAGAGGGCGTCATCTATCAGGCGCGCGACATGGCCGTGGCCCGCGCCAAGCTCGGTGATTGCATGGTGGTGCTGGCGAGCGCCACACCTTCGCTTGAAACGCTGGTGAATGCGCAAGCGGGCCGCTACGCGCACGTTCAGCTGCCATCGCGTCACGGCGCCGCCGAACTGCCGGACGTTGAGCTGATCGATCTTAAACTCGATCCGCCCGAAAAGGGCCGCTGGCTCTCGCCGAAACTCATAACCGGCGCCGCGGAAGCTCTGCTGCGCGGCGAGCAGTCGCTCTTCTATATGAACCGCCGCGGCTACGCGCCGCTCACGCTCTGCCGCGCCTGCGGCCATCGCATGCGCTCGCCCGATAGCGATTCGTGGCTGGTCGAGCACCGCTATTCCGGACGCCTCGTCTGCCACCTCACCGGCTTCTCAATCCCGAAGCCGAAAGAGTGCCCGGAGTGCAAAGCCGTTGACGCCTTCACATCGATCGGCCCGGGCGTTGAGCGCATCGAAGAAGAAGTGCGCGATAGCTTCCCGAACGCGCGCGTCGAAATCTTCTCCTCCGACACCACGCCCAACGGCGACGCCGTGCGCGAACTGGTGGCGCGGATGGAGAACAATGAGATCGACATTCTGATCGGCACGCAGATCGTCGCCAAAGGCCACAACTTCCCGAACCTCACCTTCGTCGGAGTCGTTGATGCGGACCTCGGGCTGAAAGGCGGCGATCTCCGCGCAGGCGAACGCACGTTCCAACTCGTCAGCCAAGTCGCCGGCCGCGCCGGCCGTCACGAAAAGCCGGGCAGGGCGCTCATCCAAACGTACGCGCCGCACGAACCGGTGATGCAAGCGCTCGCCGCGCAGGATCGCGACGCGTTCTTCGCCGCTGAAGTCGCCGAACGCGAAGCCGCCGGCATGCCGCCCTACGGCCGGCTTGCCGCTGTCATTGTCTCCGCGCCAAACGAAACGCTCGCCGCCGAAGCCGCGAAAGCGCTTGGTGAGAAAGCGCCGCACGTCGAGGGACTGGATCTCTGGGGGCCGGCCCCGGCACCGCTCAGCGTCATCCGCGGGATGTACCGCCACCGCTTCCTCGTCCGCGCCAATCGCGGCGTCGACGTCAGCGCGTTTCTGGCGGCGTGGTCCAGCCGCGTGAAACTGCACAGCTCCGTGCGCGTGCAGATCGACGTGGATCCGTATTCTTTCTTGTGAGTCTGCACCAACTGGCTCGGTTATTATGCCCGCCAGAACGCGCAATCAACGCCCGCACCGTCCGGCGCGTCTCTGCAAGCGCAAAATAGTTGGTGCTTGAGTTCAATCGCGCGAGTGAGGGGCGTCTCGAAGAACTCACCGCGCACATGCTGTTGCATCATGAAAGGAAACGTCGGCAGCAAGCGCAGTGGATCTTGCCCGATGACGCGGTGTGCGAAGCGCTCACGTCCTAAATTTCCACCAAGTTCCTCCGCGATTTCGCTTAGTTGTCGATCAAGAACGTCGGTGATGTCGCCGATGGCAACTTGGTCGCCTGTCTCGCCATCCAAGCGGAAAGCCACGTTGTGCCTAACAAAGAGTAGGTCGCCGAAGATATCTGCGCCGAAGATGTCATCTGAGGGTCCGAGACCATAGTCGGAGCGGGCAGTCCATGCTTGGTACCGGGAGATATTCATCGGAGCCGATAGGTCGCGGCCGCAGCCGAACATCGCGAATGCACCCGATAAAGCCAAAGCGCCGTTCTTCGCACGTATTAGGGTGCGAACTTGAGGAGAGGTCAGCGAAGAAAGCGCCGTGCCGTCGAGATCATCGAAGACAGCCGCGCAGCGCATGATCTCGTCAACAAGTCTCAAAATCCGACCTCCTGAACGGGCCAGAACCGGCTCCGACAATATTGCTTGCGAACGTACCGGCGGTCCATAGTGCCGCCATGACCTACAAACCCTTCGATCTCACTGGCCGCGTCGCGCTTGTTACCGGCGGCAATGGCGGCATTGGCCTTGGCATGGCGGACGCGTTGGCGCAGGCAGGCGCGAGCGTCGAGATTTGGGGCACGAACGCAGAAAAGAACGCGCGGGCGCTGGAACAACTCAAAGCGCACGGCACCAAGGTGAACGCGCGCATTGTCGATGTGTCGACCGAAGAGAACGTCGTCGCCGGTTTCAACGCTACGCTGGCGGAGTTTGGCCGCGTCGATTCTTGCTTCGCCAATGCCGGCGTCTCCAACCGCTGGAAATCCTTCCTCGACATCGGCGGCGAAGATTATCGCCGTGTCATGGCCATCAATCTTGACGGCATGATCTGGACCATGCGCGAAGCTTGCCGCCACATGAAAGCGCGCGGAGCAGGGCGATGCAGGCGGCTCGATCGCTGCGGTCGCGAGCCTCGGCGCGCTCTTCGGCGCCGCGCGCAATCAGGACTACACGGCCACGAAAGCCGCCATCATCTCCGTCACCAACGGCATCGCTGTTGAGTTCGCGCGCTATGGCGTGCGCGCCAACGCCATCCTGCCGGGCTGGATCGCGACGGACATGACGGGCGCCGCGCAGGAGAATGACGCTTTCACTACGCACGTGATCAGCCGCGTGCCGTATCGGCGTTGGGGCAAGCCGGAAGAATTCGGCGGCGTCGCCGTCTATCTCGCCAGCGATGCGTCGAGCTTCCACAACGGCGACTCGATTCTCATCGATGGCGGCTATTCGAAGTTCTAGACTTTGGTCTGGGCTTGATCGCTGCACGCTGAGGACTGCCGCCGTGCTCGCTTTGCTGACACTGCCCAACGATCAGCTTGGGTGAGCTTTGGACTGCCGCGCCCCTTAGGCGCCAGTGAAGTCCGGAAACGGCGAGCGCGTCGCGCGCTGCTGCGCCATTATCGGAGCATTCGATCCGAGCTTCGGAGCATCAAGAAATGTCGGTCTACAGAGAGGCGCGCGGCGTGGCCGTGGCGCTAGGAGCCTTCCTTATGTCCAGCGTTGCACACGCCGATCCACAACAAGACCGCGCCGAAATCGCAGCGCTCGATACGGCGTATCAAGCTGCCGTCGAGCGCAACGACGCGGAGGGCATGGCGCGGATTCTCCATCCCGACATGATCCTCGTCGTGGGCCGTGGGCTCGTGTTCACTGGCGAGGACCTGCTGCGCTTGGCGCGCGATCAGGCATACGTCTACGAGATCCAGGCCGAGGAAGATGGCACGCAGACGGTGCGGCTCTATGGCGAGGACACCGCGATCGTCACTGCGCTGCTTCGGCTCAAAGGCACAGGCCCGGACGGGCCGTTCGATCGCCGATTGTGGTTCAGCGACACTTATGTGCGCACGCCGGAAGGCTGGCGCTACGCCTTCGGCCAAGCCTCGATCAATCTGCCGCCGCAGGAATAGCGTCGACCGTCTTCGGAAGCTTTCGCTTGAAGGTTTCGAACAGCAGCCACATCGCAAGTGCGCACTGCGCAACAACCGATACAACCGAAAAAAGCCAAACCTGTTCGATCACAAAATGCGGCTGCGATGAAAGATAGAGGACCGGTACGACGAAGGTGACCAGCCGCGTCGCGCTGGCGAAGAGTGATGGCCGCGTGTCTCCCATGCCCTGGAACATGCTGCCCGCGGCCATCACCAATCCGCTGAACACGAAATTCCACGACACGACTTGCAGATACTCGTTGCTGATCGCAAGCACCGCCGGATCGTCGGTGAAGGGGCGCGCAAGCAGGGCCGGGTTGATGTGGCAGAGCAGGCTCGCCGTCAGCATGATGCCGGAACCAATCAGTGCGGTAGCGCGGAAGGTCTCACGCACACGGTCGTAGCGCTTGGCGCCGAAATTCTGCCCCGCGATTGGCGCGGCCGCGAACGCAACCGCCATGGCGGGCAAGAAGATCGATTGCATGACCCGCCCGCCGATGCCGAATCCCGCCTGCGCTTCGGCGCCGAAATGGCGGATGACGAAGTAGATGACGATGAAGATCACGAACATCATCAGGAATTCGAGCGATGTCGGCAGGCCGATGAAAACAAGCCGCCGCCAGGCGCTGAACTTCGGCTTCAGCCGGTCGAGGTGCAGGCGCAGATACGATTGCACGCGCGGAAACATCAAGACGAGCGCGATCGTGCCAATGGCGCCGGCGACGCTGCTCGCCCATCCCGCGCCCGCGACGCCGAGCGCAATGCCGGTGCCCCAGCCGGCGATCAACACGGGTGCGAGGATGGCGTTCAAAACGATGGTCGCCGTTTGTAGCACCATGGTCGGCATGGTGACGCCGGCGCCGCGCAGTGCTGACGTCATCGCAGCGACTGGAAACATGAGTCCAAGCTGCGGCAGGAAGGCGAAGAGATAGGCGCGCCCAGCCGCCGCAGTCTCCGCATCCGCGGTCAGCGCATCGACGCCAGCGCCGCCGAACGTGTAGCCGAGCGCGAGGAACACCGCGGCGAACAGCAGTGACATCGAGATGGCTTGGTCGGAAAAGAGATTGGCTTCCGCCGCATCCTTCTTGCCGACCGCCTGTGCGACTGTCGCCATCACGCCGATAGAGATGAGCTGGCTCGCCGCCAGCGCTAGGAAGAAGACGTTGCCCGAAGCGCTGACGCCCGCGATCGCGGCGTTACCGAGGCGCGAGACGAAATAGAGATCGACGATGAAGTACATCGTCTGAAAAATGAGGCTGATGCCAATGAAGGCAGCCATGCCGAGCAGGTGGCTCGTGATCGAGCCCTGCGTTAGGTCACGCACCCGCGAAACCCTTGAGCAATAGCACCACAGCTTCGGCGCCAGCTTTGCGATCGGCGGCGATCTCATTGTACTCGGGCGATGTCGCCCATGCCGTGAAGGCGGCGATGTCAGGGAACTCCATTAGCACGATCTTGTTACGGTCCCACCATTGGCCCTCGAGCACGCGCGGTTCGTCATCGGCGGCAAGCATCTTGCCTCCAAACTTGCCGAACACTTCCGTGTATCGCGCCACGAAATTGTTCATGTAGCGATTGTAGCGCTCGCGATCATGGATGCGGAGCTGAACGACGGCGTAGACGGTCACGGGTCAGCTCCGGCGGAAGCGCAGGCGCGCGCAGACGTGATCGGGCGAGTAGGGCACAGCTTCCATCTGTCCGTCCGGCCGCAGCTCAACCTGGATCCGTTCGCGTAGGCCGACGATGTGAGTCACGCCATCTGGCGCTTCGTACTTGCCAATTGCGGCCGGCCCCTGTGGTCCGCAAAGGAACGGGGCGCTTGCGGTCTGAGTGCGCTCGCCATCGGTCGAGTAATAAAGCGTGGTGATTTCATCGCCACCTTGCAGACCCATCACTTGCGCCAACGCGCCGCCAGCGCTCTGCACGAACACGTCGTAAGGCGCGTGGTTGGCCGCCTGAAAGGCAAGCGTCCGCCCGTCGGCGTGGCTGAGTGTCAGGTTGATTACCGGGTCCATGCCGTCGCCGCCGGCATAGGTCGAAGATTGCATGGTGATGCGCTCGCCAACCGCCAGCGAGGTCGCGGCGTCGGCCGCGACGAGCGTTGTGTTGGTCTGCGAGACGGGTGGCGACACGCAAGCGGCGAGCGCCAAGCCGGCAGCAAGGATGAGCCTTTTCATGTGCGTTCTCCCTAGTGCGTTGCGGGCGGCGGTGTAGCGGCCTTGGGCGTCTTTTTCTTGGCGGCGCTGCGCGACAGCATGTTTAAGCCTTCGACCAGGGCCGAGAACGCCATCGCCGCATAGATGTAGCCCTTCGGCACGTGGACGCCGAAGCCTTCGGCGATCAGCACCATGCCGATCATCAGCAGGAAGCCCAGCGCCAGCATGACGACGGTCGGGTTCTTGTGAATGAAGTTCGCCACCGGATCGGCGGCGAGCATCATCACCGTAACGGCCACGACCACCGCCGTGATCATGATCGGAATGTGGTCGGTCATGCCGACGGCGGTGAGGATCGAGTCGATCGAGAAGACGAGGTCGAGCAGCAGAATCTGAAAGATCGCGGCGCCGAAATTCATCGCCACCGGCTGCTGCTTGTCGAGCAGATCGTCCGTCGGCGTCGGATCGACATTGTGGTGGATCTCTTTCGTCGCCTTCCAGACTAAGAACATGCCGCCCGTGATCAGGATGATGTCGCGCCAGGAGAAAGCGGTCTCGAAGCTCGGATTGCCGTGAGCGTCGAGCGCGCCGACGAAACCCAGATCGAAAATCGGATCGACCAGGTGCACGATGAAGGCGACGGTCGAAAGCAGGATCAGCCGGAGGATCAGTGCAAGGCTGATGCCGATACGACGCGCGCGCGCGCGCTGATGTTCAGGCAGCTTGTTGGTCAGGATCGAGATGAAGATCAGGTTGTCGATGCCGAGCACGACTTCCATGACAATCAAAGTGATAAGCGCGGCCCACGCTGACGGGTCGGCGAGCAGCGGCGCGATATTCCAATCCATTCGGCAATCCTCTTTCGCCGCCCGATGTAGGGGATTGCCAGTGCGCCGGGAAGGGCGTTTGAAGGCTGCGGAGGGCCGTCATGAAGGCAGAGGTAACGGCGATCGCGACGGTTCGTTCACCGCGGAAGGACTTGAGCGACGACTTCTGGGGCGCGGTCGAGGCGGAGATCGTCCTGGACGCGGCTTTCGAGGAGACTGCCTTCTATGGGCTGGGCGATTTCAGCCATGTCGAAGTCTTGTTCCTCATGCACCAGGTTGACTCCGGCAAGGTCGAAACCGGCGCGCGGCATCCGCGCGAGCGCATAGACTGGCCGCTTGTGGGTATCTTTGCACAGCGCGGCAAAGCGCGGCCGAACCGCATCGGGCTGACGCGTGCCACCATCATAAAGATCGATGGCCGCGTGCTGCGGGTGCGTGGACTTGATGCAATCGATGGCACGCCGGTGCTAGATGTGAAGCCATGGATGGATGAGTTCGCACCAATCGGCGCCACGCGGCAGCCGGTCTGGTCGAGCGAACTCATGCGGGACTATTTCAAGGACTGAAACGTGCAGGTTCCGATCCTTAGAGCATTGGCGATGGTCGCGGTGGGCAACGCCGCACTAGGCGGACGCGACATCACCGGCTTCTATCCGGATGATCCGTTGTTCCGGTTCACGGAATCGCTCGACTTCCTGACCCCAAGCGATGCCGGACCGTTGAAGAAGGTGGCGCACGGCCCGGCGGATTGGATCGAGAAACTGAAGAAGCGGCGTTGCCGTGGCTTGCGGCTGCACAATTCACCGATGCAGCAGAAGGGTCAGAAGCTCGGTCACATCGATGATCGCTTGCTCGTCGGCATGGTTGGCGGTGGCCCGCGCTGGCTGGTTGAGGCGGTGTACCCGGATCATTCAGAACTCTGGGAAGGCTTCGATCGCATTGGCAATAAGGATGCGCCCGACAGAAAGATCTGGCTCTCGGCTTATGTGCTGATCGGAGAGGCGGCCTCCGCCGACAAGGTCGACACGGACATTAAGTCCGCTTCGACTGACCTGCGCGACGCGCTCCTCAATATCGAAGCTGTCGCGCGCGCCATGCCGGACGCGCCGTTCGCGGATATCTTCGTGGCGGCGCGCGGCGCGCTTGAAGGCAAGGATCTGCCATACCCGCTGGAGCTTCTGGAATTCACGCAAATGAAGCCGGAAGCGCAGCGTTTGCTGAAGGCAGCGGGTCGCGCCTGGGTGTTCGGCGCCATGGGCAGCTGGAACGATATCGTGCCGGAAGCCTCGCTGAAGCCGCGCTACGACTCAGCGTCAGAGACGCTGTTCAAAGCGCTGCAGCGCGCTGTGCTTGTCAGCGCGAACTCAACTTATCGCCGCTGAGGCTCTTGCCCGATCTGGAGCAGGGCTTCGTACATTTCATCGGCAAAGCGGATCAGCGCGACGCCAGCTTTCGCTTGCGTCTTGGCCTCTGTCATTTCGACAAGGCCCTCGGCCAAGGCTGCGTCATCACCACCAGTGACCGCTTCAAGCACACGCGCACTTGCGTGCCCGAAGCGGTCAAGGGCGCTGGTGAGGGCCAAGGCGGCGTGGGGGATCGCCGTCATGCATTTGACTATGCACAGCCAAGTTTAAGCTCTCGTTCAGAAAGCTGGTGAATGCGTGAAAACCATCTTGCTGAATGGTTTACGCGTGGATGTCGCGATCCTTTGTTTCTGGCAGGAAGAAGAACATCACCACGGCCGAAATCGCTGTTGCGATCACCGGGAACCAGAGCCCCTGATAGATCGAGCCGGTTGCCGTGTTGATGGCGAACACGACAGCGGGGAGGAGTCCGCCGAACCAGCCGACGCCGATATGGTACGGCACTGAAAGCGCGGTGTAGCGGATGCGCGTCGGAAAGAGTTCCACCAGCGCGGCCGCTTGTGGTCCATAGAGCGCAGTGGCGGCGATAACGAAGAGGGCAAGTATCCAGAAGACGCCGATCTTCTCGGTGAAGACCCGGGTGATTTCCGACCAGCTCCAGCCTTCCATCGCGCCGGGCGCGCGCGCCGGGAAGCCGGCCGCGTCGAGCATCGGGCGCAGCCGTGACTCGAACGCCGTGCGCGTGGCGCGGATATCGCTGTTGCTTTGTCCTTCGGCGCTGACGCTTTCGATTTCTGAGTCGCCAATGCGAATGCGCGCGAGTGAGCCGGGAGGGCCTGCTTCAGTGGTGTAGGCGACGCCAGCATTGGTCAGCGAGCCCTTGGCGATATCGCAGGAGGTCGAGAACTGCCGCGCGCCGCCGGTGAGATCGAGCTGGAAAGTACAGTCGGCGGGATCGGCGATTACCGTGACTGGTACGCGTTCGAGCGCCTGCGCCAACTGCGGATTACCCGCTTGGGTAATGTAGTGGAAGCCGGGGAAGTAGAGCGCCAGCATCAGCACGATGCCGAACAGCATGACGATCTTGCGGCCGATCTTGTCGGAGAGCCACGCGAAGAAGACGTAGAGCGGCGCCGAGAAAATGACACCGGCGATCATGATGACGCTCACGGTCTGCGAGTCTATTTTTAGGATCCGCTCGATATAGAATTGCGTGTAGAAGAAGCCCGTGTACCAAACGACACCCTGCGCCATGCATATTGCGAGGAAAGCGAGCAGCACGATCTTCAGGTTGCGCCATTGAAGGAAGCTCTCGTGGTATGCGCGCTTGGAGATGTTGCCTTCGTCCTTGAGCTTCTTGAAGGCGGGGCTCTCTTCAAGCTGCAGCCGAATCCAGACTGAGATCGCTAACAGCACGACAGAAAACAAAAACGGGACGCGCCAGCCCCAGGCGCGGAACGCTTCCTCGCCCACCAGCATGCGCGTCACTAGAACGACGAGCAGCGCGCCCATGAGTCCAAACGCGGCCGAGACTTGAATCCAGCCCGTCTCCCGGCCGCGCCGATGCGGCTGAGCATGTTCGGCAACGTAGATCGCCGCGCCGCCATATTCGCCGCCAAGCGCAAAGCCCTGAAGCACGCGCATTGTCAGGAGGAGGACCGCCGCCCAACCGCCGATCTGCGCCGCCGTCGGCAGAATGCCGATCGCAAAGGTCGCAAGGCCCATAATTGTGATGGTGATCAGGAACGCGCCTTTGCGGCCGCTAGAGTCGCCGATCTTGCCGAAGACGAGCGCGCCGAGCGGCCGCACGATAAAGCCGACGGCGAACGTCAGCAGAATGAAGATGAAGGCCTGGGCGTCCGGCAAGCCGGTGACGAATTGCGGTGTCATCACCGAAGCGACCGCGCCGTAGACGAAGAAATCGTACCACTCGAACACCGTTCCGGCCGCGCTCGCGGCCACGACTTGGCGCATCTTTGCGGGCGATACGTCAGGGCTGGTCTGCGCCGGCGCGGGCGTGTCGGTCATGGCTTTGTTTCCCCCCGCCTGTTCAGGCGCTTTTGTCGCTGATCGGCCGTCGTTACGCCCGGTTGTCAAGCCGGAACGCACCGTGTTACTCCGCGCGCGCGTCAGGGGGTCCGCGCGCTACGGCGCAGCGGCTCGGTTGGCGTTTGGGTTTTCCCCAAGCGGCGTCATCCAAGCAGCGGGCGGTCCGGCGGACCGTCAGCCGCGAGAGCAGCGAGACAGGCGTGGCTGAGAAATTCGAAGGCGAAGTGTCCGAAGCGGCTGATCGTTACGCCCGAGCGGTGTTCGATTTGGCCAAGGATACCAAGCAGTTAGAGGTGGTAGAGCAGGACTTTGCGAAGTTCGCCACCGCCTGGAAGGAAAGCGCAGATCTGCGCGATGTGGCGCGCTCGCCCCTGATCGACCCTGTGGAAAAATCGAAGGCGCTGGTCGCTGTCGCCGACAAACTCGGCCTCTCGGATCTGGGCCGCAAGACCATCGGCGCTGTGGCGCAGAATCGCCGCGCCGCCGAACTCCCGCAAATCGCCACCGCCTATCGTGGCCTAGTCGCTCGCGAGCGGGGTGCCCGCCAAGTCGAAGTCATCTTCGCCCGCACCCCGGGTGAGCAAGAAAAGAACGCCGTGGTCGCGGCGCTGGGCGAAAGCTCGGCGCCAAGGTCGAAGCAGAAATCAGCGTCGATGAGAGCCTGATCGGCGGGTTTGTCGCCCGCGTCGGTTCTCGCCAGTTCGACGCTTCCGTCAAGCCAAGCTGGACGCGCTGCGTCTCGCACTGAAATCCGCCTGAGGAATCGTAATGGACGTCCGCGCCGCAGAAATTTCCGCAATCCTCAAAGAGCAGATCAAGGGCTTCGGCTCTGACGCCAAGGTGTCCGAGATCGGCCGCGTGCTCTCCGTCGGCGACGGCATCGCCCGCGTCTATGGCCTCGAGAACGTTCAGGCCGGCGAAATGGTCGAGTTCCCGGGCGGCGTGAAGGGCATGGCCCTCAACCTCGAACGCGACAACGTCGGCGTCGTTATCTTCGGCGACGACCGCGGCCTGAAGGAAGGCGATACCGTTAAGCGCCTCGGCGAAATCGTCGACGTGCCGGTCGGCAAGGCGCTGCTCGGCCGCGTGGTCGATGCGCTCGGAAACCCGATCGACGGCGAGGCCCGATCAAAGCCGAGAAGCGCGCCGTGGACGTGAAGGCGCCAGGCATCATTCCGCGTAAGTCGGTGCACGAGCCGATGCAGACGGGCATCAAGGCGATCGACGCACTGATCCCGGTCGGCCGCGGCCAGCGCAGAGCTGATCATCGGCGACCGCCAAACCGGCAAGACCGCCGTGGCGCTCGACACCATGATTTATCAACACGAAGCGCATGATCGGAACGCGCCCGAGAGCGAAGCTCTACTGCGTCTATGTCGTCGTCGGCCAAAAGCGCTCGACCGTCGCCCAGCTCGTGAAGACAGCTCGAAGACAAGGGCGCGCTCGGCTACTCGATCATCGTCGCCGCGACCGCCTCCGATCAGCCGCTGCAATATCTCGCGCCGATGGCTGGCTGCGCCATGGGCGAGTACTTCCGCGACAACGGCATGCACGCGCTCATCATCTATGATGACTTGTCAAAGCAGGCTGTCGCGTATCGCAGATGTCGCTTCTGCTGCGCCGACCGCCAGGCCGCGAAGCTTACCCGGGCGACGTCTTCTATCTGCATTCACGCCTGCTCGAGCGCGCGGCGAAGCTGAACGAAGACAACAAATCGGGTTCGCTGACGGCGCTGCCGATCATCGAAACGCAAGCCAACGACGTGTCGGCCTACATCCCGACCAACGTGATCTCGATCACCGACGGCCAGATCTTCTTGGAAACGGACCTGTTCTTCCAGGGCATCCGTCCGGCGCTGAACGTCGGTATCTCGGTCAGCCGCGTCGGCGGCAACGCGCAGATCAAGGCGATGAAGCAAGTCGCTGGTCCGCTGAAGGGCGAACTCGCGCAGTACCGCGAAATGGCGGCCTTCGCGAAGTTCGGTTCGGACCTCGACGCCGCGACGCAGCGTTTGCTGGCCCGAGGCGCGCGCCTCACCGAACTGCTGAAACAACCGCAATTCTCGCCGGTGCCGGTCGAAGAACAAGTCGTGCTGATCTACGCCGGCACGCGTGGCTTCCTCGACAAGATCGATGTCGCCAACGTCGGCCGTTACGAGCGTGAGCTTGTCGCGTGGCTGCGCGCCAAGAAGGCGGACCTCTTGAAGGCGATCGTCGACAAGAAGGACATCGGCAAGGACGGCATTGAAGACAAAATCAAAGCCGCTCTCGAAGAGTTCACCGCGACGTTCGCCTAAGGGGCCGAGATGCCGAGCTTAAAAGAGTTCCGCAATCGCATCGCCAGCGTGAAGTCCACGCAGAAGATCACCAAGGCGATGCAGATGGTGGCGGCCGCGAAGCTGAAGCGGGCGCAGAGCCAGGCTGAAGCGGCGCGTCCGTACGCGTCGCGGATGGCGCGCGTGATCGCCAACCTCGCCGCGGCGGTGTCTGGCGAAAGCGCACCGCTGCTGCTGCGCGGCACCGGCAAGGATCAAGTGCATCTGCTCGTCGTGATGACAAGCGAGCGCGGTCTCTGCGGCGGCTTCAATACGCAGATCGTCCGCGCCGCGCGCGAGAGAGTCGATGAACTCGTGCGCGCCGGCAAGACGGTGAAGATTCTTGCTGTCGGCAAGAAGGGTCGTGACCAGCTCCGCCGTCTGCACGGCGAGAAAATCGTGAAATATGTCGATCTCTCGGCCTACCGGAACATCGGCGCTGAAGCCGCGCATGCGGTCAGCGAAGCGATGCTCGAACTCTTCCATGCCGGTGAGTTCGATGTCGCGACGCTGTTCTTCTCGCAGTTCAAGTCGGTGATCAGCCAAGTGCCGACGGCGCTGCAACTGATCCCAGCCCGTGCGCCGGAAGGCGTGAAGCCGCCTGACCTCAAAGGCGCGGTCTACGAATACGAGCCGAGCGAAGAGGAAATCCTAGAAGCGCTGTTGCCGCAATATCTGAATGGCCAGCTGCTGCAGGCGCTCTTGGAAAACCAAGCGGGCTTCTACGGCGCGCAGATGAGCGCCATGGATAACGCCACGCGCAATGCTGGCGATCTCATTCGCAAGTTGTCGATCCGCTACAACCGTCAGCGGCAAGCGAACATCACCAAGGAGCTGATCGAAATTATCTCCGGTGCGGAGGCGCTCTGATGGTTGAACTGGCGGTGGAAAGATGAAGGGACGCGTCGCTCGGATCGCTTTGATCCTGGCGCCGTTTCTCGCGGTCGCGGCAGGCGTGATTGCCGCACGATTGATGAATTAGCCGCCCACGCGGCTTGAAGTGTGACGAGGAAGAGAACAGATGGCACAGCAAGGAAAAGGCCGCGTGGCGCAAGTGATCGGCGCCGTCGTCGACGTTGAGTTCGATGGCCCGCTGCCGGATATCTACAACGCGCTTGAAACCACCAATGGCGGCCGCCGCCTTGTGCTCGAAGTCGCGACGCACCTCGGTGAGTCGAGCGTCCGCACCATCGCCATGGACGCGACAGACGGTCTCGTCCGCGGTCAGGAAGTCGTCGATACGGGCGCCCCGATCTCGGTGCCTGTCGGTGAGGAAACGCTGGGCCGTATTCTGAACGTCATCGGCGAGCCGGTTGACGAAGCTGGCCCCGTGAAGACGACGGCGAAGCGCGCCATCCACCAACCGGCCCCGGCCTTCGTCGACCAAAAGCCAGTTCCCGAAGTTCTCGTCTGCAGGATCAAGGTCGTCGATCTGCTCTGCCCGTATGCGAAGGCGTGGAATCGGCCTCTTCGGCAGCGCTGGCGTCAAGCAGAGACGGTGCTCATTCAAAGACGATCAACAACATCGCCAAGGCCTATGGCGGCTACTCAGTATTCGCCGGCGTCGGCAGAAGCGCACCCGCGAAGGCAACGACCTCTATCACGAAATGATCGGGTCGAACGTCAACGTGAAGGGCGGCGGCCAAGGCTCGCGTTGTGCGTTGGTGTTCGACCAGATGAACGAACCGCCGGGCGCGCGCGCGTATCGCGCTGACGGGCCTCACGATCGCCGAGCACTTCCGCGATCAAGGTAAGGACATTCTGTTCTTCGTCGATAACGTGTTCCGCTTCACGCAAGCCGGCTCGGAAGTGTCGGCGCTGCTCGGCCACATTCCTTCGGCGGTCGGCTATCAGCCAACGCTGGCGACGAAATCGACCATGCAAGAGCACATCACCTCGACGACCAAGGGCTCCATCACCTCGGTGCGAAGCCATCACGTTCCGGCCGACGACTTGACCGACCAAAAGCCTGCCATCGTTCCTTACTTGGACGCCACCACTGTTCTCTCGCGCGACATCGCCGCGAAGGGGATCTATCCGGCCGTCGACCCGCTCGACTCAACGTCGCGTATTCTCGATCCGAACGTTGTTGGTGAAGAGCACTACCAAGTTGCGCGTCAGGTCCAAGAGACGCTGCAAAAGTACAAGTCGCTGCAAGACATCATCGCCATTCTCGGCATGGACGAACTCAGCGAAGACGACAAGCTCACGGTCGCGCGCGCTCGTAAGATCGAACGCTTCCTGTCGCAACCGTTCCACGTCGCTGAAGCATTCACCGGTTCGCCGGGCAAGCTCGTCGACATCAAGGACACGGTCCGCGGCTTCAAGGGCCTTGTGAACGGCGAATACGATCACCTGCCGGAACCGGCGTTCTACATGGTCGGCTCGATCGAAGAAGCCGTTGCGAAGGCTCAACGCTTGGCCGCTGAGGCCGCCTAATGAGTGCTGCCGGCCTGACGCATTCCAAGATCGCCGTCATGTTGATTGACGGCGCCTTGGCGCACATCGCCGGCAACCCTTACCGAGAGATGCCGATTAAGCCGGAGCCGGTTGGGAAGCTCGACCGGGCTATGGTTGGATTGAAGGGTTCCGGTCAGACGGCGCTTTATCGTGTTGGGACGGACGGGGTCTTTCTTGATCTCGACGGGTCGGTGGCGATGGTTTGGTTTGTCGGTGGCGATTTCGATCGCGCGCTAGGCGCCTTTGAAGAGATGGCGAAGAAGAGCTATCGCGTCCGCCAGATGAGCGATGAGGCGCTTGAGGTTCCGAAGCAACGCCGTCGTATGTTTGAAGTCGACCTCGGCAACAAACGCCTTGCTGTCGTGGCAATTGATTACGCTGAGCGCGGCGCGGAGATGCAGCGGTTTCGCGCTCACATTTCCGCGCTCGCGCGCAAGTGAGGCCATCATCATGAAATCGATGAAGCACAGCGAAGTCGCGGCGAAACTCGCAATCGAAGGCGCGGTCGCAGCGATCGGGGGAACGGTGAAGGGCACGCTCGGCATCAAGCCTCGCGAACTCTCGCCTGCCGACAAGATCGATCTCGCTATCATGGATATCGGTCCGACGTTGTTCTATGAACTCGATCAGACCGGCGTGTTCTTGCAGAGCGACGGAGCTCATACGACCATCTGGTTTGCTGGTGCTGATTACGACAAAGGCATCAACGCACTCGAAACTTTGGTGAAAAAGCATTATCCAGAAGCGAAGCAGTCGAAAGACGAGCCGCATGCGACCGAGAAGAATCTTCGCCTGCGCACCTACGACATCAAGCTCCCCGGCAATCATCTGGCGATCGTCG
>JAWKUX010000009.1:0-147660 GCA_041398325.1 Hyphomonadaceae bacterium | reverse complement strand
ACGGCGTCGATCGTCATTCAATTGCGCCGCGATGAGCTGACGGCGGGCCAGGTGCGTGCGATCCGGAACCTGGTTGCGAGCGCAACGCCGGGTTTGAGCGCCAACCGCGTCACCATCGTCGACGAAACCGGCCGCCTCCTCGCCGCCGCGCAATCGAGCGAGGACGCCGTCGCCGACGGCATCGATGCCCGCCAGGTCGCAACGGAAGATCGCATCCGCCGCACGGTGACCGACATCGTTGAAGGCGTCGTCGGTCAGGGCAACGCGCGCGTCCAGGTCACGGCGGACATGGACTTCAACCGCGTCAGCGAAACGCGGCAGACGTATGACCCCGAAGGCCGGGTCGTGCGCTCAACATCGACGACGGAAGAATCGTCGCAGACGGCCGGCAGCGCGCGCGGGACCACGGCCGCGGCGAACGTGCCCGACGCCGGCGGCGCGGGCTCAGGCGGCGGCGGGCAAGACGGTAGCGAGTCGAGCCAGGAAACGGTCAATTACGAGATCTCAAGCACGACGCGCACGGAAGTGAGTGAAGGCGGCCGCATGCGGCGGCTCTCGGTCGCGGTGGCGGTGAACGGCACGCTCGCACCAGGCGCCGATGGCGCTGCGCCGACGTATACACCCCGCACCGAAGAGGAAATGCAGCGCCTGACAGCGTTGGTGCGCTCGGCCGTCGGCTTCAATCAGGAACGCGGCGACACAGTCGAAGTTGTCAACACGCAATTCGCAAGCTTGACCACGGGCGGCGAGGCAGCGGCAGCGCCAGGCATGTTCGACTTCCTCGGCAATCTCGATGTGATGCGCATCGTCGAAATCTTGGCGTCCTTGGTTGCGGCGCTGGCGTTCGTGTTCTTTGTGCTGCGGCCGCTGGTCGGCGGCTTGCTCCGCGGCGGCGCGAACGCACAAGCGGCCAGTGGCGTGGCTGCATTACCAGGTCCATCCGGCGCCGGCGGCGCAGCAGTGGCGCTCCCTGCACCCGACGGGGCAGTCGACGACGGCATCGACATCGCGCAGATCAATGGCCGCGTGAGGGCATCGTCGGTGAAGAAGGTCGCTGAGGTCGTCGGTCAGCACCCGGATGAATCTATCCAGATCATCCGCGGTTGGCTCAACAACACATAACTCCAATGAACGCTGTTACCCGCCCCGCCCAAACCGAAACCCGCCCCGACGCAGCGGCGGCGCCCACTGATCTCGTGCGCTTTAGCGGCGCCGAAAAGGCCGCGATCATCCTCATGGCGCTTGGTGAAGACGCCAAGAAGCTTTGGGAGGTGATGGACGAAGACGAGATCAAGGAAGTCTCGCAGGCAATGGCATCGCTAGGCATGGTGCCTTCGGGTGTCGTCGAAGCGCTGGTGCAGGAGTTTGTTCAACGCCTCTCCGGCGCTGGATCGATCATGGGCTCGGTCGAACAGACCCAGCGCATGCTGATGAACATCTTGCCGAAGGAAAAAGTCGACTCCCTGATGGAAGAAATTCGCGGCCCAGCGGGCCGCAACATCTGGGACAAGCTGGCCAACGTTCACGAGTCGGTGCTCGCGAGCTATCTGAAGAATGAATATCCGCAGACGGTCGCGGTGGTCCTGGCGAAGGTGCGGCCGGAGCACGCGGCGAAAGTGCTGGCTGAGCTGCCGCAAGACTTCGCGGCGGAGTGCGTCGTGCGCATGCTGGCGATGGAGCCCGTGCACCGCGACATCCTGGAAAAGATCGAAACCACACTGCGTACTGAGTTCATGTCGAACTTGGCGCGCACCTCGAAGCGCGACAGCCATGAGTTGATGGCCGAAATCTTCAACAACTTCGATCGTCAAACGGAGTCGCGCTTCATGGGTGCGCTCGAAGGCAAGAGCAATGAAAGCGCCGATCGCATCAAAGCTCTGATGTTCGTAT
Source organism: Hyphomonadaceae bacterium (assembly GCA_041398325.1). GTDB lineage: Bacteria > Pseudomonadota > Alphaproteobacteria > Caulobacterales > Aquidulcibacteraceae > Vitreimonas. The sequence continues at coordinate 145,770 of JAWKUX010000009.1, read as the reverse complement.
TCGAGGACCTCGGCAAATTGGATTCAGGCGGCATCCAGACCCTGCTCCGCGCTGTCGACAAGACCGATCTGGCGCTGAGCCTGAAAGGCGCGTCCGACACTTTGCGCAACCTCTTCTTGTCGAACATGTCCGAACGCGGCGGCAAACTGCTGAAGGACGAAATGGCCTCGATGGGTCCGGTGCGACTGAAGGATGTCGACGCCGCGCAGACGCGGATGGTGGCCACCGCGAAGGATCTTTCGGCGCGTGGCGAGATCGTGCTCTCGGACGGCAAATCAGAAGACGAGTTGATCTACTGATGGCCAATATCCGCAAATACGCTTTCGACACCGAGTTTACGCCGGACGGTGAGATCATGCGCGAGCCGCCGAAGCGGATCACGCCAGAAGAAGTGCAAGCCGCGAACGCCGACGGTTACGAGCGCGGCAAGAACGATGCGACAGCGCAAGCCGAGCGTCGCACCGCCGCTGCGCTGGAAGCAATCGCGGACGCGGCCTCGGCGGTGCTGACGCGACTTAATGCGGAAAGTCACGCGATACGCGCCGAAGCGGCGCGTGTGGCGCTGGCGGCGGCGCAGAAGATCGCAGGCGCGGCGCTCGATGCATATGGCATTGAACGCGCGGCGCAGGCGGTTGAGGCGGCGATGGACGCGCTTCGGCACCAGCCACGCTTGGTGGTGAAGCTCCCGCCCGACGTGGTCGAAGAGATCAAGCCGCGCATCAGCGAGATGTGTGAGACGCACGCTTACGCGAGCGCGGTTCTGGTGCGCGCGGAGCCGGGACTGAAGACCGGCGAAGTGGTGATCGATTGGTCCGATGGCGTGATCGCTATGGATCCAGCCGACGCGGCACGCCGCATTGAAGACCTGATCGACGCCGCACTCGCGGCGCCAAACGAGGCCCACACATGAGTGACCTAAAGCTCGATGAATTCCAGCCCACGCCTGAGACTGATGTCCCGGCCGATAACGCTGAACGCAGCGCTGCCGACCTCGTGGCGCTTTATGATGTCCCAGTGAACATCCAAGCCGTGCTTGGGCGGGCCAGCATGGAAGTCGCTTCGCTGCTGCGCCTGAACCGCGGCTCGGTGATCGAACTCGACCGCAAGGTTGGCGAGGCGATCGATATCTACGTGAACAACCGGCTGGTCGCGCGTGGCGAAGTTGTCGTCGTCGACGAACGCCTCGGCGTGACCATGACCGAAATCATCAAGGACGGCGACACCGCTTAGAGCGGTGCGGGAGATACGGAAATGCGTCTACTCATCGTCGGCCCGCTCGGAGGACAAATCTCCGCCGCCACGAAGATCGCCATGGACCAAGGCGCGAAGGTTGCGCACGTGGATACGATCGAACAAGCGACAGGCGCCCTGCGCGCTGGGCGCGGCGCCGACCTGCTGATGGTGGACGCGCGGCTCGATATCGCGGCGCTGATCGCGGCGAACGAGGCGGAGCATATCGTTGTGCCGATCGTCGCCGCCGGTGTCGGCGTCGATCCGATGATGGCGGCGAAGTCGATCCGCGCCGGCGCGCGCGAGTACATATCGTTGCCGCCTGACGCAGAGCTGATCGCGGCGGTGCTGGCGGCGGTGTGCGACGACGAGCGCCCGCTGATCGCGGCGGACGAAGCGATGAAGCACGTGGTGACGATGGCCGATCAAATCGCCGCGTCGGATGCTTCGATCATGATCACGGGCGAGAGCGGCGTCGGAAAGGAAGTGCTGGCGCGCTACGTGCACAAGAAATCCAAGCGCAAGGACAAGCCATTCATCGCCGTCAATTGCGCGGCGATTCCGGAGCAGCTCCTAGAATCCGAGCTCTTCGGTCACGAGAAAGGCGCGTTCACCGGCGCGGTGGCGCGGCGGATCGGAAAGTTCGAGGAAGCAGACGGCGGTACGTTGCTGCTCGACGAAATCTCAGAGATGGATCTCCGGCTGCAATCAAAGCTGTTGCGAGCGTTGCAGGAGCGCGTGATTGATCGCGTCGGCGGCGCAAAGCCGGTGCCGGTGAACATCCGCGTGCTGGCGACTTCCAACCGCGACCTGGGCGCGCTGGTGCGCGGCGGGGAGTTCCGCGAGGACTTGCTCTACCGCCTCAACGTCGTGAACCTGCGCATTCCACCGCTGCGCGAACGCAAGGAAGACATGGCGGCCCTGGCGCAGTTCTTCATCGAGAAGTACGCGCGCTCGAACGGTCGCCCTGCCCGCAAGCTTTCGAAAGAAGCCCTGGCGCAAGTGATGGAGCATCGCTGGCCGGGCAACGTGCGCGAGCTGGAAAACGCCATGCACCGCGCAGTGTTGCTGGCGAACGGCGAAGACGTCGGCCCCGAAGCGATCCGCGCGCCCGACGGCATGCCGGTTGGCCATCGCGACTCGACCGGCGACGCGATCGAGGCCGCGCAAGCGGCCGCACGCAATCTCGTTGGCCGCACCGTGGCCGAAGTCGAACAGGATTTGATCCTGGAGACGCTGACCCATTGCCTCGGCAACCGAACGCACGCCGCCCACATCCTTGGCATTTCGATCCGCACGCTGCGCAACAAGCTGAAGCAGTACTCGGACGAGGGCCTCCGCATTCCACCTCCCCCCACCGGACAGGCGGCCTGAGCTAGCACATGACCGACGCCGCACAGCCGCAGGGCAGTGATCTTTCGTTCAGCACGCTGCGCGGCTTTGTCATGCGCGGCGAGATCGCGCTCGCCGCTGGCGTCCTGGGCATTTTGGCAATCATGCTGGTGCCGCTGCCGGCTGTGTTGCTCGACTTCCTGCTGGCCGTTTCGATCATCTCATCAATCCTGGTGTTGATGACGGCGCTGATGATCAAGAAGCCGCTTGAATTCACGGCTTTCCCGTCTGTGCTGCTGTTGGCGACGTTGTTCCGACTGGCGCTCAATATCGCTTCCTCACGCCTGATCCTCGCCAACGGCCAATCGGGCGAGCATGCGGCGGGCGAAGTGATCGCGGCCTTCGCGCAATTCGTGATGGGCGGCGAGTTCGTGATCGGCGTGATCGTGTTTGCGATCCTGGTGATCGTGAACTTCGTCGTCATCACGCGCGGCTCGACGCGTATCGCCGAAGTCGCGGCGCGCTTCACCTTGGATGCGATGCCCGGCAAGCAGATGGCGATCGACGCCGATCTTTCGGCCGGATTGATCAACGAAACGCAGGCGCGCGAACGCCGCAAAGCGCTTGAGGACGAAAGCTCGTTCTTCGGGGCCATGGACGGCGCCTCGAAGTTCGTCCGCGGCGACGCGATAGCTGGCCTGCTAATCGTCTTCATCAACATCATCGGCGGCATCATTATCGGCGTTGTCTCGCACGGGATGGATTTCTCGGAAGCGGGCCGCACGTACACGCTGCTCACGGTTGGCGACGGCCTGGTGACGCAAATCCCGGCGCTGATCGTCTCGGTCGCTGCCGGCCTGCTGGTGACGAAAGCGGGCATTGACGGTGCGGCCGACAAGGCGCTGGCGAAGCAGCTCGCCTCCTACCCGGTTGCGCTCGGCGTTGTTTCGGCGTGTGCGTTTGGTGTGGGCGTGCTGCCGGGCATGCCGATGATCCCGTTCTTTCGTGCTGGCGTTTGCGGCGGGCGCGTCGGCGTGGTAACTCAGACAGGCCAGGCCAGGCAGAAGCGAAAGCTGCAGGAAGCGCCGCCACCGGCGCTGGCGGCGGAAGAGACGTGCCGCAATCACCGCTCGCCATGGATGATGCACGTATCGAAATCGGTTTCGCGCTACTGCCGCTGATCAACGACGTGCAGGGCCGCCGCCCTCACCGACCAATCAAGGCGCTGCGCAAGACGCTCGCGCAGGACTACGGATCTGTGATGCCAAGCGTGCGCATCTTGACAACGCAACTCCCGGCTGACGCCTACGCGATCCGCATCCGCGAATGGACGCAGGCGATGGCAAACTGAAGATGGGCCATCTGCTGGCGATGGATCCCACGGGCCAAGGAGTCGCGCTGCCGGGCGAAGCGGTGAAAGAGCCGGCGTTCGGACTCGATGCGAAGTGGGTCGATGAGCGCGCGCGCGAAGAAGCGAGCTTCCGTGGTTACACTGTCGTTGATCCTGCAACCGTGCTGGCGACGCACCTGACCGAAGTCATCAAAGAGCACATGAGCGAGCTGCTCACGTTCTCTGAAGTGAAGAAACTGGTGAAAGAGCTGCCGAAGGACACGCAGACGCTGCTCGATGACGTCGCGCCGGCGCACATTTCGTGGTCGGGCGTGCAGCGTGTGCTGCAGAACTTGCTGAAGGAGCGCGTATCGATTCGCGATCTTGGTGCGATCGTGGAAGCGATCGCGGAATCCGCGCCGGCGATGCACGATCTGGTGCTGATCACCGAGCATGTGCGCGCACGTCTGGCGCGGCAGATCTGCTATCAGCACCGCAATCCGTCGGGCGCACTACCGATCCTCACGCTATCCCCCAACTGGGAGCAGTCGTTTTCGGAGGCCTTGGTTGGCGAAGGTCAGCAACGCACGTTGGCGCTGGCGCCCTCCAAGCTGCATGACTTCGTCGCCGACGTACGCACCGCGTTTGAAAAGTCAGCACAGCAGGGCGAGACGCCGGTGCTCCTCACCTCTCCCACCATCCGCCCGTTTGTCCGCTCGCTGATCGAACGCTTCCGGCCAAGCACGGCGGTGATGAGCCAGTCCGAAGTGCACGCGAAGGTGCGTCTCAAGGCGATGGGGCAAGTTTGATCTGAGCGCTGGCGCCCTCGCCGGCAAGCACGAGCCTTTGCAGGTTGGAGGGCGCGGCCCCGGATGTGAATTCGCGCTTGCGAATCTAAGTGATTCCAAAGTGTGATCTCATTTCGATGAGCGAAATAGACACAACCATCGCCCGAGCCACCGCCCTTCTCGCTGGCAACGGCCTCGCGCTCGTTAAGACCATGGAATACATCCAAGCTGAGCCCTCGCTACGAAGCGATTGGATCAGCTCCGGAGCGGCCGTCGTGATCCCGTTGCTCGGCGCGTTCTCCGCTTATCGGATGCTACGCCTTCCCCGCAATAAGGCCTGGTTTGCCGAGCTGAGCGCCGCTGCAACAATAGTGGTTCAAGCGGGCCTTTGGGTCGCCTTCGTCTCGAACATACTTGGGTCAAAGTGATGCGCGGCATAGCGATCTGCGCCCCGTGCGCGATAACGTTTCCTTACGATCCTTCGAAAGCGACGGCACGCACGCGCTTGCGTTGCCCAGAATGTGGCTGGGTAGCGCTGACCCCCGAGAAGGACGCCGCCAACTACTTCGGCGCCTATCACTCAATCTTTCCCAACCACATGGGAAAGAAGCGTAGAAAGCAAATCTCGGACGTAGCCAAGCAAGTGCTAGCCGGAAAGGTGTCACTTCAGGAAATTACTGAAGCAGATCCGCGCGTGAATCTTCGTCGCTTTAAGCTCGCACTGTCGGCAACTGATGTTGCGGTCCTTGTCACGCTGTTGTTCGCAGTGATGCTGGTCTGGACTTGGCTCCAGGACCTCAGGCAGCAGCGAGGAATCCCGGAAGATCCTGAAACGAAAGACCGCTTCTTTGGGAGCTTGCTTGATACTTTCGTAGAGATGCATCCCGCATCGCAGGATGACGAGGAGCTTTGGCCGTTTCTTCCGAAACCGACGGCTGCGCCAGTGACAACTGGACCATCAACACCGTCGCGAGCATCCCGACCAAGCACCCGACCGCAAAGCCGAACTGGAATTTCCGACGGCCCCAAATCAGTGCCGCGTAGACGGACCAGTCGGAAGAAGAGCGATGCATGATGCCGTAGTGTCGGCCGACTTCGTTAGCGTGCGATTGATCCGGATGACGAGCGTCGCGTCTCAGCAAATCCGTCACACTGGTTAGCGATGGTACACGCGAATTCTCTGTAATTAAGCTGGCGTTTACCAAAACTTCCAGCCGCGCTAACCACCCAGCAATTGTTACGACGCCATATGTTGGGCATGTCAGGCGCTTCCGCCTCTATTGACCAGCCGATGCCGCGCACGCGCGCAGCGCCGATCTTTGCGATCGCCTCCGGAAAAGGCGGCGTTGGCAAGACGTGGTTTTCAACCATGTTATCGATCGCCTTCGGCCGCGCTGGCCAGCGGACACTGCTGGTCGATTGCGATCTCGGGCTTGCGAACGTTGACGTGCAGCTGGGCGTGCGACCAACCGCCGACGTGCACTCGGTGGTGCGCGGTTTCCTCGAATTAGAATCTGCAGTGACGCCAGTGATGGGCGGGCCCGGACGCAATGGCGGCTTCGATCTCATCGCCGGCCACTCGGGCTCTGGCGCGCTGGGCGCGGTGAAGCTCGAAGAAGTGGGCCGCATCTGCACCGGCCTCTCGCGTCTCACGCCGCATTATGATCGCGTGATCCTGGATCTCGCCGCCGGCATCGACCCCACCGTGCTGCGCTTTGCGCGCGCGGCGGATAAGCTTGTGCTGGTGACGACGGAAGAACCCACCGCCCTCACCGATGCGTATGCGATGGTGAAGCTGCTGCGCCTGCAGGGATCGACGATGGTCCCATGGGTGATCGTCAACATGGCTGAGAACCGCGTCAAAGGCCGCAAGGTGTTCGATCAGTTCGCACTCGCGTGTAATGAATATCTCGGCTTCAAGCCAAAATTCGCGGGCGCGATCACACGCGATCCGCGCGTGCCCGACTCAATCCGCGCACAAACGCCGCTGCCGACGCGCCATCCGCAGTCGCAGGCGTATGAAGACGTGATCCGGATCGTTGAGACGCTGAACGCGGGCTAGGTGCGCTGCTGCCGCGCCACGCGGAGCGTCGCGAACTCATCCATCTCCGCGTCTTCCTGCTTCTGGCGCCTCACCTTTTCGCGCTGCTCTTCCAGCTCAATCAGGCGCTCGAACTTTCGCACTTCGGTGTGCGCTTCTGAGATAAGCGTACGCAGGCGTTCCATTTCTTGGCCGATGAGCACGCGCTCGGCGTCCAGCGCCTTGCTGACGGCCTTGGCCGCGACGGCGTAACCGCCATAGGCGCGCGCGGATTCATAGTCGCGCTGCGCTAGCATTTGCTCATTACGTAGCGTTTGTTCGTGGCCGTGCATGCGCTGGACGACGTTGGCGTCCTTGGTGACTTGGTCGGCCAGCGCACGGCGCAGCGTTTCGAGATCGCGCTCTGCGAGTTTGAGGAGCGTGCGGAAAGCCTTCATTGCAGCGCGTCTTCAAGCATGGCGAAGCTCTCGGCGAGGGTTGAGTGTTCGTCGCGTTGTTGGGTGAGTACGCGCTCCACTGCCGGGCGCACGCGTATGGCTTCGTCGACTTGCGGGTCGGCGCCGGGTTTGTAAGCGCCGATACGAATGAGTTCTTCCATCTCGCCGTAGAGGCTGAGCGCCTCGCGTGCACGGGCGACGAGCTTGTTCTCTTCGGACGTGTGGCACATCGGCATGAGACGCGAGATCGACTTCAGCACGTTGACCGCGGGATAGCGGCCACGCTCGGCGATAGCGCGTTCCATCACGATGTGGCCATCGAGAATGCCGCGCACGGCGTCGGCGATCGGTTCGTTATGATCATCGCCATCGACGAGCACGGTGAAGAGCGCAGTGATCGAGCCCTGCTCGCCTTCGCGGCCAGGTCCGGCGCGCTCAAGCAGCTTCGGGAGTTCTGCGAAGACGGAGGGCGTGTAGCCTTTGGTCGTCGGCGGCTCACCGACCGAGAGGCCGATCTCGCGTTGCGCCATCGCGAAACGCGTGACGGAGTCGATCAGCAGCAGCACGTCCTTGCCCTCATCTCGGAAGTGTTCGGCGACGGCGCACGCCATATGCGGCGCGAGGCGGCGGCGGGCAGCGCTTTCATCCGAAGTCGCGACGACGACGACGGAGCGGCGACGGCCCTCCTCGCCGAGCGTGTCTTCGATGAACTCTTTCACTTCGCGGCCGCGCTCGCCGACGAGGCCAATGACGATGACATCGGCATTGGCGCCACGCGCCAGCATCGACATCAGCACGGACTTGCCGACGCCGGAGCCGGCGAAGACGCCCATGCGCTGGCCGCGGCAGAGCGCGGCGAAGATATTGAGCGCGCGCACGCCGACATCGAGGCGGCCGCCGACGCGGGCGCGGTCATGCGCGGAGGGCGGCGGAGCACGAACTGGCGTCGGCTTCAGGCCGTTCGGCAACGGCCCCTCGCCGTCCACAGGATTGCCGAAGCAATCGATGACGCGGCCGAGCCACGCTGGCGACGGACGCGCCATCGGCGACGCGCCTTCGAGCACAACGCGCGCGCCCGGCCGGATCGCTTCGATCGAGTCGTAAGGTGCGATGAGCGCGCGATCGCCACGGAACCCTACGATCTCTCCACGCGCGATCGTGTGGCCGTGAATCGTCACGCGCGCGCCGAGCGCCAGCGCTTCAACAGGGCCGGTGACTTCGACAAGAGCGCCAGACAAACCCGTCACGCGGCCCTCGAAGCGGCGTGGTTCGAGCGCGTGAATCTCTTCAACAAGCTTAGTGAGAAGTGATGGCATCGCGTGTGCGCGTTTCCTCACACTTCTTTCAGCCGGTATGGTGAATCAAAACCTAACGCGCTGCGCTTGGTTTAGGCGGCTCATCCTGTTGCCGATTCAAAATCAACGCCTTGTGGCTACATTTTCTTCAGCATCTAGAGCTTGCCGCCAGACTCGAACACTGATTCACACGTCTTAACGGAGCTGATTTAGGGGCGGGTCGAAGCAACTAATGGCGGATAACGATACCAATTCGTTGCGCTGTTAATACTTCTTACAGAGTTGATAGCGACTCTGTGGATTAACGTTGCCGAGGCCTTGCGCCAGCGGAGCATTCAATGCGAGTCTTGTTGATCGAAGACGATAGCGCCACAGCGCAGGGTATCGAACTGATGTTGAAGTCAGAGGGCTTCAATATCTACTCGACCGACCTCGGCGAGGAAGGCATCGACCTTGGCAAGCTCTACGATGCCGTCATCGTACTCGACTCTCTGCCCGACATGCGGCTACGACGTGCTGAAGCAACTCCGGGTGGCGCGGGTGAACACCCCCGTCCTGATCCTCTCGGGCACCGCCGACATCGACACCAAAGTCCGCGGCCTCGGCTACAGGGCATAGGCGACTACATGACCAAGCCCTTCAACAAGGACGAACTGATCGCGCGGATCAACGCGATCGTCCGCCGCTCGAAGGGCCACGCTCATTCCGTCATCAAAACGGGCGACATTGTCGTCAATCTCGATGCGAAGACGACCGAGGCTCACGGCCAGCGCGTCCACCTGACGGGCAAAGAATACCAAATGCTGGAGTTGCTCTCGCTCCGCAAAGGCACGACGCTGACAAAAGAGATGTTCCTGAACCATCTCTATGGCGGCATGGACGAGCCGGAACTCAAGATCATCGACGTGTTCATCTGCAAGCTGCGCAAGAAGCTGGCGGCTGCCACGGGCGGCGAGCACTACATTGAGACGGTCTGGGGCCGCGGCTACGTGCTGCGCGATCCGCAGGAAGCCGGCGCGACGGCCACCGTCACCAGCGGTGTGGCGGCGGCCTAGGCCACCTCCACCTCTATCTTCTCCGAGACGCCCGCGCTGCAAGGCGCGGGCGTCTTGCATTAGAGCGCTTCGTGCGTGACGACGCCATCGGAGACGGTGAGCACCGGCAGCGCCGTTGGGATCGCGGCGGGTTCGGCCGTCATCAAATCAACGGAGAAAGCCGTGAGGTTCGCGCGCTTACCGACTTCGATCGCGCCGCGCTCGTTCTCGGTGAAGGTCGCGAACGCTGGTGCAGCAGTGAACATGCGCAGAGCCTCTGCCCGGCTGACGGCCTGTTCTTCGTGCCAGTCCGGGCCGGCAAAACCGCTCAGGTCGTGGCGATAGATGGCGGCGTAGAATTCGACCAGCGGATCGCCCTTCTCGACCGGCGCGTCCGAGCCGCCGGCGACGGTCGCGCCGGTGTCCAGCAGCGCGCGCCAGGCGTAGGCGCCGGCGAGACGGCTTGGCCCCAAGCGCGCGGGTGCGAAGTGCAGATCGCTGATCGCGTGCGAGGGCTGCATCGATGCGATGATACCCTGAGCGGCGAAGCGCGGGATGTCGTCAACGGCAATGATCTGCGCGTGCTCGATACGATAGCGCGCGTCGCGGAGCGCTTGCGGATTATCGGCAAACGCGTCGCGGTAGGCATCGAGCACCAAGCGGTTGCCGCGATCGCCGATGGCGTGGGTGGTGATCTGGACGTTCTTGGTTTTCGCACGCTGGATAAACGCGGCGATCTCTTCCGGCGGCGTGACCAGAAGGCCGGTTGAGCTGCGCGCGTCACTGTAAGGAGCAAGCAACGCGGCGCCGCGTGAGCCGAGCGCGCCGTCCATATACATCTTGACGCCGCGAACCTTGACCGCTCCCTCCCCGTAGGGACCGCGTTCGAGCACGGATGCCGCGTCATCGGGCGTGAGATAGATGTCGGCGCTGAGCGGAAGCTCGCCGCTCGCGGCAAACTCCTCGAAAAGCTGCGCTTCGGCGGCGGACGTGCTCATGTTGTGAACGCCGGTCCAACCGCGAGCCGCATAAGTGCGCGCGCCGTGCAGCAGCGCTTCGCGCCGCATCGAAGCGGTTGGCGCCGGGAAACGGCTGGTCACCGCGTTCATGGCGTTGTCGATCAGCATGCCGGTCGCCGTACCCGACCCATCACGCTCAATGCTGCCGCCTGCCGGGTTCGGCGTGCCGGCGCCGATCTCGGCCAAGCGCAATGCAGCGCTGTTCACGACAGCGGCGTGGCCATCGACGCGCTCGAGGAAGACCGGTCGATCAGCGACGACAGCGTCGATATCCGCAGCCGTCGGGAAGCGATGCTCGGGCCAATGGGTTTCGATCCAACCGCGCCCGTAGATCGGGCCTTCAGCGTGTTGTTGCGCGTACGCACGCAGGCGCGTTTGGAGATCTGTGACCGAGGTCGTGCCAACCAGATCGAGTGTGAGCGCCGCGGCGCCGACGCCGGAGAGGTGAACGTGGGCGTCGGTGAAGCCAGGAAACAGCACGGCGCCTGCAAGATCGATCTCACGTGCACCATTTGAGTTCGCCCGCGCATCCGCAAGCGAACCAACGACCGTGAAAAGACCGTTGCTAATCCGTACCGCTTCGAACGGTGGCGCACTGGCAGCGCCGGTGTAGATCGGGCCGCCGTGGATAATCAGATCAGGCGCACCGCGAGGCGCACAGCCGACAAGAAGCGCGCCAAGCGAGGCCTGTGCGAACTGGCGGCGACTAAGATGCGGCATGAGATCCCCCTGCTCTTTGCGCAGGGCGCAGGCAGCACATCCCTCGGGGTGGCGTCAAACGAAGAGTGACCAAAAGAAAGTGGCGGGCCCCGAAGGACCCGCCACCCCGTAGAGATCGCCTCTACTTCGCCAATCAGAACCGATAGCGCGCCGATATTGCGAACTGACGGCCGAGCGGACGCGGATAAAGCGCTACGTCTACGTTGCCCTGGCCGCCGACGAAGCCGTCGGCCGTTTGCGGCGGATATTCATCGAACACGTTGTCGATGACACCCGTGACCGTGAAGTTGTCCGTGACCGCCCAACGCACCGAGACGTCGAAGTAGTCGGCCGCCGGCGAGACGTTGCCAGGTTGCGCGAAATCAACACCACCAGGAACGCCGGGGTTGAAGTCGCCAAAGCCGTTGGCGGACGTCACTTCGGGCGTGTGGAACCAGCGCGCGAACAACGTCCAATCGCCGACATTGTACGACACCGACAGCACTGACTTATAGTCAGGCAGCGCTGTGCCGATCCCGCCCGTCGTCGTGCCCGCGAAGTCGAGCTGATTGAGGCGGAACTCGTCGAGGATCGAGTACAGCTCGTTGATGGTGAGCTGACCCGGGCCAATCGGCACCGACCATTCGACCTGAACGTCCGTGCCGGACGTCGCCAGAACGGCTTGGTTCGAACGGAACGTATTGACGAAATTGACCGCGCCGGCCGGCGTACGTTGTATGCGCGCGCAGCTCGTGGCCACGTTGGTGTTGTAGCAGTCGTTCAGATAGAACGCGACGCCGAGCCCCAAGATAACGTCTTGAACCTCGATGTCGTACCAGTCCACCGTGGCGCGGAGATCACCAACGGGGAACCAATCCGGCTGGAACACCAGGCCGTACGTCCAGGTCTCCGCCGTCTCAGGGCGCAGATTTGGATTGCCAAAGGCGAAGCCTTGTATCTGCGCATTGGGTTGGGCGAAGCCGGGGTACGCGCCAGCAGGCACGCCTGTCGCGATGCATTCAGCCAAGGTCGTGCCAGCTCCATCCGGCAAGCCGTCGCTGTTGTTGTCGTTGCAAGGATCTTGCGTCGTGGTGAAGCCCTGGTCGCCCGCCTGGAACAACTCGAACACGTTCGGCGCACGCGTTGCCTCGTTGAACATCGCGCGGAAGCGCAACCATTCCGTCGGCGCCCATTCACCGCCGATCTTATAGGTATCGACGTTGCCAACGCTCGAGTAGTTCGAACGGCGGAATCCCGCCTCGAGGCCGAGGTAGTGCGCAAACGGGGCTTCGGAGACCAACGGAACTGCGACTTCCGTGTACAGCTCGTACACATCCACCGCACCCACCTGATCTTGCAGCGCATTGAAGCCGAAGATGTTGCCCATGCGCTGTTCGTTGTCGACATGGAACTCGAACTGCGAGTCACGATACTCGAAGCCGAACACCGCAGCGATCGGGCCGGCCGGCAACTCGAATAGATCGCCGCGGATGTAGCCGCTGACGCGATTTTCCTCGACGATCGTCTGACTGAGGGTCGAGGTATCGAGGTAACCTGCCATGGCCGGTGTCAACGTGCCGGGCCCGAAGATGTCGAGCGGCACGCAAGGGAACACAGATGTGCCGGCGCCGCCGTCGGCAAGCGCAACACCACCATCGTCCGCCGTGCCGAGAAGCCCGTCTGGGCCTGGCGTCAGCGCTTGGCAGCCCGACAAGCCAGTCAAGAAGCGAGACCTGTTCGCGCTGTGAAGCGTGCGCGTGGTGAACACGCTCTGACCATAGGAACCGCTCAACGCCCAATCCCAGTTTTGGCCGAGCGAACCTTCAAGACCCGCCAAGAAGTAGAACGTGTTGTTTTCGGCAAACTGGGTGCGCGCCCCGAGTTCGGTAGTGCGGCGCGACATCGTGAACGGCGCATACGGCGCCGGGCGACTTTGCAGCGCAGCCCACAGATCGTCGTGGTCATCGGCGTTGCCGTCGATGCCATCGGCGCCGAGCTGGATCAGGTTCCGCATGTTCGGCGTGAGATTGACGACAAGCCCCGTCGCAGGTGTTGGCGCCAGCTGAACCTCTTGCCGAGAGTTGGTGTAGTTCATCAGCAGATTCAGTCGAACGTCGTCGCTGATATCGTAGTGGCCGTTGGTGGTTAGCGTGATCCGCTCGGCGGGAACGATGAGATAGTTATCCGGCGCAAAGTTATATTGTGACGAACCGAACTCCCGCTCCGGAACGCGGCAGGCGCCAGAGTTCAAGAACGGCGAAAGGTTGCCGTTGTCGGAGAATGACAGGTTGCCCAGCGCCGCAGCGCCTGAATAGGCGATGTTGGCTGTAGCCGGGTTGCAGTCGTGATCGTAGCTCGCGAACGTACCGCCGTTGAAGGCGCCTGGCACGTTGGCGATGATGCCGCCTCCCCCGCCGGCTTGGAAGCGATTGAGCGGATTGTTGATCACCGTGCCCCAGGGTCCGGTGCCGGAACCGCCCGCGAGTCCGCCCGCGATGAAGCCGCCGCCATTCAAGACATCGCGCGCTTCCGCGACGCTGTCGCAAATAAAGTACGCATGACCGGTCTGATCGAGCGCGGAATCGTAGCAAATAGCGCCTGCAACGCGCGAGTAGTCGTATTCGCCTTGGAAGACGCCCTCGCGGTTGAAGTAGGACGCGTATGCGGTGAGATTGCCGCGGCCATTGGCAAAATTTCCGCCGACAAGACCATTGATCTCGAACTGTGCGGCGTTGCCGGTCTCCATCTCCGCTCGATAGGTCGTATTGAGTTCGGCGCCTTCGTAATCGTCCTTCAGGACGAAGTTCACGACGCCTGAAATGGCGTCCGAACCGTACACGGCCGATGCGCCGCCAGTGACGACCTCAATACGCGAGATAAGCGAGGCCGGAATGGTCGCGATATCGACGGTGCCAAGCGTCGATGACCCCGGGACGCGCTCACCATTCACCAGCACCAGCGTGCGGTTCACACCGAGACCGCGAAGGTCGACAGTCGCGAAGTCCTCGCCACCGACATTGTTTGAAGTGATGGTGTTGCCCGGAACGATCTGCGGCAGCTCGTTGAGCAACGACTCGGTGGTCAGAGTGGCGGTTAGTTCGAGTTGTTCGGCGCCGACGGTCGTGATCGGACTGATCGCCTCGAAGTCTTGGCGCACCAAGCGCGTGCCGGTGACGACAATGGCCTCTTCTTCTTCAACATCCTGCGCCATTGCAGGCGTTCCGGCGATTGCAGCTGCCGCCGCCGCCACGAGTGACACGCCAGTCAACAGTGACTTGCGCGTTTCGACGTTCTTTTCTTTCTTAGGTGTCATTTAGACAATCCCCCTGTGAGACATTGGATCCCCGTCCAATGGACAGTGAGAGCGCGAGGTGACTCTCCAGGGGGTTCGAATCCTTGGAACGAGTTTCGTTAGCATGACGGGCCTCGCGCCCTCACACCGCGCAGTCTCGTTCGATTGACGCGGAATCGTCTTGTGCGCTTTCAAACGCCCGTTCGCCAAAATCGGCACACTTCACAAACTCGCGATGAGCTTAACGCGCACAAACGCACGCCTGTCGCATTTGCATTTGCTTGCTCACGCTCGTCGTTTGTCATCGAGCCGATGGACGCATCCGCTACATCATACATGCCGTATCGCTCGGGAGGTAACGCGGCCGTGAGAATCCATGAGGTTCCCCTCGACCTCATGGAAGCTATGCTCAATGAGATTCCGGACGTGATCTTCGCCGTGAAGGATCACGAACTGCGCTACATCGCCGGCAATCAAGCGATGCTCAATCTCTGCGGCGTCAGCACGCGTGAAGCGTTCGTCGGAAAGCAGGCGCGCGATTTTTTCGCCGTGGATGCGAAGCTGCGCTACGAAAACCTAGACGAGCACGTGTTTCGAACCGGCCGCGCCGTAAAGGAAGTGCTCGATCTCACGCACCGCCTGCGCGGACCGCCGGTTTGGATCGTGCTCAGCCGCTGGCCCGCTATTCCCCCGGGCGGACGCACGCCGTTCGGCATTGTCATCATGGGTCGCATCCTCAGCGACGCGAACCGCAAACACCCGATCTATCACCGTGTTGCCTCAGCGGCGGAGTATATCGAAAAGAACTATGGCGCCGACTTGGACATCGCGACACTCGCACGGCTCGCTGGCGTCTCGATCGTGCGGCTCGAGCGTGATTTTGTCGAAGTGTTCGGGCTGACGCCGTTGCGCTACCTGACCAAAATCAGATTGGAGGCGGCCATACAGCTGATGGCGAGCGGCCACCAAATCGCCGACGCAGCGATCGCGTGCGGCTATTCCGACCAAAGCGCCTTCGCACGACGATTCAAAGCCGCGACCGGCATGTCGCCGCGCGAGTACCGACAAATGTTCTTGAAGCCCGCCAACGACGGCGCGTGAGCGCCGCTAGCTGATGCGCGACGAACAATGGGACCCTGCTCCGGCGTGAACGCGCGAGCGGAGTCGACATGAACGTATCTTTTCGTGAGGTCACATGGC
Organism: Hyphomonadaceae bacterium; assembly: GCA_041398325.1. Lineage (GTDB taxonomy): Bacteria > Pseudomonadota > Alphaproteobacteria > Caulobacterales > Aquidulcibacteraceae > Vitreimonas. The sequence continues at coordinate 130,073 of JAWKUX010000009.1, read as the reverse complement.
GTGGCCAAGGCGGCGTGAATGACAAGCTGCCAATAGTGTGCATCCCGGGCTCACACGTAACTCTCGAGACTTCGAAGAGGTCGCGCGCTGGATTGCCTCGCAAGGACGGCGCGTGCTGGTTGTAGAGCTGCGTGGCCGCGGTCGCTCAGAACGCGGCTCTGACGCGCGTCAACACTTGCTGTTGCCCCAGCGCCTGATGTCGGCCACGCGCCTTGGCTAAACGAACCCGCCGCGCAAGCCGCGCTGGCGTCGTTCTTTGAGACAGCTGCATAAGAAAGAATGGTGGACCCAAGCGGGATCGAACCGCTGACCTCCTGCATGCCATGCAGGCGCTCTCCCAGCTGAGCTATGGGCCCATCTCTCGTTGCGTTCAGGCGAACCCGAAGCACCCCGGTTTTGGGAAGGGCGGAACCTAGGCTCCGCCCCTTTTTAGTTCAAGCGTTGAGCCGCTCTTTTAGCGGCTCTCATCTTCGTCATCGCCGCCCGGGAGATCGCCGATCTCATCTTCCGGGAACTCTTCTTCGTCTTCGAGCATCGGCACCGAATCGTCGTCGGCCGCGTCGTCGCCGAGATCGGCTTCTTCCTCCGAGAAGCCTTCCGGCAGATCGTCATCGCCGCCCTTCGACTTGGTGTCGGAATCCTCGTCGTCATCGTCGCTGGTCAGCGGCTCGGCATCAGCTTCAGCGTCGATTTCCGAGGATTCTTCGGACTCTTCATCCTCATCCTCGTCATCATCGCCGCCCTTGGCCTTCTTCTTATCCTCAAGATCCTCATCGTCATCATAGGCGGTATCGTTGGCGCTAACGCGCGAACGACCGCGCTTGGCGCGCACGCCCTCTTCAGACGGATCGAAAGCGGTGGTGCACTTGGGGCAAACCGCTGGACGGCGGTTCAGATCGTAGAATTTCGCCCCGCAGTTCGGGCAGCTCTGCTTGGCGCCCAAATCAGTCTTGCCCAAACGGCTCTCCATCGGCTCGCGCGGGGTGGCCACCCCATGCGGGGCGCTCGCTTGCCACCATCGGGCGCGCCTGTCAAAAGCTTTGTCCCGCCCAGGTTTTTTAGCTTCCGGACACGAGTACTGCCATGCGTCTGAGGGCGCGAATTGCCGGACCAATCGCGGGCAGCGCCCGCCCTCCGGGGGATAAGTCGATCTCTCACCGGGCGCTTATCATGGGCAGCCTGGCGGAAGGCGAGACCCGAATCCAATGCCTGCTGGAAGGCGACGATGTCAGGCGCACGGCCGGGCGGCGCGGCTGTTCGGCGCCCAGCTCAGGCGGGACGACGGGATCTGGGTGGTGACCGGGCGCCGGTGGCTTCCGACAGCCGACCGAGACCGTCGACTGCGGCAACTCGGGCACTGGGGCGCGGCTGCTGATCGGGGCGGCGGCCTCTTACAAACTGAGCGCACGGTTTGACGGCGACCAATCGCTGCGCAAGCGGCCGATGAACCGGGTGATCGCGCCACTCTCGCAAATGGGCGCGCGGTTTGACGGCAAGCAAAATTGCCTGCCGCTGATCGTGCATGGCGGCGCGCTCAAGGGCATTACCTACCGCTCGCCGATTTCTTCGGCGCAGGTGAAGTCGGCTGTGCTGCTGGCGGGACTAAACGCCGAGGGCGAGACTGTGCTGATAGAGCCAGAGCGCTCTCGCGACCACACCGAGCGGATGCTGAAAGTGTTCGGCGCCGACATTGATATGGTCGAGGTCGATGGCGCGCTGCATCCGCGTGTGCGCCCGAGCACACTGAAGGGTGTGCCAATTTATGTGCCGGGCGACCCCTCGTCGGCGGCGTTTCCGGTGGCGGCGGCGCTCATTGTCGGCAAGTCGGAAGTCCGCATCGAGGACATGCTGGTGAACCCGCTGCGGCTCGGCTTCTTCGAGACGCTGCTGGAGATGGGCGCCAACATTGCTTACGAGGAAACGCGCGATCCGATCGGCGAGCCGATCGCGAACCTCGTGGTGAAAGCTTCAAAACTCCATGGCGCGACGCCGCCGCCGCGGCGCGCGCCGGCGATGATCGATGAGTTTCCAATCCTGGCGGCGGTCGCCGCCTTCGCGGACGGCGAAACTCGGATCACCGGCGCGGCCGAGCTGCGAGTGAAAGAAAGCGACCGCATTACCCTCATGGTGGAGGGGCTGCGCGCTTGCGGAGTCGAAGCCGAGGAACTGCCCGACGGCCTGGTCGTGAACGGGCGCGGACCGAAGAGCGTACGCGGAGGCGCCGAAATCCGGACCATGGGCGACCACCGCATCGCGATGTCATTCCTGGTTCTTGGCCTCGCCTCGAAAGATCCCGTTACGGTTGACGACGCCGACATGATCGCGACGTCTTTCCCTGGATTCGCCGATTTCATGCGCAATCTCGGGGCCGATATCGCTACGCTCTAGGCCGACTTAACCGGCGCTTCACCAAGCTCCAAAGCCGCTCCGTTAACGTCGCTCGTGCATGCTACGCCAAAATACGGGTGGGGATATGCGTGCACTTTACCTGCGCGCGCTTGTGATGGGCGTGTGCGCGTTTTGCGTTGTGGGGACTGCTGCAGCCCAGCAGCAGCCGGCGCAAGACACCGACTGGATTGTACGCGGCGAAGCCCTCGCCCGCCGGATTGAAGCCAGCAATCTTATTATTACGGACCAGGTGAAGCGCCAGCGCGCTGGACTGGCGCAGAGCCTCGAAGGCGATGCGCGCCTTATAATGCTCTACGACATGGCGGCGGACGAATACATCTCCTCCAACGCCGAGGCTGCAACGACCGCGCTCGCGTCACTTGAGCAGGAAGCGCGCCTGCAAGAGAGCGCCCGTTACACAGCGATGGCGGGCATGCTGCGCGCCTATGCGCCGGCGCTCGACGGAGATTACATCTCCGCACGCTCAAACCTAGCGGTCATGCTCGCGAACGTTACCGACCCCTATGTCCGCGCCGCTGGCGAACGCCTGCGGGCCTATGCGTTGACCGATCTTGGCATGTTCGGCAATTCGTTGGAGGCGGCGCGCGCCGGCCTGGTGCATTTGCCCGACACCCCCGAAACGCGTCCGCTGCGTTCGGGCCTCCACGATGCGATGGCCTACAATTCAGTGCGCGTGGGCGACTATGAAACCGCGCTGACCCATTTGGAGCGCACCGTCGAACTCGACCACCTCTCCGGGCGGCCAATCGACGGCGCTGTCATCATCAACAATATCGCCGGCATGTTCGCGCAAGCAGGCGCAGTCGAGGAATCAATCCGCCTTGCTCATATTCACAGCTCGCTAGCGGCGCGCAGTGACGACTCCTCGCTCCAATTCTTCACCGGCATGTTGTGCGCGCGCGTGCACTTCTCGGCCGGCGATTATCAAACCGCCCTGCAATGCGCCGACGAAGCACGCGGGATCGAAGGCGCATCACCCGAATACATGACCCGCTTGCTGATATATCGCGTCCACGCATTGGCGCGGCTGGGACAAGCGAGCGACGCGCGGGCGGCGATGCGGGAACTGCGGCTCATGGCGGCCGAGCGAGGCGACCCCGGCCTGACCGAGCGCCTAGATCTCATTGAGCCCGAAATCCTGAATGCGGAAGGCCGCCACGCGGAGGCATTCACCGCCATGCTGCGCGCTCACGAAGCGGCGCAACACTTGCAGGCGACGCGTTTCAACGCTGGCGTCCGCGAACTCCGTGCGACGATGGAAAGCGAAGTAGCGCAAGCCGAGGCGCGCGCCGAAGCGCAGGCGATCCAATCTGAACTGCAAGCGCAAACGCTGAAGATGATGACGTTGGCCATGTTCCTGGCGGGCGGATGCGTCGTTGGCCTCTTGGTGATCGCACTTCTCATCTACCGTAGCCGCCGTGCGATGCTGAGCGCAGTGACGCGAGCCGAAGAAGTGCTCGCCCGCCGCGGCGCAGACACTGCCGCCAACGACGATGGCAGGCGCCACAGCCCGACGCAGCGCCTCGGTCACATCCTCGATGAGATCGAGTGCCGCGACGTTGAGCTGAAGCGCGCGTTCCGAGAAATTGAAGCAGCGCGCACGACGGCCGAACAAGCCAACGTCGCCAAGTCACAGTTCCTCGCCACCATGAGTCACGAACTGCGGACGCCGTTGAATGCTATTATTGGGTACGGCGAGATGCTGATGGAGAACGCGGACGAACGCGGCGACAAGCAGGATCGCGACGACCTCGGCCGCATCCATGGCGCGGCGCATCGCCTGCTCGCGATGATCAACGACGTGCTCGATCTCTCCAAGATTGAGGCCGGCGCGGCGACTGTGTCAGCCGACAATGTCGATCTCAACGCGGTCATTGCGGAAGCTGTCGCTACGGTGAAGCCGGCGGCGACGGCAAATGGCACGACGATTACCGTCGAAGCGGAACTTTGCCTCGGTCAGCTGGAGACGGATGGCTTCAAGCTCAGCCAGTGCTTGCTCAACCTGCTGTCGAACGCGGCGAAGTTCACCAAGGGCGGCCAGATAAAGCTGGTCGCGCAGCGCGACCACGATTGGGTCACGTTCCAGATTCTCGATACCGGCATCGGCATCTCTCCCGAGGCGCAAGCGCGGCTGTTTCAACCGTTCGTGCAAGCGGACGCAACGACGACACGCGCATACGGCGGGACTGGACTCGGGCTTGCAATTACGCGGCGGTTGGCGCGCTTGCTGGGCGGCGACGTCACGCTGAAGAGCGCCTTCGGCCAGGGTTCGGCGTTCACGCTGCGCATACCAGCGCGCGCGCCGCTTGCGCTTACGGCCCCAGCCAACGACGGCTCCGCGCGCGACGCGGCCTAAGTACTGCGCCTAAGAGGCCGACGACCCCTCGTCGTCACGCGGCTGGTTGCGCGCGAGAATGGAGGTGACGGCAAGGTCGCCGGTGACATTCCCGAGCGTGCGGAAAATGTCCGGGATCACTTCGACCGCGATGAGGATGCCCAGCACTTCTGTCGGCACGCCAAGCGCGATGCAGATCGGCGCGATTGACGCGATGAACGACACTTGGCCGGGTAAACCGACCGCCGCGATGCTGACAGCGTAGGCGACGACGACGGCGCTCACGATCTGCACCATGGTCGGCTCAAGCCCGTAGAGATGGGCGACAAAGAAGCAAACGGCAAGATTTGCGACCGGGCTGGTGAAGCGGAAAATCGCTACCGCTAGAGGCAAGACAACGTCCGCTACTCGTGCAGGAATCTGAAGACCGCGCAGTGCAGATTCGATCATAGCTGGCAGAGACGCGAGTGAGGATTGTGTGGAGGCGGCAATCGCCCAAACCGGCGTCGCCGCCGCTGTGAAGCGTGCAATGGGTTGGCCGCCCCAGGTCACAGCGATGATCCAGGCAATAAGCGTCGAGCCCGCCGTCACCCCGGTGACGATCACAACGTATTGCGCCAGCGTGCCCACGGCGGAGAAGCCGGCGTGCAAGCCCACGCCCAGCGCCAACGCAAACACGCCAATCGGTCCCGCAAGCAGGACCCAATGAACGATCTTGATCATTGCTTCCGAGACGGCTCGGAAGAAGGTCACGATGCTGGCGCGCATCTCGGGCGCCAGCGTTGCGGCGGCGAAGCCGAAGAAGATCGAGAACACGACCAGCGCCAGCATGCCGTCTTCGGCTGCAGCCTTGATCGGATTGTAGGGCGCGAGACCCTGCAACCATGATGCAAAGGTCGGCGACTCGGTGATGGTGACGGCCTGATCGCCTACGCCGGCGACGAAAGCATCAGCCGCCGCTCGATCCAGCGGCCAAATGGCGAGCCAGCCATTGGTGACGAAAACGCTGTAGGTCGCGGCGAAGAACAGGAGCATCGTGAAGAGCCCCACCGCCCGCGCGACCAATCCACCAGTCTTGGAGATGTCCGCGACAGACGCGATCGCCGTAACGAGAAGCGAGACGACCAGTGGCACGACCGTCATCCGCAGCGTGTTGAGCCAGAGGCCGCCGAAAGGCTCGATGACGCTGCTGATGCTCAAGAGGGTCGGATCGCCGCTGCCGCGGATCAATGCCCCGGCAATCAGGCCAAGCAGCAGCGAGATTAGAACTATGATGGAAATGGACTTCACGCGCGACCTTCTGGCTACGAGCGCGGTGGTCGTAGCTGATGCCGCAGCGTAGCGCTACTCCGCAGCGACGGCCTGGCGTTGCGGCGCAGCCAGCTTGTCGACGGCCGGTTTCTTCTTGAACTCAAGCACGCCGTCTTCGATGCGGCCGTAGCGCAAGTCCATGATGTCATGGCCGTACGATTGGTTCTGCTTCCACGGCGCCCTGCTCATTTGCTTCGGCAGCAGATGATTGGCGCGCTGGAAGTAGCCGGAGGAGAAATCGGCGAACGGCTTGTCTTCGCGCGGCCGGTCATCAAGGCGCGGCGTGGCCGAGGCCAAGCCGTACATGTCCATGTAATTGATCAAACGGCAGGCGTACTCGTTGATCAGGTCGGCGCGCAGCGTCCACGAGGCGTTGGTGTAGCCGAACACAAAGGCCATGTTCGGGACGTCGGAGAACATCGCGCCCTTGTACGTGTAGCTTTGGCCAGGCTCGGCCTTCTTGCCATCGACGATGATTTCAGCGCCGCCGAGCATGCGGAGGTTCAATCCGGTCGCGGTGATGATGATATCGGCTTCGAGCTCCTTGCCCGATTTGAGCTTCAGCCCCTTCTCGGTGAAGCGCTCGATGTGATCGGTCTCGACCGAGGCCTTGCCTTCCTTGATCGCGATGAACATGTCGTTGTCAGGCACAAGGCAGAGACGCTGCTCCCACGGATTGTAGGGCGGCGTGAAATGCGTCTCCATATCGTAATCGGGGCCGAGCTGTTCGCGAATGAGGCCCAGGAGGCGATCGCGCGTCTTCTCGGGGCGGTCGCGTGCGAGACGGAAGAAGATTTGCTGGAAGACGATTTTGCGAAGGCGCGTGAGGTCGTAGGCAAAGTGGCGCGGCAGGTGCTTGCGGCCCCAGTTTGCGAGCGCGTCTTCGGCCGGCATTGAGACCATGTAGGTCGGTGTGCGTTGGAGCATGGTGACGTGCGCGGCCTTGTCGGTCATCGACGGCACAAGTGTCACCGCCGTTGCGCCCGAGCCGATCACGACCACGCGCTTGCCGGCGTAGTCGAGATTTTCTGGCCAGTGCTGCGGGTGTATGATCTGACCTTTGAAGGACTCCGTCCCTTCCCACCTCGGCAGATAGCCTTCCTCGTAATTGTAGTAGCCCGCGCACACGTGAAAAAAGTTGCAGGTGAAGCGTTTGGTGACGCCTTCGTTCTCGGCCTCAACCGTCCAGAGCACATCTTCCGAAGACCAGCTCGCACGCTTTACGCCGTGCTTGAAGCGGATGTGCTTGTCGATGCCGTACTCGGCGGCGGTTTCATGGACGTACTTCCAGATCGACGGGCCGTCGGCGATCGCTTTTTCTTCCGTCCATGGTTTGAACGAATAGCCGAGCGTGAACATGTCGCTGTCCGAGCGGATGCCGGGATAGCGAAAGAGATCCCAGGTGCCGCCCATATCGGCGCGGTTCTCGAGGATGACGTAGCTCTTGTTCGGGCAATCGCGCTGCAGGTAATAGCCCGCGCCAATGCCGGATATGCCGGCGCCAACGACGACGACGTCAAAGTGTTCGGTGCTCATGGGGTTGAATCCCTCGCCGAAGTTGACGTGATGTCAAGATGCACGCGGGGGAAGGCGTCGCAGATCCTGCGGGCTGGCCTTGGCGCTCGCCTCTGCTAGACAGCCGCCATGATTATCGCCGTCGATGGGCCGACCGCTTCCGGAAAGGGCACCGTCGCGAAGAACCTAGCTGAACATTATGGGCTGAAGCGGCTCGATACGGGCTCGCTTTATCGCGCCGTGGGCTTAGGCGTGCTCGACGCAGGCGGCGATCCATCGGACGTCAGCGCGGCGGTGGCGGCAGCCGAAGCGCTGGACCTCGGCGCCATCGACGAGCACCGCATCCGCTCCAGCGCGGCCGGGCTCGCAGCTTCGAAGGTCGCAGTGATCCCGCAAGTGCGCGCCGTGCTGCGGCGGGCGCAGCAGGTGTTCGCCAACGACCCGCAGGGCGCGGTGCTCGACGGGCGCGACATCGGCACGGTGATTTGCCCCAATGCCGACGTGAAACTGTTCGTCACGGCGTCGCTCCTAGCACGCACGCAGCGGCGCTTGGCGGAACTACGGGCGCGCGGCGAGCAGATCAGCTTCGAGGACCTCCAGGCCCAGATCGCCGAGCGCGACCAGCGCGACATGAGCCGCAACGACTCCCCGCTCTACCAAGCGGCTGACGCGCACCTCCTGGATACAACCACGCTGTCGATCGAGCAGGCGGCGCAGGCCGCCTATGCCATCGTAGATGCCGCATTGGCCAAGAAGAGCTGATTTTAGCGCTTGCTATCGCTTGCTGGGGGCGGCCTCCCTATCTATAGAGAGCCCGCTTCCCGAGGGTCAGACGGCCCCGGGCTGCTTGGCGTTAGCTCAAGCCAAATCAAGGACGGCCCCATTGGGGGGCCGAGACCGCCGGATCCAACCGGTTGGCCCTTATCAATGTTGGAGTTGAATACATAATGGCGTCTGAAACGCAAAACCCATCCTTGAACCCCACGCGCGACGACTTCGCCGCGATGCTCGATCAGAGCCTGGGCTCCAAGGGTCTTATCGAAGGCCGCGTGATGCCGGCCACCGTGGTTGCCGTCGAGCACGATTTCGTCGTCGTCGACATTGGCCTCAAGACTGAAGGCCGCATCCCACTCCGTGAATTCCTCGTCGATGACGGCGCCGGCCAACCGAAGGCAGGCGACATCGTCGAAGTTTATCTCGACCGTATTGAAAACGCACTCGGCGACGCTGTCATCAGCCGTGAGAAAGCGCGCCGCGAAGAAGCCTGGACCCGTCTTGAAAAGTCGTTCGCCGCTGGCGACGCCGTCAACGGCGCGCTCGTTGGTCGCGTGAAGGGCGGCTTCACCGTCGACCTCGGCGGCGCCAACGCGTTCTTGCCTGGCTCGCAAGTCGACATTCGTCCGGTCCGCGACGTCGGTCCGCTGATGAACATCGTGCAACCGTTCGCGATTCTGAAGATGGACCGCCAGCGCGGCAACATCGTCGTGTCGCGCCGCGCCGTGCTCGAAGAGAGCCGCGCTTCGGAACGCGCCGAAATCGTCGGCCAATTGCAGGAAGGCGAGATCCGCGAAGGCGTGGTCAAGAACATCACCGATTACGGTGCGTTCGTTGACCTCGGCGGCATCGACGGCCTGCTGCACGTCACCGACATGAGCTGGAAGCGCGTCAGCCACCCGAGCCAAGTGCTCAACGTGGGCGACACGGTGAAAGTCCAGATCGTGAAGATCAATCCGGACACCCAGCGCATTTCGCTCGGCATGAAGCAATTGCTGACCGATCCGTGGGATGGCGTTGACGCGAAGTACCCGGCCGGCGGCAAGTTCACCGGTCGTGTCACCAACATCACCGACTACGGCGCGTTCGTTGAGCTCGAGCCAGGCGTTGAAGGCCTCGTGCACGTCAGCGAAATGAGCTGGACCAAGAAGAACCTGCACCCGTCGAAGATTCTGAGCACGTCTCAGGAAGTCGATGTGCAAGTGCTCGACGTGGACGGCGAAAAGCGCCGCATCTCGCTCGGCATCAAGCAAGTGCAAGCCAATCCGTGGGATGCATTCGTCGCTGAGCATGGCGTTGGCTCGGTGATCGAAGGCGAGATCAAGAACATCACCGAGTTCGGTCTGTTCGTCGGTCTCACGCCGGAACTCGATGGCATGGTCCACCTGTCGGACATCGCTTGGGACGCCCAAGGCGAAGAGGCCCTCACCCGCTACAACAAGGGCGACATGGTCAAAGCGAAGGTTCTCGACGTCGATGTCGAGAAGGAACGCATCTCGCTCGGCATCAAGCAAGTCGACGCCGACCCGATGGCCGACGCCGACTTCAAGCGCGGTCAGATCATCACGGCGGAAGTCGTCGATGTGGCGACGGGCGGCATCGAAGTGGCGTTCGGCGAAGGCAACGCGCTGCGCACCTTCATCCGCAAGTCGGACCTCTCGCGCGATCGCCAAGAGCAACGCGCTGACCGCTTCTCGGTCGGCGATCGTCTCGACGCGATGGTGACGGGCTTTGACAAGTCGAGCCGCAAGGTCGCCCTCTCGATCAAGGCCATGGAATTGGCCGACGAGAAGGAAGCCATCGCGCAGTTCGGTTCGTCGGACTCTGGCGCTTCGCTCGGCGACATTCTCGGCGCCGCGCTGAAGGACAAGAAATAAGCACTTACGCCGCTACCGGCGGCAAGGTTTGGGGCCCGGTGGCGACGCCGGGCCCTTTTTCTTGGCCTTTTCAATTCTCTGGGTGTTGACGCGGGGGGCTCATCGGTCCTCTATCGCCCCAACGGGGAACTCAAGGGATCGCACATGCTGCGCTCGGAGCTGGTCAACAGGCTGCAGGAAGAAATGGCGCCGCTGAAGGCAGCCGAAATCGAGCACGCCGTCGACATCGTGCTGGACGAAATCGCCGTCGCTTTGGCCCAAGGCGGACGCGTGGAGCTGCGCGGCTTCGGCGCGTTCTCCGTGCGCAAGCGCGACGCCCGCACCGGACGCAACCCACGCACGGGCGCGACCGTGAAGGTCGAGGCCAAGAAGGTGCCGTTCTTCAAGCCGGGAAAAGAGCTCCGGCTCAAAGTGAATGGCGGCGAAGAGCCGTGAAGAGCGCGCGGACGTCACCCCGCGCATCGCGAAGCTAGCGACGGCGGCGCGCTTCCATCTCATCCTGTTGTAGGACGATGCGCTCCCAGGTCTGCGCGTTCGAACGAAATGACTCCAGCTGGGTTCTCGCCAGTGATTCATAGTCTGGCTGATGTTGCGGCAGGTAGAAATAGCTCGCCACCGGCTTGCGGGACGCCACTTCCAGGAAGCGCTCGTGACCCGCAACCGCGGCCTGCGCGGAGGCAAGGTTCTCGCGCGAAGTGGCGCCGCTGGTGACTTGCATGAATTGCAGGCGCGAGACGTCCCAATATGAAAACGGCAAGTCCGGATCGATGCCGCGCGCTTCATCGTAGAGGGCAATCGCCTCTTGGTTGGACTCTAAGTTGCGCGCCGCGATCACCAACATCGATGCGTCCCGCCGCGAGCGGCCGACTTCAATCATCTGGGCCAACAACCGATCGCGCGTCAGATGCAGGCGGCCGGTGTTGAAGTAGAGATCGGCGGCGTCAAGCTTGTTGGGCGTGTGGCGGCCATAGAGTTCCTGGATGCTTTGCCATGCCGCCTCGTTGTCGCGGCGGACAATGTTGTGAATCCATGCATTGCGGAAGAAGTCGTCGGCGCTGCGCGGATTGCGCACCAGTTCGGACGAAGACGTGACATCACGAATAGCTGTCGTGTCTTCACGAACAGCCGCGATGTCCTCTTGGATGAGCCCGAGCTGGGCGCCGATACGCTCCGTGGCCGTCGTGCCCTGCCCGGCAAGCAGCAAAAGCACGACGCCGATGCTGGCAAACAGCATGACGCGAAAGGCGTCGCACTCGCGGCACTGAATAGCCGCCTCGCGCGATTCAGCAGGCGCATCAGCCGCGAGCTTTCCGACCTGCCCGAAACAAAACCAGGAGAGCAGACCCGCTAGGCCAACCGCCGGCCATACGAGAATCTGCGGAGAAGCGATGTTCCCAAGGAAGCTCGCGAAGTCGCCTGCGAGCGAAACGATCCCGCCGACAATGGCGAACATCGGCCCACGCTCCGGCCATACCACGCGCCAGATAGTTCCTGGACTCATATCAACCCCCGCTTCGCCTGCCCGACTCGTAATTTCGAGTACAGGATACCTTAGTCAACCGTAGCGCGACTGGAATTTGGGGTCGAAGCGGTGCAAGGGACGGTAACTCGAAACTAAGCGGAGCCGCTCGATGTCGATGCTGAAGGAATTTCGTGAGTTCGCGCTCAAGGGCAATGTTGTTGACCTCGCGGTCGGCGTCGTCATCGGCGCGGCCTTTGGGACCATCGTTTCCTCGCTCGTGGACGACATGATCATGCCCCTGGTCGGCGCGGTGACCGGCGGCCTTGATTTCTCTAACTACTTCTTCCCCCTTTCCGATGCGGTGACGGCGACGACGCTCGACGCGGCGCGCGAGCAGGGCGCGGTCTTTGCCTACGGCAAGTTTCTCACAGCGGTGCTGAAGTTCGTCATCGTCGCCTGGGTGCTCTTCATGGTGATCAAGGCGATGAATTCGATGAAGCGGAAGGAAGAGGAAAAGCCCGCCCCGGTCGCCGAGACGCCGGCGGACATCAAGCTATTGACCGAAATCCGCGACCTGCTGAAGAAGTAGGTCCTCGCATCGCGGCGGACGCCCTGCTAAACGCGTCCGCCCATGCCTGACGCCAAAATCTGCGGAATAACCAGCGTCGAAGCGCTCGACGCCGCCATCGAAGGCGGCGCGCGCTTTGTGGGCTTCGTGACCTATCCGAAAAGCCCGCGTTTTCTCACCATGGACAAGCTCGCGTCACTCGCGGCGCGTGCCCGCGGCCGGGTCGAAACCGTGCTCGTGACCGTCAATCCCGACGACGCTCACATCGCCGCCGCCGTAGCAGCCGCGCAGCCTGACTGGATTCAGCTGCATGGCCAGGAAACGCTGAAGCGGGTGACAGAGGTTAGACCCTTCGCCCGGCGCGGCATCATCAAGGCCGTAGGCATCGCGACCCACGAGGATTTCCAAACGCTGCCGCCCTTCTATCCGGTCGTGGACTTCTTCCTGTTCGACGCCCAGGTGCCCAAGGGCGGCCTGCCCGGGGGCAATGCGTTGCCATTTGACTGGCAGGTCATGTCTGGCGCCCAGATCGCTCGGCCCTGGTTCCTGGCGGGAGGCCTGAACCCCGGCAATGTCAAGGAAGCGATCCAGGTATCCGGCGCTGAGCTTGTGGATGTCTCGTCTGGTGTGGAAAAGGCTCCAGGCGTAAAAGACCCCCTCCTGATCGCCCAATTCTTGGCGGCTGCGGAAGTATAACTCTCCCCCATGGACGTTCGCCGCAACTGGCAGGAGCTACCCGACGCCGAAGGCCGTTTTGGCCAGTACGGCGGGCGCTTCGTGGCCGAGACCCTGATGCCGCTGGTGCTCGATCTCGAGCGCCACTACCGCGCCGCACAAGCTGATCCGGCATTCGCAGCGACCATGGCCGACTTCTGGACCCATTATGTGGGCCGGCCTTCGCCTCTCTATTTCGCAGAGCGGCTCACCGAGCATCACAGCGGCGCGAAGATTTACTTCAAGCGCGACGAACTCAATCACACCGGCGCGCACAAGATCAACAATTGCCTCGGCCAAGTGCTGCTAGCGCTGCGCATGGGCAAGACGCGCATCATCGCAGAAACCGGCGCAGGCCAACACGGCGTCGCGACGGCCACTGTGTGCGCGCGTTTGGGTTTACCCTGCGTCGTGTTCATGGGCGCGACGGATATCGAGCGCCAGAAGCCGAACGTCTTCCGGATGAAATTACTGGGTGCGGAAGTGCGCCCGGTGACCAGCGGCGCCGCGACTCTGAAAGACGCGATGAACGAAGCGCTGCGCGATTGGGTCACCAATGTCGCGGATACGTTCTACTGCATCGGCACCGCCGCCGGCCCGCACCCCTACCCGGAAATGGTCCGCGATTTTCAAAGCGTGATCGGTCGCGAGGCGCGCGCGCAGATCTTGGACCGCGAAGGCCGTCTGCCGGATGCGGTGATGGCGTGCATCGGCGGCGGCTCGAACGCAATCGGCCTCTTCCACCCGTTCATCGCCGACGAGAGCGTGCGCTTGATCGGGGTTGAAGCGGCGGGCCACGGCATCGACGATCGCTTTGAGCATAGCGCCGCGATCAACGGCGGACGGCCTGGCGTGCTGCACGGCAACCGCACCTATCTGCTGCAGAACGAAGACGGCCAAATTCTCGAAGGCCACTCGATCAGCGCCGGCCTGGATTATCCGGGTGTCGGGCCGGAACATTCGTATCTGCACGATATCGGCCGCGCGCAATATCTCAGCACCACCGACACCGAAGCGCTCGAAGCGTTCAAATTGTGCGCCAAACTCGAAGGCATCCTGCCGGCGTTGGAACCATCTCATGCGCTGGCGCGTGTTGGAGATGTGGCGCGCGAGATCGGTAAGGATGGCGTGCTGATCATGAACCTTTGCGGGCGTGGAGATAAAGACGTCTTCACTGTCGCTGATGCGTTGGGAGTGAAGCTTTGAAGTTCACCAAGACAATCGCCGCGCTGTATCTCGCCGCCGCTTTCGCAACGCCCGCTGTTGCACAGGAAACGCCGACGCACTTGCTGCCGGACTCGCTCAATCTTGAGATCGTCGACGGTTCGATCGTGCCGCAAGACTGCCACTACCCCTCATCGATCACGGATACCGCACGCTTTGAGATCGCGTGCGTGACGATGCCGCGAATCATCGGCGCTCAAGTCAGCTCACAATATATTGGCCAACTTGGCGCCGCGGGTTGGCACCAGGGCTCCTACGTGCCGGGCGGTATGACCGCGGTACGCACAGACGAGAACAACTGCCGCCACGTGCTGAACATCTTCCCGAGCGACTATCCGCCGAGCGAACGGAACTCGCAGGTCACCGTGCTCTGGTTCGCGCTTGATCGCACGCCGCGTTGCAACGGAGCGCAACCGGGTTGAGCACGCGCCTCGCCTCCCGCTTTGCTGCGCTAAGACGCGAAGGCCGCGCAGGCCTCGTTGCGTATGTGATGGCGTCCGATCCGGATCACGAAACCTGCTTCGAGATTTTGCGCGGGCTTCCGGCGGCAGGCGCGGACGTAATTGAGCTTGGCTTTCCGTTCACCGATCCGATGGCGGACGGGCCGAGCATTCAGAAAGCTGCGCTGCGCGCGCTGAAGGCTGGCGGTTCGCTGAGGCAAACGCTCGAACTCGCACGCCGCTTTCGCGAAACCAATTCCGACACGCCGCTGATCCTGATGGGCTACGCCAATCCGATCGAGACGATGGGCTACGATGCGTTCGCGCAAGCGATGGCCGCCTCCGGCGCCGATGGCGCCATCATCGTTGATCTGCCGCCGGAAGAAGATGCGCCGCTCAGCGCCGCCTTCGACGCCAACAGCCTCTCCATCATCCGCCTTGCGACGCCGACTACGGATGATAACCGCTTAACCAAGGTGCTCGCGGGCGCTTCCGGTTTCTTGTATTATGTCTCGGTGGCTGGGGTCACAGGCGTCAACGCCGCGACCTCCGCCGATGTGCGCGCGGCAGTGGAAAGGCTAAAGCGCGCCACCTCCCTCCCCATCGCCGTCGGTTTTGGGGTGCGCGAGCCAGAAGCGGCTCGCGCCATTGCAGTAAGTGCGGACGCCGTCGTCGTTGGCTCCGCCTTTGTGGACGAAATAGCCGCCGGGCCAGCGCCCCAGGCGGTTGAACGCGTCTTGCGCAAGGTCGCTCAGTTGAGCGAAGCTGTGCGCTCAGCGCGTGAACTTGAAGGAACACCCGCATGAACTGGCTGTCGAATTTTGCGCGGCCCGGCTTGTCGAAAAAGAAGCCGGAAGACGCGCGCGAGACGCCTGACAATCTCTGGATCAAGGACCCGCTTTCCGGCGAGTTGATCTATCGCGCGGAGCTCGAAGCTGGCGATTGGGTGACGCCCTCAGGCTTCCACATGCGCATCGGGCCGGACGCCCGCTTCAAGATCATGTTCGATGAGCAAGCGTGGCAGACGATCCCGCTGCCGAAGGTCGAAAACGATCCGCTGAAATTCAAGGACGACAAGAAGTACGCTGACCGTCTGAAGTCCGCTCGCGCGAAAGTGCAGCGCGAAGACTGCATGGCGGCCGGCTATGGTCGCATCGGCGGCGCGCACGCTGTCGTGCTCGTCCAGGACTTCGAATTCATGGGCGGCTCGCTCGGCATGGCTGCGGGCGAAGCGTTCATTGCGGCGGCTGAAGCTGCGGTGCGCCGCAAAGCGGCAATGATCATGGTGACGTCCTCCGGCGGCGCACGGATGCAGGAGGGCATTCTCTCGCTGATGCAAATGCCGCGTACGACGCTGGCGATCCAAATGCTGCGCGAAGCAGGGCTTCCCTATCTCGTCGTGCTCGCCGATCCGACGACAGGCGGCGTGACCGCGAGCTACGCCATGCTCGGCGACGTTCACATTGCCGAGCCCGGCGCGCTGATCGGCTTCGCTGGCCCGCGCGTGATCGAGCAGACAATTCGCCAGAAATTGCCGGAAGGCTTCCAGCGCTCTGAGTACCTGCTGGACAAGGGCATGGTCGACATGGTCGTCGATCGCCGCAAGCTGAAGGCGACGATCGCGACATTGCTCTCTGTGCTGATGCACCAGCGCGCGGTGGTGCAGGGCGACAGTGAGACGGTGGATTTCGCCGACGTCGCCACCGATGCCCCCCCCAGCAAAGACAAGGCAAAGCCGCCGAAGCAGGCGGCGCCGCCGCGCGCGAAAGCGGCGGAGTAACGTCACGCCGGTGGACGACCCGGTTCAACGCAGATTCGAAGAACTGTTCGGCCCCGAGTTCGGGCACGGAAAGCCGTTCGATTTGAGACTGCTCCGCAGGGCGCTTGAGGCGCTCGGCTCACCGCAGCTTTCGCTGCCACCTGTCATTCACGTAGCGGGCACAAACGGCAAAGGCTCGACGATTGCGTTCATGAGCGCGATTGCTGAGGCCGCTGGTTTGAGAGTTCACGCTTTCACTAAACCGCATCTCTTCCAGCTGAATGAACGCTTCTTAGTTTCAAGCCGCTTCGCCGATGATCGCGCTTTGCTTGAAGCAGCTGAGGACGTCGCGCGCGTTGCGCCTTCTCTCACGCAATTCGATGCACAAGTGGCCACGGCTCTCCTGCTCTTTCGTGAACACCAAGCGGCGCTCGCTTTCATCGAAACCGGCATGGGCGGGCGAGATGATTCCACCAATGTGATCGACACGCCGGCGGCGAGCGTGATCACGCCTGTCGGCTTGGATCATCAGGATGCGCTCGGCATGCTGCTGGCGGAGATCGCCGCGCACAAGGCTGGCATCTTGAAAGCTGGCGCCCCTGCGGTCATCGCGCGCCAAGCGCCGCGAGCAATGGAGGTTGTCGAAGCGCATGCGAAGCGGGTCGGTGCGTCCCTCTTTCGCTGCGGCGTGGAATGGGACGCGTACGCGAGCCACGGGCGCCTTGTCGTTCAAACTGAGACCCGCGCGCTCGATCTGCCGCTGCCTGGGTTGCAGGGGCAGCATCAGATCGACAATGCGGGACTCGCGTGCGCAGCGCTGCTGCTCTCCGGCGCAGCCGAAATCGATGAAGCAGCGTTCGCCGCCGGCGTCGAACGGGCAGAATGGCCAGGGCGTTTACAACCGCTGACGCGGGGTCCGTTCAGCGTGTCAATTCGCGCTGCCGGAGGCGAAGTCTGGGTCGATGGCGGTCACAACGCACACGCAGCGCAGGCGCTCTCTCGCGCGCTGGAACAGATGAAGATACGGCGCGGCGGAGAGAACGTCGTTATCGTCGGACTGCGCAAACGCAAGGATTCGGCGACATTCATTGGCGCTATTGCGCGCGGCGCCGATCGCATTATCGCCGTGCCGTTGAGTAACGAACACGTTGAGCCCCATCAGATCGCATCGCTTGCGCGCCAGCTCGACAAGCATGTGCAAGCGGCTGCGTCGCTGAGCGAAGCTATGCAAAACGCGGCGCAGTTGCCTGCGCCGCGCGTGTTGATCTGCGGATCGTTTTTGCTGGCCGCCGAAGCGTTGGCGGCGGAGAGCGCTTAGACGCTCTCGTTCAGCCACTCGACAATCTTCGACTTCGGCATCGCGCCGACCTTGGTCGAAGCGACCTTGCCATCCTTAAACACCATCAGCGTTGGGATGCCGCGTACGCCATACTTGCCTGGCGTCATTGGATTGTCATCGATGTTCAGCTTCACGACTTGCACACGATCGCCCATTTCATTGGCGATCTCTTCAAGCGCCGGGCCGATCTGCTTGCAGGGGCCGCACCATTCCGCCCAGAAGTCCACGAGGACCGGACGGCCTGACTTCAGCACGTCGGCATCGAAACTATCGTCGGAAACTTTGGTGGTAGCCACGGGATTTGCTCCTTCGGAACCGTGAAATTTGTCCGCCCGATGTAGGGTGCGCCGATCAAGGATTCAACCTCAGGCGAACGTAGCGAAAACACCGTCCAGACGGGCCTCGGGCAGCTCCATGAGGTGGGGCTTTTCCGTCCACAGCAGTGCGCAGGACACGGATTTCCCTGGGAAGATCCTCCGCAACACCTCTCGATAGAGCGCAAGCTGCATGACGTAGGAATCGGGCGCCGCAGCGGCATCAGTTGGCGCCGGGCGGTCGGTCTTGAAGTCGAGCACGATCACGCGATCCTGCTCGACCGCCAAGCGATCGACGACGCCACGAATGGCTTTGCCCTTCACCACGCCAACGATCGGCGCCTCGGCACGGCTGGTTGGCGAGAACACGGCGGCGAAACGCGCATCGTTGATCACGGCCATCGCTTCGCGCGCGAACGTCTCCGCCTGCGCCTCTTCTACGCCCTGACGCTTCAGCCATGCGAGCGCGGACGCTTCGCGCTTCTCTGGCGCAAGTTCCGGCAGGCGCTCCAACAGACCGTGAATCAAGCGGCCACGGCGGAAGCGCTTCTGACCATCGCCGCGCGGTGAGAACAGCGCTGGATCGATGCGATGCAGACGCGAAGGCGCCGCGATCTCGATACGCGCGGCGCCCGGCACAGACGTGCGCGCCCACTCTGGTAGAACGACCTGCGCCCTCGGCGCCCGAGTTTGAGCGTCCGCGGTTTGCGGTTTGCCGAGCCGCAGGCCTTCGCCGAATGGCGTTTCGAATTTCTCCGCACCAAGCGCATCAAGCGCGGTCTCGACGTTCGCGCGCCAGCTCACACTCGGCGCTTCACCACTCCTCCACTGTGGGCCGCAAACGATGAGGCAATCGCGGGCGCGCGTCATCGCAACGTAAAGCAGCCGCCAGTGTTCGCCGAGCATGCGCTCCTTGTGCGCCGCACGCGCTTCGGCGCAGCGCTCGTCGTCACCCTTGGCGCTGAAGGAGACAAACGGCCCGTCATCGTTGTCGAACAGAAGACCATTGTCAGGTGTATCGCCAACATCGCCGGTGGAATCGGGAAGGATGACGACCGGCGCTTCGAGCCCCTTAGCACCGTGCACGGTCATCACGCGGATTGCGCCGGTTTCGGCCTCCAGCTCGCGTTTGATCTGCTCGGCATCGAGCTCGATATCATAGAGAAAACGCTGCAGTGTCGGCGCGACGTGATGCGGCAACTTCAGCGCGCGCTGAAGCAGCTCTTCGAGCGGATCGCGCGTCTCCGGGCCGAGGCGCGAGAAGATGCGGAACCAACCCGAGTGGCCATCATGCGCCGTCTCCAGCGCCCAGCTCAAGAACGCAAAGGGATCGGCGCCGCGGCGCGCCGTGAGTTCGCGGATGAAACTCTGCGCATGCGCGTACCTACGGTCGGTGTTTGCAAACAAGCGATCGATCAGGCGCTCGTGACCTCTGTCATAGGCCAGCGGGAATATGTCCTCGTCATCGCTGGTGAGATTGCACCAAGGTCCCTTGAGCACGCAGGCGAGCGATAGATCATCGGCCGGATCGAGCGCCACTTGCATCAGCGCGAGGCAATCCTGCACCGCGAGCTCTTCACGCAATACCATGCGGTCCGCGCCGGCGACCGGCAGCCCCTCGCGCTTGAACGCCTTGATCAGCTCGCGGAACATCGCGCCGCGCTTGCGCACCAACGCCAGCACGTCGCCCGCGCACACCGGACGGAGCGCCCCCTTCTCCCAGACCGCCTCTCGCGCCTCGATCATCGCTTTGATCCGCTTGGCGAGGTGTCTCGCGAGCACGACGTGAGCACTGCTCTCGCGCTCCAAGTCCATCGGCGCATCCCACGGCTCGGCATCCGCAATCACCGGCTTCGGCGTGAAAGGCCAAACCTCCACCACGCCGCACTCCTTGGCGCGCGCCGCGAGGTGGACAACCTCGTCGTGCGCGCCGGGACCAGCAATGAGCGGCTTGCCCTTCATCGTCTCATCGACGGCGCGCAGAACTTCCGGCGACGAGCGGAAGGAGGTGCGCAGTTCCGGCGCCTTGAACTGCTTCGCCGCTGCATGGACGCGGGTCGCGAGATTTTGCGCTTCTCCGAGGAAGCGCTCAGGATCGGCGCCCTGGAAGGCATAAATACTCTGCTTTGGATCGCCGACCGAGAACACGGTGCGTTCGCGCTCGCGCGCGCCGGCGCCGGCAAAGAACTCGTTCTGCAGCGGTGTGATCAACTCCCACTGCGCCGAACTAGTGTCCTGGCCTTCGTCGATCAGGATGTGATCAAGGCCGCCGTCGAGCTTGTAGAGCACCCAGGGCGCAGCCTCGGAACGCTGAAGCAGCGCCTGCGCGTGCTCAATAAGATCATCGAAATCGAGCACGCCGGCGCGAGCCTTCGCTTCGCCATACGCCTCATCGAGCTTCAGCGCGAGCGCGAGGGCGGCGACGGCGTCCTCGGCGCGTTCGATCGCATTGAGCGTGTCGCGCGCTTCTTCGCAGGTATCGAAGAACGCTTTCAGGTGCGGCTCGATCCATGGATGCGCGGCGGCGAACTTGGCCGTGACAACCTTCTTGTAGACGGTTCCGCCAGAGGTGAACGCGACGTCAAAACAGGCGCGCAAAATCTCTGCTTCGCTCGCGTCCCCATCAACACAGGCGAGAAGAAGGCGCAAGCGCGCCGCTGTGTTCTGATCCTGTGTCGACGAGGTTTCGAGCGCTGCCGCAGCATCGCGGAACTCATGCCAGCGCCAACGCGAAAGAAACTCGCGTGTGTAATCTTCGGCGTTCTGTGTGACGCCATGCCGATCTCGAAGCGCCCGGGCGGCAAAGAGTTCGCCTTGATGTCTTTGTGCGAAGCGATGGAACTCGCCACGACGGAGCGCGAGCCGATCAAGAAGGCCCTCGAGGTGATCGCTGTAGAGGCGCTTGGCGAAACGGCGGAACGCGTCGCGCGGGCCGCCGTCGGAGAGCGCCGCCTTGGCGCGGGCGGAGCCCAGCAATTCCGCCGAGCGCGCCTCGTCGGCTATGTCGAATCCCGGAGGCACGTTGGCCTCGAGCGGAAAGCGCGCGAGCAAACGCTCGCAGAAGGCGTGAATGGTTTGGATTTTCAGACCGCCCGGCGTTTCGAGCGCCTGGGCGAAGAGTGCGCGGGCGCGCGGGAGATCGGCGGCGCTGGCGCCGAGCTTTTCCAACTCGGCGGACAGGCTCTTATCGTCAGCGACACACCAGCCGCCGAGACGCTCAAACAAGCGGCGCTGCATCTCCGCGGCGGCTGCCTTGGTGTAAGTGATGCAAAGGAACGCAGACGGCTTCGAGCCTTCCAGCAGCAGGCGCGCAATACGATCGACCAGCACCTTCGTCTTGCCTGAGCCGGCATTCGCGGTGACGAACACTGAGACGTGCGGATGCGCCGCTTGCCCTTGGGCGCGCGTGGCTTCGGCGACGGCGTCGAGCGGCTCGCTCATTCGTCACCTACTTCGTCTGCCCATTCTTTGCGGCGCGCGAGCAGATCGTACTCGTCGTACGGCTTCAGGAACTGAACGCGCGGCTTGGAGAAAAATGCTTGCTCCGCCTTGGCGTAACGCGCGAGCAAACTACGGAGTGACTTCATCGCCCGCTCGGCCGCGAGCACCGGCCCACCTTCAGCTTCGACCACCTGCGGCGCAGGCTTTGAGCCGCCAAACTGCCAATAGACCAGCTCGGTCGGCGTCGCCTTCGGCACGTCCTCGATCGCACCTGACATCAACATCGCGGTTTCGAGCAAGAGCTGCGGGCTGAGGCCGCTGTTCACTTGCTCGTTGGTTGGCGGCTTGCCGGTTTTGAAATCGAGAATGGCGACGTGGTCGGGGCCAATTTCGATGCGGTCAGCGATGCCGGTAAGATTCACGCCATCGACCGGCATCTTGCCGTACTTTTCGCGATAGATAAGGGCGCCGCGCGAACTGCGCTCCTTGAACCACGCGATGAGCGCGCTGATGGAGGTCAGCAGTCGCTCGCGATCAGCCGCACGGCGTTCGGGAGCGATGCCGTGCCAGCGGAGTTCTTCATCAAGAAGCCGCGACAGCTCAACCGGATCGCCGCCGTCGCCGAACCGTTCGATGGCGCGGTGAACGGCGGTCCCACGCTCGGCCGGACCGGCTTCGGCCCCGATCGGATCGAGATGATCGAGGTTCAGAATGCGGCGCGCATAGATAGCGTACGGATCGCGGATCAGCGTTTCGACCTGCGTGACGCTGATTTGCGTCAGGCGCTTGCCCGCCGGCGGTCGCGGCTGCACCGGTTTGACGGGCGTAGTCGTCTCCGGTTCATCGAGCTTCTTGGCGAAGTCCAGATAGGTATTCGCAGATTGCAGCTCGGCCTTCGCGCCTCGCACCAAGGTCTTGAGCCGCCACAGCCACCGCGAGGCCAGCGTCGGCGAGCCTTCACGGCGAAACGCACGTGTAATCACCACGTTTGGCGCATTG
The DNA here is from genome assembly GCA_041398325.1 of Hyphomonadaceae bacterium. Classification (GTDB taxonomy): domain Bacteria; phylum Pseudomonadota; class Alphaproteobacteria; order Caulobacterales; family Aquidulcibacteraceae; genus Vitreimonas. Next base: position 107,592 of record JAWKUX010000009.1, on the reverse strand, counting down.
GCGAGCTGCGCGAAGTCGTGTGCGGCCAGGCCAATGCGAGCATCTTGCGATGGCAAGCCCAACTTCTCACGCATGACTCGCGAGAGAAATGGATCCTGGGCTGGCGGCGTTGGCCAGACACCCTCATTGAGGCCTGCGAGGATCATCAGATCACGCCGCTGCAACCGCGCTTCAAGCAAGCCCCAAATGGCGACGCGCGCTTCGCCAGAGGATTGCACCGGCGCGACCTGGTGATCGTCCATCAGGCGCAACAGCACGCGCGGCGCGGCGTAGGCGTTGATCAAGCCAAGTTCGGCGCCGAACTGGTTAGCCTCACGCAGCAGGCGCGACGCGCCCTCGCCATCGCGGCCTTGCCAGACGTCATACTTGGTAAGCCTTTCGGCAGATCGGCTGAGCGCATCGGCGAACACAGAAAGCGTCACCTCTTTCTGCGACATGATCTTCGTCAGCGGCGCCAGGGCCTCCGCGACGGCTTCTACGATCGCGCGCGCGCGCTGCCAGTTCTTCACCTTGTCGTCGGGATCGCGTTCGCCGAGGTTGGCGAGGTCACTCAAGTCCTGGTGCCGGCGAGCGCCGCGGAAACCTTCATGCTCAAGGATTGTGTAGCCGTACCCATCGGTCGCCAGGTCGACACGCGGGTGCTTCAGCAACGCCGCTAGCGCAACCGGTTCGGCTGGATCGTGCGCCAATTCGCAGAGAAGCGCGATCAAACGGCCAGCATCGGTTTCACGCAATGGCGATCCGTGCGAGACGCTTGGCTCGATACCCCAACGCGCGAGCTTGGCTTCAACGCGCCGCGCCAGCGCCGCGTCCGGCGTGACGACGGCGGCATTCCCGCTTGGTTCGTCGAGCTTCTCGCGCACCAAGAGTGCGATAGCGGTAGCTTCTTCGTCCTCTGTTGCCGCCTCAAGCAAACGTAGGCCGCTGGCGCCGTGCTTCACGAACGCCGCGCCGCCGATCGCGGCGAGGCGTGCGATCCAGTCCGCGGTTTTCTCCGCCGGCGCCAGCGCCTCACGCATCAGCACGCGGCGAGCACGGCCCTTCTCATCCTCGAACTTGAGCATCGGCACTGCGTGACGCTCGACGCCGAGCGCAGCGAGCGTGTGCTTCAGAGCGTATTGCGGATGCTGGTCGCCGATCAGCCGCCAGCTGTCATTGTCGAGATCGACGTCGATGTTCGGCAGCACGACGACGCCTTTCGGCAACCGCGAAACGACCTTCATCAGCTCGCGCGTCGTCGCTTGCGAGCCGGTGGAGCCGGCGATGATGATGGGGCGCTTTGGCGGATCGGCTTTCCAGCGCGCGGCAAGCGCGTGGCGGAGTGCGGCGCCATGCTCGGCAGGATCGCTGACGCCCTGCTCCTTCAGATGCGCGGGCCAAAAGCTGGCGATGATGTCAAGGAACGCGGCGGAGCTGGCCCAGTGGCGGGCGAGATCGATTTCCTCGACCAGCTTCGGCAGCTTCTTCCAATCGACTTTGTCGACGGTCGCGGCGCTGTCGAGCAGCTTGCCGAGTTCGTCGGCGAGCGCGATGGCGCGGGCGGGATCGTCGACGCCGTTCTCCGCGACCGAGCGTCGGCGGATGAGCGACGCGAGTTGCATGCGCCGCTGCATCTTGTCGATCGGCGGCAGGATCTCGGCGCTGATCGGGTCGGCGCCCCAGATGTCGGGATCGTCGTCTGCATGAGGATCGCCGAGTGGACGAATGGTTGGCAGCAAAGCTGCACCGCCGAGGCGATGCGCAAAGGCATCAATTAGTCCTTGCCGCGAACGTTTGTTGGGCAACAGCACCAAAGCATCGGCAAGCGCGAACGGATCGTCGTCGCGCTTCAGCGCGGCGATCATGGCTTCGGCCAATAGATCCAGAAATGGCTCGGACGCCGGTATCGCGCGCAACCGCGGCGCCGGGCCGCCGAACAGAGGTTCGGGCAGCCCGAGCGAGAGCGAACTCACGCCGCCCTCGCCAATCGTGCCTCAGCTTGTTCGCGCGCTTGCGGATCGCCGACGTGCATCCAGAAGCCGCCGAGCGGCGCGCCGTGCAGGCGGCCATCACTCTGCAGACGCCGCCAGACGCGCATAAAGCCAAACGGCTCCAGCGGCTCATCATCGACAATGCGCGGGTCGATGATCTGCGCGCCCGTGTAGGCCCATGGCGCGCTCGGCGCGTCATCGCGAAACGAGAGCTTGCCGCCCTCGTCCATGAAGAAGTCTCCGGCGCCCTCGAAGCCCAAGCACTGATCCATCTGCGCCAGCATCAACTTCGCGCCGTGCTTGGCCGGATTGAAACTGTAAGCGAGACGCGTGAGCGCCGAGCCGTTCCACTCTTCCCAAACGCTATCGATATTGCAGACGATGATCGGATCGTCGCCAAGCAGTGCCCGCGCCTGGCGAATGCCGCCGCCAGTTTCCATAAGCTGCGCGCGTTCATCCGAAATCACGATCTCGATATCGGTGCGGCGTTGCAGGTGCGCTTCCAGCAGATCGGCGAAGGCGTGCACGTTCACGATCGCACGCTTCACGCCAGCCGCGACGAGGCGATCAAGGTTGTGATCGATCAGCGTTTTGCCGCCAACGACAACGAGCGCCTTCGGGCGATCATTGGTGAGCGGGCGCATGCGGGTGCCAAGACCCGCGGCGAGCACCATGGCTGTATGCGGGATCAAGCCGCCTTCTCCAGATATGGCCGCGCAACGTCGTTCACGAACGCCCGCGCATCAGCGAGCGACGGATGCTCCAAGGTGCGGCCCAAATGGCCCCACATGCGCGGCATGAACGCGAGGTAGCGTGGCTTGTTATCGCGCGAGGTGAGCCGCGAGAAGATGCCGAGAATGCGCATCGTGTTGATGGCGCCGAGCACGGCCAGCTCGCGCTGGAATTCCGCCTCGCTGGCGCCGGATGCTTCAAGATAAGCGCGGACGGCGGCTTCGTGCGCGGCCGGACTCACATCGCGGCGCGCATCGTGGAGCAACATAGAGAAGTCCCAGCCGCGCCAGCCGCGGATCGCATCCTGGAAATCCAGCAAGCCCACGCGCTGCAAGCCGCCGCGGCTCGGCAACCAAAGCAGATTTTCGGCGTGATAGTCACGAATGGTGAAGGCGCGCGGAAAACCCAGCGCCTTTACGATCAGGCCGTCGCGGACTTTTTCCCAACGCGCGCGCGCAGCGTCATCGATTCTGACATCAGCAGCGCGCGGCAGCCATTCAACGAACAAGTCCGCATTCACTTCCAGCGCCAGCGCATCGTATTCGAGCAGCGGCCAAGTCGCGTTGCCGGCGCCTTCAAGGCGCGATGGCGCCGGCGGCGCAGCGTGCACGTGCGCCAGCACACGCGCAGCTTCTTCGTAGAGCGCGATTTCGTCCGTGCCTTGCGGGATGACGTTGGCGAACAGATCGTCGCCGAGATCTTCAAGCACCGCATAGCCAGCTTCGCAGTCAGCGCCATAGATCTTCGGCGGTGCAAGCCCGATGCTTTCGAGATAGTTCGCGACTGCCACAAACGCCTCGACACGCGACGCAGCCAAACGCGCTGTCGCGTTCCACCCCATCGTACGGCGCTCAGCTGGCGTGGCGCTCGGCGGGCACGGTTTGCTCTCGGCGCTTGGCGGCGCATCCATCAGCATGGCGCGGCGATCGCCGTCGCGCAGGCGCTCGTAGCGGCGCGTGGAGGCGTCGCCCGCCAGTGGCGTGCGTTCGGCTTTGTCGAAGCCAGTCTCGCGCAACAGACGCGCCAGAGCTTCAGATCGATCCAAGCTTTGCTCTCCATGCGCCGTGCGGGGTGAGAGCGGCTGTGCGGCCCTCGCCTTCCGGCTTCAATTCCACATCGAGACGATCGGCCGGCAGCTGCCCGCCCAATCGTTCCGGCCACTCAATCAAACAGGCGGCGCTCGCGAACGCGTCCTCCAGGCCGAGCTCCCAGGCGTCGTCCGGCTGCTTCAGCCGGTAGAGGTCGACATGCCAGAGTTCGCCACGTTCGCCATCATAGGTTTGAACCAGGGTGTAAGTGGGGCTGGGGACGTCGCCGGCGCAGCCTGTCCAGGCCTCGACCGCGCCCCGCGCTAAGGTGGTTTTCCCCGCACCGAGATTGCCGCTAAGGCAAATGACGTCGCCCGGTCCGATCCGCTCACCCAGGCGGCGGCCGAACGCCAACGTCGCCATGGCGTCGGGCAGCGCGACGACGCGCGAATCGGGGGCGGTTTGGGTGGCCACGGGCGCGAATGCTGCCCTCCGGGCAGCGCGGCATCAAGGGCGGCTTGCGTGTAAGCCGCAGAGGCCCCAAACACTAAGCCACTGTGAGTGTGGATGAAATCAGACGCGTCATCATCATCGGCGCCGGCCAGGCCGGCGGCGAGACGGCGCAGCGTCTGCGCCAGGCCGGGTTCGAAGGCGAGATCACACTGATCGGCGAAGAGCCGGTGGCGCCCTATCAACGCCCGCCGCTCTCGAAAGCGTATCTCAAAGGCGATCTGGACATCGATCGCCTGATGCTGCGCCCGGCCTCGGTCTATTCCGAAGAACATATCGCGCTGCTCACAAAAACACGCGCCGTCTGGATCGATCGCGCCAACCGCAAAGTGCGCATCGAGGGTGGCCGCGAGTTGCCATATGACGCGCTCATTCTTGCGACCGGCGCGAAGCCACGAAAGCTGCCGCTGGTCGGCGCCGATCTCGATGGCGTTCATCTCTTCCGCACAGCAGCTGATGTCGATGGCGTGCGCGCGCGCTTTGTCTCCGGTGCCAAGCTGATTGTGATCGGCGCCGGTTACATTGGTTTGGAAGTGGCCGCCGTCGCGCGCCAATGTGGGCTCGACGTCACCGTCGTTGAAACCGCCGTTCGCCCGCTGGCGCGCGTGACCAGCCCCGAGGTCGCGGGCTTCTTCCTCGACGAACACACACGCCAAGGCGTGCGCTTTGTACTCGGTGGTCAGGCCGCGGTGATCAAAGGGGCCGACAGCGTGACCGGCGTCGGCCTCACCGATGGCGCGGAGTTGCCAGCCGACCTCGTAATCGCCGGCATTGGCGTGACGCCCGACATCGCCATCGCCGAGCAGTGCGGGCTGACCGTTAACAACGGCATCGTCACCGACCGCCACTGCCGCACCTCGGACCCGAACATCTTCGCCATCGGCGATTGCGCCGCGCGCCCCATGGCTCACTACGAGGGTCGGATCGCGCGGTTGGAGAGCGTCCACAACGCTGTCGAGGGCGCGAAGATCGTGGCGGCCGTGTTGACCGGCGGTAAGGAGCACACTGAGGAAGCACCGTGGTTCTGGTCGGACCAATACGATCTCAAGCTGCAGATCGCCGGTCTCTTCCAAGGCTACGATCGCATCGCGTTCCGTGGCGTCATGGCTGACCGCGCCTTCGCGGCGTTCTACTACAAGGGCGAAAAGCTGATCGCCGTGGATGCGGTGAACCGGCCGGCGGAGTATCTGGGCGCGAAAATGTTGATCCAGACCAATAGAACGCTCCCGCCGGATGTTATTGAGGATATGTCGCGGCCGATGAAGGAATTGGTCGCGAGCGCGCGCTGAGGATAGAAATGCCGAAGATCACGTACATTGAGCACAACGGCAAAGAGCACGTCGTCGAAGCGCCTGTCGGCCAGACGGTGATGGAAGCGGCGGTGAAGCACGCTGTGCCCGGCATCGACGCCGATTGCGGCGGCGCCTGCGCGTGCGCGACCTGCCACGTGTATATTGATCCCGAGTGGCTGGCGAAAACCGGCGAGCAAAGCTCGATGGAGCAATCCATGCTCGACTTCGCCAACGACGTTGAAGACAACTCCCGCCTCTCTTGCCAAATCAAGGTGAGCGCAGAACTCGACGGCCTCGTCGTGCGGCTGCCGAAGAGCCAGCACTAAGTGCGGGCGATCCCGCCGCCGCTGTGGGCTTTGCTCTTGCTGGCGGCGACGTACGGGATAAGCTTGCTGCCATTATTTGCGGCCCTGCCGGTGATGGCGACGCGGCCACACGGATCGGCGATCATCGCCGCCTCGCTCGCGTTCTTGCTGGCGCCAATGATCCAGTTCTGGCTGGCGAAGACGCAGCTCCTTCCTACGTCAAAGACCAACAACGCCCTCGTGACGAACGGCGTCTACGCGTTGACGCGAAATCCAATGTATCTGGCGATGACGACCCTCTGCCTCGGCGGCGCGTTGTGGTTTGGCCGGCCAGTGATGCTGCTAGCGCCGGTACTGATGTTCGCCGTGGCGAACTGGGCCTTCATCCCTTTTGAGGAAGCGAAGATGCGCCGCCAGTTCGGCGCGCAATTTGATGCCTACTGCAAGCGCGTGCGGCGCTGGATCTGAGCGTGGCACGCTTGCGCTTGAAGCTGCGAAGCTGTTGACTGCCGCGCACGGGGGTTCCGATGCGCGCATTTTTGTTGGCACTTGCAATCACCGCGTTTGGCGGCGCGGCCGCCGCGCAGGAGCTGACGCCGGACCGCGCCGCGTTTCGCGCCATCTATGAAGAGCTGGTCGAGATCGACAGTTCACCGAGCACGGGATCGTGCACGCGCGCGGTCAACGCCATGCTCGTGCACCTGCGCAACGCCGGATATTCCGAGCGCGACGCGCAGGTAATCATCCCGGACGGCGCGCCTGACGACGGCAACCTCGTCGCCGTGCTGCGCGGCTCGTCCAGCCGTGCGGTTCTGCTGCTCGCGCACATCGACGTCGTCGATGCGCGGCGCGAGGACTGGGAGCGCGATCCGTTCACGCTCGTCGAAGAGAATGGCTATTTCTACGCGCGCGGCGCCAGCGATGACAAAGCCATGGCGGCAGTGTTCCTCGATCTGATGGTGCGGCTGCGCCAAGAGAACTTCCGCCCACGTCGGACAATCAGACTCGCGCTCACCTGCGGTGAAGAAACGTCCAATCGCGTCAATGGTGTCGACTATCTGCTGAACAATCACCGCCAATGGCTGCAAGCCGATTTCGCCATCAACGAAGGCGCGGGCGGCATATCGACACCGCAAGGCGAGCCCGTGGCGCTGAACATTCAAGCCGGCGAGAAGGTCCACCAAGTCACGACACTGACGGTGACGAACCCGGGCGGGCACTCATCGCGGCCGGTGCGGGAGAATGCGATCTACCGCTTGAGCGCTGCACTTGAACGCCTGGCCCAGTTTGAGTTTCCAGTCGAACTCACGCCAGTCACCCGCACCTTCTTCGAACGCATGGCGCCAATTGCGGGCGGCCCAACAGGCGAGGCGATGACCGCACTTGCGCACAATCCGAACGATGCGGAGGCAGCCGCAGTCCTCGCGCAAAACCCTTCCTACAACGCCATCATGCGCACCACTTGCGTGGCGACGCAGCTTGAAGCTGGCCACGCGGCCAATGCGCTGCCGCAACGCGCCACAGCCACCCTGTCCTGCCGCGTTATGCAGGGTCACACGCCAGAGCAACTGCAAGCCGACTTGCAGCGCGCGGTCGGCGATCCACAGGTCGCTGTTGAGATTGTGCGCCGGCGCGACGGCTCGCATCCGCCCCAGCTCACGCGCCGAATCCTGACGCCGGTGGAGCGCGCCGCCGAGCGCCTCTGGCCCGGCATTCCGATCATCCCGGTGATGACCCCTGGCGCAACCGACGGGCGCCATCTCAACAATGCGGGCATCCCCACCTACGGCATGAGCGGGATGTTCTCCGCGCCCGGCGAAACCAATGCGCACGGCTTGAACGAGAAGATCCGCGTGCGCTCGCTCTATCAAGGGCGAGACTTCCTGGAGTCGATCGTACGCGATTACGCCCGCCAATAAGAAGAAGCGCCGCGGTTTGGCCGCGGCGCTCAAGGTTGGCACTTCAGGTTCGAACCCTACGACCGGTCGCCCTGCATGCGGCGCGCAATGTCCGCCTGTTGCTGACGCTGGTTCGCGGCGTTCCGCGCTGTCTTGTAGAGTGCGTCGAGAAAGGCTTGATCCCATTGCGTCAGCGCGGTCGGACCGTCGGTGTTCACGCCTTCGCCTTCAAACAGGTTGAGAATTGTCGGGTACTCAGCTGTCACCGCATGCGGATTGATCTGAGCCAGCACGACGAGCGATAGATAATCGGCAAGCGCCGCGAGTTGCGCTCCGCGGACGCGGTTCGCGTCGATGATGACAATCGCCTGCTTGAGGTCCTCGCGCGTGTTGCCGCTGAGACGCGACCCGCTTGAACGAACCGCCGGCGCATTCTCCATACCGCCACTCGCCGCGTCGCCCGAAAGCGAGATACCGTCGGCGCCGAAGGTTTGCGACACGTGCCACCAGCGTACGGCACGCGGCGTGGTCAGAAAATCGTCAAGCGCTTGTTGACCAAGCGTCGAGACGCCATTCTCTTGATAATAAGCGAACATCGCGCGATCGCGCTCAAAAAGCTCGCGCGCAAAGGTATCGGAATCCGCTGTAACGAAGACCGCAACGTTCGCCACGCAGCCAGGGCCGCCGGGCTGCAGGCCAACGGCGGCGGCGCGTTGCGCGATGCGATCTGCGAGGAACTGCGCCTGGCGCGCCGGCATTCCTGCAATGCTCGTGCATATGGTTGCGTCCCACCGCGGCAGCTGATCGGCCATGGGCGAAATCGCTGCAAGCTGCTGAACGAAAGCTTGAGTCTGTTCGGGCCGAACGCCCGCTACAACAATGTCAGACGCAGTTTGCGCCAGCGCGCTGGGCAGCGGCGCCAGCAAGAAAAAGCTGAGCGCGGTCGCCAAACCACGCACCTTCACATCAATCATCAGGACTCCTCCCTCTGGTACCTGAAGGCTGAGATGCCGCCGCCGCTATTTACGGATGCGTGAGGCGCACACTTGTCGATAAGCGCACTGCTGCGCACGACGAACCGAGGCCGATTGCGGTCGCTTTGTGGCGAAGGAAGCCCGATCGCTCCTGCATCGCGCCGCCGGTCAGCGCGACGCAAAGCACACTGCCTCAAGGCCGCACGTAGGGTTCCTTGAAAGGAAATGCGTAGAGCTCGAGCATTCCGCAGGCGCTGCAGCGATAGGCGCTGGTTCGCAACACCGCTCGGGATTTGGTGTCGTATCCCGCACCCTCGACACTGCCCCATCGGTCCCGAAGCGGTTCCGCTTCACCCTCAATCCATATTGTCGGTTCGACAAAATGAGCGCTGTGCTTCTGCCCAACGGTGACGCTATCTAGCAGCCACCCCGGTTCCATCTTCGTCTCACAACGACGACAATTAGCGTCCACCTTCGTCCCTCCGATGCACGGTCACGACGCAGCCCGCTGAGGCGGTGTATGACGCCCAGCCAGCCGCAAAGAAGATACCTGCTGTGCCGAAGCCTGCAATGTCCGGCTTCGACCGGCGAAGAGCGGGCGCTGGATATGGATAGACCTCGTCCCTATCCCCCACCGTCGCGCGCATTTTTCCTGCGCATTCAACACCCCGCACAAAATCAATCCGGCGGACTTCGCACTGCGCTTAGACTCCACTCATCCCTCGCACGGGAGTTCTCGTTGCTAGCCGGGCGATCCAGAAGCGGGGGATGTGATTGAGCGTGAAGCATTGCAGACGATCGTGATGCGAAGCCCGCGGGATCGAAACTGCGGGAGGAGACCGGAGCTCAGGCGAAGCTCCGCACGCCGCCGGGGAGCGATCCAAGGGAGTGAAAAACCTCCACGTGACGGCCCGGCGTTCCAACAATCACGCGGGGCGCGTTGAAAGCGCATCGCCAGTCGCAAGGCTGGAAAGCACTACCTTCGGCGCGGACCGCGCGCCCCGCTCTCCCAGCTGAGGAGCCTCAAGATGAAACGGGAGAGCAGTCGCTCGTCCCGTCGCATGCTCACGCCGCTTCCGGCCACGGCGGCGATGGCGGCGGGCCGGCCAGCGGCGCGTGCGCCGGCAAGTGACACGTCACGGTGACGCCACGGCCCGGCTCGCTCGAAAGCGCCACCCAGCCGCCGTGCATCTCAACGAACGAGCGCACCAGCGCCAGCCCCAAGCCCGCGCCACGGCGATCGCCGGACTCAAAGCTATCGAACGCCCGCGCCTGCTGCTCGAACGCCATGCCCTTGCCGGTGTCGGCCACGGTGAGGCGAATAACGCCATCGAGGCGTTCAGCCGACACCGTGATGGTGTCGCCGCGCTCGGTGTGGCGCAGTGCATTCGAGAGCAGGTTCACGATCACTTGCGTGATCCGCTTCGGATCGGCGTTGATCTCGCCGATCTTCGGGTCGCACTTGATCTTGATCGGCACTTCGGTGTCGCGCGCCTTGGACGCGGCCATCTGCACCGACTCGGTAATGGTCTCGTAGATATCCATCGGCGCCATATCGAGCTGCACGTTGCCAGCTTCGACCATGGCGACATCGAGAATGTTGTCGATCAGCTTCGAGAGCGAGCCGGAAGCTTCGATGATCGAACCCACCTGCTCGATCTGGCGATCGTTCAGCGGACCGAACACCTTGTGCGAGAGCAGTTCGGCGTTGCCATAGATCGCCTGCAGCGGATTGCGCAACTGGTAGGAGACATTCTCGACGAACTGGCCCTTCAACTTGTCTGCTTGCTCAAACGCTTCGGCGCGCTCGCGCAGCGCATCTTCGACACGACGGTCCGCAGTGATGTCTTGGAACGCGACAAGCGTCGCGCCGTCCGGCAGCGGACGAGTGAGGAACTTAAGCACGCTCTCATCGCTGCGGCGCATCTCGCCTCGGAACTCGGTGCGCGCTTCCGGCGAGGGATCGGTGATGCGAGCCCGCACCTGCGCCCAGGTCGCACGATCATGGAACAGATGTTCGCAAGCTGCGATCACCTTGTCGAACGCCATCTCGTCTTCGAGTGCGCCGCCCTCGAGCTTCCACATCTGCGAGAATGCGAGGTTGTGCAGCTTCAAACGACCATCGAGACCGAACACCACAACGGCTTCGTGCAGCTTATCGAGCGCCGCCTTCTGCGTTTGCAGCAGCGCGTCGTAGGAGCTCTTCAGCGCCACTTCGTTGGTGATGTCGGAGAAGATCACGAGCATGCCGCCGCCCGGGTGCGGCTGACGCGCAATCCGCAGCATGCGACTGTCGGGCAGCACCCAGAGATCCGGCGGCAGCGCTTCGTGCTCTTGATAGAGCGCCAGCTCGCGCGCGCGCCACTCGGCGTAGTTCGCGTGCGCCGGCAGCTTGCGCTTCTCTTTCAGGTAATCGAGCCACGCAGCGTGCGACGGGCGATCTTGCAGGAACGCCGGATCGAGGCCCCACATTTGCTCGAAGGCGCGGTTGTGGAACACAAGGCGCTTGCCTTGGTCGAATACGGCAATGCCTTCGGCCAAGTGGTTCAGCGTTTCGTCGTGCGCGCGCTGCTGGCGCGCCAAGGTTTCGTTCGCCGCTTCGCTATCGGTCACATCGATGGCGAGGCCAGCCGCGCCGCCCGCAACCGGGCTAACGCGCAGCCGCAGCGTCCGCAGCTGCGTGCCGACTACCGCCGAACGTGTTTCCTCAATCGCTTCACCGGTCTCGATCGCTTTGCGTGCGAGATCGGTCGCGCCCTGATCGAGCTGCAAATTGCGCTCGATCGCCTGCGTCAGCGACTTGGCTTCAAGCGCCGTGAGATAGGTGGGGTTCGCCCACTGCAGCTTCAGCGCCGCATCAACGCGCCACGCCATGAACGGCGCTTCGTTCCACATTTCGAGGAATGCTGCCGGATCGCGCGCGATGACTTCTGTCGCGCCATCGATGCGCCCGCCGGCGCCGCCCTCTTCCACGCCACGCACGCTGGCGTCGAGAATCCACACAACCGCTCGCGCGCCCGCGGTGCGACCGTCGACTTCGACATACACGCCGTCCGGCGTCGAGATCGTGAGCGAGAACGGCGCGCCTTCGCGGCGCAGGCGCTGCAGCGCAGGCGCCAGACGCGTCATCACGCCGGTCGCGCCACGCGCGTCAAAGCTGGTGAGGCCTTGCAGAATGCGGATCGCTGGTTCGGCCGCGTGCGCCGTGCCGGAGAAGCGCAGCAGCGACGCGAGCGCTAGTGGGCTGCCATAGATGCGCGGCTTGCCCCAATCGGTCTCGCTGTCGGCCAGTGTGTCTTCCCAGATCAGCACGACGCCTGGGTGCGCGCCGAACACGGCGTCCGCCCAAGCAACGGTGTCTTCAAGTTCGCGGGCGCGCTTCTTCCACGCTTCAACGCCGCCGCGCGCGCCTTCGGTGACGCGTATGGCCCACAGCAGCGCCGCAAGAGCGATCGCGGCCGAGCCAGCCACCATGAGGAAGCTTCCGTCCAATGCCGACCCCTAATTCCATCTTCGTGGCGAAACGAATCGCCGAGCCCCAAGGGCTAGTTTCCCGGTTTGCGCCCGCGTTTGCACGCGCCCGCATGTCCGGGCCGGTTAACAAAAAGCTAAAAGGGTTAGCGGCGAGTTAAGTTAAGAAATATCAATTGGTTAACGTTGCGGGCTCGCCTGCTGCCGCAAGTTTTCAACAGCTTGCTGTGCTGCGACGACAGCTGGACGCAGGGTCCGCGCGCGCCGTCCGCCGTCGCGCGCCTTCGAGGAGCCGGAGATCCGGAAGACAAACGGCATCTTGTAGCTGGCGCCGAAGCGGACATGGACGTCCTTCGGCTGGAACTTCGCGTGCAGCAGCGCTTCCTTGGCGGCATCGTAGAAAACGTCAGACGGCCAAGCATCGACGCAATTGATATTCTTGGCGCGGCCATCGGCGCCGACTTCGAACTCGGCGATCGCGATGCCTTCGATCCCGAGGCGGCGCGCAAGCTTCGGATACCGCGCCCGCAACGGTCCCACGACATCCCACGGCATATCCGAATGATCGCCATCCTCTTCATCAAGGAGCTGGCGCACCGACTTTTCCTCAGGTGAGCGCCAAATCACGCAGCATGGACCGACTGGAAGACGTTGCCTGACCCGCTGCAGCTCAAGGCGCGCCCGGAGCTGTTCGCGCACCCATTCGGAAAACCCAAACACAAGGATGACAAGAACCAGCACGACGGCGCCGGCAATGAGGAGCGCAAGACCGTTGGACCAACCCTGTGCGATCAGCAGCGCCGTCAGCGCCAAGTGCGAAAGAACAACGACGGCGAACAGTGCGGCATAGAACAGCGCGCGAAGCGCCCATGCGGACAATGTGCGGGTTGTGCGAATGAGCATAGGCGACTCTGCCGCCCTTCTAGCCGCGTCCATGAACACTGGGCAACGGTTGCGCGGCATTTTGCGTTGGATCAAAAGATCTACCGCGAGGCGAGATCATGGTCGCAAAGAGTGGAGGCAGCCAATGGCGAAGATCGCAGCGAGCATGGCAATGATGGTGATCATAGGGGCCGCGTTCGTGCTCTCAGCGTGCGCGACCGGAGAACAGTCCGCCCCACGATCTGCGGCGCCAGACGCGGCGCGTGTGGAACGCGGACATCAGATCGCCGTGAGCAATTGTTCAAGCTGTCACGCCATTGGAAGCTCTGGCGAAAGCCGCCATCCAATGGCGCCGCCTTTCCGGCATTTGTCGCAGAACTACAGCGTAAATCAGCTCGAGGAGGCATTCGCCGAGGGCGTGCTCGTTGGCCACCCCGACATGCCAGAATTCACGCTAGCGCCCGAAGATATCGACGCACTGTTGAGTTATCTGCAAAGTGTTCAAGAGAGACAGGGCGCCTGAAGCGGCCATCTGCTCTTGAATAACGCCCCCTCTCTTGAGGGGACGCTGGTCAGGTTGCCCGAACTAGTCGAGGCGGAAGAACGAGGCGGTCACGAAATAGCAGCCGTCACTCGTGCTACAGTTATACATGCGCGCGACAACGTTGTAGCTGCGTGCGGCTTCCGGACGGAACGTGATGACCGGCCTGCTGTCAGTGCGGACGTCGCTCGCGATTTCGGCGCCGGTGGCAGCATCTGTGATCACCAGATCGAGATCGCCGCAGGCCGCTTCGCAGAAGCCCACGACGGTCAAGAGACCATCACCCCAATCACCGACGAGATGCGTCGTGCGTTGTTGCCCTTGGCGCAGGGTCGACATTTCGGCAGTGAGCAAATCTTTGCCCTCGTTCGCGGGCGCGGATGATTCACGCCAGACGATGTGGCCGCGCAATTGATCGAGCAGCGGGCCGGAAAGAGAGCTGTATTGCTGCGCGCCGGCGGGAAGAATCGACGTGCACATGACGGCGGTGGCTATCGCTACAATCTTGATGCTATGCACAAAGAAATCTCCCCATCCCTTGCGGGATGAGGAGACGCCTTTTCACGCAATCTGACAAGCCGCCTAGTAGCGATAGTGATCCGGCTTGAACGGACCTGCTTGCGGCACGCCGATGTAGTCGGCCTGCTCTTTGCTCATCTTCGTCAGCCTCACGCCAAGCTTTTCGAGGTGGAGCGTAGCGACCTTTTCATCGAGGTGCTTCGGCAGCGTGTAGACCTGGTTCTGATACGCCTTGCCGTTGGTCCAGAGTTCGATTTGCGCCAGCGTTTGGTTAGTGAACGACGCCGACATCACGAAGCTTGGGTGGCCGGTGGCGTTGCCCAGGTTCACGAGGCGGCCTTCCGAGAGCACGATGATCTTCTTGCCGTCCGGGAATTCCACGTGGTGGACCTGTGGCTTGATCTCGTCCCACTTGAAGTTCTTCAGGCCGGCGATTTGGATCTCGCTGTCGAAGTGGCCGATGTTGGCGACGATGGCGTTGTTCTTCATCGCGCGCATGTGATCGACGGTGAGGACGTCCTTGTTGCCGGTGGCGGTGACGAAGATGTCGGCGTGCGGCGCGGCATCTTCCATCGTGACGACCTGATAGCCTTCCATGGCCGCCTGCAGCGCGCAGATCGGATCGACTTCGGTGACCATCACGCGCGCGCCGCCTTGGCGGAGCGAAGCGGCTGAGCCCTTGCCGACATCGCCGTAGCCAGCAACGACAGCAACCTTGCCCGAGAGCATCACGTCAGTGCCGCGACGGATCGCATCGACGAGCGATTCACGGCAGCCATAGAGGTTGTCGAACTTCGACTTGGTGACGCTGTCGTTGACGTTGATTGCCGGGAACGGCAGATCGCCGCGCTTGGCCATTTCGTAAAGGCGGTGAACGCCCGTGGTGGTTTCTTCGGAGACGCCCTTCACCGAGGCCTTGATCGCTTCGTGAAGCCCGGCTTCTCTTCAGGTACTTCTTGATCGTGCCGAATAACGCCTGCTCTTCTTCGTTCGAGTGATGCTCGAGGAAGTCGGCGTCCTTCTCAGCTTTCGGACCCATGACACAGAGCAGCGTCGCGTCGCCGCCGTCGTCGAGGATCATGTTGGCATATTCGCCGTTCGGCCACTGGAAGATGCGGTGGGTGTAGTCCCAGTACTCTTCCAGGCTCTCGCCCTTCACCGCGAACACCGGCGTGCCTTTGGCGGCGATCGCGGCGGCGGCGTGGTCTTGCGTCGAGAAGATGTTGCACGACGCCCAGCGCACTTCGGCGCCGAGAGCTTGCAGCGTCTCGATCAGCACGGCGGTTTGAATTGTCATGTGGAGCGAGCCAGCAATACGCGCGCCTTTCAGCGGCTGCTTCGGGCCGTACTCTTCGCGCACGGCCATCAGGCCCGGCATTTCGGTTTCGGCGATTTCGATTTCCTTGCGGCCCCAGTCCGCGAGGCTGATGTCTTTTACGATGTAATCTTTAGCGCTCATCGCGCGCCCTCCTTCGAGAGATCGCGAGCGTCGTTTTCCCATCGGAAAGACCAACCGAGCCTGGCGGCACACAATGCCGTCGCAACGCTCCTCGGAAAGCGCGCGCGGTGTAGCAAAGCTCGCCCGAGCTGCCAACCGGTGGATATGCATGGTCCAGATGCGGAAGAGCCGCCGGGGTTCGGCCCGGCGGCTCAATCATTTCAAGATGTTGTGGCGCCTACGAACCGCTGGTCCAGCGGTCGAGCATGCGCTTGGCCGCGTCGCGGCCGCCGATGCCGAAGGCAATTGCCACCGCAACCGCCACCGAGCCCAGGATCAGGCCGAAGGCGAGCGCGATGATGTTGTTGGCCAGCCCCATGAAGGAGAGGCCAACCGCCGTCGCCAACGCAATCACGCCCCAGCGCACCATCGTCGAGATGATCTCGGACGACGGCTTGCCGTCGCGGCTAGATGCAGCGGCGAGGATGTTGGCCAGCAGGATGCCGAGCGCAATGATGATCGCGCCGAAGAGCACACTGCTCGCGAGCCCCAGAACCTGGGTTAGCATCGCCGCCATCGCCGCGAATTCGAGCAAGCGCGCCGCTTCGACCGCAGCGAACAGCACGATGCCGATAAGCACGGCGAGGCCAATCATCTTGGATGGCGGGAACTTGGAGAGATTGACGGTGTCGACACCCGGCGTCAGATCCATCTTTTCGCGGCCGACGCGGATCGGCTCGGCATTGGCGATGCCCGAGATGATGTCGTCAAAGCCGATCGACTTCAGGCCCTCTTCAATCAGTATCATGACCCAGCGGCCAATCAGGTAGGCGATGAAGATAATCAGCGCCGCGCCGATGACGCGTGGGATGGTGACGAGGATGCCATTCAGCATCGCCGTCGCCGGATCGGAGATGGCCGTGATGTTGAGCGCCTGAAGTGCGGCGATCGACACCGGAATGACGATCAACGTGAAGGCGAGAAGACCAAGCAGACGCGCAAGGCCTGGGCCTTTCGGCGTGTGCGTGAGGCCGGCATCGATCAGACGGCGGTCGAGTTCGACAGCTTCCACGGTCGCTTCGACCATGCGCCGAACGATAGTGGCGAGCACAAAGCCGATGAAGAAGATGAGTGCGGCGCCGACTACGTTTGGAAGGTAGGCCAGGAAACTGGCAACCATGCCGTTGAGCGGCGCCACTACGGCTTCCATACCCAGCACGTTGAGCGCGGCAATGAGGCCCAGCAGCCAAACGAGCCAGTATCCCACTTCACCAATGCGTTCGCCAACATCGACCGTCGGCTTCACACCGGCGCCGCCCGCGCCGTCGCGTCGCGAGAAAAACGGCAGACGATCGACACCTTTCGCGATCGCCCACTTCACCGCCTTCGCCGCGAAATGCGCGACGACGACAAAGACCAAGGCCAACCCAATCTTGGGCAACCATTCTTGCGCCCAAGCTTGTGCGCCAGCGTAATCAAATTGCATGGGCAGCCTCCCTCGACGAGCTGCGTTTAAAGATGCCCCTACGATCACTGGAACGCACGCGATTCATAGGATTTGCGCGTTTTTGGCGTGCATATCCCTTGCTGCATCCGCGAGATATTCGCGCCTAGCGCCCCGCACGCGCCTTTAGTTCAACGCGCTGGGGAATGCCGGCAGCAAATTAACAACGTTCGGTACGCGAGGACGGATCATCATCGTTGTGCGCCTGCGATCACGGTGCGGCACTGCAAGAGACGGTCGCCATCCAAATCGGCCGCAAGTTCGAGGCGCTGCAGGCTATATGAGTCATGGCCGCGTGGCATATAGCGGAACGTTCGCTCCGTTTCGCCGTCGCGAACGACGTAGCCGATTTCCAGCTCGCTGTCGCCAATCTCGCCGCCATCGCGGCGGAGCAGCGTCATGCCATCACGTAAGCCGGCGGCGTAGGCTGGCGAGGCGCGATCCACGCCGGCAATAACGTTGCTGTTGGCTTGCGTGGCCTCAATATCGAAGCCGCGATGGAAGCGCGGAACCTCACGCGTAACGATGCGGCCGCAAGGTTCGAGCAAATCCCCTGGCAACATGATCGCCGCGCCCTGATCGATGTGGGTGTCGACGTCGGCTGC
Source organism: Hyphomonadaceae bacterium (assembly GCA_041398325.1). GTDB lineage: Bacteria > Pseudomonadota > Alphaproteobacteria > Caulobacterales > Aquidulcibacteraceae > Vitreimonas. Next base: position 89,923 of record JAWKUX010000009.1, on the reverse strand, counting down.
GAAGTCGAGACCGGCGCTCTCAGCCGACGCTTTGAACACTTCGACCGCGTACTCCTGCCCCTCCGCAGCGCGGCGGCGCATATCATGCAACAGGGCGTCGAAACTGCCGCCGCTGCTGCGCAAGCGTGCGTCCCAGATCATCGCGAGAAAGCGGCCGCGCAAATACGGCTGCCGCTGCGTGTCGCGGTCGTTCCAGAAGTCCGCGAGAATTTGCGCGTTGGGCGCCGTGCGCACCGGTGATTGCGCATAGTCACGGAGCGCATCGTTGAGATCGGCCGCATATTGCTCGACCGTCCATTGCCCACCGCGCACCAGCAGCCGCGGCGTGTAATAGTCGGTGAAACCCTCGGAGAGCCAGTACTGCAGCGCCTGATCGTCCTGCGGCAGGCCGCCGACTTGCCGCGAAATCCAGGTATGGAAGCTCTCATGCGCAAGCGTGCGTATGATTGTACTTTCGTCGGCGTTGGGCGTCGCGAAGAAGGCGAAAGCGTCCTCTAGACCGGTGCCGCCGACAGAGACCCACCCCTCGGGGCCTTCGAGGTAAAGCACCGTGATGAGAAATGGCGAGGCTTCGTCGCCCCAGAACCCGCGACCACTGGATAGAATGTTCGCGGCGCGATTCAGGAAGTCCGCGTCGCTGAAGCTCCACTGACCGCGGATCGCGACCCGCACCTGCGATTGCGGATCACGCAAGATGCGGAAGTCGCCAGCGACGACGATGCTTGACCAAACGTCCTCGAGTCGCAGTCCCGGATGCTCAAGATCAGATGCATAGGACCAGCCGCGCGGAAGGTCACGCACCGTGAAGCGTACGCGTGTTTCAGCCGGCGCATTATCGGGCGTCACCATGAAGGCGTTGCCGATCAAGTGGAAATAGGTCGGCTGAATCACCGGCCGATAGCTGTTGCCGAGCTGTGCGCGCGGCGCCCCGTCCCAATCCTGGATCACGCGATAGCGCAGATGAACGCGGGCGCTACGCCGATGCATGAGGATACGTTGATTGGGCGCCTCGCCAGCGCGCATTGTCGAGGCGCCCGAGACGATCTCGAGGCCTTCGATGGCGCGCCAGAGTTCGTCTTGACCACCCCAACTATCAGGCAAACGCAGGCCGCTCTCGCCATCGGCATCGCCACGGAAGCGCAAATCAATCTGGACTGCGCGGAGCGCGCCCTCCTCCATGATGGGCGTCAGCGTGTAATCAACGCGCGGGGGCGCGGCGGCGCTCACGCAGAAGAACACGGCGCCAGCGGCCGCTAGAAGCTGAAAGATCGAACGCATGTTTCCCCGTTTGGAAGTTTCAGCGGAGAGATGCAGAGATTAAGGCAAAGACGAGGCAAACGCTTACGTCTATTCTTCCTCGTGAAATTTCGCCGCGATCAGCGCTTCGACCGCCGCCATCGCTTCTTCCGCCTGTGGACCGCGGGTTTCGATCTCGACTTCATCGCCGATGCCAGCGCCAAGCATCATCAGATCCATCAGCGAGCGAGCATCGGCCTCGTCGCTTTCCTTACGAACGCTGATGCGGGTGTTGTCGTAACCCAAAGCAAGTTCGGCCAGCTTGCGCGAGGCGCGCGCGTGCAAGCCCTTCTTGTTCACGATCGTCAGCGTACGCGTGATGCTCATGGTCTCGCCCGTCTCTGACGGCCAGCTTTAGGCCGCGCCGCCGGCGAGCTCCACCGAGGCGACTCGAATATAGCGCCGTCCGGCGTCCTGCGCAGCAAGAGCCGCTTCGGGCAGACTGACCTTATCGCGGACTTCGGCAAGCTTGATCAGCATGGGAAGGTTCACGCCCGCGATCACTTCGGTTTTCACTTGGTTGATCACGGAGATGGCGAGGTTCGAAGGCGTACCACCGAACATGTCGGTGAGGATGACGACGCCGTCGCCCTTATCGACCGTGCGCACCGCGTCGATGATGTCGGCGCGGCGCTCTTCCATGTTGTCATTGGGGCCGATGGCGATTGCGCGCATCTGTTCCTGCGGGCCGAGCACGTGTTCCGCGGCTGCGATGAATTCATCCGCCAGCCGACCGTGGGACACAACCACGATGCCGATCATTCCAACTACTCCCGCCACCCGCCAGAGGGCCTGGATAAGGGCGCCTACATAGGCCCTCAAGCCGGCCGGAGGAAGCGAAAGCCGCACCGGAATTACAGTTTTCGACCAGCAGCTTAGTGCACGAGCGGCAATTCCACAGTCAGGCGAGCTCCGCCGCTCTCACCGCGCCCCAGGCCATCCTTGTTTTGGGCAAAGATGCGTCCGCCGAGCGAGGTGATGATCTGGCGGGCAATGGAGAGTCCGAGCCCTGAATTACCGCCGAACGCCGCGCCTCTAGGCCGCTGCGTGTAAAAGCGCTCGAAGATAGTCTCCAGATTTTCGGGCGGGATGCCCGGTCCCTGGTCATCGACAACGGCGCGCACGATGGCGCCGTCTTTGGTCCGCTCCAGCACCGCCGACACGGTGACGACGCCGCCGTTCGGACTGAACGAGCGGGCGTTGTCGATCAGATTGCGGAAGACTTGGCCCAGCGGACCCGCTTGGCCCATGACCACAAGCCCCTCGGGCTTCTGGCCCTTGAAGACGACTGTAACCGGCGCGGGCTCATCCGGCGGCGTCTGATAGGCACGCGTCAACTCGAACAGCAGCGCGCCAAGATCAATGCGCTGAACGTCGAGCTTGGCCGTCTCCGCTTCTATGCGGCTGGCGCGCGCGATGTCTGTGATCAAGCGATCGAGGCGCTGCACGTCCTGGGCGACGATAGAGAGCATTTGCGATTGCTGCTCGGGCGAAGCCGCCGCGCGCGCCGACGCCACAGCGGACTGGATCGAGGCCAGCGGGTTCTTGATCTCGTGGCTCACATCGGCGGCAAAGCGCTCGTTGGCGTCGATGCGATCAGCTAGCGCGCCAGTCATAGCTTCGAGTGAATGCGCCAACGCGCCAATCTCATCGTTACGGCGCGAGACATCCGGCAGCGAAAGTCGTGTCGCGCCGGTAAGACGCAGCGAATCCGCCTCCCCCGCGAGCTTGCGCAGTGGGCGCGCGATGAAGAGCGCAAGCAAAAGCGACGACAGGAAAATCGCGATCGTCGCGCCCACCATGAATGGGATCATGCCGGCGCGCTCGGCAACCAGAATGCGCTCAACATCGGCGCTCTCAGTGGTGACGGTGCCGATCACCTGCTGCACGCGCCGGATCGGCACAGTGACGGACACCACACGCTCGCCACGTTCGTTCAGCCGCTCGCCATTGACAATCTCACCACGCATGGCGCGGCGCTGTTCTTCGTCCAGGGTCGTGGTTGGGTTCCACGGCGTGAGACGGAGATACTCGACTTGCCGAGCAGCGCGGCCAAGCTTATCTGCGAGGTTGCCTTCGTCTTCGATCTGGACAGTTTGGATGACGTCTTCGATCACGTCGCTGTCCGCGACGAGCCCGCCATCGCCATCAAACACACGCACGCGCGGCCGGCCGACATTCGGGCGCCCGCCCTCCGCGATCGGCGGCAAGATACGGTGCAACACCAGCCGAACGGCGCTGTCATTGATGTAAGGGTACGGATCGCCTTCTACGGTGCCGGTCTCGATTAGCAGATTGGTGATCAGCTCGCCTTGCGTGCGCAGGTTGCGGAACTGCGCTTCGGTCAGTCCCGCGCGCATTTCCGTAAGCAACAGCACGCCCAAAATCAGGACGGCGAGGCCGACAAAATTCCAAATGAAAATGATCCGCGCGATACGCGAACGCAGAAGTGCGCGGAAAATTCCGTCAGGCTTCGTTGTAGCGGTAGCCGACGCCATAGAGGGTTTCGATCGCGTCGAAGTCGCCGTCGATGTCGCGGAATTTCTTGCGGAGCCGCTTGATGTGGCTGTCGATTGTTCTGTCGTCGACATAGACCTGATCGTCATAGGCAGCGTCCATCAGCTGATCGCGGCTTTTGACGTAGCCGGGACGCTGCGCGAGCGCTTGCAGGATAAGAAATTCGGTGACCGTGAGGCGAACTTGTTCGCCCTTCCACGTACAGGCGTGGCGGTTCGGATCAAGCGTGAGTTCGCCGCGAACGATTGGCTTCTTGTCATTCGCCGCCTCCGCGCCCGGCGCGCCAGCGCGGGTGCGCCGCAACAGCAGCGCCTTCACCCGCTCGCTGAGCAGGCGTTGGGAGAATGGCTTTTTGATGTAGTCGTCGGCACCAACATTGAAGCCGACCACTTCGTCCATCTCGTCATCCTTCGAGGTCAGGAAGATGACCGGCAGATTCGAGGCCTGACGCAGACGGCGCAGCACTTCGACACCATCCATACGCGGCATCTTGATGTCGAGGATGGCGATATCCGGCGGCGTCTCGGAGAGCGCGGCAAGGGCGGCAGCGCCGTCCGTATAGGTGCGGACGGTGTAGCCCTCGCCCTCGAACAGGACTTTCAGGGAGGCGAGGATGTTCTCGTCGTCGTCGACAAGGGCGATGGTCGGCATGGGAGAGGCGTGAATCCTGACTTTACCGTAATGAACTGGTACGGGCCTTCTTACCCGTCAATGGCGGCGGACGCCAGCACGCGTCTTTCACGGGCTTGTGTGCAGGCATTTGCCGGCCCCAGGCGCGAGAAGCGGCGAAAATGTGGACCGCCTCAGTGCGCGGCGCCCCAGGTGGCGCCCGCCTTGGCTTCCACCGTCAACGGCACGCTGAGGATAGCCGCTGGCTCAGGAGCGGCTTCCATCACGTCCTTCACCAGCTTGCAGAGCTTCTCGGCCTCAGGCTGTGGCGCTTCGAAGACCAGTTCGTCGTGCACTTGCAGCAGCATGCGCGACTTGAGTTTCGCTTTCGCCAAAGCCGGCGGCAAGCGCACCATGGCGCGGCGGATAATGTCGGCGGCCGCGCCTTGCAGCGGCGCGTTGATCGATTGGCGTTCGCCGAATGCGCGTTCTTGCGCGTTCTTCGATTGAATGCCCTTGACCCAAATGCGGCGGCCGAAAATGGTTTTCACGTAGCCATTGGCGCGCGCGTAGGTCTTGGTCTCTTCCATGTAGTCGCGAATACCAGGGAAGCGTTCGAAGTACTTCTTGATGTAAGCGGCGGCCTCTTCGCGCGCGATGCCAAGGTTACGCGCAAGGCCGAAGGCGCTGATGCCGTAAATGATGCCGAAATTAATCGCCTTGGCGTTGGCGCGAATGTCCTTCGGCATGCCTTCCACCGGAACGCCGAACATCTCCGACGCCGTGCGTGCGTGGATGTCGATGCCGTCAGCGAAAGCCTGCTTCAGCTGCGGAATATCGGCGACGTGCGCCAGCAGGCGCAGCTCAATCTGCGAATAGTCGGCGCTGACAAGGACATTGCCCTTCTCCGGAATGAACGCCTCACGGATGCGGCGCCCCTCCTCGGTGCGGATCGGAATATTCTGCAAGTTCGGATCGTTGGAGGCGAGACGACCGGTGGTGCTGGCCGCGAGCGCGTAGGTGGTGTGAACGCGGCGCGTCTCCGGATTCACCGCCGCTTGCAGCGCTTCCGTGTAAGTGGAGCGCAGCTTCGAAAGCTGACGCCATTCCAGCACCTTCGCCGGCAAATCATGTTGCTCGGCGAGGTCTTCGAGAATGCTCGCATCCGTCGACCACGCGCCCGTCTTGGTCTTGCTGCCGCCCTGTAGTTTCAACTCGTCGAACAGAATTTCCCCGAGCTGCTTGGGCGAGCCGATATTGAACTCCTTGCCCGCAAGCCCGTACGCCTCGCCCTCATATTGCAGCATGCGCTGCGCGAAATCGCCAGACAGACGCGAAAGCATCTGAGGATCAATTTTCACACCCTCACGCTCCATCGCGGTGAGGATCGCCGGGAGCGGCCGCTCAAGCGTCTCATAGACGGTGATCATGCGACTGCTCGCAAGTTCGGGCGCAAGCTTGCGGTGCAAGCGCAACGCCGCGTCCGCATATTCACACGAATACGCCGCCGCGCGCTCGATCAGCGCCAAAGCAAAGCTCTGCTGCGCCTTACCTTTGCCAACGACATCGCTGTACGGCGTCAGCGTGTGCCCGATGTGCTTTTCGATCAACGAGATTTTGTCGTGATCGTCGGCGCCGCCATAGAGCGTGTAGGATGCCAGCATCGGGTCATCATAAGGTGCGAGCGCGATCTTCTGCTTCGCGAGCAGCGCAATGTCCCACTTTATGTTGAGACCCACCTTGGTAACCGACGCGTCTTCAAGCAGCGACTGCAATGCCGCTAACGCCGCGCTCAAACCAATCTGCGCGCCAGTATCGGGCGCGCTCTTCTCAGATGGCGCCTCGGAAGCGAATAGCTCGCCCGCACGCGACTCCGCGCCCTTGTGCTGCAGTGGAACGTAGATCGCGTCGTTCGGCGCGATGGAAAGCGCCAGACCGACGAGCTCCGCGCGCATGGCGTCAAACGAGTCCGCCTCGGTATCGATGCCGACAGCTCCGGCGAGCTTGGCGCGGCGAACATAGTCTTCGAGCGCCGGTAGGTCGCGTACAATCGTGTAAGCGTCGCGCTTGAACTCGCGCTCGATCGGCTCGACGACAGGTCCGGTGCGCTCGCCAGAATCGGCGTGAGCCGGCGCTGGCGGCGGCGCGGCGCTGGCGTAGCTCGCGACGATCTGAACGCCCTTCTCTTTGGCGAAGTGCTCACGCACGCGCCGGCCGAGCGTACGAAACTCCATCGCGTCGATAAACTGCAACAGCATCGCCGGATCGGGCTCGCGCAACGCGAAGCTCTCCCACTTCTCCTCGACCTCGACATCATCCTTCAGCGTCACCAGCTGGCGTGACAGCCGAATCTGATCGGCGAAGTTGATCAGTGTTTCGCGACGCTTCTGCTGCTTGATCTCGTTGGCGCGTTCGAGGATTGCGTCGAGTGAGCCGAACGTCGTCAACAGTTCCGCAGCGGTCTTAGGTCCAATGCCCGGCGCGCCGGGCACGTTGTCGGTCGAGTCGCCAATCAAAGACTGTGCGTCGATCACCCTGTCGGGGCCGACACCAAACTTTTCCATCACCGCGTCAGTGCCGAGAATGCGATTCTTCATTGGGTCGTAGAGCTGCACCACGCCTTCGACGATGAGCTGCATTAGATCCTTGTCAGAGGAGACAATGCGGACGCTGGCCCCGCTCGCAGCGGCCTGGCGCGCGTAGGTAGCGATCAAATCGTCCGCTTCGAAGCCGCCCATTTCGATACATGGCAAATTGAACGCGCGCGTGGCGTCGCGGATCAGCGGGAATTGCGGAACCAAATCTTCGGGCGCCGGCGGGCGATGCGCTTTGTATTCCGGATAGAGCTTATTGCGGAACGTCACTTCGCTCTTATCGAAGATCACCGCGAGGTGCGTCGGCGCCTCGGCGCCCTTCATCTCCTCAAGGAACTTCCACAGCATGTTGCAGAAGCCGGCGACGGCGCCGACGGAGAGTCCGTCGCTCGAACGCGTCAGCGGCGGCAGCGCGTGATACGCACGGAAAATGTAAGCCGAGCCGTCAATGAGGTAGAGGCGCGGGGCGTCTTTCTTGACCATGCGCCTATCTAGGCGCTCCGCACGCGCGGGTCAGCCCTCAATCGCAATTTTCACGAGGCTCCGGCAAGGAGCGCGACCCACGTTAGCTGCACCAAATGGATCACCACCACTGCGACACGCAGCGGCATAATCCATCCTGACCTTCGGCCTGCGACAGCCGCGACGTAGAATGCAAACGAGGCGGCGAGCAGAATGTGAAGTGGATAGGTCGATAGGAACGGCGGGTAGTCGGCGAGCCGAACCGCGCTCCAGAGCACGGGACCAAGAGAAAAGGCGATGACGAAGGGAGATTGAAGCGCCGAGCTGGTCGTCTCGCGCAGCGCCAATCGCGCCGCCCACAGCAACACAAACAAGGGAAGCGCTAGTTCGAACCTCAAGATTCGAACTAGTGAATCAGCTTGCTGGGCGAACTCCACCATTTGTGAGCGAGCTTATCCGCCGAACAGCTTGTTGTAATCCGGCGGGCTGCCGCGGCGTTGCCACAGGGCGTCTGAATCGCCGTCGCGCAGCAAATCCTCCGCCGCCTCACGGGCAGCAGCCATGGCGACGTTGAAGAGACCTGTTGCCGCGCTCAAACGGCGCACGCCGAGTTCGCGCAATTTCGCAGCCGGCGGCGCACCGGGGCGCGCCATGACGTTGAGCGGCAGGTTCGTGCCTTGCACGACAGCGCTGATCTGCTCGGCGTCAGCGATGCCAGGTACGAACAGACCGCTGCCACCCGCACGCTCGATCGCGGCGGCGCGGCGCAGCGTTTCCTCGATCGCTTGTTCGGCTGGCGCGAGCTGCTTCAGGAACACGTCGGTGCGCGCGTTGATGTAGAGATTGACACCCTTCTTCTCGGCGACAGCGCGGATCGCCTCGATCTTCTTCAGATGCAGTTCGTGCGGCCACTTGCCGTCTTCGAGATTGATACCGACGGCGCCGGCGTCGATCAACTTGCCGACGTTCTCAGCCGCCTCCTTCGGATCATCCGAATAACCGCCCTCGGCATCGCACGTGATCGGAATGCTGACAGCCCGCGCCGTCGCTTCAACCACCGCGATCAGATTCGCGATCGGAAAGTGATGCCCATCCGCATAACCCTGCGCCCACGCAACCGCGGCGCTCGATGTGGCGATCGCCTTTGCGCCGGCGTCTTGGACGATGCGCGCGGACGCTGCGTCCCACGCGTTAGGAAGGATCAAAAGTTCCTCATGCAGCTTGTGGAGTGTTGCGGCGTTTTCTGCGGACATTTCGCGCGTCTCCTCGATCATTGCGTTATAGCACGATCCACACGCGCGCCCTGCCGTTTTCGGACTTCCACCTTTTCTTTTTCGCGCACGCTTGCGTGAGCGGCGAAGCACTCCAATCTAATGTGGTTCGGAGGATTTCATGTTCGACCATCTCTCGCTTGGCGTGCGCGATCTCGAAGCGGCGGCGCAATTCTATGACGCGTTGTTCGCACCGCTCGGCCACTCGCAAACCTGGTCGAAGGAAAATGAACTCGCCTACGGCCGCGATGGCACGCGCTTGTTCTGGCTCTACCCCGCTGACGGCGATCGCATCGCCGGCTTGGGTGCGCACATCGCCTTCCGCGCAACCTCAGAGCAGGAAGTCGATGACGCTTACCTCGCCGCCATCGCGCACGGCGCAGCGACGGTGCGCGAAGCGGGTCTGCACTTGGATATCGGGCCCGACTATTACGGCGCGGTCGTCCTCGATCCCGATGGCAACAAGATCGAAATCGTCGTCGGCGCGATGCACTGAGGCTCGAAGGAGCGGTCGCTCAGCACTTCGTCCTAAAACTGAACACCGTCACGGAACACATACGTCAGGACGGCGCCTGTCGCGCCAAGCCATGTTGCCGCGACCAAAGCTCGCAAATCGACAGACTTGAAGCGAGACACCGTGTCCACCAGCGCCGCGATGGTGGCTAACGCCGAGACAACAGCAATCATTTGGCTCGGCTGGGAGGGCAAAATCAAAAGAACAAGAAGAACCGGGAAGGCCATCACCACACCGACGATGAACAACAGGAGGCACGCGACTTTATAGAGCGTGCCCATCATCGCTTTCTCTTCAATGGTCGTCGCCGGCGCCGTGGGCGAGCACGAAGCGGCGATCGCAATAGCCGCACTCGACGAAGTTCTCTTCGCCCATATCGTAATAAACGACCGGATGCCCCAACGCGCCGCCGCCGCCATCGCACTTCACGCGGCGCGAGGTGACTTCGATCACCTCCGGCGCCGGGATCGCATCAGGATCGCCCGGGGTCGAAGCGTCGGTTCTCGGATTGTCGTGAAGTTTCGCCATTTCTGGTCGCGGCCTAGGGTTGAAGCGGGTAAAGCGCGCCCGTAACTAAAGCGCATCGCGCGCCCGCGCAATGCGGGCCACCCCAGGTATTCCATGCCGACAGCACAAACGCCGCCCGAGTTCGCTATCGAGGCGCGCGGCCTCGACAAAACCTATCGCGCCCAAGGCAAGGGCGCGGCCGTCCATGCGCTGAAGGCGATCGATCTCGCCATCCCGCGCGGTTCGTTCTTCGGCCTGCTCGGCCCCAACGGCGCCGGCAAATCGACCTTCATCAACATTCTGGGCGGTCTCGTCGTGAAGAGCGGCGGGACCGCTTCGATTTGGGGTCACGACATCGACGCCGATCCGATGAACGCGCGCGGCGCTATCGGCATCGTGCCGCAAGAACTGAACATGGACCCTTTCTTCTCCCCCGCCGAGGCGCTGGAGATTCAGGCCGGCTATTACGGCGTGCCGAAGGTTGAGCGACGCACGGAGGAGATCCTCCGCGCTGTGGGCCTATGGGATAAACGCGACGCGTATGCGCGGACTCTGTCAGGCGGCATGAAACGGCGGCTTCTGGTCGCTAAAGCAATGGTGCACGGCCCGCCGGTATTGGTGCTCGATGAACCGACTGCCGGCGTCGACGTCGAACTCCGTCGTCAGCTTTGGGACTACGTGCGCTCGCTACACGCGAGCGGCGTGACCATCGTGCTGACGACGCACTATCTCGAAGAAGCGCAAGAGCTCTGCGACACCATCGCGATCATCAATCACGGCAACGTCATCGCCTGCGAGCCGACGCCGAAGTTGATCTCGCGGCTCGACCAGAAAACACTGGTGGTGACGCCGCAAGCGCCGATCACGCCGCCGCTCAGTGGCTTCGAGGACGTGACCTTCGCCATGCAGAAGAGCGGCGCTTTCGCGCTGACCTACAAGACCAGCGAGCATTCGGTAGAAGAATTGCTCGACCGTGTCCGTGCGGCGGGCGTGACGATCAAGGATCTCTCGATCCAAGAGCCAGATCTAGAAGATGTGTTCGTGGAGCTCACGGCATGAAGTACGTCAACCTCGGTCGTTCCGGCCTCAAAGTTTCGCGCATCTGCCTCGGCACAATGGCCTACGCCAACGGCGCTGGCGGCGCGCATCCTTGGGCGTTGAGCGAAGAAGACTCGCAGCCCTTCTACAAGCGCGCCTTCGAAGCTGGGATCAATTTCTACGACACGGCCAACGTCTATTCGTTCGGCACCAGCGAGGAATTTCTGGGGCGCGCCGTGAAGAAGTACGCCAAGCGCGATGAGGTCGTGATCGCTACCAAAGTGCATGGCGAGATGCGCCCCGGCGATCCCAACGGCAAAGGGCTCTCGCGCAAGGCCATCCTTGGTGAGATCGATCTCAGCCTGAAGCGCCTCGGCACCGACTATGTCGATCTCTACCAGATCCACCGCCTCGATCCCGAGACGCCAATCGAGGAAACTCTTGAGGCGCTGCACGACGTCGTGAAAAGCGGAAAGGCACGCTATATCGGCGCTTCGTCCATGTACGCATGGCAATTCATGCAGACGCTGGCGGTGCAGAAGGAGCACGGCTGGTCGCGCTTCATCTCGATGCAAAACCATTTGAACCTGCTCTATCGTGAAGAAGAGCGCGAAATGCTGCCGCTTTGCGCGAACCAAGGCATCGGTGTCATCCCGTGGTCGCCGCTCGCGCGCGGACGCTTGGCGCGGCCGGCGGACGAGAAAACCGAACGCAGCGAGAGCGACAAGTTTGGCCAGTACCTCTATCGAAAGACGGTCGAAGCTGACCGTGCGGTGATCGAGCGCGTTGGCGAAATCGCGGGAGCGCGCGGCATTTCACGCGGCCAAGTCGCGCTCGCTTGGCATTTTGCCAAACACAGCGTCACCGCACCCATCGTTGGCGCCACCAAGATCAAGCAACTCGACGACGCCATCGCGGCTGTGGAAGTGTCCTTGAGCGCTGACGAAGTTAAGCGCCTCGAAGAGCCATACCTACCCCACCCCGTCGCTGGCTTTGTCTGAGTGCTTACCTCATGTGCCGCAACATCAAGACGCTGTTCAATTTCGATCCGCCGGCGACAGACAAAGAGATTCGCGACGCGTCGCTGCAATTCGTCCGCAAACTCTCCGGCTACAACGCGCCGTCGAAGGCTAATGAGGCGGCCTTCAATGCCGCCATCGATGAGGTGTTCGAGGCCGCCAAGCGCATGCTGACGACGCTCGAGACCAACGCGCCGCCAAAGGACCGCGACGCGGAAGCGGCAAAAGCCAAGGCGCGGAACGCCGAGCGTTTCGGCAAGCCATCGGAGGCCTGAGATGCCCTATGTGAACATCAAGATCACCAAGACGGGCGCCACCGCGGAGCAGAAGGCCGAGCTGATCAAAGGCGCGACCGAACTGTTGCAGCGTGTGCTCAACAAGGACCCAGCGACGACGGTCGTCGTCATCGACGAAGTCGACACCGACAATTGGGGCGTCGGCGGCGAATCCGTCACGGCGCGCTACGCCAAGGCGTCACGCTAAGCTGGTCGCTCCGCCAGGACGCTGACGGCAAGCAGACGCGAGCCATCCGGCGTGCAGCGTTCATCGACAATGCGCCAGCCTTGCGCCTTCAGCAGCGCCGTTGCGTGGCTGATCCGCTCCATCCCGCCCGCGGCGCCAGCGAAGTTGGTCGGATTGTCCAAGCTCGAGGCGCGCTGGGTGATCACGAGCCGTCCGCCCGGAGCCAACACACGCGCCACTTCGCGCATGCCACGCGCAGGATCGGGCCAGAACTGGAATGTGTTTACGGCAAACGCGCGGTCGAACATGCAATCGCGGAATGGGAGATCGGCCACCTCGGCGCGCATAACCACCGCCCGCCCCTTCAGCACCGCGCTGTGCGCGACGTGCGCCGCATAGTGCGCGGCGACCGGCGACTGATCGATACCGGCGACAAAGCCTTCTCGGCCCACCCGCTTCAGCGCGGCGCGCACGCCCATGCCAGGGCCGCAGCCGAGCTCAATCACCGCATCGCCCAGGCGCGGCGCCAGTAGATCGAGGGCGGCGCTGTTTTGTCCGCCGTTCTTCAAGGCCATTGCCGTGAGGGCGGCGCCGCCGAGCGGTCCGCGCGGGTCACCCCATAAGCAATCCATACCCTTGCAGCGATCACCGGACTCGCCGGCCGTCATTGACGCACGCATGCTGCTCTCCCAGGATGACAATTGAGATGTCAGTTATGACAAGTAGGTTGTCAAGTGAAAAAACCCCAACAAGCCTCGGCCGAGCACGTCTTGGATCTCTCAGTCGCAGTGATCGAGTTTTACTTCCGTATTGAGGCAATCACGCAAGCAACGGCGGGCTTCGCCACAGCGGGCGGCGAATGGGGGATACTGCGGCTCCTGGTGAAGGAAGGACCGCAAACGGTGCCGGAAATGGCGCGATCTCGTCCGGTGTCGCGCCAGCACTGCCAAACCATCTCCAACGCGCTCGAAGCACAGGGGTATGTCGAGTTCGTCGATAATCCCAAGCACAAGAAGTCAAAGCTGGTGCAAGCGACGAAGAAGGGCCGCACGCGGTACGAATCGATGCGCAAACAGTTCCTCGCCGCCGCCGACGTCTACGCGCCGTTCTTCACCGCGGCTGAAATCACCATGGCGACCGACGTATGCCGTCGCGCGCGCGATCTGATCGAGGTTTAGAGGAAGCACATCGGCGCGTGGTTGTTTTCGATCGCGGGGCCTGCTTCCGTCTCGCGAAACGACCACCACACCACCAAGCGCGGATTACACCAGTGAAGCCGGCCTTCGGCGCGCGTCAGGTTGGTCATGCAAAGCTTCACCGCGCCGCTCGGCGACGCAAACCAGTACTCGCGAGAACGCTCGGGTATGGACTCCACGGTATCTCGATCGCTCATTGCGACACGCCGATACGCGTCAGCGTTCGCGGGCGCTTCCGTGCGTGTCCAAGGCCGGTCGTCGCCAGCGTGGCAAAAATCCGAGACGATCCAGGTGTTGTAGACTGGCAGCGACGCACACGAACTCGCAAGCGGCGCGAGCGCCAAAGATATGCTCAACAGAAGCTGTCTCATCCGCGCCCCCCTTTAGAGCGCCAAGGCTGCATGAAGCCGCAGCGGAACGGAAGCGGCCTCACGCGATTGTGCGGCGCTACTCGGGCCCCAGCGCGGCATCGAGCATCTGCGTCAACGTGCGATCGCTGCCGCCAAAGGCGTCCGGCATCCAGTCGAAGTCCGCCAGGCGCCCGACAACCAACGCCAGCGCCGCGCCCTCCTTCTGCGACCACCAGCGGCCGCGTCGCGCGAAATACGCCAGCGCGGCGTCCATCTCAGCGCCACCGCCACTCAGGTGGACAAGCCATTGGTAACCGAGCCACTGGCCAGTACCTTCGAAGCTCAGCCACACATCCTCGGCGTCAGCGAGATAGGCATCCGCGCCGGTGAACCAGCGAGCCCGCCGGGCGCGCATCAAGTCACGCGCCTCACGCGCGAGGCGCCGCGCCGTTGCTTGATCCGGCGCAGCGACAGCCTGAAACAAGAGCTCGGTTTCCCGCTCGACCGAAGCCGCGAACTCCGCATTTGCGCCGAAGCGCTGCTGGATGCTGTCGTCGTTGAAATCATCCGGCAGATTGTTTGCTTCAACGATTGTGCCGATCCGCGCGCCAAAAGTTTGAGCCTGCGCCACATGCGTCGCTTCGTGGAGCAGCACCGCGGTCATCATCGCTTCAAGGCCGAGCCCATCATTGCTCACCCCCGCCGCGCGCCAGACGCTCGGCGTCGACATGACGAAGAACGCGCGCCCGCCCTCGGCGCTGGCAAAAGAGGTCACGCCCGCCGGCATCGTCTGTCCGTCGGGCAATGTGATTTGGCCATTGTGCGCATGCGCGGACCAGACCACCCCTTCCGCGCGCTCGGCGGTGAAGGCGTTGGCGCCGGTGAGCACACACCGCTCATCAAAGAACACGGCTTCAATCGGCTGCGTAGCCACGCCAGTGATCTCACGCGCGCTGAAAAACCACGCACCGATAGACGCGTCAATCCAGGCGCGATCTTCCTGAGACACGACGCACGCCGGCGCTGCGGCCGGCGACGGAGCCGTAGCGCAGGCCGTCAGGGCCAGTACGGTGGTCACGATCAGAGCACGCATCCGGTATCTCCCAAGACCATGGCAGGACCATAGATACTCGTTGCCGCGAGCACACGAAAACGGCGGGCGCTTCGTAGCACGCCCGCCGTCTCGACAACCCCGGGATGGGGTCATTGCTACTTTTGCGTCGGTGACGCGCCACGCGGGCGTTTGAGCCCGCGACAAGCAAGAACTTGCTTAGCGGCCGCCCATCACCTGGGCCTTCATCACGGCCGACTGGCGGAACGCCAGCTTCTTCGACGCCTTGATCTTCACCGGCTCACCCGTTTGTGGGTTGCGGCCCATGCGGGCCTTGCGGTGGCGAACCATGACCATGCCGATATCGCCGATCTTCACCTTCGCGCCCTTCAGGACGTAGGCCTTCACAACATCGGTGTAGCCTTCAACCATCGCCTTGGCTTCCGACTTCTTGACGCCGAGGTGATCGGCAACCGACTGGAGCAGAGCGCTCGCGGTGACGGTCTTGCCGGCGACCGCCGTGACCTTCACGGCTTTCGCCGGGGCCGGAGCGGCCTTCTTCGCGGTCTTGCGGACGGCGGATTTCTTCTTGGCTGGCGCCTTTTTCTTCGCTGCCTTCTTGGCCATTGTGGTGTTTCCCTTCTCAAAGGTTGTCGTGTGTTTACTCAACGAACCGGCGTCAAATCAGGCTTTTTGGCCGCCCTTTTCCGCGCCAGCGTCTGAGTAGATGCCATCCATTTCTTGACGGAGCGTGACCGCGCCTTTCTCGAAACACGTCAAAAAGCGCTATTTCATGCGGTTTTCGACGTTTGCGGTGGATTCCCTGGCATGAGCGCCTCTGAGTCGCAACGCCAAAAAGCTGATTTACAGGGGTTTCCACACGCGCGGCGGCGGCACGTGTTACGAAAATGCACCTAAATCAACGATTCCGCGGCGCCTGGCCTCAGCGTAGACCCATGCGAATGGCGCCGTCCAAGCGCACATCCTCGCCGTTGAAGTACGGATTGCGAATCATTTCGAGAGCGAGAGATGCGTATTCTTGCGGGTTTCCGAGCCTTTTCGGGAACGGCACGCTCGCGGCCAACGCCTCTTTCACCTTCTCAGGCGCGCCCATCATCAGCGGCGTTTCGAAGATGCCCGGCAGGATCGTGTTGATGCGAATGCCCTCGCCCGAGAGGTCGCGCGCGATCGGCAATGTCATGCCGACCACTCCACCCTTGGAGGCGGAATAAGCCGCCTGTCCCATCTGGCCGTCTTCGGCCGCAACCGACGCCGTCATGACCATCGCGCCACGTTCGCCGCCCTCGAGCGGATCGAGCGTCAGGATGCCGGCGGCTGATTTCGCCACGCAGCGAAAGGTTCCGATCAAATTGATCTGAATAGTGAGTTCAAAAATGTTGAGCGGGAAGTGTTTGATCTCGCCCGTCTCTTTCGAGCGGCTGGCTGTCTTCATGGCCGAACCGATGCCAGCGCAGCAAACCAGGATGCGCTCCTGACCATTGGCCTTACGCGCGGCCTCGAAACCGGCCGTGACGCTATCGTCGCTGGTGACGTCAACTTTGCAGAACGTGGCGCCCAGTTCATCAGCGGTGGCTTTGCCGCGATCCTCGTCGCGATCGAAGATGGTGACCTTCACGCCATCGGCGCGCAGCTTCTCCACCGTCGCTTTGCCCAAGCCTGACGCGCCGCCAGTCACAACAGCCGCGATATCCGACGAAAGACGCATCTTATCCCTCCCATGGGCAACGCTCGTTGGCGCGCACCGCGTTCTAGCCACGGCGCACGCGAACGCAACGTTGCGCAACGTCAGTTCGGATTGCGCTCCCGCCCCGGGTTCGCATCTTCAGGCGAGTCCGAGGTTTCTTGTTGCGCCGGCGGAGGCGGTGGCGGAGGCGGCGGTGGCGTCACCGGTGGTGGTGGCGGCGCCGGCGGCGGAGTCGCCGGCGGTGGCGGCGGTGCAGGCGGCGGAGTCACCGGCGGCGGCGGCGGTGCAGGCGGCGGAGTCACCGGCGGTGGCGGGGGGCGCGGGCGGCGGAGTCACCGGCGGCGGATTCGGATCATGTGGACGCACTGGTGGCGGCCGCGGCGGCCCGGGTGGCGGAGGCGGCGCGGGCGGCGGCGGTTGGGGTGGTGGATTGTTCGCCGCTTCTCGGAGCGTGCGAATTCGGCGTTGCGCGCGATCGCGGAACTCGCCGTCGCGCTGGGTCGAGAGATAAAATTCGTAGGCGCTGATCGAATCGCGGCGCACGGCGCGATCCCATGCGGCGCGATCGTCAGCGCGGATCTGGTAGATGCGGCGTTCGGCGTCGTCGCGGTGATAGCCGTCGGGAAATTCGCGGATGTAACGCTCATACTCGCGGACTTCGTCGCGGCGGCGGGCGCTATCCCAGGCCCAATCGTCCTGGCGGCGATACTCATCGATGATGCGCCGCGCCTCGATCGCGTACGGCGAGCGCGGATAGGCGCGCAGGAAATCCGCGTAGCCGCCGATCGAGTCGAGCCGCCGCGCCCGCACCCAGGCGCCTTCGTCCGTATTCCAAAGATACCCGAGCCGGTCGCGCGCTTGTTCAGCGTTGGCGCCATTCGGCCAGGCGTTGAGGAAGCCTTCGTATGTTTCGATGCGATCAACGCGCGCCGCCTCAGCCCAAGCCGCGCGCTCTTCGGCCGCAAGACGCGGCGCAGCCAGAACCGCGCGGCGCTCATCCGCCTCACGCGCGTTCGCGCCCCAACCGAAGGTGCGCAGATAGTCTTCGTACGATGCCTCGGTGTTGACCTGGCGCGCCCTGCCCCACGCTTCGCGCTCAAGCACCATCAGTTCGGCGATGCGTTGGCGCGCCGCTTCCGCATGCGGGCCCGCGCTATAAGCGCCAAGATAGTTTTCGTAGGCCGCTGGGAAGTCTTGGGACGAGGCCGTATTCCAGGCCTGGAATTCCAGATCCTCGGGGGTCGGCGGCGTGGCGCATGCAGCCAGCAATGCCGCGACCGAAGCGGCCGCCAACATTCTCAAACGCCAGAGCTTTCCCGCCATGCCCACTTCCCCGTATTGCGCCCCTGGTAGTACCACCTTGGCCTGAACGGCGGCGGAATCGAAGGGCCAAACGATGGGGGAGCTAGCGATTGGTCCGGCGTTTTGGGCGCTGATGGCGCTCAGCGCCGCGTCCGCCGCCGCCTACGGCTTCTACTACCTGCAGCGTGAACGGACCCTCGTTCGCGCCGCAGTCAAAACGATCTTCATGAGCGCGGCGGCAGGCGCCTTGGTCAGCGTCGGCGCGCCCTTTCCGCTGGTGGCCGCAATCGCGTTCTCGGCGCTGGGCGATCTCTTCCTCGCGTTCAAATCGAAATGGACGCTACCCCTCGGCATCCTTGCTTTTCTGATCGCGCAGTTGATCTACATCGTGATCTTCACCGCGATTTGGTTTTTCTCCGGCGACAATAGCCCGCTGCTGCCGCGCTACATCGCCATGGGCGCGGTGATCGCCGCTGCGATCGTTTTCTTGATTTGGATGGCGCCAAAGCTTGGCTGGATGGCGCTCGGCGTCGTGCCCTACGCCGTCGCCATCACCGGCATGGGCGTCGCCGCCATGTGGTTGCCTTGGGTGGGGTGGCCCGCGACGCTCGGCGCACTGCTCTTTCTCGTCAGCGACTTTGTACTGGCGACAGAACTGTTCCGTTTGCCCGCTGACGCGCCCGTGCGCCGCATCACTGCGCCAGTTGTCTGGTGGACATATGTGGCGGCGCAGGCTCTGATCATCCTGGGAGTCATCAACATCATTCAGGCCGGGGGCTAATTTATGCGCGCTGCCGTCTTCGCACTTTTGACCGCGCTCGCCGCTTGCGGTCAAAGCACAGCGATCAACTCACCACCACCGAATGGGCCGCAATACGAAAATCCGCAAGCGATCATTGATCGGCTGCCGCTGATCGATGCGTGCTTGGCGCTGGCGCCCGACCGGCGTGTCGTCACCATCAATCCATCATCGGTACTAACCTTGCGCCTTTCCGGCGAGGCCGGCGACCTCGACTGCGCCGTGCCGGATGACGATCCCGATCCGTCGCGCGCAAGTGTGTTGCCGGCGCTCGATGATCCACCTGCCGACGCCATTCAGTTCGTGCGCACGCCGGGCGAAAATCCTGGCGGCGAGTGCTACGTCGCGCCGGAAGTACGCAACGAAGCTGGCGAGTTGCTCGGCTGGACGCTCGATCCCGACGGTTGTTAGTCGAGCGACGGCAGATCGAGCTTCTGCGCTTTCGCGCACTGAATCGCTTCGTCGTAACCCGCATCGGCGTGTCGCATGACGCCGGTGCCCGGATCGTTCCACAAAACGCGTGCGATCCGCTTCGAGGCCGCTTCGGTGCCGTCGCAGACGATGACGACGCCAGAATGCTGCGAATAGCCCATGCCGACGCCGCCGCCATGATGCAGCGACACCCAGGTCGCGCCGCCCGCTGTGTTGAGCAACGCATTCAGCAACGGCCAATCGCTGACAGCATCGCTGCCGTCGCGCATTTTTTCCGTTTCGCGGTTCGGCGAAGCGACTGAACCAGAATCCAAGTGATCGCGCCCAATCACCAGCGGCCCAATCTCCCCTTTCGCCACCATCTCATTGAACGCGAGGCCCAAGCGATGCCGTTGGCCCAAGCCAACCCAGCAAATGCGCGCCGGCAAGCCTTGGAACGCGATGCGCTCCTTCGCCATATCGAGCCAACGATGCAGATGCGCATCATTCGGGATCAGCTCCTTCACCTTCGCGTCGGTCTTGGCGATGTCATCCGGATTGCCGGTGAGCGCAGCCCAGCGGAACGGGCCGATGCCGCGGCAGAAGAGCGGACGCACATAAGCCGGCACAAAACCCGGATATGCGAACGCGTCATCGACGCCGTTATCCTTCGCGACCTGGCGAATGTTGTTGCCGTAGTCGACGGTCGGGATGCCCATATTGTGGAAGTCGAGCATCGCTTTCACGTGCACGGCAATGGAAGCGCACGCGGCCTCACGCACTGCTTCGGGATTTTGCACGCGCGTCTTGTTCCAGCGTTCAACAGTCCAACCAGCAGGCAAATAGCCGTTCACGGTGTCGTGCGCCGAGGTTTGATCGGTTACAGCGTCCGGCCGGATGCCGCGCTTCACCATCTCCGGCAAAATCTCTGCAGCATTACCGAGTAGGCCGACAGAGATCGCCTCGCCTTTCGCGCAGGCCTCGTTGATTATCGCCATCGCCTGATCAAGCGTCTCGGCGCGCCTGTCCAAGTAGCGCGTTTGCAGGCGCTTATCGATGCGATCGCTTTGGCATTCGATCGCCAAGCAGCACGCACCGGCCATCACTGCGGCCAGCGGCTGCGCACCGCCCATGCCGCCGAGGCCAGCGGTGAGAATCCACTTGCCCTTCCAATCGCCGCCAAAGTGTTTGCGGCCCATTTCAGCGAACGTCTCGTACGTGCCCTGCACGATCCCTTGCGTGCCGATATAAATCCAAGAACCGGCCGTCATCTGGCCGTACATCATCAGGCCTTTGCGATCGAGTTCGTCAAAGTGTTCCCACGTCGCCCAGCGCGGCACGAGGTTTGAGTTCGCGAGCAACACGCGCGGCGCATCCGCATGCGTCTTGAACACGCCGACGGGCTTGCCGCTCTGCACCAGCAGCGTTTCATCGTCCTCAAGGCGGCGAAGCGTTTCGACGATCTTGTCGTAACTCTTCCAGTCGCGCGCGGCGCGGCCGATGCCGCCATACACGACAAGTTCTTCCGGATGTTCAGCCACATCCGAATCAAGATTATTCATCAGCATGCGCAGCGGCGCTTCGGTCAGCCAGCTCTTGCAGCTCAGCGTCGTTCCATGCGGCGCGCGGATGACGCGCGAGTCATCGCGGCGGGGGTCCATGTTTCCTCCAGGAATGTTGCCGGGGGTGTTAGCGCGGCGGCAGCGTGAGGTCTATGCTGTCCGCCGATCATGAGCGTTGCACCTACGAAGATTGGGCCAATGCCAGCCAGTTTTGCGGCGCTGCGTGAAACCGCGGAGCGCGAAGGCTATGACTTCCTCCGACGGCTCGGCGATCGTTGGGACGGTGAACGATATCTCAGCGATGAACTCGCGACGGTGTGGGGCGCGGTTGCCGATGGCGAGTTAGTCGCGATAGGCGCACAGACCTACGACGAGTACGATCCTTCCCCACTGCATCGGCGCATCCGGCATTTCTATGTTCGCCCGGACCGACGCCGCGGCGGCCTGGGCCGCGTGGTGGCGCGGTGTTTGATCACGGATGCGCACGCCCTCGCGCCATTGCTGCACCTGCGCGCCACACACGCGCTGTCCACGGCGTTCTGGGATCGTGTCGGGTTTGCTCGCGTGGACGGTCGCGAGGATCGGACGCATGTATTAGCGTGTCGTTAGACCAAGCGACCAGCGAACACCCGTTCGCGCAGCAACGGCGCGCCGAGCCAGTAGCTCAGTTCGGCCGGTGATTTGACGTCCCAGACGACAAGCTCGGCGGCCTTGCCCACTTCGAGCGTGCCCACCTCATCGAGAATCCCGAGCGCCCGCGCGCCTTCGCGCGTGATGCCAGCCAGCGCCTCCTCCGGCGTGAGACGGAACAACGTGCACGCCATGTTGAGCGCCGCCAGCGGCGACGTCATCGGCGAGGTGCCGGGATTGCAGTCACTCGCGACCGCGATGTGTACGCCAGCTTTGCGCAACGCATCCACCGGCGGCAACCGCGTCTCCCGCAAGAAATAGAACGCGCCCGGCAGCAGCACCGCGACCGTGCCACTCTTCGCCATCGCGGCGATGCCGGCGTCATCAAGATATTCGAGGTGATCTGCGCTCAATGCGCGATGCCGCGCCGCCAGGGCCGAGCCATGCTGATTGCTGAGCTGCTCCGCGTGAAGCTTCACATCGAGGCCAACAGCGCGCGCAGCGGAAAACACGTAATCCGTTTCTTCCACCGTGAAGCCAATGTTTTCGCAAAATGCATCGACCGCATCCGCAACGCCGGCCGCAGCGACAGCTGGGATCATCACGTCCGCAACCAGTTGGACGTAGGCAGCGCGGTCGTCCGCGAACTCGGGCGGCAGCGCGTGAAGGCCGAGGAATGTCCGCTTCACGCGCACATCGCCGCGCGCTGCGAGATCGCCCGCCGCTTCCAGCATTTTCAGTTCGGTCTCAAGATCGAGGCCATAACCCGACTTGATCTCGACTGTCGTCACGCCTTCGCGGGTCAACCCCGCGAGGCGCCGCGCGGCGCTGGCGGTGAGGTCCTCGCGCGATGCGGCGCGCGTCGCCGCGACGGTGGAGACAATGCCCCCGCCTGCCCGCGCGATCTCTTCGTAGCTCGCGCCTTGCAAGCGCAGTTCAAACTCACGTGCGCGGTCACCGCCGAACACCAGATGCGTGTGGCAATCGACAAACCCCGGCGTGATCCAGGCATTATCGCAGCGCCGCACTTCGCACGCCAATTCATCCGGCGGTTTCGGCAGATCAGCCGCAAAGCCAATCCACGCAATGCGCCCATCCTTTGCCGCTACCGCGCCGCGCTCAATCGCGCCGTACGGCCTGCCCTTCGTCATCGTGGCGAGGTTTGCGTCAACCCAAAGCGTGTCCCACATGCGCGCTCTATAGACTGCGCCGCGCCGCCGCGCCAATGATCCGGCTATGACAACCGACTCAGATTGCCTCTCCTGGTTCTCCACCGCCGATTTGCTGACGCAGGACGCGTCCGCACCCGTGGCGCTGCTCGGCGCGCCGATGGGGCTGGGATCGATCACGCCTGGGCGTTGCGATGAAGCGCCGGCCGTGGTTCGCGCGGCGATGAAGCGGATGAGCGTCTATGATCTGGAGACGGAGACCGATCTCTCCGCCCTGCGCGTCTTCGATGCGGGCGACGCAGATATTGCCGACCTCGAGCCCGCTGCTTGTCTTGCGCCATTGATGGCGATGGCGGGTCCGCTAACAAAGGCGCACGAACTCACGATCGTGCTCGGCGGCAACAACGCCATCACCCGCCCCTGCGCTCACGCACTGGATTCGAAGTTGCAGCGCGTCGGTGTGCTGACGCTCGATGCGCACTTCGATCTGCGCGACACCGACTGCGGCCTGACCAACGGCAACCCGATCCAAGCGCTGCTGCAAGACGGCCTTCCCGGCGCCCACATTGCCCAAATCGGCCTCCTGCCCTTCGCCAACACCAAGAAGGCGCACCAGAAGGCGAAGGACGCCGGCATCTATGTCGCCGCCGCCGCCGCCTGCAAAGCGCAGGGCTTGGCGGCGATTGCCGCAAACGCGCTCCAGCGGCTCGCATCGCGCTGCGATGTGATCCATGTGGATTTCGACATTGACGTCGTCGAACGCAGCGCCATGCCGGGCGCGCCCGGCGCACGGCCCGGCGGCGTCGCAGTGCAAGACTTTTTCGACGCAGCACGTCTCATATGTGCGCACCCGAAAGTACGCAGCGTCGACCTCACAGAGTTCGATCCTTCACTCGACGTCGCCGCCATCAGTGCTCTGACGGCGGCGCGTTGGGTCTGCGAAGTGCTTGCTGGTTTTCAGCAGCGTTAGCCCGAGAGGAACGTGTTCACTTCACTCATGAAGCGGTCGAATTGATCGATCATGATGAAGTGATAAGCCTCGTCGATCTTCACCAACCGCGCGCTCGGCACGCTGGCGTACGAAGCGCGCATGAAGCCATCATACTGCTCCGGTGTCAGCGGCATTTGCGGCGGGATCACGTAGAGCACGGTGATCGGCGCGGTGATGTTGGTCAGCTCGGGGCGCAGGTCGGTGGTGATCAGCTCGTGGAACGCATTGGCGGTGACGCCGATATCGCTCATACGTGCGTGTTCGATGATCTCCGGTCGCGCCGCTTCGGTACGCACCATTGTGTTGATAGTCGCACGCGTCTGCTCCGAGACCACGCCTTGTGGGGCTAGGCGCATGCCGGCGCGGATCTGATCCGCCATCGGGCGCACGCTGTCAGGCGTCGCCGCCGCGCCACCGAACATGTTGCCCATGAATGGGAACATATCGACGACCATCAGCTTGCCGACAGAGTCCGGATGGCGCGCCGCAAGCATCATGCCGATGGTGCCGCCCATCGAGTGACCGATAACGGCAGGATGGTCCAGATTGTTCTCACGGATGTACCGCGCGATCTCTTCCGCAACCGGCGCAGAGACCGGCCCTTCGCCATTGGCGCCGATGGGCGCGCCGGCGAATCCGTTCAGCTGCACAAGGTGAACGCGATGATTGCTATCAAGCGCCGACGCCGTGGTATTCCACACATCGCGCGATGAACTGAGGCCCGGAATGAAGATCACATCTGGACCGCTGCCGCGTGTCACGACACTGATGCGGTCGGAAGCAAAGTCAGACGACGGCGGCGACGCCGTCTGCGTGCTGGCGCAAGCGGCCAAGGCAAACAGCGCTCCGATGAGAAGTCCACGGCGTATCATTTGTTTCTCCGAGTTTCGGAGCGCAGTTCGCGCCCACTGTCGTTTTACCGCCGCCGCCGCCTCGATCGCTGGATGCAGACGCAGCGAATCTTGTGGGCGGGGCTAGAGGCCGATGAACGGCGTCACTCCATCGTCACCACAAGTTTCCCTGTGGCTGTGCGATCCATCAGCGCCCGAATGGCCTTGCCGCCGTCTTTCAGCGGGTAGCGGGCTGAGATGCGCGGCTTCACTTTGCCTTCGGCGTAGAGCTTGAAGAGATCGCGGACGTTGCCTTTGTGCAGATCCGGCTCACGCGCAACGCTCGCGCCCCAGAACACGCCAACGATCGACGAGCTCTTCAGCAGCGTGAGATTGAGCGGTGGTGTTGGGATGCCAGCTGGGAAGCCAATCACCAAGTAGCGGCCGTTCCAATTCATCGCCCGCAGCGCCGGTTCGCAATAATCGCCGCCGACCGCGTCATAGACGACATCGGCGCCGCCGTTGCAGGCTTTCTTGAACGCCTCCGCCAAGTCCTTGCTCTGTTGCTTCGACATGCCGGACGCCGGATAGATCACGGCCTCATCGGCCCCAGCCGCCTTCGCGAACGCGGCCTTTTCCTCGGTCGAGACTGCCGCGATCACGCGCGACCCCATGGCCTTGCCGAGTTCGATCGCCGCGACGCCGACACCGCCGGCGGCGCCAAGGATGAGCAATTGCTCGCCAGCCTTGAGTACGCCGCGATCCTTCAATCCGTAGTATGAGGTGCCGTATGTTAGAATGAACGCGCTCGCTTCGTCGAACGGCATCGCGTCCGGAATGGGCAGCACTCGTGCGGCCTGCGCCTTCACCTTCTCGGCCATGCCGCCCCAACCGAGCGAACCGATGACACGCTGACCAACCTTCACGTTGGCCACGCCGGGACCCACGCTTTCGATCACGCCTGCAATCTCGCCGCCTGGCGCGAACGGGCGCTCGGGCTTGAACTGGTATTTGTCTTCGATGATCAGCGCGTCCGGGAAGTTCACGCCCGCGGCCTTCACCGCGATCACGACTTCGCCTTCACCAGCCACCGGGTCCGGCGCATCGGCGTATTCGAGAGCCTCCGGCGGGCCGATTTTGGTGCTGAGCAGCGCTTTCATGATCCCTCCCAAATGCGTTTGGTGACGCTTTGCGCTTTCTTGTAGCGGCTTCGGCGCTGGCGGTCCAAAATTAGCGCCATGACCCGCCGCGGCTATTTCCTGCGCCTTGCTTTCTCCGTCGTCATCGACTTGTTCGACCTGACGTTGGGGCGCGTCCCTGTATTCGGCTCCGTAACGGAGGGCGTCGGCACCGCTGTGCTGGTGGCAATGTGGGGGCCTGCCGGCCTTGTGAACCTCTGGGAGCTGGCCGACTTCACCGATCAGGCCGACAGCTTCATACCCACCGCGACCCTGGTGGCGGTCTATGTCGGCTGGCGGCAAGGGATGTTCGGCAAGAGTTCCACAAACGTGACCACGCGCGATAGCGCGGCGCCGAGCGAATAGGTCTATAAAGCGCCCATGAGTTCGACCTGGGCGCTGGCCCTTCATGGCGGCGCCGGTGCAATCGCTGAGCGCGCCTACAAGACCGAAGAAGAACACATGGCCGCCCTGCTCGACCAGGGCGCGGCGATGTTGGCGCGTGGCGAGCGAGCGCTCGATGTTGTCACAGCGATGGCCGAAGAGCTTGAGGCATGCGGCCTGCACGTCGCCGGAAAAGGCGCCGCGCCGAACGCGGCGGGCGTTGTGGAGCTCGATGCGTCACTGATGGATGGGGACGAGCGCGCGGCCGGCGCGGTGGCCGCGCTTCGAGGTTTTGTTTCACCGGTGCGCGTCGCGCGCGGCGTGATGGAGAAGACGCCTCACGTCCTTCTGGTCGGCGACGGCGCGTGCGCGTTCGCCCGCGAACAGGGCTTTGAGCGCGTCGAGGATCCGAAAAGCTATTACGTCGCCGCCCAAAGCGGACTGCCTGGCGCCGGCACGATTGGCGCCGTCGCGCTCGATACCAGCGGCAAGCTCGCAGCCGCAACGTCGACGGGCGGCCTGCACGGCAAGATGCCCGGCCGCGTGGGCGACACGCCGATCATTGGCGCGGGCTGCTGGGCCGACGAGCGTGCGGCGGTTTCATGCACCGGACTTGGCGAATATTTCATGCGTGTGAATGCGGCGGCGGACGTTTCCGCGCGAATTGCGTATGCGGGACAAACCTTGGAACAAGCCGGCGCCGGCGTGATCGAAGATGTCCGCAGGCTTGGCGGTTACGGCGGGTTGATCGCCGTGGACGCGAAGGGCAACGTCACCGCGCCGTTTGCGAGTCAGGGCATGAAGCGCGGACTCGCGTCGTCCGCAGGCTTGCGCGAAGTGAAAACGTTCAACTGAGGTGTGCACATGAAGAAGATCGCAGCTCTCGCCGCACTCGCTCTCCTCGCCGCGTGCGCAACAACAGGTGGCGGCGGCCCCGGCGGACCGTTCAGTCAGTGGCGCTGTGACGGCGGCGCCGCGTTCAGCGTTCGCATCAGCACGGATGGCGAGGGCTCGGCCGAAGTGTTCGCCGGCGGCCAGACCTATCGCCTGCCGAGAGTCCCCGGCGCTTCAGGGCTGCGCTACACCAACGGCCAAGTCGAGTATTGGGAACGCGGTGGCAGCGCCTCACTCGGCGGCGCGCGCGGCGGCCCGTATAATAATTGCAGCAGAGGCTGATGCGTGCCGCGCCGGTTGATCATCCTCGTGTCGATCATCGCGACCGCGCTTGCCCTTGCTTGGGCCACCTTCTTCTTCACAAAGACCGGCGTACTGATCTCGTCATCAGATTACATGACTTCAGACCTTTACGATCTGGAACTTGATCCAACTGCGACTGATGAACCAGTTGGCAAGATCTGCAACTATGCCAGCTACAACGGCGCCCACGCCTTGATCCTGCTCGACCACAGCCAGCAAGCGAGCCTTGAGCAAGCACGGCAAACTGATCAGCGCTCGCGGCTTGCTCATGTTGAACTGGTCAACAATTGGCACGATGCGGACTGCCCGGTGATACGTGGGCTGCCCAATTAATGCGCGGCTATTTCGGGATTGGGGCTGAGGAAATTTCGAAGCCGATGAATCTCGGCGCGCTCATGCGCACCGCGCATGCGTTCGGCGCGAGCTTCTTTTTCACGATCAACGCGCATCCAAAGGTGCGCGAGGCTTACAATAGCGACACCTCACGCAGCTTCGATCACGTCCCATACTATCCGTGGGATTCACCCGAGACGATGCTGTTGCCAAAGGGTTGCGCGCTCGTGGGCGTTGAACTCACCGACGATGCGGTCGAGCTGCCACGCTTCCAACATCCACAAGCGGCCGCCTACATTCTCGGCCAAGAGCGCGGCTCGCTCTCGCCAGCGGTGCTCGCGCGCTGCGCACATGTTGTGCAGATCCCGACGAAGTTCTGCCTCAACGTCGGCCTCGCCGGCGCGCTCGTCATGTACGATCGCCTGCTCGCGCATGGCGGCTATCCCGCGCGCCCAATCATGCCCGGCGGCCCGCCGCCTGAGATGAACACCAAGCTGCGTACGAAGAGTTGATCTGAGAACGTATGCCTGCCGTGCCGATGCCGCAGGGTTACGGGCGTTGTGATTCTAACGCGCCCGGCGCAGTAAGTGCCATATGGTCGATTTCAGCGCAGCCTATTCAAGGCTCTCCGCCAATGTGCGGGGCGCGCTGTGGATGCTTGCCTCGGCGGTGACGTTCACTTTGATGACGTCGCTGATCAAATATCTGGGCGATGATTACTCGCCAGCGCTGCAGACATTCTACCGGCAAGTTGCCGGCATGATCGTCTTGCTGCCGCTGGTCCTGCGCGATCCCGCGGGCGCATTTCGCACAACGCGGCCAGGCATTCTCCTCTTCCGTTCGCTCGCCGGCACGCTTGGCATGGTGCTGGCGTTTTGGGCCTACCAAGAGTTGCCGCTGGCGGAGGCGAACGCGCTCTCGTTCACGCGTACACTTTGGATTGTGCCGCTGGCGATCTTTGTGCTCGGCGAGAAGATCGGTCCGTGGCGGCTAGGCGCAACTCTGATCGGCTTTGTTGGCGTGCTGGTGATGCTGCAGCCTTCCATCGCCAACTCCGTGGGCTGGCCCGCCGCCGCGTCGCTCGGATCGGCGGCGCTGTTTGCGATGACTGTTACCGGCATGAAGATGATGACGCGCGATCACTCGGTCACGGTGTTGATGGTTTGGTCGGCGGTGCTGGGGCTTGTGCTCTCGATCCCGCTCGCCGTGCTCGAATGGCGCTGGCCGGCGCCGGTCGATCTTGCGCTGCTGGCGGCAATGGGCGTGCTCGGGATTGCAACGCAAGCCTGCTACATCAAGGGCATGGCGCTGGGCGATGCCGCCGCCATGGCGCCGATCGACTACACGCGCCTGGTGTTCGCTATCCTGTTTGGCCTCGTGCTGTTCCACGAGGCGCCGAACTGGATCACCATGCTCGGCGCGCTGATCGTCATCGCCTCGACACTGGTGATCACGCTCCGGGAGCTGCACTTCAAGCAGAAGCCGCCGCCCGTCCGCACCGAATAGCGGCCCGGCATTGCACTTAGTCAGCGTTGGGGATTGCAGCGCGCCGCGCTGCTCCCCATAACGCGCTCACGTGACCACCGCGCTCCCCTCCAAGCCTTCGCTCGCCGGCCTTTCCAAGGCTGAGTTGGCCGAGAAGCTGATTGCCGTCGGCGTTGAGCCGAAGAAGGCGAAGATGCGCGTGGAGCAGCTGTGGCGTTGGATTTACCATTATGGCGTGTCCGACTTCGCCGTGATGACCAACGTCGCCAAGGAGCTGCGCGCGACGTTGGCCGAGCACTACACGCTCGATCGCCCAGAGATCGTCACCCAGCAGATATCGACGGACGGCACACGCAAATGGCTGATCCGTCTCGGCCCCGGCATCGAAGCCGAAGCTGTGTTCATTCCGGGCGTCGGCAAGGCCGGCGCGCTGTGTGTGTCGAGCCAAGTGGGCTGCACGCTGAACTGCACCTTCTGCCACACCGGCACACAGAAGCTGGTGCGCAATCTCTCGTCCGCCGAGATCGTCACGCAAGTGATGATCGCGCGCGACGCTCTAGGCGAATGGCCGACTCAAGAGCGTCCGCTCAATGACGGCGACCGTCAGCTGACGAACATCGTGTTCATGGGCATGGGCGAGCCGCTCTACAATTTGGACAATGTCGACACCGCGATCGATGTCATTTCTGATGGCGATGGCATCTCCATCGGCCGGCGCCGGATCACGGTGAGCACCGCCGGTGTTGCCCCGCGCATCAAGGAGCTAGGCGAACGCACAGGCGCAATGCTGGCGATTTCGCTGCACGCAACCAACGATGAACTCCGCAATCAGCTGGTGCCGCTGAACAAGAAATATCAGCTCGAAGAGCTGTTCGCCGCAATCCGCTCCTACCCATCGCTCGGCAACGCCAAGCGAGTGACGTTCGAGTACGTGATGCTGAAGGGCGTCAACGACACGCTGCCCGAAGCGAAGGCGCTCGTGAAGCTGCTCGCCGGCATTCCGGCGAAGATCAATTTGATCCCCTTCAACCCTTGGCCGGGCACGCAATATGAGTGCTCGGACTGGGATACGATCGAGAAGTTCGCCGAAGTCCTGAACCGCGCCGGCTATTCTTCACCGATCCGCACGCCACGCGGCCGCGATATTCTCGCCGCCTGCGGTCAACTTCGTTCCGAGAGCGTGAAGCAGCGCGCGAGCGAACGGCTGAAGGCCGCGACAGCGCAGTAGCTACCGCGCTGCTGTCGGCGTCTGAACGATCTCCGCCGGCGTAGGCGTGCATTGCACATGCACCGGTTTGCAATTGCCGCCGCCGCGCGCACGGCACTGCCCAATCGAGCCGCGCACCGCGTCGTCACGTTCGTAGGCCCACGCCATCCCGCGCGCGCGCTCGGCCCTGCTGAGAGCAAGCGCCGCGCAGACATTGCGGAAGGCGAAGGCGTCGCAATCACGCACGGCCGAGCCGTTGCAGGCGCCTTGCGCCGCCTGCATTGCGTCCATCGGGTCGGCGTAATCGGTGGCGAAGGCTGTGCGCCAAGTCGAGCGCGAGAGCGCGATGGCGCCGAAGCTATCAGTCGCGCCAGGACCACGCACTTGTTCGAGGTTGAAGCCCGGCAGCGCGGCGCGACCGGCAGCAATGTCCTCAGCGATCCAGGCTTCGATCTCATCGATCTGCTGCTGCGCTTCGACTGCATGGAGGCCGCTTGGGTAGACGGCGAGGTAGTGCCTCAACGTCTCGAGCGAGCGCGGATCGACTGCCGCCGCGTAGGCTGCTTCGTCATATTCGCGCATCACTTCGCCGCCGACGCCGAAGGCCGCGTACTCGGCTGCAACGCCGGGCTTGCTGCGGATCGCCGCCTCGATGTCCTGGCGGCCTTGCACGTTGTTGCCGCGTCCCACCGCGGCGAGGCCACGGCCGAACAGACGCCACGCAACCCATTCGTCACTGCCGCCGACGCGCATCGCCGTATTGAAATCCTGCCACGCTTCGGGGTTGCGGTTCTGACGGAGGCCGACCAAGCCGCGATTTCCATAGGCGCTGGCGAGACCCGGGTTCATCTCGATGGCGCGATTACAGTCATTGCGCGCGCCGTTCAGATTTTCGCCACGCGCGCGCAACCAACAGCGTGTGCTGTAATCGGCGGCCAACGCGCCGGAACGCCTAATGATCCTGTCATAATCGCGCGATGCAGCCTCGATATCGTTGCGCCCAATATGAATGGCGGCGCGAGCGCGGAGCGCATCATTTTGCGGCGCCAAGTCGATGGACTGGTTCAGCGATGTCAGAGCCGTGTCTTGGTCGCCACTTTGCAGTTGCGCTTGCGCCTCAGTGAACAATGTGCGGGCGCGTTCTTGATCCGCGGCGCTCGGCCCTGGCCAGACGCCAAGCCAGACTAAGGCCCCGACGCCTGCGCCAATCAGCACAATCGCCGCAATCCCCGCTACCACGAGCATGTTCATTCGCGTCCCCCGCCACCGAAGGCTAGCAGTGGCGGCGCGCACTGCGCTAGTCTCCTCATTCGGAGGGGACGGATATGGCAGCCAACACCAGCTCCCGCATCGCGCGCGACCGTGGCGTGTCGGGCTTCTTTGCGTTCCTGGCTTCGCTGCCCGCACTCGCGGCGATCGGCGGACTGATTTATGTCGGCTACAACCTGCTGACAGACCCAAACGAAGATCTCTCCAACGGCAACGGCTATCTGCTGCTCGGCATGCTGGCGCTGTTTGCGTTCCTGTTTTTCATCGTTGCGCGCTGGACGTATGACGCGGTGCAAGCGGGGCTGACGCCGCAACGCGTCCAGGCGATGTGGCTGCGACGTTTTCAGTCCGAGCGCGGCAACGCATTCCGGACCTCGCGCGTCATCGACCGGCTCTCCCGCTTCGGCGTTTCCGCGCTGACCTTGCAGGATCGCGACGTGCGACTTTCGTTTGAGCAGCGACGCAACCGATTGGCGCCTATGTTCTGGTTGCTGTTCATTCCGATCGTGGCTGCGATCGTCTATTTCTTGTATCAAGGCTTCCTCGACGCCCAGCAACAGCTCCTGAACCAGCCACAGGCCGAAAACCTTCAACAGGCGATTGGCCAGGTCTTCGGCGCGTTCTTCGGCCTCATCGCAATCGCGATCGTGCTAATCGCCGGCGTCTTCTTCGGCGTTATGGGCACGCTGGTTGTCGTCATGCTTTTGGCGGTCCTGGCCGGACCGGTCGGCGCGATCTTCTCTCGCAATCGCGATGACTTTGGCGCCCTACCCCGAACCCTCGAACGGCTGCGACGCGGCAAGGGCCGCCGCGGCGCGTCCATCGTGCGCATCTCCGACGCGCATTGGCGCGAGGCGGTGAGTTCGTCACTCGGGGCCGTAGATGTGGCGATCATCGACCTCACCAATGTCAGCGACCACGTGGCCTGGGAGATCGGCGAAGCGGTGAAGGCAGTGGGCGCGCAGGGCCTAGTGTTCATTTGTTGCGAGGGCGCCGAATTGTCGAGCGAGGCCCGTGCGGCGGTACGCGGCGCGCTGGGACGTGAGCCGAGCAATGTCGTCTACTATCCAGCCAGGAATGGCCGCGACGCCAAGCGCTTTGCGCGCGCCTTGCGCGAGACCATCTACGACGCTGCCGATCTGCGCGGCGCGATGAAAGCCTAGAATGACGACGCCAAACCTCGCGGCGCCCGGCGTTGTGCTGCGTCCGCTCGCGCTCAGCGATGCTGAAGCTCTGTTTGCCGCACATGGCGACGAGCGGACGCACCATTATTGGTCCGGCCCGGCCCACCGAGACGTCGCGCAAACACGGGCCTACATCGCCGAAACCATCAATCTCCCCGGTGCACACGCTTGGGCAATCACCGAAGGAGGCGGCGAGGCGCTCGGACGCATCGGCCTCTTCGCCGAGCGCGAGGGAGTGGCCGATATCGGCGTGATCATGACGCCCGCCGCTTCCGGGCGCGGCTTGGCGTCAAGAGCGTTGAAGCTCGTCGTCGACTACGGCTTCGCCCAGCTCGATCTCCACCGCATCGGCGCCGACATCGATCCAGACAACAACGCCTCGATCTCACTGTTTCTGCGCGGCGGCTTTCAGCGCGAGGGTCTGCTGCGCAGCAATTGGAAGACACACCTCGGCATTCGCGACAGCGTGATCATGTCGAAGCTGCGGGACTAGGCGCTGACTTTAGGTCAGGGCGCGAAGTCGTAATGGCCATTTCAATCGCGCTTCTTCACCGGCCCCTTGACGGTTCGAGCCATCGCTTCACGATGCCGGCGCACGGGAGGAATTGCGGCATGCGTTACGTGTTGGCTGGCTTGGCGGTAGCGTTGTTGGCGGCGTGCGGGCCGGCGCAGGTGAACGAGCGGCGGATCGGCAATGCCGACAGCGAGCCCGGCAATTGGATGACGCACGGGCGCAGCTATAGCGAGGATCGCTACTCGCCGCTGGACGCCATCAACACCGAGAATGTCTCGCAACTTGGTTTGGCGTGGAGTTATGAGCTGCGTGAGCCACGCGGCGCGGAGGCGACGCCGATCGTGGTCGATGGCGTCATGTATGTCACTTCTGCCTGGAGCGTCGTCTACGCGCTCGACGCCGAAACCGGGCGCGAGCTTTGGGTTTATGATCCGCAAGTGCCGCGCGAGCGCGGCGCTTCGGCCTGCTGCGATGTGGTCAATCGCGGCGTCGCGGTTTGGAATGGCAAGGTCTACGCGGGCACGCTCGACGGGCGCCTGATCGCGCTCGACGCACGCACCGGCCGCCTGGTGTGGGAAGAAGTCACCGTCGACCAGACGCGGCCCTACACCATCACCGGCGCACCACGTGCGGCGCGCGGCTTGATCTTCATCGGCAACGGCGGCGCAGAATATGGCGTGCGCGGCTATGTGAGCGCTTACGACGCCGAGAGCGGCCGCTTGCGCTGGCGCTTCTACACCACGCCCAACCCCCGCGAGGCTGACAATGCGGCGTCCGATTCCGTGCGCGATCAGGCGTTGGCGACGTGGAATCCGAATGCTGGCGCCTGGCTTGAATCCGGTGGCGGCGGCACGGCTTGGGATGCGCTCGTCTTTGATCCGGAAACTGACACGCTCTGGATCGGCGTCGGCAACGGCGCGCCGTGGAATCGCGAAATCCGGTCGCCCTCGGTTGAAGGGCGCAACAACGACAACCTTTATCTGTCGTCCGTCGTCGGCGTCGATCCCGATACCGGCGAATACAAGTGCCACTATCAGGAAACGCCGGGCGAAACCTGGGATTACACTGGCACCCAGCCGATCATTCTGAGCACGCTCACCATCGATGGCGCCGAACGCCAAGTGTTGCTGCACGCACCGAAGAACGGGTTCTTCTATGTGATCGACCGGAGCAATTGCGGCTTGATTTCCGCCGGCTCGATCGCGACCCAGACGTGGGCGAGCGGTGTCGACATGGCGACAGGCCGGCCGATCGAGAACGCCGACGCGCGCTTCGTCTCCGGCACCGCGATCGTGCTGCCCTCGCCCTTCGGCGCGCACAATTGGCATCCGATGTCGATGTCGCGCCAGACTGGGCTCGTCTACATCCCGGTGCAGGAGATGGCGCAGGACTACACCTCCGATCCCGCGTTCGTTTATCGCCCCGGGCGCTGGAACACCGGCACGGTGCACGCGCCGCTGCCGGATGATCGGGCGACGCGCGCCGCGATCCGCAACTCGATGCAGGGCTTTCTGCTGGCTTGGGATCCCGTGAACCAGCGCGAAGCTTGGCGCGTGCGGCTCGATTCACCGTGGAACGGCGGCACATTGGCGACGGCCGGCGGGCTTGTCTTCCAGGGCACGCTCGACGGGCGCTTCCGCGCCTACGATGCGCGCACCGGGGCCCAGCTTTGGGAATACGACAATCAGGCCGCGACCATGGGCGGGCCAATCAGCTACGCCGTCGACGGCCAGCAATACGTGGCTTCGCTGGCAAGCTTCGGCACGCTCTACTTCTTGCCGGTGGGATTTGGCGTCACCAATCCGCCGACGGAGCCGCAACGTGGGCGCGTGAATGTCTTCCGTATCGGCGGCGACGCGCAGTTGCCGGCGCGCGAGCTTGTGCGTTTGCCGATGGAGCGCCCGCCAACGATCCGTGCGAACGCGGCGGCGTTGCAGCGCGGCGCGGCGCAGTATTCGCAGTTCTGTATGGTCTGCCACGGCCTTGGGGCCGTCTCCGGCGGTGTCTTGCCTGATCTGAGGCGCGCACCTTCGTTGCAGGATTCCGGCGTCTGGGCGCAAACCGTGCACGGCGCGCGCGCCGCCAACGGCATGCCCGACTTCAGCGCCTGGGTGAACGATAACGACGCAGAAGCGATCCGCGCTTACGTGGCGCATGAAGCGGCTACACTGTATGCGGAGCAACGGCAGTAACCGCGCGCGAGTAGCTCGCGGCGGAGGCAGGGAGAGCAGAGCGCGCTTCGTGCTGAAGCTTCTCAAAGAATATCTCGTGTGGGGGTGTGCCGAAGCGCGCCCTGCGCGGGATGTTGTGCAACCGGCGGAAGCTTGAAGCGTTGACGACGTCCCGGGTGGCCATGCGTTTTCTGGCAGGGGGATTTGGTTCGTTCGATCGGCGCGAGACTCCTCCCCGCGCATTGCTGCCGCTCTCAACGGGCCGATCATCCCCGACGCTGGGTATCCGGCGAAATCTTAGCGCCTTGCTTCACGTTCCCGGCTGACGTGCGGACGAGAGCCAAATCTCTCGCTTCCGGACCTCGGCTTCCTTTGCTCACCGAGCAGCGATTTCCCTCCTCGCGGACTTCCATCGCATCACGTTCAAACCGCATCTCCAACGCTTCGGGCTTTGGTACCGGAGCCTCCCGTGTTGGAGATGGGAGGAGTTTCTCATGGCTTGGAAGCTGTCGGATAGATTTCCGCGCGGGCGTTGATTTTGCTGGCTGAAGTGAGCGTGCGCCGCGGGATTGAATGCTTCTCAATCCTCGCTTCCCAGGAGCGCCAGGTTAGCGCCAGTTAACTTTCCCGAACGGATCCTCGCCAATCTTGGGCGCTCTGCAAACGTGTTCTGAAAAATTGCAGAGCGTTGTCCCGTGCATCCGGGACAGCGCTGGCGGCGAGGTCTGATAGACGGAAGGACAAATCGCAAACTAGGCCCCCCGATGACAACGACACATGTGGCGCCGCCACTCGAGAGAGTGACGGCCGATTACACGACTCGCGAAGGCGCCAGCCGCCTCTCCGAAATGATCGAAAGATACTGGCAGGAGCGAGGCCGCGCCGTAACGCTGGCGCTGCATAATGCAGGCTTCCACGCCGCCATCCGCAGCGCTCGCTTCGATATCCGGAGCGACATGATCAACGGCTGGCCGCGATCATCATAACCCGCACACAACGTTGGCCTTAGATTTTGGCCATGGAGTTATTATGCCCGAAGCGTTGAGGCCGGATCTTCCGGCTTTAGACGGCGCCGGCTCGCAAGAGCTGCTGGCGATTTCGCGAGAGATTGAAGCGATCGCTAGCCGCGCCGCAGAGGAAATCGAAGCCGTGTTCTTCGCCTATGCGAAGGCGCTACGCGCGCGCCGGCGAGGAAGGCAGCGCAAAAAGCGATGTCGAGCCGCTGAGCGATCTACGCCGAACCACCAAGGAATTGTAGCGCCGCCTGCGTCCGGTTCGCGACGTCGAGCTTTGTCAGGCAACGCTTGACGTAGGTTTCAACTGTGTGTTCGGAGACGTCGAGCAGCTCGGCGATCTCGCTGTTGGACTTGTTGTTCACAATCGCGACAAGCACCTCGCGTTCGCGCTTTGACAGCGTGTTGGTCTTGCGCACGCGGAGCTCGCGATACCTGAAGAAGTATTCCGAGAACAAGATCTGGATCCGACGCAAACCGGCCTGCGTCAGATCAGGCCGCGGGCGATCGAACGCCGCCGAGAAATATCCATAGGCGCCTGGCTTGGCGAAGACCGGCGTGGTCACGCCGTCGCGAAAGCCCGCTTCGCGCATAGAGTCCAGCAGAGCTTCGGCTGACTTGGTCAGATGCAGCGAGTCTTGCAGCTTTAGAAAATGAACGGGCTTACCCAAGCTCATCGTTGCGTACATCACCGGATCGTTGCCCAGGAGCGACGCCCGATAGATCGTCTGCACGCTTTCGGGAAAGGTGGAGATTATCGGCGTGCGATCTGTCGCCGGTGAGCCGCCGAACGGAAAGGCAAAACCCGAGAGAGCGCGAGCGCCGAGCCCTTCGAACGTCCTGATCAAAAGCTGGTTCAGGGTCCGGATATCGCGCGCGGCGACGACGTCATCGACATAGGCGGAGAGATCCATAGCACCCTCACCAGTGAGCCAGTATAGCCCAATCTGGCCCGCCGTGCAGTCCCCTCGCATCGCCCGCAAAGGCCCGTGATTCGTGGCGTGGGCGCCTACGGGACGCGCACCTCGTCGCACCCTACTTGCGTGGCGTTTAGGCGTCCCGTTGGCGTCCAATCGTCCGCGCCGTAAGCGCGTATATATTCGGTCCGCACCCAGTGATCGGCGTCCACGATCTCAAAGACGGCCTTCCAGTCGTGATCGCGATGCGGATGCACCTGCCACATCACCATACCCTCATCGCGCAGCTCGGCGCGCAGGTCCTGACCGGGATTGTTGTTGGTGTGCACCCACACCATCGTCCACACGCCGGTTTCCGGGTTGACCATTCGCAGATTAGCGCCGCGGCCCATGTCCGTGGGCTGGCCGGGAATCTGGACGTTGAACCATTCGTCATAGACGGCCCAGCCGCCGAGCGCCCAGCGCCCGTTCCAATAGGTCGGCGCCGTCGGGCCGAATTCACTGCTCTCGGGATGATAGCGCTGCGCATCGATTCGAAAACAGCCGATCAGGAACTCGAACTGATCCAACTGCGCCGGCGCATCCGGTGCGCGCGCGCCAATGTCCCAGCCCGCTGCGCCGATGGCGGCCAAACCGGCGATGAGCGATTTGAGCATCGCGATCCCTCCTCTGCCGCTCGCAGTGAACGGCTCGCGGGCACACGCTTCACGGCTTGATCGATGAATGACGCCGCGAACGCGACGCATGCCATCCGTCGCACTAGGGCGCGCGCGCGCCGCTCGCGTAGTCAGTGTAGTCCAGGTGTCCGGTGACGAGACCGTCCTCTATCGTGACGATCGTGACGATCGGATATCGGTAGCGGACCAGGCCGTCGGGACTTTCGACCTCGGGATAGACAGCACCAATAAACACGACATGTCCCGAAGACTCGTAGACGCGTTCAACTTCATAGTTGAGTGTCCTGATCGAGCGCGACCAATTGCGTAAGGCCGTGAGAATGGCGTCGCGGCCCTGCCATGCGAATGGCCCTCCGATACCCTCCACTTGAGCTGAGGTTGGATCGCTGAACACCGCATCTTCGGCATAGAGAGTCGCCAATCGGTCGACATCAAGAGCGGCATAGGCGTCAAGGTAGTGTTGAGCCGTGGCGAGCGTCGACAGGTCGCCGCTAAGTTCCTGTGCGGACGCCATAGGCGCGGCCGCCAGTACGAGTGCCAAGGTCATTGCGCGGAACATAGTTTCACTATGCGAGCAACTGCGTATGCCGCCGTGGCAATGTCGACGGATAGCGGATGCGACGCGACCGATGGTGTCTATCCATCAGCCTTCGAACGCGCACGGACTACAGCTGCTCGATGAACCTCACGTTGCGCAGGCCGTCGCCGCTGCGCTCTTTGGCGTTCATTTTGCCGCCGCGGATGTTGTTGATCAGTTCGAGCGCGGTCTTCTTGTTGGCCGGCAGCTCGGCGTCGCTCTGGCCGAGCGGGGTGACGCGATCGCCCCAGCGCACGAGGTGCGCGCAGACGGTGAGACCGGCGCCGAAAGCAGGCATGAGGATGAGCGCGCCAGGCGTAACGCGCCCCTCTTCCAACGCTTCCGCAAGCGCGACCGGCACCGTGGCGGCGCTCATGTTGCCGTATCGCTCAACCGTGAGCATCACCTTGTCAGGCGAGACGCCGCTGCGCGAGACGACGGCGTCGATAATGCGCAGATTGGCTTGGTGGGGAACGACGAGATCGATGTCGTCTGCTGTCACGCCGCACTTGGCCATCACCGCTTGGCTGGCTTGTACCATGCCGCCGACGGCGCGTTTGAAGATTTCCGGGCCGTCGAAATCCCAATCGGTATCGCCCATGGTGATGCCGCGGTTGACGTAGGCGGTGCCCATGCCGCGCACACGCAACGTTTGGCGCGCGTCGGCGATGCAGCCAAGTTGTTCGCCGAGCACGCCCTCTTGCTTATCGGTCGCCTGCACGACGACGGCGGCGCAGCCATCGCCGAACAGCACGGCGACGTTGCGGTTTTCCCAATCCATGAACGGCGAGATCCACTCAACGCCGATGACGATGGCGTTTCTCACGACGCCGGTGCGGATCATCGCGGTGGCGGTGGAGAGCGAATAAAGGAAGCTGGTGCACGCGGTGTTGAGATCGATCGAGGCGGCTTTGGTGGCGCCGATCGCGGCTTGCACGCCGGAAGCTGAGTTCGGCACCTGCTCGTCATTGCTGCAGCTGCCATAGACGATGAGGTCAACGTCCTTCGCATCGAGGCCGGCGCAGGCGAGCGCGCGCTTGGCGGCGATGGTTGCCATCTCGCTTGCGGTGACGTGAGAGACGCGGCGTTCCTTCATGCCGGTGCGCGAGACGATCCATTCGTCGTTCGTGTCCAGGAAGGTGGAGAGGTCGGCGTTGGTAAGCGTGGCCGGCGGCATGCATTTGCCCCAGCCAGTAATAGCCGCGTAGGTCATGTAGGGCGTTCCCCTCGATTTTGTGACGTACCGCTAGCAGGCGGCGGGGCGGGCGTCATCCGGGAAGCGCTGGGGGCGAGCTTTAGAGTGCAGCCTCGCCCCGAAATACGGGCACGCAGCGGCCAGCGACCGTCGCTGTGATCTCGTCGCCGCGACGGGACGCTGTGACTTGCAGTAGGCTGGGGCGGCCCATCTCCTCGCCTTGGCGAACCGTGAAGGACGCATGATCGGCTCTGCCGTGCTGCAGCAAAAGCCCCGCAAGTGGGGCGTTGGCGCTTCCTGTGGCGGGATCTTCCCAGGTGCCCGAAAGCGGCGCGAACATGCGTGCGCGGATGTCGGCGCCGGCGCGTGTGTAGACGAAAATCGAGAACCGATCGCCGAGATCACTACGCGATGCGTGCGCGCGCTTGAAGCCGTTCAGATCAGGCGTGCACCGCCCGATGGCGTCGCGATGGATTTCGGCGAACACGTATGGGTTACCCATGGAGGCGATCACTGGCGCGTGCGTCGTTGTGACAATATCGCTCGACTTGAGATCGAGACACTCAGCGATCAGCTGTGGTGAAAACTCTGGGCCAGTGGAGAGCGGTTGTGGCGCGGTGATCTTGCCGCCAATCACCTCGCCTTTCCCATCGCGCTCAAGCTCAACAGCCACGATGCCCGCGGGTACTTCCAAGCGCAGGTGATCGCCTCGCGCCAAACCAGCTCGCGCGAGTACGTAGGCTGTGCCGATGCTGGGATGGCCGGCGAAAGCCATTTCCGCCGTGCGGTTGAAGATGCGGACGCGCGCTGTGTTTTCCGGCTTCTCCGGCGGCAACACAAAAGTGGTCTCGCTCAGATTGAACTCGAAAGCGAGCTTCTGCATCTGCTCCGATGAAAGCCCACGCGCATCTTTGAACACCGCGAGCGGATTGCCGCCGAAGCGCGTTTCGGTGAACACATCTACGGTCTCGAACGCGAAAGCGGTCATCGGTGAACTCCTGGCCGCTCACATGGGCGCTGTGGTGCATGAGCGCAACGATCTCCGGTCGTTTCGCCTGCATCACACAGGCGGCGCGCGACTCATGCTAGGCGTCGCGCATGGAACCCATCGCACAAGCAACCGCAATCGTTCTGGCTGGCGCCTCGCTTGGCTGGATCGCGCTCTTTTCGTTCGTCATGGCGCCGGTGGCGTTCAAGCAATTCGATGCCGGCCGCGCCGAGCGGCTGGTCAAGCATGTGATGAATTCCGGGCACGGGATCTTGGGCCTGATTGCGTTTGCTTCGGCGATCGCTTCGTTCATGGCGGGCGCGGTCGCTGGCGCTTCCGTCGCGGCAGTTGGCGGCGCATTTGCGTTCATGTGCAAGTTCGCGCTGGCGCCGCGCGACGACAAGCCGATCAAGGGTCACCGCGTGCTGAAGACAGCGCGCATCGTCGCCTCGGGCCTGACCGCGTTCATCGCGCCAGTGCTGGTCGCGGCGATCGTGCTGACGATGCTGAAGATCTAAGCCGCGGCGGTCGACTTGCCTTCGTGGAGCGCGCGCTTGGCGCGTTCGATCCAGGTGGCGACATCGTCAGCCGTCGGCGCGGGCGCATTGCCCCAAGCGCGCTGACCTTCATCCGACAAGCCCCATTGCGCGACGCCCTCGCAGAGTTGCGTCGCATCGCTTTGCGCCAGCGCCTCCGCATCCGCAATGCCACAGGCGACAAGCGCCTGCGCTTCGCGTGACTTCATCCCCGGCACCGTGCAAGCAAGCACAGCTTGCGCCTGCCAGTCGCGGATGACTTTCGCAGAGATGTGACGCGCATCGATCTGCTGCTCGCCCTCTTCCGCGTTCATCGCCAACAGATCGGCGATGGTTCTAACGCCGACAGCCTCCAGACGCTTGGCGGTCTTGGGACCAATCGAGGGCGCCTGAACGACGGGCGCGCCTTCGTTCAATGTGAACTTCGGCAAGGTCTTTTCGCGCTTGGCCAGTGGCGCGCCTTCAGGCAGCTCACGCGGGACTTGCTGCTTTGCCGGCGCGGGCAGCGCGGCAACCGGTGCAGGTTCGCGCTTGCTCGCAATCTCGATCGTGCGCGTCGGCTTCGAACGCGGCAGAGCTGGCGCCTTGGTCTTGCCATCGCGCGCGGGCGCGCCTTCACCGGTTTTCTCGCCAATCTCGCGCGGCCATTTCGCGTCAAGCGATGAGAGCGGCGTCTTTAGCACTTCAGTCGCGTGCAGTTCGCGCACGACCTTGTCGTCTTCGCCGAGCGTGGTGCGAACCTTACCGGTGCGCTGGAATTCCGCGTACTGCGCTTCGACTTCCTTGCGCGCCGCGGCGTTGTCCATCGTCTTGAGGACCGCTTGGATCGGAATTTCAAGCGCAAGGAAGAAGGCCTGCAGATCGCCGCTAACTTTCGGCGGGCGCACGCCGGCATCTTCGAAAGCGCGGTCGAGAATGCGGGCGAAGCCAACGGCGGCGTGGCCAACGAGCTTGGCGATCGTGTCCTTCAGTTCTTGATCGAGACCAGCGGGTGGATCCTTTACGCCCTTCGCGAAGTCGTAGTGATCGATCACGGTCTCGTAGTGCTGGTTCGATTCACGCGCGCCGGCCCGGACCATTTCCGCCAGCCACTTCTCTCCGCCCGGCGCATCCATCCTTGGATAGCCGCCCAGGTCGTTTTCGAGGATACGCTGGAAGGTGGCATAGGATTTCGAGAAGCTCCACTCGACCGCGCGGTGAATGACATTCTCTTCTTCGGTCTGGTGCGTGTGGAACGGCTGGATCGGATCGACGTAATAGTGGCTGAGCACGCCGGCGCTCCAAGCCGCTTGCTTCCAGTCCTTAGCGGCAAGCGCCTTCACCGTGCGGCGATACCATTCCTCGCAGCTCTCGATGGCGCCGCCCCACTCCTTCTCCCGCACGTGGAGGACGTGGTTCTTGAAGTCCTTGAACTGCTCGTCGGGCGCCTTCGCGCCGGAGAGATACTCGCCATGATAGTGCAGCAGCAGATCGCGCCAACGCTCGGCATCCGGGCTCTGCAGGTGCCGCAGCGCATCGACCGCGAGGCGGTGATGGTTTGAGCGACAACGGCTCGCAAAAACAACCGCATACAAAAGCGACATGACCGGCCCGACCTCGCCCCAGGACTAAATGCGAGGTTAAGAAATCGGGCCGGTTTGGTTAGCGAGACGTTAACCGCCCCGCACCAGCCCCCAGTCTTCACTTAGAATTCGCACCAGCCGCTCGTGGCGCTCCTCGATCGC
Source organism: Hyphomonadaceae bacterium (assembly GCA_041398325.1). GTDB lineage: Bacteria > Pseudomonadota > Alphaproteobacteria > Caulobacterales > Aquidulcibacteraceae > Vitreimonas. The sequence goes on along the minus strand of JAWKUX010000009.1, from coordinate 47,089 downwards.
CTGCAGCGACCAGTCGCCGATGGGGGCGATGTCCTTGGTCAGCGCGTAGATCGGCGCGTTGGTGTCGAAATAGACCTTCCGCTTCTCCGGATAAGGCTTCACGTCGGCGCCGGCGTTCTGGTCGTAGGTGAGCAGCGTCAGATTGCCGAGCAGGTTGGCGAGCTCGCTGCGCAGCACCGGGTCCGGGAAGCGCTCGTTCCACCACGGGCTGCCATTCTTGGGCAGCACGTGCTCGACCGTCGCGTCGTCGGTCATGCGGATGATGCGGCCACCGGGCATCGCAGCTTCGAGACGCATCAGCAGAAGACGGCGCTGGCGGTCGCGCTTCCGCGAGCGGTTGAGCGTGTGGAAGAATTTCATCTGCTCGGCTTCAGTCAGCAGCAGCGCGCGCTGCTTGCCTTCGCCGCCGTAGAGCACCTTATCGTCGCTCACATACTTGATGATATTGGCGTAGCGCGCCTCGCGGTCGCGATTTTCGACCACTGAAAGTTCGCAGGCAAAGGTGAAGCGATCGAGCGCCTGGAAGAAGCGGCGCGCGCGTTCTGGCTCGGACGAGTGCTCCGCCAGGAAGGCAATCGCACACGGCGCCCAATCCCATTCCTGCACTTCCTTCATGAGCGCGACGCGGCGGTTTACTTCGGCGCTGGCGGGACCAACGTCGATCGAGCCCGCGAAGATCGCGCGCAAAGCGTGGGCATAGCGCGGCAGCTGTTCGAACAGGAACGTTCGCACACCGCCTGCCCGCTCAACCGCCGTGCGGAACGATGCGAGGTCGCCCGGCGACAAAAGCGGTTCGCCGGTCAGCAGGAACGGCATCATGTAGAGGAGCCGCGCGAAGTTCTCACGTTCGAACAGATCCTCTGTCTGCTCCCACTTGCGTGCGGCGGCGTCGGCCTCGGTGTTGGAGAGACCGGAATTTTCCAGGAGATCGCTCTTGATGATGTCGGCGCCGGAAAGCGGCGAGCCGCGCTTGTTCAGCGTGTTAAACACTGTTTGCGCGCAGCCGCGTTCATCTGCATCGACAACGTTCAGCGTGCAGGCGCGCGCGACAAAGGACATGAACGCATCGAGTTCACGGTCTTCGGTGATCTTGCTGAGTTCGGACTCGATCGTGCGCGCGGCGCCGACAATGAGATCCTTGGAATCCACGCCGATCTCGGCGTGGCGCGCCAGTTCGTTCATATGCCCCGCCTCTTGAACGAAGCCGAGATAGAAGTTCTGATCTTCCTCACGCAGCAAGAGGCGCGGCGTGTTTCCGTCCATGATCAGCGTTTGATATTGTTTGGCGCGGCCCGGGATGCGGTCGCGGACATAGGCGAGCATCATGGTTAGCGTCGCCAGACGTTGTTGTCCGTCGGAAACTTCAAGTTTGCCGTGGTTCTTCACCAGGACGATCTGCCCAATGAAGTAGAACGTCGCGCCGCGCTTATAAGCGCGCCACAAGTCCTGAATGAGTTCGCGAACCTCACGATCCGTCCATGTGTACGGACGCTGGTAGCGCGGAACTTTCAGTTGTTTGCGGACTAGCACTGCGCCGAGATTGAGGATGATGGATGTCAGCCCGAGGGGCGTGTCGCCGAAGGCGCCGGCCATTAATGTCTCCCCGCCAAAATGTATTCTTGGTCAGGATCGTTGCGCGGGCGGAGAATGGGCGCAATCCGCCGACTGGAATAACTCCGCGCTCAATCGCTCAGCGTTTCCCAAAAAGCACGGCTAAGTCGCGGATGTCGCAGGCATAAGTGGCTCAACTTCAAAGGTTGTCGTATCGCTGATGTGCGAAAAATCACTGAAGCCGCGCGCCTCGAATGCACGCAACAGTGCGCGCGCGCTATCTCCGCTTGTAAAAGCTGCACGTCGTGCGCGTGGAGTCCCTGCTTCCGCGATGAGAACGTTGGCAAGGCGGCGCGCGATGGCCGCGCCGGAATCCATCCATATGCACGCGTGCGGCGCAGCAGCGCCGAGTTCGACTGCGAGCAGCGGGAAGTGCGTACAGGCGAGCGCGACAACATCGATGCCGGCGCCGCCGGGCGCACTGAACAGACCATCGACCGCTTCTTTGATCGCCGCGTTATCCACAGGCTCGCCGCGCAGCTTCTGTTCCGCTGCCTCTACCAGCGCCGCCGAGCCGAAACGGATCACGGTCTTGCCGTCCGCGAACTGCGCAATGAGGTCGTTAGTGTAGGCGCGCTGGACGGTCGCGGGTGTGGCTAGCAATCCGATGGCGCCGGTCTTGGTCAGCGCGGCCGCCGGCTTGATCGGCGGTACGACGCCGACGACCGGTATGGCGAGCGCGGCGCGGACTGGCTCGAGCGCAATGGTCGATGCGGTGTTGCAGGCGACAACGACAGCGTCGGGCGCCCACTGCTCCACCAAACGCGCAAGCAAAGCCGGAACACGCGCGCTCAATTGCTCGTCTGTCTTCAGCCCGTACGGGAGCCAGGCATTGTCGGCGGCGTAGTCCAGTTCGAAGGCGTAACCCGACGCGCCGATCGCGTCGAACACGGAGAGCCCGCCGACGCCGGAATCGAACACCAAAACACGCTTTGCGCCGTTAACCATTTGGGCAGTCGAACCGCAGCGAGAACATTAACGAACGCTCTGATTTAGGCCCGCTTTTCCGTTTCGGCAAAGGTACAGCGCGCACCTGTGGAAACCTGCTGTTAACCGACTTTGCGCGAATCATAACGACGGGTAGCAACGCTGGAGTGGGGTCAAACGTCAAACGCGCCGAAGAGGCGTGTTTCAGGATTCGGGGTCGGTACCATGAACGCCATCGGCAAATCCTCTGTCGTCTTCGTGACGCTGTCAGGCCTGTTCTGGGGCGGCTGGGTGTTGGGCTCGCAAACGCCCGAAGGACAAGAAGCGATCGCACGCGCCTACGCGGCTTATGCCGAGCAGCAAGCGACCGCCAACGAAGATCTTTTTGATTCAACCGCGCTCCGCGCCGTCGTCTGCGGCGGTGTCGAGAATGGCGCGCAGCAACCCTGCCTCGCCGTGGTCGCGGGCGGGCGCCTGTTCATCGTCGACGCCGGATCGGGCGCGACGGACTCGCTGGCTCAACGCGGCGTCCCGATCGGCCGCCTGCAAGCTGTGCTGCTGACCAGCTCCGGCATGCAGCAAATGTCGGATCTCGGCGAAATGTACGGGCAAACCGCGCGCGGTCGCGAAGACGTGCTGCTGCCGGTCTATGGCCCTGCAGAAACCCAACGCATGGTCGACGGTCTCAACCAAGCCGCCGGTATGGACGGCGCCTCACGCGGCCTACAGGCCTGGGGGCCCTCGCCTGAGCCGGGCCGCTCGGTAATCGTGTTCGAAGCTGACGGCCTCACCGTCTCGGCGTTCACGACACAGGAAGACGCCTTCACCGGCCGCGTCGGCTATCGCTTTGATTATCGCGGGCGCTCGATCGTCGTTGGCGGCGATGGCCGTATGATCGGCGCGGAAGCAGCGTCGAACGCCGACGTGGTGCTGCAAGGCGCGCAGAGCCAAGCACTGTCACACATCCGCGAGCAAGCCAGCATGACTGCCGCGGAAGTGGCGGCACAGGCGCGCAGCTCGAACGCCGGCCTGGTTGTGCTCACCGGCGCGAACAATCAGGTTGAAGCGCAGGTGCAGATGACGGAAGCGCGCGCGGCAGGCTTTGACGATGTGGTGTCGGGGCGCGTCGGCACGCTGATCGAGCTGCCGCTCGACAATATGGAAATCAACGTCCGTCCTCTTTAACGCAGCCAGGATTGACGACAGTGAAGGGGAGCCCGCAAGGCTCCCCTTTTTGCTGGGCATGGTCCTGCGACGGACAAAGGCTCCCGCCGCGTTATACTTTGTCAGCGGAGACAAAGTCCCATGCCCGATCTCAGGCTCGCCGCGATTGCGGCGCATCGCTTTGGCTTAGGCCCTCGCCCCGGCGAACTGCGCACCATTGCCGGCGATCCGCGCGGGTGGGTGAAGGCGCAGCTCGTGCCACAGCGCGCCTTGCCCGCGCCGATCGCAGCGCTGCCGCCGGCGGAGGACGATCTGCTGGCGTTCGGCCGCTGGCTAGCGCGGCGGCGTCTCCGTGGAGGCAACGCGCAGCGTTTTGAAGAGCGCGCCGAGCGCCAAGGCGTGACGCAAGAAGAGTTGCGGCGGCTCTCGGTCGAGGAGGATTTCGTCCAGAATTTCCGCGAGCGGGTGACGCGTGCTGTTGGCGCACGGCTCGAGGCGGCGATCGTCACCGATACGCCGGTGCATGAGCGGTTGGTGCACTTCTGGGGCAACCACTTCACCGTCTCGACCGCAAAGCCCGGCGCAATCGCACTGCCGCCCTCGTTTGAGAAAGACGCGATCCGCCCGCATGTCCGCGGCCGCTTCGCAGACATGCTGCTCGCTTCGACGAAGCATCCGGGCATGATCGTCTATCTCGACAACTGGCTGTCGATCGGTCCGAACAGTCGCACGGCGCAGAACCCCAACCGCGGACGGCGTCTGCCCGGCGGAGGACGGCCGACCGGCATCAACGAAAACCTCGCGCGCGAAGTGCTTGAGTTGCACACGCTTGGAGTCTATGGCGGCTACACCCAGCGCGACGTGCAAGCGCTGGCGGCGATCATCACCGGCTGGACCTATGAGCGGCCGCGCTTGCGGGATCTGGTGAGCGACCAAGTCGCCGACCGCAACGGCTCGCAATTGTTCGAGTTTGACGCAAGCGCGCACGAGCCCGGACCGAAGACGCTGCTCAATCGCACCTATGAGCAGTCCGGTGTTGCACAAGGTGAAGCGGCGCTCGCTGAGTTGGCGCGCCACCCCTCCACCGCCCGCTTCGTCGCGACCAAGCTCTGCCGCCACTATGTCGCCGACACACCGCCGGCAGCGGCGGTCGCGCGTGTCGAGCGTACGTTCACCCAGAGCGACGGCGATCTCCACCGCACCATGGATACGTTGGTGGATAGTCCTGAAGCCTGGGAAACGCCGTTCACGAAGTTCAAGCGGCCGGAAGAGTACGCCATCACGCTGCTGCGTTCGGCCAATCTGCGCACGCTGCCGCCAGGCACGGGCGTCGCCGCGCTGACGGTGATGGGTCAACGTCCGTATGCAGCGCCCGGGCCAGACGGCTGGGCCGACATCTCAGATGCCTGGCTGACGGCTGACTTGGTGTGGAAGCGGTTGGAGTTTGCGCAGGCCTACGCAACGCGCCTCGCGCGCGCGGATCTCGATCCGATGAATCTCGGCGAGGCCTGCCTTGGGCCGCTTTTGAGCGATGAAACACGAACGGCTGTCTCGCGCGCGGAATCACCGGCGCAAGGCTTGGCGCTGCTCTACGGCGCACCTGAGATGCAACGGAGATGACCATGTTGAACCGCCGCCATCTCCTCGCCGGCGCAACCGGCGCCGTCGCCCTCTCCTTCCCGGTTTTCGCCTTCGGCCAAGCGCAAGCGACGGACAAGCGCCTGCTCGTCATCATTCTGCGCGGCGGCATGGACGGCCTCTCGGCGCTGGCGCCGATTGGCGATCCCACCTATGCCAACGCGCGTGGACGTCTAGCGCTTCAGCGCAACAACACCTTGGCGCTCGACGATACGTTCGCGCTCAACGGCAATCTGCCGAAGATGCATGCGCTCTATCGCGCTGGTGAGCTGTTGCCGATCCATGCCTGCGCGACGGCCTATCGCGAGCGTTCGCACTTCGACGCTCAAAATGTTCTCGAAAGCGGCGCCGCCGCACCGTTCGCACGGACCGAGGGCTGGCTCAACAAGGCGCTCGGGGCGCTGCCGAATTCGCGACCGGAAATGGGCATGGCGCTTTCGGCGCAAGCGCCGCTAATCCTGCGCGGCTCGACCAACGTGGCGACATGGTCGCCGTCCGCGCTCCCGGACGTCGATAACGACACGATGGCGCGCCTGCTTTCGCTCTACCAGGCGAACGACCCTGCACTGGCGCACGCGCTCAGTTCGGCAATCAGCGCCAATGGCGTGGCGATGGATGCCGGGGCCGGCGACATGCGCGCCGGTCCGCGTTCGATCACGCCGGTCGCACAGATCGCAGCGCGGTTCCTGAAGGACGATGCCGGGCCGATCGCGGCGGTAATGGAGATGGGCGGCTGGGACACGCACGCGAACCAGGGCATCGAGCAAGGCCCGCTCGCACGCGGGCTCTCGTCACTCGATGACGGGCTGGAGGCGTTCAAGCGGGAGATGGGTGCGGCGTGGGCTAACACGGCCGTCATCATCGCCACCGAGTTTGGACGCACCGTAGCGCCGAATGGCGCTAACGGCACCGATCACGGCACCGGCATGGCTGCTTTCCTTGCCGGCGGCGCGGTGCGAGGCGGACGGGTGCTGAGCGATTGGCCGGGCCTGGCGCGTAATGCGCTCTATGAAGGCCGCGACTTGCGGCCGACGACAGACCTGCGAGGCGTATTCAAGGGCGTGCTCGCGGACCACCTACGCGTGCCGAATGCAGCGCTGGACCGCGATGCGTTCCCAGATAGCGGCAGCGTGCGCGGCATTCGGGACTTGCTGCGCGCCTAGGCCCCCCTAAACTCCGCCGCGTCATGCGCGCGCTGCTTGCCTTCGCTGCTCTCCTGTTGTTCGCGACGCCCGCGTCGGCAGATCGCTTTGCGCTAACCTATGATGGGCTGGGCCTGGGCTTCGTACCCGTTGGCGGCGTGACCGTCGACGCGGATGTTTCCGAGGACAGCTACGACATCTCCGCGTCGCTCCAATCACGTGGCATCCTGAATCTGTTCGAGCGCACCAACATTGAGGCGAGTTCGTCTGGCTTGATCAGCAACGGCGCCGTGCGCTGGCAGCGCTACAATCTGGATCATCACTACAGCCGCAAGCGCCGCGTCATCGCGATGACCGCTGACGAGCACGGCGCAATCACCTCTGAGATCGAGCCGGTCTATCGCACCTGGGGCGAGCCCGCAGCGACCGAAGAGCAACGGCGCGCCTCGCGCGATCCGCTGTCGAACGTCGTCGCCATGGCGATCGACGTCGGCCGCACGCGCCGCTGCGAAGGCACCTACCCAACATTCGACGGCCGCTTTCACTATTTGCTGCAGCTCAGCGGTGGCGACACCGACGACTTCGACGGCGGCGGTTATGAAGGCGACGTACTGAAGTGCGACCTCGCCTACATCGCCGTCAGCGGCTTCAATCAGCGCGATGCAGGCCGCCGGCGCGTGCCGGAAGGGCAAATCTGGTTCGCGCTTATGCCGGACACCACGTTTGCGCCGCCGGTGCGAATCTCGACACCACTTTCGGCGGGTGGCGCGACAATCCGGCTCTCCGGCTTCCGGCGCGCGCGCGTTGACGTGGAATACAGCTCCGATACATCCGCCACACCTTGACTGCTCGCCGCGCCGCCACCGATCTGCTCGTTGCCGTGATGGAGCGTGGCCGCGCGCTGGAAGATGCGCTGGCTGAAACGCCGAGCTTCAACGCACTCGCAGGTCGCGATCGCGCATTCGCGCGCGCGTTGGTGACCGCTGGCCTGCGCCGGCTTGGCGGTGTCGATGCGGTGTTATCGGAATTCCTCGATCGCCCCCTACCCGACAGCGCTGCGCATGCGCGGGCGCTGCTGCATCTGGGTGCGGCGCAACTACTCGTGCTCGGCACGCCGGCGCACGCCGCCGTGGGCGAGACGGTCGAGACCGCGAACCACATGCGCGAGGCGCGCGGGTTCGCGAAGCTGATGAACGCGGTGCTGCGCAAGGTCGCCACCAATGGCCCAGCGATCCTCGCCGAGCTGCCGCCGGGTTCGGACCTGCCGCAATGGCTCTTCACACGTTGGCGCGCGAGCTACGGCGAAGCGGCCGCGCAAATCGCGGAAGCGCTGCTGATCGAACCACCGCTCGACATCAGCGTGAAGGACGATGCAGCAGGATGGGCCGAGCGCCTGTTCGGTGCTGTCACGCCGACAGGCAGCGTGCGGCTCAGCGAACACGCGCCAGTCGATAGCCTTGCCGGGTTCAATGACGGCTCATGGTGGGTGCAAGACGCTGCGGCCGCGCTGCCCGCGAAGCTGTTGGGCGATGTACGCGGCAGGCGCGTGCTCGATCTTTGCGCCGCCCCTGGCGGCAAGACGCTGCAACTCGCCGCAGCCGGCGCGCATGTCACCGCCGTCGACAAGTCCGAAGCACGACTCAAGCGCCTGCGCGAAAATCTCGCGCGTACGAAACTCGAAGCCCACGTCGTCTGCGCCGATGCGCTCGAGTTCAAGGCCGAACCGTTCGACGCGGTGCTGCTTGATGCACCGTGTACGTCGACCGGGACGCTGCGCCGGCATCCAGATGTCGCATGGCTGCGCCGCCCTACCGATGTGAAGGCGCTCTCCGATCTGCAAACACAGCTCGTTGCCGCCGCAGCCAAACTACTGAAGCCCGGCGCACCGCTTGTCTATGCGGTCTGCTCGCTTGAGCCGGAGGAAGGCCCGGGCGTCGTCGCGGCGGCTCTGCGCGATGGCTGGAAGCGCGCGCCACTGAGCAGCGAAATCCCCGTTGAGTTTGTCACCGCCGAAGGCGACATGCGCACGCATCCGGGTCAGTGGCCCGAGATCGGCGGTCTCGACGGCTTCTACGCCGCCCGTTTGCTGCGCACATAGCTAACAAGAGAGCGCCTCGCCTTGCGCCGGCTCCCCCGCGCGGGGTACGACAAATCATGGCGCGGACGCTCATTTCACCTTCGATCCTTGCGGCGGATTTTTCCAAGCTGGGCGAGGAAGTGCGCGCCGCTGAGGACGCCGGTGCCGACATGATCCATGTCGATGTGATGGACGGCCACTTCGTGCCGAACATTTCGATAGGCCCGGGCGTGGTGAAGTCGATCCGCCCGCACTCGAAGCTGCCGTTCGATGTCCACCTGATGATCGCGCCAGTCGATCCGTACATTCAGGCGTTCCGCGACGCTGGCGCCGACATCATCACCGTTCACCCGGAGGCAGGCCCGCACCTTCACCGCACGCTGCAAGCGATCCGAGCGACCGGCGCGAAGGCGGGCGTCGCGCTCAATCCGGGCACGCCGGCGGAAGCGGTTGATCCGGTGATCGATCTCATCGACCTCGTGCTGGTCATGAGCGTGAACCCCGGCTTCGGCGGTCAGAGCTTTATCGAGACGGCGCTGGCGAAGATCGAAAAGCTGCGCAAGAAGATCGACGCCACCGGACGCGACATCATTCTTGAAGTCGACGGCGGCGTGAACGCCAAGACGGCGCCGCGCGTCGTCGCCGCCGGCGCTACCGCGCTTGTCGCCGGCACCGCCGTCTACGGCGGCGATCCGAGAGCATACGCCGACAATATCGCGAAACTGAGAGCCGCCGCGTGAGCAGATGAACGCGCCGGTCTCCCCCAATAACCGGCATGCGAAGCCGGTCGCGGCGAACGATCACTGGCGCGCGAATCCATTTCATCGCATGCGTCTTGGCGACGCCGCACCGGATCGCATTGCGCGCTGGGGCGACGACCCACGCGTCGGCGACACCGAGCGCGGGCGCGAGATCGGCCGCGGCGTTTGGCGCATCGGCGCGGAGCGCCTGCAAGGCGATCACCTTTTTCCGTGGCTGCCGTCGCATCCATCGCGTCACTTCACGGCGCGGCTGCACTCGTTCTCCTGGCTGGTCGATCTCGCAGCCGTTGGCCCCTCCGCGTACGCGTTCATCGCGCAGCTGATCGACGCATGGGTGAAGGAGCACGGCGAGTGGGACGATCTCGCCTGGGATCCGGAGATCACTGCCGAGCGCTTGTTCGCTTGGCTCTGCTGGGGCCGACCCGCGTTTGAGCAAGGTGCGCCGGAGCAGCGCGCATCGTTGCTACGCTCTGCCGCGCGACAAGCGCGCCTACTGCTGATGGCGCAAAGCGAACTGAGCGAGCGTCATCTTGGCTCGATCAAAGCCGGCGCTGCGCTAGTGCTCGCGGGCGCTGCCGATTTTCCTGAAAGCGAACGCTTCGCCGAGCAAGGCGAAGAAATGCTGATCGAAGCGTGCGCCAAGCAATTCTACCCTGACGGCGGCCACCTTTCGCGCTCGCCGGAGGCCCTGGCGGAAGCGCTCTGCGATCTCGTCACCGCGCGCGATGCACTCGAAGACCCGCCACAGATCATCAATGATACACTGCCGAAACTCGCCAACATGCTGCGTATGTTGCGCTTGGGTGATGGCGGTCTTGGCTGCTTCCAGGGCGGTTCGGAAAGTTCAGCGGCGACCGTTGACGCGGTGCTCGCGCGCATTGGCGGCGATGTGCGTCGCTTCCAATTCGCCAATCACACGGGCTTCCAGCGCCTCGATGTCGGGCAGATGCGAGCGTTGCTCGATGTCGGCGGCGCGCCACCGCTGAACTATGCAGAGCGTGCACACGCGAGTGCTCTGGCGTTTGAGTTATCGAGCGAGACCGAACGGCTCATCGTCAATATCGGCGCGACGCGCGAACTCTCTCCGGCCGCGCGGATGGCCGCACGCGCAACCAACGCACACTCAACACTGGTGCTCGCCGACGCGCTCTCCGCAAACCTTGACGAACGCCGCGGCGGGTCACGCCTGAGTGGTCCGCAACTCGATGAAGTGAGGCGCTCTTCTGACGAGAGCGGCATCACCGTTCAGGGCCGGCACGATGGCTACAAAGAGAAATACGGCCTCTGGCACCGGCGCTACATATTCGTCGATCACGAAGGCAAGAATCTGCGCGGCATCGACGAACTGATCCGGCCGATGAAGTTGAAATCGCCGAACCCAAAGAATCCGATCCCGTACGTGGTGCGCTTCCATCTGCATCCGAACGTGCGCGTGCGTATTTCAGAACATCAAACCGCGCTTCTAGAAACGCCCGGCGGCCAACGTTGGCGGCTGCGCACGGACGCGCCCGAAATCGCCATAGAGAGATCGATCTATTGGGGTGGCGAAATCCCGCGCGAAAGCCACCAGATTACGCTCTCCGGCGAAGCCGACCCGATGGGCCATGGCCTCGCGCCTCCCAACCGCATCCGCTGGGCGCTAGCGCGGAACTAGATCTTCCGCGCCACCAGGAACGGCCGCAGCTCCTTCTTGCCTGAGCTGTGCCGAGCCCGCTCAACGATCTCAAATCCGGCCGCGACGATTTCGCTTTCGAGCTGCGCGCTCGAAAAGAACGCAACATGCGGCGCCTTACCCACGGCCTGCATGATGGGCACGAGCAGCCGGATCATGAGGCCCATTTCCGCCAGCGCCATCGTCTTCGACATGAAGAGACCGCCCGGCTTCAGCACCCGGTGCACACCCTGCAACGTCGCGGCGCGATCCTCGACCAAGTGCAGCAAGTTGAAGCACATGGCGGCGTCAAAGCTCGAGTCCGGATAGAGCGCGGAATCAGCCGTGGCGACGGCGAACTCGACATTGGCGCAGCCTTCTGCTGTCGCCTTCTCACGCGCGATAGCGATCATCTCCGAGGAGAAATCGGTAGCGACGAGCCGCGCAACCGAAGGCGCGAGCTTCAACGCTGTCGTGCCCGTGCCGCAACCAAACTCACAGGCGACGTCCGTCGGTTTCAGGTAACGGCGCGCGTGAGCGATCGTACGCTCGTAACCCTCCATGTCCTGGATTTGACTCTTGGCGTAGTTACGCGCGCTGCGGTCCCAGAAACGGACATTGTCGATTGGCATCGGCGCCTCCTAGCATGGGCGAAGGCCGGGCGCGCAAGAGATCAGTTGTCGCTAGGCTCAATGTTTCGTGAAAACAGGAACACGATCACCGCCGCGGCGAACGTCACCAGCCCGCTGATGCTAGGGTCGAAGTAGGAGCCACTGATCGGATAGAGTTGCCAGCACAAATTTGAAAGCGCGTGATAGAGCGCGACCGCCATCACACTGCCGCCCGCCCAATTGTAGAGCCGCACCATGATCAAGCGCGCCGAAACTGTCCACAGGAACCACCAGGCAATCCAATCGAGCGCGCGCCCAGCCTGCATCAACGTCGGCACATGCCACAGCGCCCAGAACACACCCAGCAGCAACGCCGCCCGCACTGGTGAGAAACGCGCCTGCAAACGGTCGAGCGCAAAACCAGACCAGCCAACCTCTTCAAGCATCGCCGCTGGCAAGAACAATGCGAATAAGGCTAGAGCCGAAATCGGCGATACGACCGGATCTGGGATGTCCGCGCCCGACCAGCGCGAGATGACAAAGGCCAGCCCGAACAAGATCGGGTTGGTGAGCAAGGCGGGCCACAGCCACTTCCTGACATTGCGCAGATCGACGGCCCGCCTCATGAGCGCCACAAGCGCCCCTCTACCGCCTTCATGAATGCTAAGAATTACAGCAGCGAGAGCCGGGCACACGATCGCTAGGGCAGCGAGCGGCAGCCCAGGCAAGAACTCGTAGGTCACGGACGCGCCGAGCGCCCAAATTGGCGCCGTCAGCAAAACCACAAGACCAAAAAAACCTACTGTCGAACGACGCGCCAGCTTCCGTTCTCCCAGGATTGATCAGAGGCGGACGATAGCGCCGCCTGTGTCCTTCCGATTGAGCAGAGTCAACGAGCAAGGCAAAAGCCCGCTGAGGCTGCGCCCATCCTCCGGCATATGCCGCTCGTCGCATGCGCTTTGCGGTTCACCCTGGTTCTTGGTGAGTTCATCGCATGAAACATTTCCTGTCCGTCGCCGCCCTCTTCTCGGTCACCGCCTGCGCAAGCGCGCCGGAAGTGGCGCATGCGCAACTGACCATGTGTCGGCCTGCGGGCCACGACCGTGCCCAGCTCGATACGTTGAAAGCCAATAGCTGGACGATCGAGAATGATGCGGCGCGCAACGCGCTGGCGCTTGGTTTGGCCGAATGCCTCGGTGATCCGGACTCCGCCGTGCGCGACGGCATCGCCTTCGAAGCGCTTCAGCACTACATGCGCAACGATCTGCTGACGCGCGAAACGCTGGCGGCGCTCAATGCGAACCTGCAAGCCAAGCTCATCGCGCCGGACCCGCGAGGCTTTCAACGGCCATTTGCCGCCCTCGTCCTTGCCGATGTCGCACGGACCGATCGCGTCGCGCCGTGGATGAGCGAAGCGCAGCGCATGCAACTGATCGACGCCGCAATCGCCTATATGCGCGGCATCAATGACTATCGCGGCTTCACGCCCGGCGAAGGATATCGCCACGCCACCGCACACACAGCGGACCTGATGTTGCAACTCGTGCTCAACCCAGCCGTCGGCAAGCCGGACCTCATCCGCATTCGCGACGCCATCGCCACGCAGATCGCGCCCGCTGACCATTCCTACATTCACGGCGAAAGCGAGCGCCTGGCCACACCCATCATTTACATGGCGACGCGCAACGTTTTCGATGAAGCCGAATGGACTGCTTGGTTCGCGCAAATCTCCGGCCCTGGCCCGCTCGGCGCGTCATGGGACGGTTGGTGGCAGTCCGAGCAAGGCCTGGCTCGCAGGCACAATCTGATGACGTTCCTGAATGTGATGCAGACGAACGTCTCGCTCAGCCAGAACCCCGCGTTCGCGCCAATGCGCCCTGGTGTCGAAGCGGCGGTGCGCTCGCTGCCCTAGGACGCACGCTTAGAGCGCAACAACAGAACCTGACCGGCTAGCACGAGAGCGACGCCGCCAAGCGCGAGCATCCCCCAGCTCTTGCCTTCAAGCATCGCGGAAACGAGCATCGCCACAGGTGGCGTCAGCGCCGAGATGTAGGATGCCGTCGCGTATCCACGCCGGCGCGCGAGACCGTAGTAGAGCGCGAACGCAACTACCGAGCCGACGACGGAGAGATGCAGAAGTGAGAGAATGTATGGCGCGGTGAATTCGAACGCCCATGTCTTGCCTGTCGCCATGGCAAACACCGCAAGCAGCATCGCGCCATAACCCATCGCCCAGCCTGTTGAGGCGACAACGCCCGCGCCCGCCAGCTCACCCCTACGCGCGTAAACATTGCCGACAGCAGCTGCGCACACGCCAGCGAGCGTGAGGCCAATCCCAGCCAGGGCGCGCTCACTCATATTGGCGCTGACGATTTCCTCCCACGACAATAGTCCGACGCCAACAACACCAAGCCCAGCAGCCGCCCACGCCATTAACGGCGCCCGCTGCCCGAACGCGACACGGAAGACAGCAAGGTTCACAAACGCCAGCGCGGCAAAAACGACCGCGACAACCGCAGAAGTCACACGCTCTTCCGCCCAGTAGACGAACGAGTAATCGATCGCGAAGGTGAAGAGCCCGACTCCAAACGCCGCGAGATGTTGCGCGCGATTGAGCTTCAAGCGCTCACGCCGCAGCGCGCCCCATGCAAACAGCACGAGCGCCGCTAGAGCGAAGCGATAGGTGATCGAAACCACCGGATCGACGACGCCAAGCTGCAACGTGATCGCAAACCACGTCGTTCCCCACGCGAGCGTGCAAATGACGATCGATGCAAGATCGAGCCATTGCGTGCTCGGCGACGATTCAGCTGTAGTAGTTGTTGCGCTCTCTTCCGCGTTCATTGCGGCTCCCCGGCGGCAACATGGTGGTTAAGTCAGATAAAGCAAAGTGGGGGCTTTTCGCCATTGCGGTGCGTTGACCCGCACCCGTACGAGGCCTACCTTCGGCACATGGCATCGAGGCAGCCTTCGGGGGCAGGCTCGGCCTCGAGAGCGCCGCGGTTCAAGCCAAGGAGGCTCCTTCATGCGCATACAAGTCGCCGGACGACAGATGGATGTCGGCGAAGCGCTCCGAACCCGCATCGAGAACGAACTCGCAAGCGGTGTCGGCAAATACTTTAACCGAGCAACGGATGCCGTAGTCACAGTCGCCAAGAATGGCGGCGGCGTTGGCGTCGCGGTGGATTGTTTGGTCCACTTACCATCTGGTATTTCCCTACAAGCAGAGGGCCATGGCGGCGACGCGCACAGCGCCTTTGGTGACGCTTTGGAAAAGCTCGAAAAGCGTGTTCGCCGCTACAAAAGGCGCCTGCGAAATCATCACGCGGATAACAAATCTCCCCTTCCCGCTGAGACGGCTTCGGCCTATGTGCTCGCCCCCTTAGAAGCGGAAGCTGAGGATGACGGCGCGGAAACGCCGGTAAATGGTGAAGCGGCGCCCCTGGTGATCGCGGAAGCCACCAAGCCGGTGCGGACGATGACCGTCTCCATGGCGGTGATGCAGCTCGACTTAACCGAATCGCCAGCCTTGATGTTCAGAAACGCCGCCAACGGCGAACTGAACGTCGTTTATCGCCGGGCGGACGGGAATGTCGGCTGGATCGACCCCGGACGAGGGAATTTAAAGAACGGCGCCTGAGTTGCTTGGGGCCGCTCTTGGGCGGCGCAGGGACAGGGTGAATAGGTGAACGATCTCAGCGATCTGGTTGCGGCGGACGCAATTCTCCCGCGCTTGCTGGCGACATCACGCCGTCAAGCGTTGCAGATGATGGCCGACGCGCTCGCGAAAAGCGCCGGCATTGATGCGCGAGCCGCTTTCGACACGGTGCTCATCCGCGAGCGGCTGAACGGCACTGGTCTTGGTGAAGGCGTCGCTACGCCGCACGGACCGCTCGAAGGCCTGAGACGACCGATCGCCGCTTTCGCCCGCCTCGATCCGCCGCAGGACTTCGAAGCGATGGACAATCGCCCGGCCGACCTCGTCTTCATGCTACTCTCCCCACCCGAGAAGAGCGCCGATCACTTGAAGGCGCTGTCGCGGATTTCACGTTTCTTGAAGCACGCAGATGTCCGTGCGGCGCTGCGTGCGGCCCGCGGCGGCGATGAGCTCTACGCGCTGATCTGCGGCGCCGTGCATAGCGACGCAGCTTGATGGACCTCGCATGATGACGGCGGCCGACAGGCTGTTTTCGTACTTCCCGCTGCTGATGACAGTTCTACTGCTCGCGGCGTTGGGTGTGTTCGCGCAATGGCCTTCGCTGTGGAGCGCGATCCTCGTTCTGTTCGTGGTCTATGCGCTGCCGCCAACCGTGCAGCGCGTGATGCTGCGTTGGGCGCCGATGAAGCAAGGCGTCAACCAGATTGATGGACGCACATTCTCGCCTTGGCTCGCCTCGCACCACATTCAAGCCTTCTACGACGCGCTGCCCTATCTTGAATCACTGCTGCGCGTATTTCCCGGCTTCTACTCGATGTGGCTGCGCATGTGGGGTTCGCGCGTGGGCTACGGCGTTGAGTGGCCGGTGCGGATGGATGTGCTCGATCGGGGGCTGATGGATATCGGCAATCGCGTTGTGTTTTCACGCGAAGTCGAACTCGCCGCGCATGTGCGCAAGAAGACCGATGGCGGCCGCTCGCGCGTGCTGGTGCGCACAGTGCGGATCGGAAGCTACGCGTTCATCGGCGCAGCGTCGCGCCTTTGCCCGGGTGCGAGCGTGCCGTCAAACGCGAGCGTGCCGGAAATGACCAATATCGGCGTCAACGAAGTGTTCGGCGACGCCGTGCGCCATCACGAACAAGCGGAAGCCGAGTTCGCTTAGCTCCACAGCAATCGTATCCTACAGCTGCAATACGGCGCGATACTCGCGCTATGTCTTCTCTTCCTCGACCCGCGCCAACACCGTCCCCTCACTCACCTGCGCGCCCGCTTTCGCGCTTAGCTCAGCGAGCTTGCCATCGAACGGCGCGGTGAGCGTGTGCTCCATCTTCATGGCTTCGAGCACAAGTATCGGATCGCCCTTCTTGAGCTTCGCGCCAGCTTTGGCGGCGACGGAGACGATCTTGCCCGGCATCGGCGAAAGGATCGCGCCGTCGCCTGCTGCGCTCTCGTCCGCACTGCGTTCGCCGGTGTCGAGCGTGAACTCGTAGGCTTCGCCATTTTGGAAGACTAGCAAGTGTCCACTCATCCAAGTGTATTCCCAGTCACCCGCTTTCGGCTCGGCGACAAGCGGCTCGCCATTGCACAGCAAACGAACGGCGGTGCTGCGCTCCGCGTTCAGACGGAATCCGGAAAGCTGCGCCCATACCTCCCTGTTGGCCTGCGGTTTGCTTTTGGGTTGGTTCACAAACGCGCGCGCCGCAGTCGCGACAACGGCTTCCGAAGGTTCTGGGCGCTTCGTTAGCGTGTCTCCGGCGCTGGCGATGAACGCCGTATCAACATCGCCCGCGATGAAGCGCGCATCATCGAGACATCGCACGAGAAATCCGGCGTTCGTTTTCACCGGCCACACCTTGAGTTCTGCACAAGCATCGCGGAGCTGGCGAACCGCCGCGGCGCGGTTGTCGCCATGAACGATAACTTTGCCAATCATCGGATCGTAGTGTGGCGACACCTCTCCTCGGTACTCGACGGCGAAATCGTTTCGCGAACTCTCCGGCAAATGAAGGACGTCAAGCCGACCTATCGACGGGAGAAATCCAGTGTTCGGATCTTCCGCATACAACCGAGCCTCCATGGCCCAGCCGTTGATCTTCAGCTCGCCCTGCTCCAACGGTAGCTTCTCGCCGCTGGCCACGCGCAATTGCCATTCTACCAAGTCCTGCCCTGTGATCTCCTCGGTCACCGGGTGTTCGACTTGCAGGCGCGTGTTCATTTCCATGAACCAGATGCGGTCGCCGCGTAGGCCTTCGCTGGCGTCGGCGATGAACTCGATGGTGCCGGCGCCGACATAGTTCACGGCTTTCGCCGCGAGCACCGCCGCATCGGTGACGGCTTTGCGCGCTTCGTCGCTCATGCCCGGCGCCGGCGCTTCTTCGATCACCTTCTGGTGGCGGCGCTGCAGCGAACAATCGCGCTCGAACAGATGCACGACATTGCCGTGCGTATCGGCGAACACCTGCACCTCGATATGGCGCGGGCGCTGCACGTACATTTCCAGCAACACGCGATCGTCGCCAAACGCCGCCGCCGCTTCGCGCTTGGCCGATTGCAACGCCGCTTTGAACTCGCCCTTCTTCTCGACCTTGCGCATGCCTTTGCCGCCGCCACCGGCGACGGCTTTGATCAGCACCGGATAGCCGATCGCGTCAGCCTCCTTCTGCAAGCGCTCTTCGCTTTGATCTTCGCCGAGATAGCCGGGCGTCGTCGGTACGCCCGCTTCGGCCATCAGCTTCTTTGCGGCGTCTTTCAGACCCATGGCGCGGATCGAGTCCGGCTTCGGCCCGATCCAGATGAGACCCGCATCGATGACGGCCTGAGCGAAGTCAGCGTTCTCGGAGAGAAAGCCGTAGCCGGGATGGATGGCCTCGGCGCCGGTCTGCTTCGCAGCGGCGATGATCTTATCGCCGCGAAGATAGCTCTCTTTTGCGGGGCTCGCGCCGATGTGCACGGCCTCATCCGCTTCGCGCGCATGCAGCGCTTTCGCGTCAGCGTCGGAATAAACCGCGACGGTGCGGACGCCGAGGCGCTTCGCAGTGCGAATGACGCGGCGGGCGATTTCGCCGCGATTGGCGATGAGGACGGATTTAAGCACTGGCGACTTTCAACTTATCTTTGCGAATAGATTTGCCTGAACGTTCCCAGTGGAGTCAGTCTTCATCATTATTATGTAGAGATACTGTGGGTCGATGGGCTGTATCGTGTGATGGTTCAACAGGGCCACGATGCGCGCAAGATACTCACGAAGCTTTTC
The DNA here is from genome assembly GCA_041398325.1 of Hyphomonadaceae bacterium. GTDB lineage: Bacteria > Pseudomonadota > Alphaproteobacteria > Caulobacterales > Aquidulcibacteraceae > Vitreimonas. The sequence continues at coordinate 28,596 of JAWKUX010000009.1, read as the reverse complement.
GGTGTCGGCGTGGCGTTGGGGGCGGAGATGCAGTTTGTCCAGCGAACCCCGGTGCAGAACTGTTCCACACTCGTGATAAAGGGTGACAAGTTCGTCTTTGGTCAGAAACCCATCGGAGAGCCTTGGCAGGTCATAGGCGTTCTTTGAGCCGTCAGGTACTTGATCAGCCGGGAGTGCGACCTGCTTCACGGCGTGTGGGAAAAAGTCCGGATGAAGCCAGTCCAAGGTGTTGATGATCTCGTCCGCCGCCCACGCTTTCCTCAGACGCTTTGACTGAACCGCCGGGATGTCGCCATGCGCGACTAAGCATCCCAAAGCGATCAGCTCACACGTATATCGCAGCTGAAGATAACCCAGTTCGTGAGCCACAAGATGGGGAAGGCCCGTGCGACCATCCAACACCAGTTGGATAGCGGCGTGACGGTATTTTATCTCCTCCATCAATGAGGCATAGGCGTTGAGCCTATCAACCGCAGTCTGCTGTTCGGGCGTCATCACCTACATCCTAAACACGCCGAAGCGCGTTTCCGGGATCGGCGCATTGAGTGATGCGCTGATCGCCAAGCCCAACACATCGCGCGTTTGCGCTGGATCGATAATGCCGTCGTCCCACAACCGGGCCGTGGCGTGGTAGGGATCGCCCTCCGCTTCGTAGCGGGCGCGGATCGGGTCTTTGAACTTTTCTTCGTCGGCCTTGGCCCAGGTCTCGCCTTTCGCTTCCATGCCGTCGCGCTTCACTTGTGCGAGCACGGACGCCGCTTGCTCACCGCCCATGACGGAGATGCGCGAGTTGGGCCAGGTGAAGAGGAAACGCGGCGAGTACGCGCGGCCGCACATGCCGTAATTGCCGGCGCCGAACGAGCCGCCGATCAGCACGGTGAACTTCGGCACCTCGGCCGATGCAACTGCGGTGACGAGCTTTGCGCCATCCTTGGCGATGCCGCCCGCTTCGTATTTGCCGCCGACCATGAAGCCGGAAATGTTTTGCAGGAACAGCAGCGGGATGCCGCGCTTGCAGGCGAGCTCAACGAAGTGCGCGCCCTTCTGTGCGCTTTCGCTGAACAGGATGCCGTTGTTGGCGAGGATCGCGACGGGGAAGCCCCAAATGCGCGCGAAGCCGGTGACGAGCGTCGGGCCATAGAGCGGGCGGAATTCGTCAAGCTCGCTGCCGTCGACGATGCGAGCGATGACTTCGCGGACATCGTACGGCGTGCGCACATCATCGGGGATGACGCCGTAGATGCTTTCGGCATCGTAGGCGGGCGCGACGGGTTCGCGCAGATCGAGGCCGACTTTCTTCACGCTGTTGAGGTTCGCGACGATACGGCGAACCAAATGCAGTGCGTGCGCATCGTCTTGCGCGAGGTGATCCACCACACCGCTCTTGCGCGCGTGCATGTCGCCGCCGCCGAGATCTTCGGCGCTGATCACTTCGCCGGTCGCGGCTTTCACCAATGGAGGTCCACCGAGGAAGATAGTGCCCTGGTTGCGGACGATGACGGTTTCATCGCTCATCGCCGGCACGTAGGCGCCGCCGGCGGTGCATGAGCCCATGACGCAAGCGATCTGGGCGATGCCCTCGCCCGACATGCGCGCTTGGTTGAAAAAGATGCGGCCGAAATGGTCGCGGTCCGGGAAGACTTCGGCTTGGTGCGGCAGGTTCGCGCCGCCGCTGTCGACGAGATACACGCACGGCAGCTTGTTCTGCATCGCGATCTCTTGCGCGCGCAGGTGCTTCTTCACCGTCATCGGAAAATAGGCGCCGCCCTTCACAGTGGCGTCGTTGGCGACGATCATCACTTCGCGGCCAGAGACGCGGCCAATGCCGGTGATCACGCCAGCTGCAGGCGCTTCACCGTTGTAGAGATCGTACGCCGCGAGCGCACCGACTTCGAGAAACGGCGCGCCAGGATCGAGCAAGCGCTCAACACGCTCGCGCGGGAGCAACTTGTTGCGCTTGGTGTGACGCGCGCGCGCTTCTTCCGGGCCGCCGAGCGCGATCTTCGCGGTGGTCTCGCGCAGCTGCTGCGCCAAGCCGCGATGATGCGCGGCGTTCTTGGCGTAGACCTCGGAGTTCGGATCGATGGAGGATTTGAGTTTCATGGGCCTGCGAAGTCTTGGCTAGAAATGAAGGTTGTTGCCGCACCGGTCGAATTGAAACGCATCTACTTGTTCGTACCCCGCGGTGTCGCGGGAGCGGATCCGCACGACCGGGTACGAATCCAACCCTGCCGCGATCGCGTTGCGATGGGAGCGCCTGCTGGGATCGTTCATTTCCGCCATCGCGGCCTCTGTCGTAAACTCGTCTGTTCGTTGCCAGACCACGTCGCAACAATCCTCCAGCGGCGTTCGATCGGCTCGTGTAAACTGCGCCTTCGCTCTCTCTATCAATGCGGCCTCGTCTTGCTCGGTGTCCGAGAGGGTCGGATTGATAACCGAGGTTGTTGCGATGCACTGCCTCAGTGAAACGACGAGCGGGCTGGGCGTACAAGCCCACACCGCGAGGGCCAGTAAGAAAAAGCGCGTCATCCCCCGCCAATGATCTCCCGTCCGATCAGGAAGCGCCGGACTTCGTTGGTGCCGGCGCCAATGTCGTAGAGCTTAGCGTCGCGGAGGAAGCGCTCAACTGGGAAGTCTTTCGTGTAGCCCGCGCCGCCGAGGGCTTGGATGGCTTCGAGTGAGGTCTTCACCGCGCTTTCGGAGGCGTAGAGGATGGCGCCGGCTGCATCGTGGCGCGTGGTTTTGCCGGCGTCGCAGGATTTGGCGACGGCGTAGACGTAAGCGCGCGCCGAATTGAGCGCGACGATCATGTCGGCGACCTTGGCTTGGATCAGCTGGAACGAGCCGATGGGCTTGCCGAATTGTTTGCGCTCGCGAACGTAGGGCAGCACGACATCGAGGCAGGCTTGCATAATGCCGAGCGGGCCAGCGGCGAGCACGGCGCGTTCGTAGTCGAGGCCGCTCATCAGCACGGCGACGCCGCGATTGAGGCCGCCCATGACGTTTTCTTCCGGCACTTCGCAATCTTCGAACACAAGTTCACCCGTATCCGAGCCGCGCATACCCATTTTGTCGAGCTTCTGGCTGGTGCTGAAACCCTTCATGCCGCGCTCGATGATGAAAGCGGTGATGCCGCCGGAGCCGGCGCCTGGTTCAGTCTTGGCGTAAACGACGAGCGTGTTGGCTTCCGGCGCGTTGGTGATCCAGAACTTCGTGCCGTTCAGCACGAAGCGATCGCCCTTGTTCTCCGCACGCAACTTCATGCCGACAACATCGGACCCCGCGCCCGCTTCGCTCATCGCAAGCGAGCCGACGTGTTCGCCGCTGATCAGCTTCGGCAGATATTTCTGCTTCTGCTCAGGCGTGGCCCAGCGGCGGAGCTGGTTGATGCAGAGGTTGGAGTGGGCACCGTATGAGAGGCCAATCGAGGCGCTGGCGCGGCTCACCTCCTCCATCGCAACGACGTGTTCGAGGTAGCCGAGGCCGAGGCCGCCATCTTCTTCAGCGACAGTGATGCCGTGGAGGCCAAGCTCGCCCATCTCGGGCCAAAGCTCGCGCGGGAATTTGTTCTGCGCGTCGATCTCCGCGGCCATCGGCGCGATGCGATCGCTGGCGTATTGGCGGGTGGTGTCGCGGATCGCGTCGGCTGTCTCGCCGAGCTGGAAATCGAGCTGGTAGGAATCGGTCATCGGCGTCTGCCTCCGGACGCTTCTAGGTCATGGCCGACCTCTAATTGATTTGGCTTGCCAATAGAAATTGAACGTTTCGAACAACACTGATAGATACGGTCTATGGATCGCTATCTGCTCCGCTACTTCCTGGCCGTGGCCGAGTTGGGATCGTTCTCGAAAGCGGCCCAGCGGGTCTCGGTCACTCAGCCCACGCTTTCGGTCGGGATCGCCAAACTTGAGGACGAAGTTGGCGCCCGCCTGTTCGAACGGACGACACGGCGGGTGTCGCTCACACCGGCCGGCAGCAAGTTCCTGCAGCACGCGCGCCGGATCACACAGGAGTACGAGGCAGCGCTCCGCGAGGTCTCCGAAGCGCCGCAACTGAAACGCCTGCGCGCCGGCATCCTCTCCACCATCCCAGCGCGCGATCTGGAGCGGGTGGTCGCGGCGCATGCGCGGAACTCTGGCGGCGAGGCGCTGGAGATTTTGGACTCGACTGAGCGCGACATTGCCAACCGGCTCTCCGATGGGCGGCTCGATGTGGCGATCACGATCCTGCGGCCAGGCTTGGAAAGCTTCGCGCAGGAAGAGCTTCGAAACGAACCTTATGTGTTGTTCGTCGCCGCTAACCACAAACTGTCGGGGGTCGAAGAGATCGAGGGTGGCGAGCTGGCGGGCGAGACGATGATCGTGCGCCGCCAATGCGAAGGCTTGCCGGAGATCAGCCGCTACTTCACCAACCGCGACGTGCGCCCGTCTTTCAGCCTGCGCACGCTCAGCGACGATCGCGCCATGAGCATGGTTGCGGCGGGGCTCGGCGTTACGGTTGCGCCATCAAGTTTCAAGCGGCCGGGGCTCGCGTCAGTGAATCTTGCTGGCTTCAATCTGAGCCGCAATGTCGGGCTCGTGTTCTCCGATCGCATGCGCGATCTCGGCGGCGCGTTCGTTGAAGCCGCGCGCGCGACCTACGGAGCCGGTCGCAAAGTAAGGTAAACGCTAACCACGCGCGTTGTGAGCAAGTTCCAGTAATGTTACGATGCTGGAACGTCGGGTCACGTCAGGGTGTTTAAGGGTCATGGCGCCTCCAGCTCGTCCAGTGTGGACAGGGCAAATTCGGCTTGCGCTGGTTGCGCTGCCGGTGAAGCTCTACTCAGCCTTGGATTCCAAGGAAAAGATTTCGTTCAACCAGATTCACGAACCTTCCAAGCAGCGCATTCGCTACGAGAAGGTCGCGCCGGGCATCGGCGCCGTCGACAAGGACGAGATCGTCAAAGGCTACGAGTACCAGAAAGGCCGCTACGTGCTCTTCAGCGATGAAGAGTTCGAAGCGCTGAAGGTCGACTCGAAGAAGACGCTGGACATGATCCAGTTCGCGCCGGCCGACACGATCGATCCGATCTATTTCGACAAGCCGTATTACGCCCTTCCCGACGGCAAGATGGCGGATGAACCGTACCGCGTTGTCTGCGAAGCGCTGAAGAAGACGAAGACGGTCGGCCTCGGTCAGATCACGATGCGCGGGCGCTCGTATGTCGCGGCGGTGAAGCCGTACGAAGATGGCCTCATCGTCGAGACGGTTCACTACGCCGAGGAGCTGCGCAGCGCGAAGGTGTTCTTCGATGAAATTCCGACGGGTAAGCTGGACAAAGACCTGGTGGACCTCGCCGAAGAGCTGATAGTCCGCAAGAAGGCGAAGTTCGATCCGACCAAGTTTGAGGACGAGTACGCGATCGCGATCGAGCGCTTGGTGAAAAAGAAAATCGAGCGCCACGGCGAACTGGTGCTCGAGGATCAAGAGATGCCATCGAAGGATTACGGCGACAATGTCGTCTCGCTGGTCGATGCGCTGAAGAAGTCGCTGGCGAAGAAGACGAAGATCGTCGGCGAAGAGGAAGAAGAAGCACCGGCGCCGAAGCGCCGCGCAGCCGCAGAACGCACGAAGACGCCGCGCGCGAAAGCGCCTGCTAAAGCTCCGGCGAAGAAGCGCGCGAAGAAATAAGCCAATGCGATGGCGCGCAAGTCTGTAAAGGCGGGCGATAAGGTCGGCGATCTCGCGGACTACGTCCGCATGCGCGATTTCAAGAAGACGACAGAGCCGGCCGGCGGGACCGTGAAGGACGGCGGGGGCATGTTTGTCGTGCAGAAGCACGCGGCGACGCGGCTCCACTATGATTTCCGGCTTGAGCACAATGGCGTGCTGATGAGCTGGGCGGTGCCACAGGGCCCTTCCCTCGATCCGAAAATCAAGCGCCTCGCGATGCGCACCGAAAACCATCCGATCGAGTATGGGTCGTTCGAGGGCGTGATTCCGAAAGGTGAGTACGGCGCGGGCTCGGTGATCATCTGGGACACCGGCAAGGTGAAATGGCTGCTCGATCCCGATGAAGGTATGGCCAAGGGAGAGTTGAAATTCGTGTTGGCCGGCGAGCGGCTGATGGGCGAATTTCACATGGTCAAGATCAAGCCGCGCGAAGGCGAGCGCGGCAATCCTTGGCTCTTGTTCAAATCGAAGGACGCGTTCGCGGGACCGGAAGATGCGGTGGCGCGGAGTGTGACGAGTGTCGTCTCAGGGCGCACGATTGAAGATGTGCGCTCAGGCGGCGCGCGCGTGTGGAGCAAAGGCGGCGAACGTGCGCCGAAAGCGGCAAAGCCGCCGAAGTGGGCGTTCGTGGAGCCAGCGCTGGCGACGCGCGTAGAGAAAGCGCCGCCGAGCGACGCATGGATTCACGAGATCAAATACGACGGCTATCGCATCCAGGCGGCGGCGAGCGGCGATAGCGTGCGGCTTTACACGCGGACGGGACTGGATTGGACAGGCAAGTTTCAATCGGTCGCCGACGCGCTTGCGGCGTTGAGCCTGAAAGACGTTCTGCTAGACGGCGAAGTCGCGGTCGCGCAAGCGAGTGGCAAGACTGATTTTTCAGCGCTGCAAAAATCGTTGGAGAGCGGCGTCGCCAAGGGCGCTTCGTACTTTGTGTTCGATCTGCTTGCGGAAGGCGCGAGGGATATGCGCAAGACGCCGCTGGTCGAACGCAAGGCGCGGCTGGAAAAGCTGCTTGCTAAGGCTAAGGCGCCGATCCGCGTCAGCCCCTATTTCGAGGGCAACGGACCCGACGTGTTGGCCGCCTTCAAAGAGCAAGGGCTTGAGGGCGTTATCTCGAAGAAGGCCAGCTCGACGTATCAGAGCGGCCGCACCAATTCCTGGCTCAAGGTGAAGCTGGTCAACGAGCAGGAATTCGTCATCATCGGCTATCAGCCGTCACTAAAAGGGCGCGCGTTCGCATCGCTCATGCTGGCGGATCACGACGACGGCAAGCTCGTGTATCGCGGCAATGTCGGCACTGGCTTCGACGACCGGACACTCGCCTCGCTCTATGCACAGCTCAGCAAGATCGAACGCGCCAAGCCGGCGGCGACCGTGCCGCGCCTGGCCGCGAAGGGCGCCAAGTGGGTCGAACCCAAGCTCGTCGCGCAGGTGAAGTTCGCCGAACTCACAAGCGAGGGCGCGATCCGGCACGGCGTATTCCTCGGATTGCGTGGCGACAAGGCGGCTAAGGACGTACAGGCCGAGCAAGCAGCGCCGGCGATGCGCACGCGCGTGCGGCTCACCCATCCGGACAAGGTGCTGTTCCCGGAATCGGGTGTCACCAAAGCGGAACTTGCCGCCTATCTCGACATGGCCGCCGATCGCATGGGCGCGCATCTGCATGGCCGGCCGGTGAGCCTGGTACGTGCGCCGGACGGCGTCGGCAAACAGACGTTTTTCCAGAAGCACGCCATGAAAGGGATGCCAAAGGAGATCAAGCTGATCGACATCGCGGAGAGCGACGGCAAGACCGAAGAATACATCACGTTGCCGGATGCGACCGCGATTGTGTCGGCCGCGCAAATCAGTGCGCTCGAATTTCACCTCTGGGGTTCGAAGAACAAGGATCTCGAACACCCAGATCGCCTGATTTTCGATCTTGATCCCGACGAAGATCTTGATTTTCAAGTCGTCAAGCGTGCAGCGTTCGACATCAAGGCGCTGTTGGAAAGCGCTGATCTTGCCTCATTTGCTATGATTACGGGTGGCAAAGGCATTCACATTGTCCTCAACGTGAAGCCCAAGCTGGAATGGCAGGAGTTCAAGCAGTTTGCGGGCGATGTCGCCGAGCAAATCGCGGCACTGGATCCCAAGCGCTTCGTCGCCAACATGTCGAAGGCCAAGCGCAAAGGCCGGATCTTCGTTGACTATTTGCGCAACGGCCGCGGCGCCACGGCGATCGCGCCCTACTCGCCTCGCGCGCGCGGAACGGCGCCGATTGCTGTGCCCGTGAGCTGGGCGGAGCTGAAGACCATCCCTGCGGCGAACGTCTTCAAGCTGAAAGACATGCACGCACGGCTGAACGAGCGCGATCCGTGGGCGGACTATGGAAAGAGCGCGGTGAGCATCACCAAAGCCACGCGGGCGAAGCTCGGACTGGATTGATCGAAATTGCGGCGCCTTCTGTTGGCAGTATAGTGATCGAAGGAGTCCACGCATGCGCCTCACCCTCATCGCCGCAGCCAGTCTGCTCACCGCCTGCGGCCAACCGGAGCCGCCAACGCCGTTGCCCGAACCGCCGGTGCAAGTGGCGCGGGCTGCATGGTTCATCTGCGATGCAGTCAATGCACCTGTGATCCTGGTGTTCGAACGCGAGGGCTCAACGGCGCGGGTGGCGCAGTACGGAAAACCAAACGGCGAGATCGTCCAGCGCACGGAATATCAGCTTGGCGAGGAAGAGGGCGCGGCCGGAAGCATACACACACCGCTGAGGCAGAACGGCGCCGATGCCGGCGTCATTCGTCAAATCAATCCGGGGATGCTGGAGACGCCCGGCGCGGCGTACACGCCGCTCTATTCCTCGGTGCGTATTGGCGATCGCGACATTTCGTGCCGCTGGATGCCGCGCACGCGGCTGATGGGATTCACCGGACGGCGCACGATTGTCGTGAGTGAAGATGGCGATGGCGATCTGCTCTATCTTTCTTACGACTTTGCAACAGCAGCCGAGGCGCAGCCGATTGACCTGTCCGAAAACGGCCGAACAACGACCTTCTCGCTCGAGGTGCGCGATGGCGCGGAAACGCTCTCGCCGGAGGGCACGCGGTACGATTTTCGCGCTGACCCCGAGACCGACATCGGCGTGACGCTCGATCAAACCGGCGCGGCTCGTGTTGAAGTGCTCCGGCACGGCCCCGATCAGGTCCAAAGTGAAGACCTGATCGCCTATGTCGTGGGCTCGGGCGCGGAGTAAGGCTTGGATTGAGGCGCACGGCGCTGCTAAACCATGGGCAGGAGATGTTCATGCGTTTCGCCGCCGCCAGCCTTGCCGTCCTCGCCCTCGCGGCCTGTAATCAACAACCAGAAACGCCGCCCGCTGCTGAGGAAGAGCAAGTCTTCATGCGCGTGCCGCCGCCGTGGTTCATCTGCGATTCCGTCAATTCCGGCGCGGTGATCGTTTTTGATCGCAACCCATCCGGCGATGTACGGGTGGCGGAATATCAGAAATCCGACGGCTCGATCGTGCAACGCATCGGCTATTTCGTCGGCGACGAGGAACCCGGCGCCGGCAGCCTGCACACGGAGCTAGTGCGTGATCAGGGCTCGGACGGATGGGTGCATATGACAAACAGCGGGATGCTTGAGACACCCGCTTCCGCCTACACACCGCGCTTCGTTTCGGTCGAGCTCGATGGCCGTGACGTCCGCTGCCGCTGGCTGCCGCGTACGCGCGTGATTGGATTCACGAGCCGCCGCAGTTTCGTCGTGCACGAAGACGCAAACGGGGCGCTTACGTATTCGGCGTTCAACTTCGGCGACGCCGGCAGCTCGCGTACGCGCAATGGTGCGGAGAATGCGCAAACCAGCGCATCGTCGCTCGAGATTGTCGGCGGCGTCACGGGTCAAACGCAGGAGGCGACGACATACACATTCGAAACGCAGGGTTTCCGCTATGTGCTCTCGCTTAATCGCGATGGCACCGGTGCTCTCGATGTCACGCGCGACGGCGCGCCGCTCTCGAACGAGCCACTTATCGGTTATCAGCAAGGCACGCCGCCGCCGGCGCCCACCGCGGCGACACCTTAAGCCGATCGACTCTCACAAGGACTGCCAAGAATGACGTTTGCCACTTACGAAAAGTCTGGCCGCATAGCGACCATCACGCTGAACCGGCCCGAGAGTCGAAATGCGATAGCCACCCAGCAAGACTGCGATGATCTCGCCGGCGCGCTCTGGAAGGCCAATGACGACGAGAGCGTCAACGCCGTGATCCTCACCGGTGCTGGTAAGTCGTTCTGCGCCGGTGGCGACTTGAAAGCGATCCGCGAACGCAGCGGCATCGGCCCGCGCGGCACACCTGACGGCACCCGCGCGAACTATCGCCGCGGCGTACATTCGATCATCAAAGCCTTGGCCGAAATCGAAGTCGCGACGATCGCGGCGATCAATGGCCACGCCATCGGGCTCGGGCTCGATATCGGCGTGCTGTGCGACATTCGCCTCGCCGGCGCTTCGGCGAAGATGGCGTCGAGCTTCGTGAAGGTCGGCATCATTCCCGGTGATGGCGGCGCTTGGATCTTGACCAATGCTATTGGCGCGTCGCGTGCGGCGGAGCTGGTGCTCACTGGCGACACGATCGACGCTGACGAAGCGGCGCGTATCGGCCTGGTCTCTCGCGTGGTTTCGGACGAAACGCTCATGGACGAAGCGCGTAAGCTCGCCGAACGCGTGGCGGTGAACCCGCCCCGCACAGTGCGGCTGGCGAAGCGCTTGTTGCGTGAGGCGCAACATGGGCGCTTGAGCGACGTGCTGGAGCTTTCGGCGGCGTTCCAGGCGCTGGCGCACGAGACGCGCGACCACAAGGAAGCCGTCGACGCCTTCACCGAGAAGCGCGCGCCGAAGTTCACGGGCGAATGAGATGACGATCCGCGTCGGCATCGGCGGCTGGAGCTTCGAGCCTTGGGAGGAAACCTTCTACCCTCCTAAGCTCGCGGCGGCGAAGCAGCTTGAGTATGCCTCGAGCAAAGTGACGGCGATCGAAATCAACGCCACCTTCTATCGCACGCAAACCGCGGCTTCCTTCAAGAAGTGGGCAAGTGCGACGCCCGATGAATTCATGTTCTCAGTGAAGGCGCCGCGGGCGGCGGTGCAACGCAAGGATTTGCGTGAAGCGGCGCAATCGATCGAGTGGTTCTTCAACTCAGGCGTCGGCGAGCTTGGCTCAAAGCTGGGACCAATCTTCTGGCAAATGGCGCCTTACAAGAAGTTCGACGCCGACGAGATCAACGCCTATTTCGATATGCTTCCGGAGAAGCTCGGCAAATTGAAACTTCGCCACGCGATCGAAGTCAGGCATGCGAGTTTCACCGATGAGGCGTTCCTCAAGATAGCACGCGAGCGCAATATCGCGGTGGTGACGGTGGAGTCGGAAAAGCATCCGCTGATCGTCGAGCCGACGGCGGACTTCTCCTACGCACGGCTTGAGCTCACGCAGGCGGATGAACCGACCGGCTATGCGAAGCCGGCGCTGAAGAAGTGGGCCAAGACGGCGCGCGATTGGAAAAAATCGGGCGAAGTCTTCCTCTATTTCATCAGCGGCGCGAAAGAGCGCAATCCCGCCGCCGCCATGGCGATGCTGGACTTGTTGAAGGCGTAATTGCGGCGCCGGTTCCGCGCCTTGCCAAGCAAGCGCCGCACGCTCACATTACGAATCACGAGGGCGCATCAAGACGCCGACGAAAACAAACAATGTCCGAAAATCGCATCGGTCACATTCGCCTGACTTCCCACCCTGGGGCCGGCGCCGCTGTGCGCTTCCCTGTTCGCTGGGGCGCATCGACCGCACAAGAACGCGGGCCCGTGATCGGCTCCGCCACCACTGATCGCAACGCGATCGGCGCTTATGGCGGCGCGTACTCCGTCTATCGCGCGCTCGCGGTTTCCGCTGGTGCGCTCAATCCAAGTGTGCGCCCGGATTTGAAGGATACGTCACCAGTCGTGCAGATGGGGCCGTTTCCGCCATGGCGCGACGCTTCGAAGATCGCGTCGCTCGATCCCTGGGGACACCTTGTCGCCGAAGTGTTCAAGACAGAGATCGACGGCGGTGCGGACATTCGCCCGACCATTGCGATCACGAAGGCGCGCCTCTCGCTTCCCGAAGTGCGCGAAGCGATCCGGCTGGAGCGCCTGAAGGTCGACGGCACGATTGTGCACGAAAGCGGCGATGTCGCTGTCACGAAGGCGGCGCTTGATCCGGTGTGGCATTTGCCCGGCGTCGCGGAGCGCTTCGGCGTCAGCGAAGAGCGCTTGCGCCATACGTTATTTGAGCAAACTGGCGGGATGTATCCCGAACTGGTGACGCGGCCGGACTTGAGCGTTTTCCTGCCGCCGATCGGCGGCATCACGCTTTACATCTTTGGCGATCCCGCCGCGATCGCCGATCCAGCGCGACGGCTGACTTGCCGCGTGCACGATGAGTGCAATGGCTCGGACGTCTTCGGTTCAGACATCTGCACCTGCCGCCCCTATCTCACGCACGGCATCGAAGAATGCGTGCGTGAGGCGCAGAGCGGCGGCGCAGGCCTGATCGCGTACAACCGCAAAGAAGGCCGGGCGCTTGGCGAGGTGACGAAGTTCCTTGTCTATAATGCGCGCAAGCGTCAGCCCGGCGGCGATCAGGCCGCCACCTACTTCGAACGAACAGAATGCGTCGCCGGCGTGCAGGACGCGCGCTTCCAGCAATTGATGCCAGATGTGCTGCACTGGCTTGGCATCACTCACATCGATCGCTTCGTCTCGATGTCGAACATGAAGCACGACGCAATCACCGGCTCCGGCATCACGATCGGCGAACGCGTGCCGATCCCGCCAGAACTCGTGCCGCAGGACGCAAGCGTCGAACTCGAAGCGAAGAAGGCCGCCGGTTATTTCAGCGCCGAGGCCGCGCCTAGCGATGAAGATCTGACTCGCACGGTGGGCCGTGATCTCAAAGACTTCTGATCGTCCGGTACGCGGTCTGATGACGGCGCGGGCGGTGCGCCAGCATGCTGAAAGCGTATTGGCGGCGGCTGAAGCGGGTCAGCTCGAGAACTGGACGCTTGACCTCAAGGCGCTTGCTGGGTGTGCGGACTTGGTGGCGGCAGTCGTGCGCAAGCGCTATCCGACGCTCGACGTGCCATTCCACGCACGCTGGCGCCATTTTGTGTTTGGCGGCCGCGATCTCTGGCGCGACATCGCGGCCGATGCTCACTGGCGCGATCGCGACGCAAAGGCGCGCGCTTGCTTTGATCTGGCGATCACGTCCGTGCTGCTCGACGCCGGCGCCGGCGGCGCATGGCGCTTCGACGATACAGCGACTGATATCACCGCGACGCGCTCTGAAGGCCTCGCTCTGGCCAGCTTGCGTCTGTTCGAATGGGGCGGCTTCTCCGTTGACCCAACGGACCCGTTGCGTGCGGATGCCGAAGGCCTCGCGCGTCTTGATGAGGCGAGCCTCGCCGATGCATTTCAGGTGAGCGTGGGCAACCCTCTGGAAGGGCTCGGCGGACGCGCGCGTTTGCTTAATCGGTTGGGCCATACGATCGATGCACGCCCCGAACTGTTTGCGATCAACGATGACCCACGACCTGGCGGACTTTACGATGCGCTGAAAGCGCGGCGTTCAGCGGACGGCACGCTGCCTGCGCCCATCATTCTGGAAACGCTGCTCGAGGCGCTCAATCCCATCTGGGAGAACCGGCCAACTTTCGAGGGAGAACCACTCGGTGATTGCTGGCTACACCCCGGATTTGGCTTTGTGCCGCTGCACAAGCTTTCGCAATGGCTTGCTTATTCGCTGATCGAGCCGCTGCAAGAAGCCGCAATTCCTATCCTAAACATCGACGGCCTCACAGGCCTTGCCGAGTACCGCAATGGCGGGCTCTTCATCGATACCGGCGTGCTTACGCTGAACGGCTCGACGCAGCATATGTTCAACGTCCATGATCTCGCCATCATCGAGTGGCGCTCGCTGACTGTCGCTCTGCTCGATCGCATTGCGCCTTTAGTGCGCGCGCGCCTCGGTGTCACCGATGCGCAATTCCCGCTCGCCTGCGTGCTTGAAGGCGGGACGTGGGCGGCCGGGCGCGAGATTGCGCGGCAAAAGCGGCCGGCGACAGGCGGGCCGCCTCTTCTTATTCACAGCGATGGCACGGTGTTCTGATGCAGGGCGTCACGATCGTCGATCACCCTTTGGTGCAGCATAAGCTCACCATTCTGCGTGACACGGAAACGTCGACACGTTCGTTCCGCGACCTTCTGCGGGAGATCAGCGTCTTGCTCTGCTACGAGGTGACGCGCGACTTGCCGCTTGAAGATGTCGCGATTGAAACGCCGGTCGCCGCAATGACAGGCAAACGCCTCTCAGGCAAGAAGCTGGTCTTCGCGCCGATCATGCGCGCCGGCATGGGTTTGTTGGAGGGCATGCTCGAACTAGTGCCGTCCGCACGCGTGGCGCACATCGGCCTCTATCGCGATCCAAGAACGCTGAAAGCGGTCGAGTATTACTTCAAAGCGCCGAGCGATGTGGCCGAGCGATTGGTGATCGTGATTGATCCAATGCTGGCGACAGGACACACCGCCGTCGCCGCGCTCGATCGGCTGAAAGAGCACGGGGTGAGCGACATTCGTTTCGTTTGTCTGCTCGCAGCGCCGGAAGGACTTGAGGTTGTGCGCGGACATCATCCCGACGTGCCAATCTGGACGGCGGCGATCGATGAACGTCTGAACGAGCACAGTTACATTGTGCCCGGCCTCGGCGACGCCGGCGACCGCATGTACGGGACGAAGTAATCAGCGCTGGCGTGCGGCCGCGATGTATTCTTCCACCTGTCGCTCAAGCACCGGCAAGGTGACGCCGCCATTGCCGAGCACGACGTCGTGGAAGGCGCGGATGTCAAAGCGATCGCCAAGCGCCGCCTCGGCGCGCTGCCGGAGTTCGACAATCTTCAACTCGCCCATCTTGTAGGCAAGCGCTTGCCCCGGCCAACCGATGTAGCGGTCGATCTCCGTGCGCACCTCATGCGTCGAAAGCGCCGTGTTCGACGTGAGATAGTCGAGCGCGCGCTGGCGGGACCATCCCATCGAATGCATGCCCGTATCGACCACAAGACGGCACGCACGCCACATCTCATAGGTCAGGCGCCCGAAGCGCTGATACGGCGTGTGGTAGATGCCAATCTCCTCGCCGAGCCGCTCTGAATAGAGCCCCCACCCTTCGCCGAACGCGTGCGGGTAGAACGTGCCGCGAAACGCCGGCAACCCCTCGAGCTCGCGTGCGAGCGAAATTTGTGTGTGATGCCCCGGCGCCGCCTCGTGGGCGGTGAGCGAGGGCAGCACGTAGAGCGGGCGGGTGTTGAGCGCAAAAGTATTGACCCAATATTCGCCAGCCTGATCGCTGCGACCGCCACTGTAGCGCCCAGCGGTGTAGTTCGGTGCGATCGCCGCGGGCACCGGTTGCACCGTGTATGGTCGGCGTGGGATGCGGCCGAAATAGTTCGGCATTTGCGCGTCGATCTCCCGCGTGATCCACGCCGCCTCACGAAGCAGCTGTTCCGGCGTTGTCGGGTAGAACTGCGGATCGGTGCGCAGGTACGCGATGAACTCCGCAAACGTGCCTTCGAAGCCCGACGCGCGCATTTCTGTTTCCATCGCAGCGCGGATGCGGGCGACTTCGCGTAAGCCGATCTGGTGGACCTGTTGCGGCGTCGCATCCGGCAGCGTCGTGTAGTAACGCACGAGATCCGCGTAATAGGCGCGGCCGTTCGGCAAACGCGTGGCCGCGATCGTGCGGCGGGAGCGCGGTGCGTATTCCGCTTCGAAGAAGGTTCTGAATTCGTCAAAGGCTGGGATAACGTTGTTGGCGATAGCGGCGCGACCGGCCTCACGCAAGCGCGCGCGTTCCGCTTCTGGCACGCTCGGTGAGAAGTTGGCGAACGGCGCATAGAAATCCGTGGCTTCGACATTCTCGAACCGGAAGCCGCCGATCACCTGCGCGACCCCGTCAATGATCTCACGCGGCAATGTGAAGCCATCGCGAAGCCCGACGCGCATATTGGCGATCTGCTCGCGGAAGTAGCGGCGCGTGTCGTTGAGGCGGGCAATGTAGTTTTCATAGTCGCGCACGCTGCGCGGGGCCTGCAGATCGTCGATCAGCAGGATCTCGGAATAGAAACCACTGTCGCTATTGAACGGCAAACGCCAATCGTTGTAGCGCGCCAGGCGCACGCGCTGGCCAACCATGAACTCAAACAGGTCATAGCTCACTTGTTCCTGATGCGTGAGCTGGGTGCGATCGATCGCCCGCAGGCGTGTCAGGAACGCCTCGTTCTCCCGCGTTTGCCGCGCTTGCGTCTCCGGCGTCACCGATGGCAGGCGATCGTCGTAGTCGTGAATGCCGGCGCTGGTCGCCGAAAGCGGATCTTCGCGATAGACGAACGCGCGCTCGTCCTCAAAAAGCCGCGCCAGATTGACGCTTGCGGTTTGCGCGACGGCTGGCGTTACCAAGCTCGCCGCGAGCACGGCAGTCAAAACAAGGCGCTTCATTTTGGCCTCACGGAACGACGGCCGGTCTGGCCTCTGATGGTGTGGGCCTCGCAAACAATGCGCTGCGCAGCAGCAACAGCGATGCGTAGAGCACGACGACCACCACGAGCCAGCGTAGCGTGACCAGATCAAGCGACTTGACAACGAATGCCGCCAACAACACCGCCGGAATACCGCCCAACGCGATGCCGAGCACAATGCGAAGATCAATGCGCTCGGAGCGTACGAAGTTGAGGCTCGAGATCGGCATCAGGAACGCGCACGACCCCATCATGATCGGAAACGCCGCCGCTGGATTCAGGCCAAGCAAGCTCAATACGATCAGCGATGGCGCGTAGAGGCCGATACCGAACATCATCAGCACACCCATGATGAAGTGCGCGACGACCGCGATGACGAAGTACACGCCGTCCAGAGAGAGAGCCTCGCCACCCGCTGGGCCGATGCCGAGGTTGCGCATAGCGTAGAGTGCGGCGGCGATGAGCAGCGCGAGACCGACCACGCCTTGCACCAAGCGCACCGGCGAACGCTGCACAATCGGGGCGCCGATGAAGGCGCCCGCACATGAGGCGACGATGCACGAAATCAGCAATACGGGACTGACCTGAACGAGCGTGATGAAAATCAGCGCCTGCGCAACAGTTGGAAGCGCATGGCCGGCATTGAGGATGGCCGGGAAGTAGCTGTCCGGCGCCATCTTGCGAATCTTCATGTAAGCGGTCGTCGGCGCGAACGATCCGATGCCTAGCGTATCAAAGAAGTCGGTGACGGCCCCCAGCGCGATCGCCTCCGGCCTCGGCACAAGCTCTCCGCGCTTGTGTGCGGTTCGCACCAGCACGGTCGCAAAGTAGAGCGCAATCGCCGAAAGCGCGGTCAGCAAGCCGCCAACAATCGTGCTCAACCAGCGAACAACGAGCTCAAACGTAGCCCCCATGCGTATCTCCCCCGCACGTATTTTGATCAGTTCAGCATGAGCGCGAGGGCTACGCAATCACCATCAGATAACCTGAAAGCCATGGGCGAACGGGTCTTCGGTGTCGATCCAGATTTCGTTGCGGCCGGTTGCTATCGCAGAGCCTTCGATCGAGGGAACGATCGCCGGTTTGCCGCCGATATCGGTTTCCGCTTCGACGCGCCCGATGAAACGCGAGAGGATGTAGCTTTCGTGGACGAAGGCTTCGCCAACCTTGAGCCTCCCCCTTGCGTGGAGATGCGCCATGCGCGCGGAGGTGCCGGTGCCGCATGGGCTGCGATCAATAGCCTTGTCGCCGTAGAAGACCGCGTTGCGGGCGCTGGCGCCTGCGGTCTTGGGCTTGTCGGCCCAAAGCACGTGGCTGACGCCGCGAACGGTTGAGTCCAGCGGATGCACGGGTTCAACCTTCTCGCGCACGAGTTGGCGGATGATCGGCGACAGCTGCAGAATGCGCGCGGCGCCGAGATCGTCGAGGCCGGTGTAAGCGCCTTGCGGTTCGATGATCGCGTAGAAGTTGCCGCCATAGGCCACGTCGAGCGTGAGCGGTCCGAAGTTCGGCACGTCGATGCTGATGTTCTCAGCGGCTAGATAGCTCGGCACGTTGCGGATACGCACGCTGCGGACGCGCTCGCCTTCCTGCGTGTAGCTGATTTCGATTTTTCCGGCGGGCACTTCGGCGATGAAGCGGCCCTGCGTGCGCGGTTTGATCAAGCCGCGCTCGATGCCGAAGGTGACGATGCCTATCGTGCCATGGCCGCACATCGGTAGGCAGCCGCTGGTCTCGATGAAGAGGATGCCAACGTCAGCGTTCGGCGTTGTCGGCGGATAGAGGAAGCCGCCGCTCATCATGTCGTGGCCGCGCGGCTCGAAACAGAGGCCGGTGCGAATCCAGTCATAGCGCGACATGAAATCCTGGCGGCGTTCGCTCATGGTGCGCCCCTGCAATTCCGGCGCGCCCTCAACGACGAGACGCACCGGGTTGCCCGCTGTGTGGCCGTCGATGCAGCGGAAGGTGTGGCGGGTCACGCGGCGCTCTTCAGCTTCGGACGCGTCGCCGCCGCGCGCTCGACCATGGCAGTGACCTCAGCGCGGCGCGCGCCGGTGAGCGGATAGCGCGGCGGACGCACGCGCTCGCTGCCGCGGCCCATGATCTGTTCGGCCAGCTTGATCGATTGAACGAGGTCATGCTCAGCATCCAAGTGCAGCAGCGGCATAAACCAGCGATAGATGGCGAGCGCGGTTTCAAGGTCGCCGCGCTTGTAGGCGTTGTAGAGTTCGAGCGATTCCTTTGGGAATGCGTTGGTGAGGCCCGACACCCAGCCTTTGGCGCCGAGGATCAGGCCTTCGAGGGCGACGTCATCGAGGCCGGCGAACAACATGATCTTGTCGCCGATCGCGTTGTAGAGGTCGGTGAAACGGCGCGTGTCGGGTGCGCTCTCCTTGAGGCAGACGATGTTTGGAATGTCAGCGAGCTGCTTGATCGCTTCAATGCCAACACTGACGCGGTACGCTGGTGGATTGTTGTAAAGCATGATCGGCAGCGCGGTCTTCTTCGCCACCGCCTTGAAGTGCGCCACCAGCTCTGCTTCCGCCGGCACGTAAACCATCGCCGGCAGCAACATCAGACCATCGGCGCCAATTTTTTCCGCGTCGCGCGCGAAGGCGATGGCGCGATTGGTGTCGAACTCGGAAACGCCAACCAGAACCGGCACGCGCTTGCCGACGGCTTCGACAGCGGCGCGCAGCACGTCACGCTTCTCATCAGGCTCGAGCGAGTTGTTCTCCCCCACCGTACCCATGATGATGAGGCCGTGGACTCCATCGCTGATCAGCGCATCCTGCACGCGTTGCGTTTCGGCGATGTCGATCGAGAGATCGGCCTTGAACTGCGTCGTTGCCGCCGGAAACACGCCACGCCAATCGACTTGCATTGCCGCCCTCGCTTGCTAGAGCGGGCAACTTATACGATCCGGTGGGGCGATGAAATCGATTCTGGTCATTGGCGGCGGGCTTGTGGGCGCCGCATGTGCGTTGCGGCTGCAGGCGGCTGGCGTGCGAGTGACTTTGATCGATCCGGGTGACAAAAGGCGCGGCGCTTCGTTTGGCAATGCAGGACACATTGGTTCGGAGCAGACGGCGCCCTGGTCGGCGTGGGGCAATGTGTTGCGCGCGCCGCGTTCGAGCTTTGGCGCAGGCGGGCCACTCGATTTTCGCTGGAGCGACGTAGCGCTGTGGACTCCATGGGCGATGCGGTTTCTGCGGGCGTGCGATCCGGTGAAGTTCGAGCGCGGGCGCGAGGCTTTGGACAATTTGCTCGCGGACTCGTTGCCAGCTTGGCTTCGAATCGCCGAGTTGGCGCAAGCGCCGGAGATTGTCATTCCGCACGGCCATGTCACGGCATGGATGACGGAGCGAGGCGCGGAGCGGGGGCTCGCGGCGTTCGCGGCGGCGAAATGGGGACGTGCATCGAGCTGGCGCGAAATGAATAGCGCGGAGCTAGCGCGCTATAACGGCGTGCTCAAACGCGAGCCGAAGGCGGCGGCGATTTTTAGCGGCACGGGGCAAGTGAGCGATCCGCAAGCGGCGCGCGATGCGATGCTGGCTTCGTTTGCGGAGCGTGGGGGCGAGAGCGTTGTTGGTACTGTCGTGCGTATTGAAGAGAGCGCGCGGGTGTTGCTGGCGGATGGCGCGTCGCGGTCGGCGGATGCGGTGCTGGTGTGCGCGGGGCCTTGGTCTCGGGTGCTGATGGAGCAATTGGGCGTGACAACGCCGCTGATTGGCGAGCGCGGCTATCATTTGCAGAGCGCGGAGACGAATTGGCCGCGCGATTTGCCGACGACGGTGTTTGACGAGAATTTCATCGCGGTATCGCGGTTCACAAGCGGCCTGCGCTGCACGAGCTTCGTAGAGTTTGGATCACCGGACGCGCCCGGTGATGAACGCAAATGGCAGCGCTTGCGGCAGCGGATTGATGAGCTCGGCATCAAGTTTGCTGCGAACCCCGATCGCTGGGTTGGCTCGCGGCCTTCCCTGCCCGATTTTGTGCCCGCCATCGGGCGCTTGGAGCGCGCGCCGAAAGTGCTCTACGCGTTCGGGCACGCGCATTTAGGGCTGACGGAAGCGCCGATCACGAGCGAGATCATCGCGGCGATTGCGGCGGAGAAGACGCCGCCGGTTGATCTTGCGCCGTTTAGGATTGAGCGGTTTGGCTAACGACTCGCGAACATCCCACGCGCGCGATTGCTGCCGCACACTCGCCAGCCAAAAGACCGGGGCACCTTCTGTCTCGGATCTCCAAACAGATGCTGTAAGCCTCTTCGCTCAGGGGATCGCTCACCGCAGGCTGGCGTTGATCTTTTCCAGATCCGCTACAGACGGAATGAGATCGGCGTCGGGCAGCTTGTTCAGCGGCGTGTCGACGGTGCCCATTGAGTCGTGCAGGTCGTGCGCGTCGGGATCGACGTAGAGCAAGCCTGTCACGATCTCGCCTTCCGCGGCCTTGCGGGCGAGGTAGCCTAGAGCTTCGTTACGGTTGGTGGCGTCATAGTCGTCTTCGATCTTGCGCAGGCGCAGGATTGAGCCGTCGTGTTGGACGACTTCCTTCAGTTCACCCGGCTTGTAGTCGGCTTTGATCGGCGCGCGCGGGGTGATGACGTCCATGCGGTTCACGGCTTCGTTGTGCTCGCGAACGTAGTCGAAGCTTTTGGTCGAGCCGACGTGGTTGTTGAACGCCACGCATGGGCTGATCACATCGATGAACGACACGCCTTTGTGCGAGAGCGCGCCTTTGATCAGCGGCACGAGTTGGTTTTTGTCGCCAGAGAAACTGCGGCCGACGTAAGTCGCGCCGAGCTGCAGCGAGAGCATGACGAGATCGATGGCGCTGTCCTTGTTTTCCGCGCCCTTCTTGGCTTTCGAGCCTTTGTCGGACGTGGCGGAGAACTGGCCCTTGGTGAGGCCGTAGACGCCGTTGTTCTCGCAAATGTAGGTCATGTTCACGCCGCGGCGGACGGCGTGGCAAAATTGACCGAGACCGATCGAGGCGCTGTCGCCGTCACCGGAGACGCCGAGATAAATCAGATCGCGCGCGGCGATGTTGGCGCCGGTGAGCACAGACGGCATGCGACCGTGGACGGCGTTGAAGCCGTGCGCCGGGCTGACGAAATAGTCCGGCGTTTTCGACGAACAGCCGATGCCTGAGAATTTCGCGAGGCGGTGTGGCGCCAGATCAATCTCGAAGCAGGCCTGGATGATCGCGGCGCTGATCGAATCGTGACCGCAGCCGGCGCAGAGCGTGGAGATGCGGCCTTCATAGTCGCGGCGCGTGAAGCCGAGCGTGTTCTTCTCAAGCGACGGGTGATGCAGCGGCGGCTTTGCGATGTAGGTCATTCGGCATTCTCCCGCAGCGCGGCCGTGTGCGGGCCTTTGAGCTTGTCGGTGATGGTCTTGATGATGAAGCGCGCCGTGATCGGCGTGCCGTCATAGTGCAGAACGGAAACGAGACGCGCGGGATGGATGCCGCCCTCGTTCACCAACAGCGATTTCAGCTGACCGTCGCGGTTCTGCTCAATCACAAAGACTTGTTCGTGGTCGCGGATGAACTCGAACACATCGTTAGAGAACGGGAAGCCGCGAATACGCATGGCGTCGAGATCGATGCCGTGCTCTTCAAGCGCGCAGAGCGCCTCTTCCATCGCCGGATCGGTGGAGCCCATATAGATGACGCCATCCGGCGTGCGCTTCTTGGCCTTCTTCACGATCGGCGCCGGCACATGGGACTTCATCGTCTCCCACTTGCGCAGCAAGCGCTCCATGCCTTCGGTGTAATCCTCACCCTTTTCAGAATAACGCGCGTCCTTGTCGTGACTTGAGCCGCGGGTGAAGTAGCTGCCCTTGGTCGGGTGCGTACCAGGGGAGCGTGCGATACGGCACCGCATCGCCATCGACATCGCGATAGCAGCCGAACGGCACGCCCTGCTCAGGTGCTCGTAAGTCAGCACCTTGCCGCGATTGAGCTGGCGCTTCGCATCCCACTTGAATGGCGGCGTCAGCCATTCTGCATGCCGATATCCAGTTCGAGCATGACGAAAATGGTGGTTTGGAAGAAGTCAGCGAGATCGAAGGCTTGCGCGGCAAACTCGAACGCTTCGGTCGGATTGCCCGGGAAAAGCATCGGATGCTTGGTGTCGCCGTGGCTGGCGTAGGCGGCGAGCAGCAGATCGGATTGCTGCGTGCGCGTGGGCATGCCGGTTGAAGGGCCGCCGCGTTGCACGTCGAAGATCACCGCCGGAATTTCCGCGTAGTACGAGAAGCCGACGAACTCGTTCATCAGCGAGATGCCAGGGCCGCTGGTGCAGGTGAACGCGCGTGAGCCGGCCCAGCCTGCGCCCATCACCATGCCGATCGAGGCGATCTCGTCTTCAGCTTGGACGATGGCGAAGCGGTTCTTGCCGTCCGGGTCTTTGCGGAGCTTGTCGCAGTACTTTTGGAAGCTCTCGGCAAGCGATGTGGATGGCGTGATCGGATACCAGGCGCAGAACGTAGCGCCGCCATAGACAGCGCCAAGCGCGGCGGCGTCATTGCCTTCGGCGAAGATGCGATCACCAACCTTGTCGCTGCGTTTGATCGTGAGGCCAATGGGCGCGAGATGATCCTTGGCGAAATTGAAGCCGAGCTCGAACGCTTTGAAGTTCGGCGCGATCAGCTTGTCCTTGCCTTTGAACTCCTCCTGCAGGAGCTGCTTCACAGCTTCGGTCTCGATGCCCAAAAGCTGCGCGAGCACGCCCACATAACAGATGTTCTTGAACAGCTGCCGTTGGCGCGGATCGGTGAATTCTGCTGCGATCAGATCGGTTAGCGGCGCGCCGATGATGGTGATGTCGTCGCGAAACTTGGACGCAGGCAGCGGCTTCGAGGAATCGTAGAGCAGATAGCCGCCGGGCTCGATGCCTTTCACATCGGCGTCCCAGGTCTGCGGGTTCATCGCGATCATCAAATCGATGCCGCCGCGGCGGCCGAGCCAGCCGGCTTCTGAGACGCGCACCTCGTACCAAGTCGGCAGACCTTGGATGTTCGAGGGGAAGATGTTGCGCGCGCCCACAGGCACGCCCATCCGCAGGACAACTTTGGCGAACAGTCCGTTGGCGCTGGCCGATCCGGACCCGTTTACGTTGGCGAATTTGACGACGAAATCGTTGGTCGCGGCGAGTGGCTTGGCCATGCGTGAGTGCGCGCTCTCGTTGCCCGATGCGATTGCGGCCAGTCCGCCCGCGCGGGGAGGAACTTGATAGCCGGTTGGCTACCGCAATTGAAGACCTTTAGCCCTGCGTTTGGCGCTCGGCGGGGGCCGAACCCGCTGCGCTGAACACGATGGCGGCATTATCGAAAGCCGCACGATAGCGGACCAGCTTGTCGCGGCTGATGGTCCGATACCCCATCACCGGCTCGACCACCACAAATCGCTCGGCGTCGTAGCCAACCACCAGGAGGTAGTGGTCCACCATCTCCAAGCCAGTCATCTCTGACAGGCGCCCCACCCGATACGAGAGCACGCTGCCCGCATAACCCACAACCGGCGCATTCGCGCCAGGAAAGGTCCGGTTTTGGACGTAGATGGACGGCAACCGAACCGCGACGACGACGGGACGGCCGTTCTCAAGCTCTCGAATGACCGCCGCTTCGTCGAGTCGAACGCCGTTGGCCAGGAGGCCTTGAGCGCGCGCCATCGGCAACAGCTCCGCGATCGTATAGCCGCCGGCGTCGGCAGGCGGCGTCGTGCGATAGATCGCATCGCCATTGGCGACGCCGGGGCCGCGCCAGTAATTGACGACACTCGCCAGCACGTGCGCGCCGCATGATGCAGCATCAGTCTGAGCGTCGTGCTGGACCGGCAGCACCAGCGCGTCTGGCGCCATGGCGCGATCGAAGATGTCGAAACTGTTGTTGGCGCTCTGCCGGGCGAACGCGTTAACGTCTGCGACAGGCGTCACCGCGCACCCGCTGATGCAAAGCGCCAACAACAAGACGGCGACTTGCGCCTCACGATTCATCAGTCAGCGACCGCCACCGCGACGACGATGACGACGAGACCGATGATCAGCCAAGTGCGGTTCGACAAGCCAGCTTGCACCTGCTCGGCTTCCGCTGGCGTCATCACTTGAACCTGATAGCCTTGATCTTGATAGGCTGCGACTTGCGCCGCGTCCTCTACGCTCAGCCCATATTGCTGCAGCTCCGCTGGCGTGAAGGTTTGCGCTTCGACGGTCCGGAATGCGGTCGCCTGTTCAGCGAGCGCCGCCGGCGCGGTCATCGAGGTGAAAGCGAGGCATAGCGCCAGCGCTGTAGCGATACGTACTTTCATGCAAGCTCCCCTTGCTCATTGGTTCAACGAGAGCAGCGCGGTTTGGTCGTGAGGGTCGGGCGCGCCGCTTTCCGTTGGCGGCGCACGCATGAACGCGTGGCCGCGAGACGTGCGCTTGCGCGCACCGACGAGCCCCCTGCCCGCGGCGACGCTAGCACGCACTCGCCGCCGAGCACATGAAATCGCGTATGGATTCGCTACTTCGCAGGCGCCGGTTCGCGCTTGCGAGATGGCGTCTTCGGTTTGCAGCCCGCCTGCGTGGTGTCGAGATAGAATTGCTGCATGTCCCACGCGCCCGTTGGGCAGCGTTCTGCGCACAGGCCGCAGTGAAGGCAGACGTCTTCATCTTTCACCATGACCCGGCCGGTTTTCAGGCCATCCTGGACATAGAGATCCTGCGTGATGTTCTTCGCGGGCGCGTTGAGGCGATCGCGGAGGTCCGTCTCTTCGCCGTTCTCCGTGAACGTGATGCAATCCATCGGGCAGATGTCGACGCAAGCATCGCATTCGATGCAGGCCGGCGCTGAGAATACGGTCTGCACGTCGCAATTCAGGCAGCGTTGCGCCTCCTTATAGCCGAGCAGCGGGTCGAAGCCCTTCTCGACCTCGATCTTGACATTGCGCAGCGCAACTTCCGGCTCGACCAGCGGCACCTTGTAGCGAAGGTCGAGCGAGATATCGTTGTCGTAGGCCCATTCGTGGATGCCCATTTTGGTGGACATCATCGACACACCGGGCGGCAGCCGATCTTTCACGTCCTTGCCGTGGCAGAAGAGATCGATCGAGACGGCCGCATCGTGGCCATGCGCGACGGCCCAGATGATGTTCTTCGGACCAAAGGCGGCGTCGCCACCAAAGAACACGTTCGGAATCGAAGACTGGAACGTCGCTTCATCGACAACGGGCATGTCCCACTTGTCGAAGGTCATGCCAATATCGCGCTCGATCCACGGGAACGAGTTTTCCTGACCGACGGCCATCAGCACATCGTCGCACTCGAAGTGAACGTCTGACTCGCCCGTGGGTTCGAGCTTCTTCTTCCCATCTTTCTCAACCCAGTGCATTTTCGTGAACGTCACGCCGGTGAGCTTGCCGTTCTTGTGGGTGAATTCTTTTGGGTTGTGGAAATTGATGATCGGGATGCCTTCGTGCTGGGCGTCTTCCTTTTCCCAGGGGCTCGCCTTCATCTCATCGAAGCCAGAGCGGACGATGACTTTGACGTCATCGCCGCCCAGGCGGCGCGAGGTGCGGCAGCAATCCATGGCGGTGTTGCCGCCACCGAGGACGATGACGCGCTTGCCGATCTTATCTATGTGGCCGAACGAGACATTCGAGAGCCAATCGATTCCGATGTGGACGTTGGCGCCCGCTTCCTTCTGACCAGGAAGCCCAAGGTCGCGGCCGCGCGGCGCGCCGGTGCCGACAAAGACAGCATCCCAACCTTGCGCCAGCACGTCCTTGAGCGAGTCCACGCGTTTGCCGAAATGCGTGACCGGCTCGTAGCCCAGAATGTAATCGACCTCTTCGTCGATCACGCTCTCGGGGAGGCGGAAACGCGGAATC
Source organism: Hyphomonadaceae bacterium (assembly GCA_041398325.1). Taxonomy (GTDB): domain Bacteria; phylum Pseudomonadota; class Alphaproteobacteria; order Caulobacterales; family Aquidulcibacteraceae; genus Vitreimonas. Next base: position 2,422 of record JAWKUX010000009.1, on the reverse strand, counting down.
TGGGTGCGGATCATGCCGCCGCCCTTCTGCTCCGCGTCGTAGATATGTACTTCGTAGCCAAGCGGCAGCAGATCGCGCGCGACTGTGAGCGATGCCGGCCCTGCGCCGATGCAAACGATACGCTTGCCGTTCTTCTTTTTCGCCTTCGGCGGCAGCAGGCCTGTGATCTCGCCCTTGTTGTCGGCAGCGACGCGCTTCAGACGGCAGATCGCGACCGGCTCAGGCTTGCCGTCTTGCTCTTCAACGCGGCCACGGCGACAGGCCGGCTCGCACGGCCTATCGCATGTGCGCCCGAGCACGCCGGGCAACAGGTTCGACTTGCAATTGACCATGTAGGCGTCGGTGTAACGCTGTGCGGCGATCAGCCGGATGTATTCCGGCACCGGCGTATGCGCCGGACACGCCCACTGACAATCGACGACCTTATGGAAGTAGTCGGGGTTCGCGATGTTCGTGGGCTTCAAGCGGCCTGCTCCCTTAGGGGCGCGAACCTACTCCGGCTCACGGCTACGTCGCAATCGCTAAGCGCTTGATTGCGCGGGGCGGGACCGCGATGGTCGCGCCTAACATGAGTTGGCAATTCTGGATCGACCGCGGCGGCACCTTCACCGACGTCGTCGCGCGCGGACCTGGCGGCATCGAGGTCGTGAAGAAGCTGCTCTCGGTCGCGCCGGGGCGCTACGAGGATGCGGCGCTTGAGGCGATGCGACTCATTCTCAAAGAGCATGGCGGCACGTTCGCCGATGTCGAAGCCGTCAAGCTCGGCACCACCGTGGCGACCAACGCGCTGTTGGAGCGCAAGGGCGCCGATGTAGCCCTCGTGGTTACCGAAGGTTTTGGCGATGCGCTTGAGATCGGCACGCAGGCGCGGCCGGACATTTTCGCACTGCACATCGTGAAGCCGGACTTGCTGCAGAAGCGCGTGATCGAAGTGCGCGAGCGGGTGACCGCGGAAGGCGAAGTGCTGACGCCGCTGGATGAGGCGCATGCGCGGGCTGAACTGCAGCGGGCTTTCGATGAAGGCATCCGTGCGGCGGCAATCGCGTGCCTGCACGGCTGGGCCTATCCGGCGCACGAACAGAGATTGGCGGAAATCGCGCGGGACATGGGCTTCACGCAGGTGAGCGTAAGCTCAGAGATCAGCGGCCTTATCAAGTTCATACCGCGCGCCGATACAACAGTCGCCGACGCCTACCTCTCACCCGTGCTGCGCGCCTACATCGATGGCTTCGAGCGCGGCTTCGATGGCGATGCGCAGCTGCTGTTCATGCAATCGAATGGCGGCCTCGCGCACGCCGATAGCTTCCGTGGCCGCGATGCGGTGCTTTCCGGGCCGGCCGGCGGCGTCGTCGGCATGGCGGCGGCGGCAAAGCGGGCCGGCTTCGACCAGGCACTCGGCTTCGACATGGGCGGAACGTCAACGGACGTTTCGCATTATGCGGGCGCCTTCGAACGCACCAACGAGACCATCGTTGCCGGTGTGCGGTTGTCGGCGCCAATGCTGCAGGTTCACACTGTCGCCGCCGGCGGCGGCTCGATCTGCTTCTTCGACGGCATGCGCCTGCGCGTCGGTCCGCACAGCGCCGGCGCCGATCCCGGACCGGCTTGCTATCGGCGCGGTGGACCGCTGACGATCACGGACTGCAACGTCCTGCTTGGCCGCGTGCGGCCCGAGTTCTTTCCCGCGATCTTCGGCCCGAACGCCGATCAGCCGCTCGATCGCGATGTGGTGGTGCAGAGATTCGATACGCTCTGCGCCGAGATCGGCGGCGTGACGCCGGAAGAAGCCGCCGAGGGCTTTCTGCGCATCGCCAATGAAAACATGGCCGAGGCGATCAAGAAGATTTCGATCCAACGCGGCTACAATCCGGCGGAGTACGCGCTGGTCGCCTTTGGCGGCGCCGGCGGGCAGCATGCCTGTGCGGTGGCCGATGCGGTTGGGGTTGAGACCATTCTGCTGCATCCGCTCGCCGGACTGCTCAGCGCATGGGGCATTGGCTTGGCCGACGTGCGCGCCGTCGCCGAGGAGACAATCGAGGAAAAACTCAGCGAGGCGCGGGAAAATCTCGGTCGCCGGGCTCAAGTGCTAGCGATGCGCGCCGCCGAGACGCTCCGGGGCAACGTCAAGACAATCGTCACGGCAAATCTCAAATATGACGGCGCGGATTCGACGCTGCCGATTGCGTTCACCAGCGTCGATTCTTTGCAGCGCGCGTTCGAAGCTGAGCACCTCAAGCGCTTCGGCTTCGTCGATCCTGCGCGCGCAATCGTCGTTGGCTCGCTCTCAGCAGAGGCGATTTCGAACGAAGCACTCGGCGCCTCACCCCCTATTGCGGCGCCGGCAGAGCGCGATGTAATCGGCGGCGCTGCAGGCGTAGCTCAGGATTCAATGCGCAGTTATCGGCGCGAGGCATTACCGCTT
>JAWKUX010000008.1:0-160650 GCA_041398325.1 Hyphomonadaceae bacterium | reverse complement strand
GCCCAGTTGGGCCAGCGAAGGCTGATAATCGCCGCCGACGACTTCGAGATCGGCGTGGTCGAGGCGATGGCGGAGAAGGCCTGCACCGACCGCGTAAGCCGGCCCCGCCTCGCCGTGGTCGAAACCGCAAAGTTCGAGCGGACGACCTACGCGGACGGGCATGCCCAGCACTTCGGCGGCGAGTTCGCGGACGCCAGGGATCAGCGCACCGCCGCCGACGATGACCGCGCGTTGCGGCCCCTCGAAACCGCCAAAGCCTGCACGGTTCAAATGATCGCGCACGGTGAGCAGCATTTCGACCAAGCGAGGTGTCAGGGTGTCGGAGATGACGCCACGCAATGTGGTGGCGGCTTCCAGACGGCCGTCCAATCCGAGCTTCGGCGCAGCGACCGCTTCACGCGGATCGCAGGCATTGCCGACAGCACCGAAGTGCAGCTTCACACGCTCAGCGGCAGCGAAGGTGGTTTGCAGCTTCATGGCCAGATCGCGCGTCAGGCGTACGCCACCGGCCGAGATGGTTTCGCAGTGGACGAGGCCTTCGGCCGCGAACGCGGCGACGCCGATCGAGCCCGCACCCAGGTCAATGACAAGAGCACCCTCTTCGCGCTCTTCTTCGGTCAGTACCGAAAGCGCGGCGGCTTGCGGGCCGGCGATGATGTCCTCGACTTCGGCGCCCGCTTGGCGGATGCAAGCTTTGAGCGCGTTCAGAGCTTCTGTCGGCGCGGTGACGACGCAGGCTTCGACCGCGAGCATCTTGCCCGGCATCCCAAGCGGATCGGGAATACCTTCGCCGTCATCGATGATGTAACGCAGCGGTTCGACGTGGACGAACGAGAGCTGCGGCGCGGGCGCAGCCTTCATAGCTTCGTCGATGGCGTTCTCTAAATCGCGATGCGCGATCAACGGACCTTTGACGCGTACGGCGCCGCGGACGATGCGCGAGCTGAGGCCGGGGCCTGAGTACGAGGCAACGACGCGTTCGACCGGCGCGCCCGCCATGGCGGCGGCTTCCTGGATCGCGACTTCAATGGCGCGGGCGCAGGCGTCGAAATCAGCGGGCTTGCCGCTCGCGATCGCCGGGGCGGTCTGGTGGCCGACGCCGAGCACGCGCAGCGGACGCTCCGGGTGCATGTCGAGCACCGGATCGCGGCGCGAGGCGAGGCAAACGGTCTTGGAGACGCCAACGTCGAGCGCTGCGACCAAGGGCGGGGCACGGAGCGCTTCAAGCGCTTCGTCTTCGCGATGCTTCAGCTGAGCGGCCATCTCATGCGCCTCCCAGCAGCGGGCCGCCTTCGAGGGCGGGATGAACGCGAACGGCAAGACGGCCAGGCGTGCGCATGTCGAGGCGCGTCAACGGGCGATCCAGCAGAGCATATTGTTGTTGCAGGCGCCGCAGGTGCGCGAGCGCTTCGATGTCGCCCTCTTCCGGCAAGGCGACGACGGCGCCGGAGGCGAGATACAGATCCCAGCGACGACCGCCGATTCGAACGAGCTCGGCGGTGCGCTCGCGGACTTCCGGCATGCGCTCAAGCGCAGCCAGGATCGGCGGTGACGCCGGGCCGGCGCCACGGCCAACGACGCGCAGCAAGCTTTCATTGTCCTCGACGCGCTCGGTCAGCAGGCGCTCGCCGTTGGCGTCGATCACCGCGCGCTGGTTGTTCTCGTCTTGCCAGATCGCGTATTCCTGACGACGCTCGACTTCGACGACGAGCGAAGACGGCCACAAGCGGCGCACGCGCGCCTTGGCGACCCAGTCGAGACTCTCGACGCGGGCTCTCACCTCTTCGGGATCGAGCGCGAGAATGGAGTGGCGGCCTTCCGGTACGATGAGCGAGCGCACTTCTTGCTCGCGCGCATCGCTGATCTCAGGCGTGCCCGGCAGGCGCGCAACGTCGATCTCGGCGATCTCGAAGCCGATATTGGCGACGGTGGCGTCGGCCGAACGGGCAAAGGCCTCGCGGGCGTCGAACAGCGACGAGCCCAGCCAAGCAGCGCCAGCGATGGCGATGCCGATGAACATGACGCCGCCGGTCAGCGCCAGCGCCAAGCTCTTGCCGCTGACTTGCACGTCTTCAGGCGCCAGACCGCCTGAAAGTTTGATGCGCGCAATGCGCGGCATGGCTTCATACGAAGGCACCGGCGCCGGACGGCGCTTGCCGCGATGCGGCGGCTCTCCGCCGCCACGCTTACTGGGACGACGCGCTCTCACCGCGGCCATGACGCATCCTCCAGTATCCACTGGACGAGTTCGTCGTAAGAGAGGCCGGCATGCGCGGCTTGCTCGGGCGCAAGAGAGGTCGGCGTCATGCCAGGTTGTGTGTTCACTTCCAGAAGTGCGATGCGGTCGCGCTTCGGATCGTAGCGAAAGTCGCTGCGCGTCACACCGCGACAGCCGAGCGCGTGGTGCGCGGCTTCGGCGGCCCGCATGCATTGTTCAGCGACGGATGCTGGAACGTCGGCAGGCACAACGTGACGAGAACCGCCGTCGGCATACTTCGCATCGAAATCGTACCAGTCGCCATCACTGGTGATGAAAATCTCGGTGACCGCGAGCGCGCCGCGATCGTGCATGACCGCGACCGTCAGTTCCTTGCCGTCGATGAATTCCTCGACCAGCATCTCCTCGCCGAAGGTCCAATCCGGGTCGAGGAGTTGCTCGGGCGGACGATTGGCGCCTTCGCGCACGATGAAGATGCCGACCGACGAACCCTGCGCGTTCGGCTTCACCACGTACGGCGTCGCCATCGGATGGCCCTTTGCCGCGTCGAGGCGGTTCATCAGTTTGCCGTTGGCGAGCGGCAAGCCCGCTTGCGCGAACACGGCCTTGGACTTGTCCTTGTCCATGGCCAGCGCGGAGGCGAGCACGCCTGAGTGCGTATAAGGAAGTTTTAGGTAGTCGAGCACGCCCTGTGTGCGACCGTCTTCGCCCCACTCGCCGTGGAGTGCATTGAAGACAGCATCTGGAGAAGCGGTACGCAGCGCTTCGATCCAGCTCGGATCCTGAGGATCAATCTCTATGACGTCGTGGCCAAGCCGACGCAGCGCGTCCGCACAGCCTTTGCCGGAGCTCAAGCTCACCGGACGTTCGGGGCTCAAGCCCCCAAGAAGCACCGCCACCCGGGCCATGTGCACGCCTCACCAACCAACCACCACCCCAGCCAAACGCGTTTTCTGCGCTCATTCCGGGAGTGTCATAACGAAACATCTCAGGGTTAAGGCATGGTTTGAGCGGTGCACTTTAGTGCATGATTTTTATAGTAAATTTCTCATTCACCGGAGTTGATCCGGCTTAACCACGTTCGCCGCTCTGAGGCCTTTGGAGCCGAGGCCAGCGGCGTTTCCGGCATCTGAACGCCTCTCAACGCCGCAACTTGCGCCAGCAGCCGCCCGCCTTTTGGGCGCCGCGCGCTTATCCCACGAGATGAAGCGAGCCTTTGCTTGGCGGGTGAGCCCGAGACCTCACACACAAGGTGCGCATGCCAACACGCGTCCTGCTCGCGCACCCGCGCGGCGCTGAAAACGAAGCCCGCGGCGTCGCCGCTGAACTCAAGGCGCTTGGCTATGAGGTGCAAAGGTGCACGCCCGGGGCGCAACGCGCCGGTCGGCATAAGGTCGTGATGTTGTGGTCGCGCAAGGCGTGGGGGACGCCAGCGCTCCGGGCGGCGGCGCGCCAGGCGAAGGCAGCGGGCTCGCTCCTGTGCGTGCGTTTGGATGATGCGCCCCCGCCCGTTCGGGGGGCGGTCACTACCCGGCTGGCAAAACGCGTCGCGTGGCGGCGGCTACTCAACACGCGGACGCAGTCCGCGGCGGGACCGACCCGCCTCCCACGCACACACATTCAGACTGCGCGCGCAAAACGCGCCGCGCGACCAGCGGTGACGCCAACAGTGGGGACTGACATGCGCATATATTCCGAGAGCTCGACGCGCACGTTCGCGATCGTGCTAACGATCTGTCTTTTCGCGATCGCAGGGTTGGGTATCGCATACTCGCACTATCCGCAGGTGGCGGCGCCCATCGATCAAGCGGCGAGCACAGCCTACGAGCAAGCGAGCGAACTCGCCGCGCTTGCTCCCTAGCCCAGGGCTTCCTGAATATCGGCAATCAAGTCTTCAACGTCTTCGATGCCGACGGAGAAACGGACGAGACCGTCGGTGAGGCCGATTTGCTCGCGCAGGTGCTTATCGACTGAGGCGTGGGTCATGATCGCGGGGTGCTCGATTAGGCTTTCGACGCCACCGAGAGATTCTGCCAGCGAGAAGAGCTTCACGCGTTCGAGGAAGTTGCGGGCCGGTTCGAGGCCGCCCTTGAAGTAGGCGGTGATCATGCCGCCGTAGCCGCCGGTCATTTGCTTCTTGGCGATCTCGTGCTGCGGGTGATCGGTGCGGCCCGGATATACGACGCGCTCGATCTGGCTTTGCTCGGCGAGGAAATCAGCGATCTTGGCGGCGTTCTCGCAATGGCGCTGAACGCGAACGTGCAGCGTCTTGGTGGAGCGCATCAGCAGGAAACTATCCCAGGGCGCGGCGATGGCGCCAACCGCGTTCTGCGTGAATTTCAAGCGCTGCGCGAGTTCATCGTCGTTGCAGATGAGCGTGCCGCCGATGACGTCGGAGTGACCGCCAATGTACTTAGTGCAGGAATGGCTGACGACATCTGCGCCGAGCGAGAGCGGGTTGGTCAGAACCGGCGTGGCGAACGTGTTGTCGACGACGGTGAGCGCGCCCTTGCTCTTCGCGAGGCGCGCGACGGCGGCGATGTCTATGACCTTCAGCAACGGATTGGTCGGCGTCTCCATCCAAACCAACTTAGTCTTCGCGGTGAACGCGACTTCTGCTGCATTGAGATCGGTTAGGTCAGCGCGCGTGTAGGTGATGCCGAACTGCTTGAATACCTTGTCGAACTGGCGGTAAGTGCCGCCGTAAACGTCATCCGAGAGCACGACGTGATCGCCGGAGCTGAGCAGATGGATGCACGCGGCCTGCGCCGCGAGGCCTGACGAAAAGAGCAAACCGTGGCGCCCGCCCTCGAGCGAGGCGATGTTGCGTTCAGCTGCCTTGCGCGTCGGATTGGCGGAACGCGCGTAATCGTAATCGTCGATGATCACGCCCGGGCTTTGCTGGACGAAGGTCGAGGTCTGATACACCGGCGTCATAATGGCGCCAGTTGTGGGGTCAGGCGCCTGGCCAGCGTGAATGCAGCGCGTGCCGAAGCGTTTGTTGTCGTGATGCATGACGGCCTCAGCGCTTGCTGGAGAGATATTCGATCAGGTCGATCTTCGAGACGACGCCGACCACGTTGGAGGAATCCACGACGACGGCGACGTTATCCGCCGCGAAGATGTGGAAGAGTTCTTCGATGCGGGCCTTCGGATAAATCAAGCCGCCAATCGGCGCAGCGACGGATTTCGCCGGCGCGTTCAGGTCGAAGTCACGCTTCTGCAGCTTCGAAAGAATGTCGCTCTCGTGGACGATAGCGTTAAGTTTGCCCCGCTCAATGAGCGGGACTTGGCTGACCCCGTTTTCACGCATGAGATCGACCACCGACTTGATCGATGCATCCGCGTCGGCGGTGATCGGCTTGGTCTTTAGGTTTTTCATCAACTCTTCAACAAAGCCAAGTTCGCGCTCAGTTTCGGTGAAGCCGTGCTCCTTCATCCAGGTGTCGTTCAAGAACTTGGAGACATAGCGATTGCCGTGATCCGGCAGCACGGTGATGACGACTTTGCCCGGGCCAAGCTCCTTGGCGATTTCGATCGCGACATGGACGTTCGAACCCGAGGACCCGCCGCAGAAGAGCCCCTCCTCGCGCACCAAGCGGCGCGCCATGACGAAACTATCGCGGTCATTCACTTGGCGCATGTCGTCGACGACAGAGAAATCCATGGCGCGGCATTCAATGTCCTCGCCGATGCCTTCGACCATGTAGACGTGCGCGGTCGGCAGCGTCTTGGTGTGAAAGAGATGGTAATGCACCGAACCCAGCGGATCAGCGCCGATGACCTTTACGTTCGGCGCGTGCTCTTTCAGGTAGCGACCGACGCCTGAGACCGTGCCGCCAGTTCCGGTGCCGCCAACGAAGGCGTCGAACTTGCCGCCGTCCGTGTCCTCAAAGATTTCCTTGCCGGTGGAATGATAGTGAGCGTCGATGTTCCAAGATGAGTGGTACTGATCGACATAGAAGGCCCCGGGCGTATCTTCAGCGATCTTCTTGGCGACGTTGACGTAGTGCTCGGGCGAGTCACCCGGAACGTCGGTCGGCGTAATGATCACCTCGGCGCCATAGGCCTTCAGTGAGTCCTGCTTCTCCTTCGACATCTTGTCCGGCATCGTGAAAATGCAGCGATAGCCTTTGATCGCCGCCGCCATGGCGAGGCCCTGGCCGGTGTTGCCCGAGGTGTTCTCAACGATGAGGCCGCCGGGCTTCAGGATGCCCTTCTTCTCGGCCTGCTCGATGATGTAGTTGGCCATGCGGTCTTTGATCGAGCCCGCTGGATTGAGGTACTCGCACTTCACCCAAACTTCCGCCGCGCCCGCTGGCACGACCCTGTTGAGCTTCACGAGCGGCGTGTTGCCGATCGCGGCGAGGATGTTGGGCTTCAAGCGCATGGATTTCCCTGGGAAAGATGGTTTGGCGGGGGTTTAGAGCGGCGCGGACCGAAAAGCCACAGTGGGGCGACGATGTCCTGCCATGCAGCGGCGTAAATGGAGGAAACCGTGCCTAAGGGCGGCCGATCCGTTTGATTTCCCACTCAAGTTCGATGCCGTGTTTGGCTTTCACGGCGGCGCGGACATCTTCGCCAAGGCCTTCGATGTCGGCGGCGGTGGCCTCGCCGGTGTTGATCAGGAAGTTGGCGTGCAATTCGCTGACTTGGGCGCCGCCTCGACGATAGCCGCGCATGCCAGCTTCGTCGTTGAGCTTCCAGGCGGAGAGCTTCTCGCCATTGGCGGCGGTTGGGTTCTTAAATGTTGAACCGCCGGTCTTCTCGCGGATCGGCTGCGAGGCCTCGCGGCGCGAGGTGATCTCGGCCATACGCGCGGTGACGGCGCCGGGATCGTCCAGCTTGCCTTGATATGTGCCGCTCAAAAAGATGAGGCCGTCCGGCAGCGCGTTGTGGCGGTAGGTGAAACCGAAGTCGACGTTCGACAGCGTGACGCGCTTGCCTTGGCGATCCATGGCGACGGCTTCGATCAGCAAGTCCTTGGTCTCGCTGCCGTAGCAGCCGGCGTTCATGGTCAGCGCACCACCGATGGTGCCGGGGATGCCGGCGTAGAATTCCAAACCGCCAATCCCAGCCTTCGCCGCCGCCTTTGCGACCATCGCATCGAGCGCGCCAGCTCCGGCCCTTACCTGCGCGCCATCCAGCGTTTCGATCTGCGCCCATTGCCGTCCGGCAAGGCGCACGACGACGCCTGGCACGCCACCGTCGCGTACTATGAGGTTGGAGCCGACCCCAATCGGCAGCAACGGCACGTCATCTGGAAGCGCCGCTAGGAACCGCGACAGGTCCTCTTCGTCCGCTGGAAGGAACAGCGCGTCCGCTGGACCGCCGACGCGAAACCAGGTGAACGGCGCCAACGGTTCGCCCCGCAGAAGCTGGCCGCGCACCTGCGGCAGGTCGAGTTCACTCATTGTTGATTGGGTATCGCAGGGTTTTGAGCCCCGTCAACGCAGCCAGCCGCTCGCCCGGCGCGACGGACGGCCCCATAGTGCCTGGCAAAGGTGGCTCATGTTACGCATTTTTACTGCTCTCGTTTGCCTGTGGACACTCGCGGCGTGCGCCAGCACCGACGCAGCGCACGGCCAAAGCGCTGAGGCGCGAGATTGCTTCAACAGCGACCAAGTCAGTGGCTACAACGTCATCGATAACCACAACATTGGACTGAGTGTCGGCGCGAACCGGCACTACGTTCTGACGACAAGTTGGAACGCACGCGATCTCGATTGGACACACGCCATCGCCATTCGCTCGGCGACCGGCCGCATCTGCACCGGCAACGGCCTGGGGGTCGAATTGATCGGTGGTGACCCGCGGCGCACCTATCCTGTCAACCAAATTGCTCGCGCACCGGATGATACGCCGGTCCAAGGCAGCTAACTCCCTCGGAGATCGATGATGCTTCGCATTGCCATCCTTGCAGGCGCGCTCGTGCTCGGCGCCTGCGCCTCTTCCACCGGCGCCACCGCCTCCGACGCCGGCGGCGACCGCGATTGCTTCCGTGCGCTCGACGTACGCGGCTACAGCGTGGTGGACGATCATCGCGTGAAGCTGCGCATAAGCCCGGCCCGCGAGTACATTCTCACCATTCCGCAGAACTCGCGTGATCTCGATTGGACACGTGCGATCTCGGTGCGCTCAGCCTCGAGTTTCGTCTGCGTCGGCGATCCTTCGGGCGTGCAGCTGATGGGCGGCGATCCGCCGATGCCGTTCCAAGTCACAAGCATCGAACGCGCGCCGACCGACAACGCCGATCAAGGCAGCTAAGCGCCCACCTTCAAACCGGCGCGCAGGGCGATACGGCCGAGCGCGCCTTTGACGATCACGTCGAGCTGACTCATGGGCTGATAGTCAGCCGGGGCGACATAGCTCACACGATCTTCGGCAATGAGCCGCGCGACCTTATCCAGGCTGCGCGGCTCATTCCATTGATACGGGTCGAGCACGGCGATGGCGCAGCCGCCCTGGCTAGTGACCATCTTCATCGACGGAATATCCGTGTCGCCGTCGCCGATAAAGATCATGCGCTCGAACGGCATCTCGCGCACATCGTTGTGCATCCAGCGATTAATGGCCTCCGTATCGTGGACGTTATCGATGCCCTTATTGATGCGGAAAAGAAACTGCGTCTTGGTCGTGTAGTTGATGGCGACGCCTGGCCACTTCGCTTCGCCGACCTTGTCATATAGAAAGCGGGACGCGAACACTTGGCGGAAGCGCGGAAACAGCGGACAGCCTTCGATCATCTCGTAGATGCCGGACGAGACGATGTAGTGATCGATCTGGAGGCCAAGATCATCCGCAAACGCATCGACGCGATCGAACCAATGATCGAGGCCGTCGAAGAAATCCGGATCGGCGCCGTTCTCCTGCAATTGTTTGCGCGTGACCGGATGACCGGCGGCGCGAGCACGATCGAGCATGAGGTGCATGTAAACAAGAATCTCGTCGGCATCCTCAAGCTTGGCTAGACGCTTTACCTCCATCCAGAAGTCCGCGTGCTTCATGCCGGCAATATCGGGAATGAAGCTACGTTCCTGCAGATTGCCGCGCGCAAGCGTACCGTCGAAATCGTAGACGATGGCGGCGCGGAGCGGCTCGCGGCGTGGCTTGCGGTGGGCGGTATCCGGCATCTTTCCCGGCTGCGCGGAGTCGGGCGAGCGAGTCAAACGTTACGAAACCGCTGTGGATTATTGCGCCGGCGTCAGGCGATCGCGGATGGCGCGGACGCGGTTCAGCAGCGGCTGCGCTTGCGGCACCGAAGCGCCGAACTCAAGCGAGACGCTCTCGGCGCCGGACGGGCCCGCGACCGTCAGGCCTTCAGCGCCGCCATCGGCGCAATCGGGGCAGCCAATGGTCTCCGGCAGCACCTCGAAGTCGACGCTCGCTGAGAGACGCTGGATGTCTTGCCACTCAGCGGCAGTGAGCGGCGTGGTGTAGCGCTGTTCAGGCAGGTCTCGCGGCGCGCCGCGGCCACCCCGCGCTTCGCGGATGAGAACGGCCTGCCCTTCGGTGATCTCGAGACGTGTGCTGCAGTAGCCGAGGCACATGCCGAAGGAGGTTGTCGAAACAACACGGGTGATCTGGGAGGCTGCCGGCACTGCGGGGGTAGCGCACGCTGCTAGGCTTAGCATCACTGCGATCGCCACGTATGATCTCAAGTCTCGCATGGTCGACCGCTCCTACCCTGCAAAGCCCAGCTCGATCATCTTTGCCGCCACGAGGATCACGATCAGCGCTAGAGGTGCGCCGACACGGGCATAGTCCTTGAAGCGGTAGCCGCCCGGCCCCATCACCAACAGATTGTTCTGGTGACCGATCGGAGTCAGGAAATCCGACGACGCCCCGATCAGCACCGCGATCAGAAGCGCATCAGGCGCGACCTGGAGCGCGTGCGCAACCGAGATAGAGATTTGCCCCATAATGATCGCGGTGGCGACGTTGTTGAGGAAGATCGACAACAGCATTGTCGCCGCAACCATGGCGGCAGCAGCCCAGAAGAGGGGCACGCCAGATAACACCACGCCAAGCTCGGTAGCGAAGAACTGCGCCGCGCCGGACGTCTGGAAGCTCTGACCGACAGGGATCATAGCGCCAATTAGCACGATGATCGACCAATCGACCGAAGAGTAGATCTCTTTCGGCGGGAGAAAGCTCAGCGCTGCGAGGCCAGCCGCAGCTACAGCGAATGAAAACGCTGTAGGGATACTGAAGACGACAGAGGCAGCAACGGCGGTAGCGTAAATACCAATCGCGATAGCAGCGCGCTCCGCATCAATTCGTGCGTTCGGGCGACGTGCAACTTCAAGCAATCGCGCATATCGCGAGTAGATTGCGATTTGCTCGGCCGGTCCGTGGATAGTGACCTGATCGCCGGCTTCGAAGCGGAGGCGCGAAATCGGTTGACGAAGCTCGGCCGCGCGCCGGCCCGTCGCCACCACTACCACTTCGCCGTTTGTGTCCCAGCGAACCGTGTCGAGCGGACGCCCTACCAGGGGCGAGCCATTACCTACCACCGCTACGATCGTCACCGCGTCTTCAGCTTCCGAACGCTGGACGTTGAGCGAAAGCTCCGTCTTCTTCGCAGCATCCCAGGGATCGACGCTGCCGCCAACGAGGAGCCGATCTCGCGGCTTCATAGGTCGCGCGGTGCTGAGATCAAGCACGCGATTGCCTCGCAGAACCGCAAGCGGAGTCACTTTCGCTGACTTTAGAGATTCCAGGAGTTCGGTTTCTGAGTCTTCGTCGAGGTCCTCAGACGACAGCGGGCCCAGTTCAAACACCGCGTAGGATGCCCGCGGAGAATCGTCCCCTGCGATGCGACGCGGCGCTAGCCGCCATCCGATCACGCAAATGTAGGCAACGCCGGCGGCGGCGACTGCGGCCGCGACCGGCGTCATCTGGAAGAAGCCAAAAGGTGCACCGAGTTGATCGGCGCGAAGAGACGACAGAATGAGGTTTGCCGGCGTACCAATCAGGGTGGTCATGCCGCCGAGGATCGTGGCGAAGGCGAGCGGCATGAGCCCCGCGCCCGGCGGCAGATTGTGCGCACGGCAAATCCCGATAACGGCGGGCATCGTGATGGCGAGAGCCGCGATGTTGTTCATGAACGCTGACAGCGCCGCGCCCGCAACAAGCAAGATACCGAGCTGCAACGGAAACGGCGCCTTGAGCGAAGCGAGTCTGTCGGTGACGGCGTCAGCGACCCCGGTGAGTTCGATCGCGCGGCCGATCATGAGCACAGCGACAATTACCACCACTGATGGATCGGCAAAGCCTGCGAACGCCTGGTCGGCCGGTACAAGACCAAGCACCAAGCAGGCCGCGAGTGCCGACAGCGCAACCAAGTCATGGCGCACGCGATTGGAGGCGAAGAGCGCCAGCGCGGTGGCGAGCACCAGAGTGCTTGCAAGCGCAGGGTTCATGCCGACGCCAACCCGCTAGGCCGCGGCCGCGCCAAGTCTTCCTGGCAAAGCATTGGCGTAGGTGGTGATATCGCCGGCGCCGAGGCACACAACGATGTCTCCCGGCTTCGCTTCGGCGCGCACGAAAGTCGGCAGATCGTCTAAGCTATCGAGACGACGCGCGTCGCGGTGGCCGTGGCCCTTCAAACTTGCGGCGAGCGTGTCGGCGTTGACGCCATCGATCGGGGTTTCACCAGCGGCATACACCTCAGCTACAGCGACGATGTCGGCATCATTGAAACAAGTCGAGAAGTCTTTGAAGAGATCGCGCAGACGCGTATAACGGTGCGGCTGCACCACGGCGAGCACCCGGCCCTCAGTCATTTCGCGTGCGGCCGAGAGCACAGCCGCGATTTCGACGGGGTGGTGGCCGTAGTCGTCAACGATGCGAATTTCGTTCCAGTAGCCGGTAGTCGTGAAGCGGCGCTTCACACCAGAGAATTTCTTCAATCCGTTGCGAATGCCGGCGTCCGTTACGCCAAGCTCACGCGCCACAGCAATGGCAGCGACCGCGTTCTGAACGTTGTGACGGCCCGCTACGGGCAAGAAAAGATCGTGCAGCGTGACGCCCGGCCCCTCGCCCTTGCGGCGGGCGACAACATCGAACGTCGAACCATCGCGTGACGGGCGAACATTTACGGCGCAGACGTCGGCTTGCGGGTTGAAACCATAGGAGATGATCCGGCGGTCGCGCACTTTCGCAGCGAGCGCTTGCACTTGCGGGTGGTCCAGGCACATCACGGCGAAACCGTAGAACGGAATGTTCTCGACAAACGTCTGATACGCTGCGTTCATGGCTTCGACGGAGCCGTAGTGATCCAGGTGCTCGGGGTCCATGTTGGTGACGACAACGGCGGTGGCGCGCAGGCGTGTGAATGTGCCATCGCTTTCGTCAGCCTCGACCACCATCCACTCGCCCTCGCCCATGCGGGCGTTCGCGCCATAGGCGTTGATGATACCGCCATTGATGACGGTGGGATCTTTGTGACCAGCATCGAGGAGCGCGGCGATCATTGAGGTTGTCGTCGTCTTGCCGTGAGTGCCGCCAATGGCAACGGTCCACTTCAAGCGCATGATCTCGGCCAGCATCTCGGCGCGGCGGACGATCGGCACGCCGCGGGCGCGGGCAGTGTCGACTTCCGGGTTGCCATGCTTGATCGCGGACGAAATCACCACGACGCCGGCGTTGGCGACATTCTCGACTTTGTGGCCGATGCTAACTTGAATGCCTTGCGCGCGCAGGCGCTCAATATTGGCGCCGCCCTTCGCGTCCGAACCGGTCACGTCGTAGCCGAGATTCTTCATCACGGCGGCGATGCCGGACATGCCTATGCCGCCGATGCCGACGAAATGAATTGGGCCAGTATCAAACGGAATAGCGCGGCGGATCATGAACTCCCCTAACCGCGCCACTATAGGCACGCTCTTAGGCGCATCAATGGCGGTTAGCGCACGCCGTGCATGGCGGCAAACTGCGCAACCGGATAATGTTGAGCAGCCTCCGTGTCCCCGATCTGCAGATCGGTGCGCCCCTTCTGCTCAAGCTCACGCGCCTTGCGCACAGCGTCGGCGGGCGTATCAGCCTCAGCGATCGCCATCGGCCTCGGCACCGTCAGCATTTGTGTAAGAATTTGAAAGCGCGCCATGTTCGCCTCTCCGTCAAGCCCGCATCAGCGGCCTCCGCAGAACGGCGCGGGATCGCGCCAACGCGGCGCGCGGGCCTTCGATGGTCAACAGAGCGAGCACATAGGCGACAGCCAGCGTCGCCGCAACCAGCAGCAACGGCTGCACCTCTTGGAACCCAACGCCGAACGCCTGCGTCAGGGGAAAAACCAGCCCGATGAGCGTGGATATCAGGACGAGGCGCAGCGCCCTTCGTCGCGAAGTGCGGCGGCGCGCACGCCCTGCCGCGAGCTGCAGGACGTCGAACCGAAAACCCGGGTCAGGCGTGTGCGGCGCTTCACCCAAGAGCGCGGCCAGTTCGAGATCGTCACTCACCCTTGGCTCCTGCGACCCTAAGCACCGCCTGCAGGCGTGTCCGGCCTCTGGCGACATGCGACTTCACCGTACCGAGCGGCAAGCCCAAAATATCCGCAGCCTCTGCATGAGTGAATTCCTGCCCCAGGCAAAGCGCAAGCGCGGCGCGCTGATCTTCCGGCAATTCCTCCATTGCTTTGCGGAGCGCCAAGCGCTGGACGGTGCGCTCCGGCGGCTCGTCGCTCTGGGGGTCGCTTAGGTCGGCGTAAGCGGTTTCGCGCACATCGCGACGGGCCTGCGCGCGGCGAGCGCGACGCCAATACTGGAACGCCACCCCACTGATAAATGTGCGCAGCGATGACGTTCCGTCGAAGCGATCGAGGACTTCCCATGTGCGTGCGAAGGCCTCCTGCGCAAGATCGTCTGCGTCTGCGTAATTGCCCGAAACACGCCGTAGAAACGCGCGCACCGCGCCTTGATGCATGTCGATCAGACGGCCGAACGCGGCAAGATCTCCGCCTCGCGCAAGCCCGATCAGGCGCGCTTCCTCCCCCGCGTTCATGTCGCGTCAGGGACGGCGCTGAGTGATGGCGATGATTAGCGAACCGATCGCAAGCACCCCCATGGTGACGGCGACGATGAGAAAGGGGAACGACCAACTTTCCTCGCGTATCCACCAATAGCCAACACCGAACCCAGCGGCGAGGGCGAGGAAGACGACGAATGTCCAGGATTTATCGCCCCGTCCCGGAGGCAAGCCGACGTCCATCTCGTAGTCGCTGCGTTCCTGCGCCATCTTCAGAAGCTCAGGCGGCGGCTCCTTTCCCTGATCGAGATACGACTTGATCAGCGTCATCACCTGCCGACTACGGTTCTCGGCTTGAAACATGCCAAGCAGCGCGATGAACATCCCGAAGATCGGAAACATCAGCCACCAATAGCCGCGGAATAGCTCCTCAAAGGTCATCAATCACGCTCCAGTTTTTGGCGAGCCTGGCGAAGGACTTGGTTTTCGTTGGCGTTGTCGCGCGCCAAGCCCAGGATCGCCATCACCATGCCGAACAGCGGAAACATCAGCCACCAGAAGTCACGGAACAATTCTTCGGTCATGGGACCCTCCTGCCGCCTCAACGGCGCATCCGGTCCTTTACCGCCGCCGTGGGCAGTCCTGGATGCAGCGTCCGGACCGATTTCTTAGCGGGCGACGCCCTCTGCAAGGTCCGCCAGGGTCTGGGCGGCTTCCGGCTTGGCTGCGGCGCGGGCGGCGGCGGCGCGGACGGCCAGACCGTGTGGATCCTCCAGACGGCGCCCCAGAAGGGCTGCGAGCGCACCGGCGTTGAATTCGGCCTCGGTGAAGAGATCTGCGGCGCCGACGGCGGTTAGGCCTTCGGCGTTGGCTGTTTGGTGGTCGTCAGCGGCGGCGGCGAACGGGATCAGGATCGCGGGCCGGCCGGCGACTTGGAGTTCCGTGACTGTTGATGCGCCGGCGCGCGAAATCACCAAGTGCGCCGCGCCAAGGCGCTGGCCCATATCCTTGAAAAACGGCGCGACCTCTGCGTTCACGCTCGCGGCGGCGTACTTCTTCTTCGCGTCCTCGACCTGCTCTTCTCGCACTTGGTGCACGACATCGAGCCGCGAACGCAAAGCAGGCGGCAGAAGCGAGATCGCTGACGGGATGACTTCGCCGAAGACGCGCGCGCCTTGGCTGCCGCCGATGATGAGCAAGTTCAAACGTCCGCCCGCGGGCGCCTCCGGATACGGACGCTCGCGCACGGCGAGGATCGGCAAGCGCACCGGGTTGCCGACGACGTGTTTGCGTGACGCGGCTGCGTCCGGGAGGCGATCGAGACGCTCGAAGCCGCAGGCGACGATCGAGGCGCTGCCCGCCATCGAACGGTTCACGCGGCCGAGCACTGAGTTCTGTTCGTGAATGAGGATCGGAACTTTGTGCGCTCGCGCCGCCATGAGCGCCGGGAACGACGGATAGCCGCCAAAGCCAGCGACGAGCGCCGGCGGCAGCGCTTTGAAACGCGCCTTGGCTTCGTTGATGCCTTTCCAGATTTTGAACGCGGCTGGGATCGCAGTCACAGGGTTCATCGAGATCGATGCGGCGGAGACATCTTCAATGCGCTCAGCCGGAAAGCCTTCGGCGTAACGGCGGCCGCGCGCGTCCGTCATCAGGATAACGCGCCAATCGCGGCGGAACATTTCTTCAGCGAAGGCGGCGGCGGGAAACAAATGTCCGCCAGTTCCGCCTGCTGCAATGACGACGACTTTTTTTGTCATGTTCTAATCGCGCCTGCGTGCTGGATAGAGAAAGGCGCCAGGTCGGTCACGGAGGAGCGAAAGACAGCACCCCAATGCCAGCGCGGAGCCGATCATTGAGGAACCGCCAAACGAAATGAATGGCAGCGTCATGCCTTTCGCCGGAAGCAAACTCAAGTTCACCGCTATGTGGATAGAAGCTTGTGCGACGAGCAGCGTTATCAAGCCCGCGGCTGCAAGTTGTTCGAATGGCTCATTTAATCGACTCGCGCGCGAGAGACCGCGGAACGCGAGCGCGCCGAACAAGACGATGAGGCCGATTGACGCGATGAGGCCGAACTCCTCAGCGGCAACGGCAAAGACGAAGTCGGCGTGCGCGTCAGGCAAGCGTTCCTTGATCACGCCCTCGCCCGGGCCCCGCCCGAACACGCCGCCAGACGCGATCGCGTCGAGTGCGCGGTTCACTTGGTAAGCGGCGTCGCCTTCGGGATTGAGGAACGTATCCACGCGCTCGCGGGCGTGCGGGTAGAAATTGTAGATTGCCCACGCGCTGAGTGCAGCGAGCACGCCGCCGCCGAGCACGTAGCGGAGCGCGACGCCCGACAAAATGAGCATCGGTCCCAGGCAAATGCCGAGCAGCGCGGTCTGGCCGATATCAGGCTGAGATAGCAGAACGGCCGCCGTGAGTGCGTAAGCTGTGATGGCGACGGCGCGGCCCGGGAAGCCGGGCTGCTTCATCGCTTCGCCGAGCATCCATGCCCAAACCACAATGAGCGCGGGCTTGAGAATTTCAGATGGCTGGAACGAGGTGAAGCCAAGATCGAACCAACGCTGCGCGCCTTTGATTTCAGGTCCGAAGAAGGATGCGAGCAGGCAGAGCGGTAAGCAGATGGCGGCGAGGATGACGGCGCCACGGCGAAGTTGGCGCGGATCGAGCGAAGCGGCGGCGAGCATCACGACGATGCCGACGGCGGCGTAAGCGGCTTGGCGACCGGCGAAGTAGAAGGCTTCGCCGATTTGGATGCGGGCAGTCGCCGCGGGGCTTGCCGACATCGAAAACAGGATCCCGAGCGCGAAAAGGATCGCGGCGATGATCAACAGCGGGCGATCATACGTCCGCGCCCGTTCGATCGCCGCGCTGAAGCGCTCGGCGATCGCGCCGGTCAAGCTGCGCCCCCGTTGCGCTTCGCGCCTTCATTGAGCGCCGCGACGAATTTCTTGAACTGGTCGCCGCGATCTTCGTAGCTCTTGAATTGGTCGAACGAGGCGCACGCGGGCGAAAGCAGCACAACCGGATGCGGCTCGCCTGAAGCCTTGGCGTCGGCGAACGCCATCTTCACCGCCGCTTCGAGATTGCCGGACATGGCGACGGCGACTTTGCCGCGCAGCACGTCGGCGAAGTCGCCGGCCGACTGGCCAATGAGATAGGCTTTGGCCATGCGCGGGAAGAAAGGTTCGAGATCTTCGATGCCGCCCTCTTTCGCGACGCCTCCGGCAATCCAATAAACGCGCGGATAAACCGCGAGCGCCTGCGCGGCGGCGTTGGCGTTGGTGGCTTTACTGTCGTTGACGAAACGCACGCCTTCGATCGTGCCGGCGCGTTCGAGACGATGCGGCAGACCGGCGAAGCTCGTGAACGCTTGCGCGATGATGCGTGGATCGACTCCGAGCGCGCGCGTCGCCGCGTACGCAGCAGCGGCGTTTTGGGCGTTGTGCTTGCCTTGCAGCGTGGGTGCTGCGCTCAGTTCTGCGACGGTCTCGGCGCGGCCTGAGAGGCTGTCGATCAGCTTGCCGTCGAGCGCGGTGACGCCGCGACCCAGCGCTTGGCCGGAGGAGATCGGCGCGACGTGTTGGGCGGCGGCGCGCGTGAGTTCGGTGCAGACCATGGCGCAATAACTGTCGTCGACTCCGATGACGGCCCAATCGGCGGCGCCTTGGTTCAAGAAGATGCGCTTCTTGGCGGCGACGTAGGCGGCCATGTCGCCGTGACGATCGAGGTGATCGGGCGTCGTGTTGAGCCAGACGGCGACATCAAGGCGAAGGCTTGATGTGAGATCGAGTTGGAAGGAGCTCAGCTCGATCACGTAGTAAGCGCCAGCGTGCAGCGGCGGCTGTTCGAGGATGGCGTCGCCGATATTGCCGCCCAGGCGGACGTCTTTGCCCGCCTCTTTGAGAATGTGCGCGATCAGCGCCGACGTGGTGCTTTTGCCGTTGGTGCCGGTGACGCCGATCACTTTCGGACGCTGCGTCGCTGGTAGCGCGCTCACGGCGCGGGCGAAGAGTTCGATGTCGCTGACGATCGGAACGCCGGTCGCTTCAGCGAGCGTGACGACGCGGTGCGGCTCCGGGAATGTGAGCGGCACGCCGGGCGACAGCACGAGCGCGGCGAAGGTGCGCCAATCGCGGCTGTTGATGTCGGAGACAGGGACGCCGGCGGCTTCGGCCTTCGCGCGCGTGACGTCGTTATCGTCCCACGCGTGCACGCGGGCACCGCCAGCGGCAAGCGCGCGCGCCGCCGCGAGACCTGTTCGCGCTAAGCCAAACACCGCGACGTCGCGGCCCTGAAATTCCGTGATCGGAATCATCCGATCGCCTCCAACCCGTCGTGAGCGTGCGGGTGTGCGCCGCTTCGCGCCGTTAACGCAACTGTTAACGCAGCTTCAGCGTAGCAAGGCCTGCGAGCGCGAAAATCACCGAGATAATCCAGAAGCGAATGACAATCGTAGGTTCTTGCCAGCCGAGCTTTTCGAAGTGGTGATGGATCGGCGCCATCAGGAACAACCGCTTGCCAGTGCGCTTGAACACGGCGACTTGCACCATGACCGAAAGCGTTTCGAGCACGAACAGACCGCCGACGATGACGAGCACGAGTTCGTGCTTTGTGGCCACCGCGACCGCGCCAAGCAGACCGCCAAGCGCCAGCGAGCCGGTATCGCCCATAAAGACACGGGCGGGTGGTGCATTGTACCAAAGGAAGCCGAGCGAAGCGCCGAGCAACGCTCCGAGAATAGTCGCGAGCTCGCCCACGCCAGCGACGTGCGGAATGCCAAGGTATTCGGAATAGTCGACCCGGCCGACAAGGTAGCAGATCATGCCAAAGGTGGCTGCCGCGATCATCACCGGCACAATAGCCAGGCCATCAAGGCCGTCGGTCAGATTCACCGCGTTGCCGAAGCCGACAATCACCACCATCGCGAAAATCGCGTAGAGGCCGAGGATCTGAATGCCCCAACCTTGAAAGAAAGGCAGCGCGATCGCCGTGAGCGGTTCGCCGGCCCAGAGCGCATTCCAGAAACCCATGATGTCATGGGTTTGACCCGGTGTCGTCGCGATCCACTCCGCGGCGAGCATGGCGATGGCGGCGACAGCGGCGATCGAGAACTCGAACAGCAAGCGGAGCTTCGCGGAAAGCCCGCCGTGGTGCTGCTTGGTGACTTTGGCGAAGTCATCAACGAAGCCGATGGCGCCAAAGCCGATCGTCACGATCAGCACAGACCAGACGTAAGGATTGTCGAGATCGGCCCAGAGCAATGACGAAATGCCGAGGCTGATCAGAATGATGAGACCGCCCATCGTCGGCGTGCCCTTCTTCGTCAGCAGATGACCTTGCGGACCATCTTCGCGGATCGGTTGGCCTTTGCCCTGCTTCTTGCGCAACCAAGCAATGAACGGCGCGCCGATTGCGAACGCCAAGATCATAGCAGTGAACATCGCGCCGCCGGTGCGGAACGTGATGTAGTTGAACAGATTGAAGAACTGCGAGCTCTCGCTGTACTGCGTTAGAAGCTCAAGCATTCTTATCCCCACTCAGCTGCTGCAAGGCAGCCACGACGCGGCTCATCTTGGAGCCATTCGAACCCTTCACCAACACGATGTCACCCGATTGAAGCGAACTCGCAATAATCGGAATCAGCGCGTCAGAGGTTTCGGCATAGCCGCCGCGACGCGACGCGGGAAGCGCCTCCATGAGCGCCGCCATGCGCGGACCAGCGGCGAACACGAGATCGATGCCAGCTTGTTCTAGGGGTTGCGCGAGACCGGCGTGGTATTCGCGTTCCTGCGGGCCGAGTTCCAACATATCCCCAAGCGCAACAATGCGGCGCCCGCCTGCGCCGGGCTGACGCGCCGCGAGTGTAGCGATCGCTGCAGCCATCGAGGCTGGGTTGGCGTTGTAGGAATCATCCACAAGCATGAACGGACCGAACGGCGCGGCGACTTGTTGCGCGACGCCGCGACCATCGAACGCGCGAAGATGTTCTAGCGCGTGCGCCGCGGCTTCGAGATCGGCGCCGACGACATCGGCGGCAGCGAGCGCAGCGACTGAGTTCAGCGCCCAGTGTGCGCCTTCGACGCCGACGCGATACTTGATCGTGCGGCCGAGAATTTCGGCTTCGGCGTTTGAGCCAGTCGCATCCATATCCCAGCGCAACAGACGCGCTTCGCAACCTGCATCGCGGCCGAAGCGGACGAGATTGGCGCCGTTACGTTCGGCGGCAGCGACGAGCCGGTCAGAGTGCGTGGCTTCGTTGGGGATGATGGCGGAGCCGCCGGGCTCGAGGCCGGCGTAGATATCGCCCTTCTCATCGGCGATGGCTTCGAGGGAGCCGAGGTTTTCGACGTGCGCCGGCGCGATGGTGGTGACGAGTGCGGCGTGCGGTTTCACCAACTGCGTCAGCGGCAGAATTTCGCCGCGATGGTTCATGCCGATTTCGAAGACCGCGAACTGGCTCTCGCGCGGCATGCGCGACATCGTCAGTGGCACGCCCCAATGGTTGTTGTAGCTCTTGATCGAGCGGTGCGTTTGGCCGCTCGCGGCGAGGCAGATCGCGAGCGCTTCCTTGGTGGAGGTCTTGCCGACTGAGCCTGTGACGGCGACGCGCTTGGCGGCGCAGCGATCGCGCGCGGCTTCGCCGAGTTTGCGGAGGCCTTCGAGAACATCGGGCACAGCAAGCGCCGCGCCGAGGCCTTCGACTTTGCGTGCATCAGAGATCAGAGCTGCGCTGGCGCCGGACACGAAGGCTTGCGCCAGGAAGTCGTGACCGTCGCGAACGTCCTTCAGGGCCACGAAGAGATCGCCAGGTTCGAGCGTGCGTGTATCGATGGAGACGCCGTTGACGCTCCATGATTCAGCGTTGAGCAAACGTCCGCCGGTTGCGGCTTGCGCTTCTTCGGCTGACCAGAGTTCACTCATGCTTGGCTCTCCAGCGCGGCGCGCGCGACGTCTTGATCCGAGAACGGGTGCGTAACGCCTTTGATGATCTGCCCGGTCTCGTGGCCTTTGCCGGCGATCATCAGCGCGTCGCCGGCTTTCAGCATCGCGACGGCGTCTTGGATCGCTTTGGCGCGGTCGCCGATCTCTGTAGCGTTCGGCGCGGCTCTCAGGATTTGCGCGCGGATGGC
Source organism: Hyphomonadaceae bacterium (assembly GCA_041398325.1). Lineage (GTDB taxonomy): Bacteria > Pseudomonadota > Alphaproteobacteria > Caulobacterales > Aquidulcibacteraceae > Vitreimonas. Next base: position 139,326 of record JAWKUX010000008.1, on the reverse strand, counting down.
GGCGGGCTCTTCACTGCGCGGATTGTCGTCGGTAACGATGACAACATCGGCTTGGCGCGCGGCGATGGCGCCCATCTTCGGACGCTTGTAATTGTCGCGATCGCCGCCGCAGCCGAACACTGCGATGATACGGCCCGGCGCGTGCGGACGCGCGGCGCGGAGGAGCACGTCTAGGCCATCCGGCGTGTGCGCGTAGTCCACGAACACGTGGCCGCCGCTTTTGCTTTGGCCGACATGCTCCATGCGACCCTTCACCGGCTTCAGCGTCGCCATACCTTCGAACACAGTTTCAGGCGCTTCACCTGTCGCGAGCGCCAGCGTGGCGGCGCAGACGGCGTTGAGCGCTTGGAATTCGCCGATCAGCGGCAACTCGACTTTGTGCTCTTTGCCGTTCCAGAGCAGCACCATAGTCTGCGCGTTCGGACGCGGGAGAATTTCCACGATCTTCAGCGCGTGATCGCGCGGCGCCCGCCAGCCGCAGAGGACGACATCGAGGCCGCGCTGCTTGGCGGCGCGCTCGAACGGGTCAGCGTCTGCGGCATCTGCGTTGATGATGGCTGGGCCACCGGCGCGGACGAGATTCCAGAGTTTCAGTTTGGCGCTTCGATAGCTCGCCATATCCTCGTGATAATCGAGGTGATCTTGGGTGAGATTGGTGAATGCGCCGGCGGCGAAGGTGACGCCATCGACGCGGTGTTGTTCGAGGCCGTGGCTCGAGGCTTCCATCGCCGCATGCGTGACGCCTTGCTCGGCGAGCGTCGTCAGCGTTGCATGGACGGAAGCCGGATCAGGTGTCGTGTGACCAAGATCAATCACGCCGTTCGGACCAATAGCGCCGAGTGTGCCGAGGCTCGCGGCGCGTTTGCCAGCGTGGGTCCAGATTTGGCGGAGGAAGTCGACGGTCGAGCTTTTGCCGTTGGTGCCGGTGACGGCGACGATCGTCGCGGGACGGCGCGGATAGAATTTCGAAGCGGCGAGCGCGAAGGCGTTGCGCGATTCGGCGGCGGTGACGTGCACAACGGCGGGATCGGCGCTGAGATCGTTGGCGGAGAGCACGGCGACGGCGCCGTTGGCTTTGGCTTGCGCCACGAAATCGCGGCCGTGCGCGGCGACGCCTTTCAGTGCCGCGAATAAGAAGCCTGGCTTCACTTTGCGTGAGTCAGCGGTGAGACCGGTAATCTCGATCGCGGCGGCGTCCGCGGGAACGCCGTCTGTAAAGAGATCGCCGAGCTTCATTGTCTCTCCCTAGCGCGCGGGCGCGGCAGGCTCCACACGCAAACCAAGCATGGGAGCGATGCGCCTCAAGGTCCGCGCCACGACCGGCGCCGCCACGAGACCACCCGCCTCGCCCGCGCCTGTATCATCAAGCGCCACGACAATCACGTAGCGCGGGTTGTTGGCCGGAAATACGCCTGCGAAAGAGGAGAAATTGCGGCTTTGATCATAGCCTTGGGCGCCACCGGGCTTTTCGGCCGTGCCGGTTTTGCCAGCGACCAGGAGACCTGGAACGTTGGCCGCGCGGCCGGTGCCATCCGTGACTACAGCGCGGAGGTAAAGCATCAGCTGCCGGGTCACGGCGGGTGTGAATATCTGCGTGCGCTCGACCTGGGCGTCGGGCGCCAGCGCCAGGATGGTGGGCGCGACGCGCGCGCCACCGTTGGCGAACACGGTGTAGGCGCTTGCGAGCGTCGCCTGCGTAGTGGCGAGGCCGTAACCGAACCCGAGCGCCGCGATATCGCGGCGCGTTTGCGCGATCGGTGCGAGTGGGGCTTGGCGGCGGCCAAGTTGCAATGTCGTTGGCTGCGTAAGGCCGAGGCGTTCGAGATAAGCGCGCTGACGGGCGCCGCCAACGCGAATAGCCAAGCGCGCCGCACCGACATTTGAAGAGCGCGTAAGAATGTCGCGAAGCGTCGCATAGCCGGTGATTGGCTGGTGGTCAGCAATAACCGTGTTGTCGAGCTCAAGCGGTTGGCTGAGATCAAAGAGTTCGCCGGACGAGGCGACTTCTTCCTGCAGCGCCATCGCCACCGTGAACGGTTTGATAGTTGAGCCGAGCTCATGGATGTCGCCGGCGACGCGGTCGCGGCGCATGTTTTCGGTGGAGCGGTTGATCTGGTTCGGGTCGAAGGTCGGCCACGAGGCAAGCGCCAGCGTTTCGCCGGTATGGCCATCAAGCAGGATCGCTGCGCCGCCGGAAGCATTGGAGGCGCGCGCGGCGGCGTCGAGCTCGGTTTCGAGCGCGTATTGAGTTCGAACATCCAGCGACAAGCGGACCTGCCTGCCGTCTGCACCGGCGGCGCGGATCTCTTCATCGAGGCCAAGTTCGACACCCGCCTGCGGATTGAGATCGATGCCGGTAAAACCGACGACATGCGCGGCAAGCGTACCTTGAGGATATTCGCGGTGATGCTCCGGCTCGACGCCGATGCCGCGAATGCGGAGCGCTTCGGCGCGATTGGCCTGCTCCTCAGTGAGGCCGCGCTGGAGATAGACGGTGGTTTGGTCGGTATTGTTGAGACGCCTGAGCAGCGTTTCGCGCTCAAGGCCTGGGAAATGCTGCATCAGCGTGTCAGCCGTCTCGACGGCGTTGCGGATGTGCGCGGGTTCGGCGGTCAGCGCCCAGGCACGGACCGTGGTCGCAAGCAGCACGCCATTGCGATCAACGATATCTGCGCGCGGCAACGTAGCGGCCGCGCGGGCGCTATTGACGCGGGACGAGGGATCGCCAGCAAAGGCAAGCTGCACGGCGCGGCCGCCAAGCAGCAGCAGCACGGCGAAGATTGTCAGCGCCAGAAAGCGAACGCGGTTGCGCGCGGGAGCGGCTTCAAGCGGCGCCTGCGGCAGACGCTCGTGCGAGAACACGGAATTGGGGCCAAGCGGCCTCACTCGCGCGCCTGTTCTTCAGGCTGCGGCGCGGGCAAGCGGCGCGCGATTTCCGCCTCAGGCAAAGCAGCGCTCTCACTGCCGACGGCATAGCCCAGACGCTCCTCGTTCAGATGCTCAATGCGCGCGGGGCTTTCTTGTTCGGCAATATCGGAACGCAATTCCCGCACGCGTGCCTCGCGCTCGGCGATCTCTGCATCGAGGCGATGCACGTTGGTTTCGGTGCGCGCGGCATCGCTCTTGGCGCGATAGAGGCCAACCGCCAACGCGACGATCAGCACACCAGCCGCGATCTGAAACCAGCGCTTTAGCGTAACTTTTGCCATTCGGCCTCCGCACGCGGCGCAAGGTCCGGCGCTTCAAGTTCGTCCCATGCGGGCGCATCGGTGCGCGTCGCCCAGCGCAAGCTGGCTGAACGCGCGCGCGGGTTGACGGCGGTTTCGGCATCGCTCGAAACGGTGGCGCGCTTGCGATCGATGGCAAAGCTTGGCGCGCGTTCGGGCGGCAGGTCCGGTGCGAAGCGCGAGCCGCGACCCTGCGCATCGGCGCGCTTAGTGATGAAGTGCTTAACCATCCGGTCTTCAAGCGAATGGAAGGAGACGACGGCGAGGCGCCCGCCGGGCTTCAGCGCGCGCTCTGCGGCGGAGAGGCCACGAGCGAGTTCGCCAAGTTCGTCATTCACCAGCATGCGCAGCGCTTGAAAGGTCTTCGTGGCCGGGTGCGTGCGTGCGCCTTTGCGGCCGCCGACGGAATCTTCGACGATCTTCGCAAGCGCGAGGGTCCGCGTGATCGGCGCAGCGGCGCGCGCCTGAACGATGGCGCGGGCGATGCGGCGGCTATCGTCATCTTCGCCATAGCGATAGATCAGATCGGCAAGCGCGCCTTCGCTGAGCCGGTTCACGGCGTCAGCGGCGCTATGCCCATCCTTTTCCATCCGCATGTCCAAGTCGGCATCCTGCTGGAACGAGAAGCCGCGATCGGCTTCGTCGAGCTGGAAAGATGAGACGCCGAGATCGAAAACGACGCCGTCCACCTGCTCGTCGGCGGAGAGATCGCCAAAGCGGCCTTGATGAAGCGTGAATTTACCCTTCGCTGACGCTGTTAGTTCGACGCCGCGAGCTATTGCGTCCGGATCACGGTCGAAAGCGATGACCCGGCAAGCGGCGCGCGCCAACATTTCGCGGGAATAGCCCCCGCCCCCGAAGGTGGCGTCGACGTAAAGACCGCCGTCCTTCAGCGCGAGCGCCTCCATCGCTTCGACAAGCAGAACTGGCGCGTGGGACATGCACTGCTTTTGCCACGATTCACGCGCTCCCGGCGGGTAGAATCAGATAGTTCTCACCCGAAATGAGCAGGACTTGCAGATGACGGGCTTTGGGACTTCGGGACTAATACCGCTACGCGGCGCAGGCGAGACAGCGCCGGCGGCGATCGTGGCGCAGTCGCCGCGGGCGAAGGCGGCTAAACCAGAAGAGATTTACCGCGCCTGGCTGGAAATTGCGGAGCAGCGGATCGCGGCTGAGCAAGTGCTGATTAGCGGCCACACCGTTCAGCCAAAAGAAGCCGCCGGCGGCAAGGACGCCGTTTCCGTCGTGCTTGGTTTCTTCGATGGCTTGGCCGAGCAGCTCTTCACGCGCCTCACCGACGTGGGAGAGCTTTCGAATTACATGACCGGCGACGCACGCAAGTGGCGCGATCTGTTGCGCGGCTTCCGTCAGCGCAGCGCGGCCACAAAGGACTCGCCGCGCTACCACGAGCTGACGCGAGCGCTGGCGGCGGCAGAGTTCCTGGCCTCGGATCCGATCACCAACGCTGAACGCGAGGAGTTTGCGCTGACGGATATTGGCGGCGATCTCGACGACAGCGGCCGCTCGGTCGAAGTGAGTGCGAACTTCCTCACCCGCCTCGCCGTGCCGAAGGCGACGCCGAACATCGCGGTGGTGCTTCGCGACGCCAATGGCGATGTCTGTGGCGAAGCGGTGTTCGCTGCGCCTCTCGCTGAGGCCAAAGGTCAGCTCGACAAACTGTTCAAGGCGACGCTTGCCGCGAGTTCCGAGATTGCGCACGTTGAGGTCAGTTTGACGCGCCGCGCGGTGGGGTGACTGGAAGCGACGGGGCGAGGCGCCTACATGCGCGAGATGACCGCGCTCGCTGCCTTCCCGATCACCAATCGTTGGCCTCCGCAGTATCCAGATCGCATCCAGCTCTATTCGTTGACAACGCCAAACGGCGTGAAGATTTCGATCGCGCTGGAAGAAATGGAGCTGGCATACGAGGCGCATTACGTCGATTTTGGCAAGGTCGATCAGAAGTCACCTGAATTCCGCGCGCTCAATCCCAACGCCAGAATCCCCGCGATCATCGACCCAAACGGACCAAACGGAAAACCGCTGCCGCTCTTTGAGTCCGGCGCTATTCTCCTCTATCTCGCCGAAAAGAGCGGCAAGTTGTTGCCTAGCGATCCCGCGCGTCGCTACGAAACGATCCAGTGGGTCTTTTTTCAAACATCCGGCGTGGGCCCGAACTTCGGTCAGCTCGGCTATTTCTACAAGTTTGCCGGCCGCGAAATCGAAGACAAACGCCCACTTGAACGCTTTCGCGACGAAACCAAGCGCCTACTCAAAGTTCTGGACGATCGCCTCGCCGACCGCACCTGGGTATTGGGCGACGAGTTCACAATCGCCGACGTCGCGATGATCGGCCCGGTACGAAACCTCATCGAGGGCTACGGCGCGCGCGACCTGGTTCAGTTTGATAGGCTCGCGAATGTCCCAGCATGGCTCGAGCGCTCGCTCGCGCGGCCTGCGGTGGCGCGTGGACTGAAAATTCCAGCGAAGCCCGCAAGCTAGCCCGGCGGCGTCGATGGCCAGCGCACGGTCATGATCACCGACTCTTCTTCGCAGCGATACGAATGCGCGATGTCGGGGCCGAAGAAGACGTAGTCGCCCTCCTTCTCCAGCAGCACTTCCCGCTCCGGAAACAGCAGCACGAAGCGGCCGCGAACGAGAACATTGAGCGTGCGCACGGGTGCCGGCGGCGACCATTCTGCGCGCGTCTCGCCCTTGAAATGGGTGAACCACTTCATCTCGACATCTGTGGTGCGCAGCGGATTGTCTTCGCCCAGCATGAAATGGCCGACGAACCAGCCACGTGAGTTCTTCGCCGGATCGCTTGCGTTTCCGAAGACCGGGATCATGCGTCTCTCTCGTCCTGAAAAATGCCAGTCGGCCTATAAGCCGGGTTCTGTACCGCTTGCGCGGTGACGACCATTCCTCTGGACCATACGTCGCCGCATGGTTCTCGCGACCAACCCGGACACGACGCGCGGATGCGCGTGAAGCTTGCGCTTCGTGTGTCCCTATTCGGTCTTGCTCCCGGCGGGGCTTGCCGTGCCGCCTTCCTTACGGTCGGCGCGGTGGTCTCTTACACCACCGTTTCACCCTTACCTCTTGCGAGGCGGTCTGTTCTCTGTGGCGCTATCCCTGAAGTTACCTTCGGCGGGCGTTACCCGCCGCCGTATCCGCGTGGAGCCCGGACTTTCCTCGAATGCTTGCGCACCCGCGGCCGTCCGGCCGACTGGCGAGGCGACACATACATGATCAGTCTAAAATACGAAACTGGTCATCCCACGCGCGGTTCGCGCGCAGGGTTAGATCAGTCGAGTTGACGCGAAAGTGCGATCAGCAGATAGCGCGTCTCGTTGTCCACGGCACCGCTGATGTCGCTCGGGCGGAACCGGCGCTGAAATGCGACAAGCGCCTCCCTAGTGGCCTCATCCATGTAGCCGCTCTGCGTCACCGGATAACCGATAAATGCGAGATCCTGCTGGACCTGCGAAATCGGATCATCGTTGTCGAGTTGCACCGCAATATGCTCTGGCCAGATCGAGACGCCAGCTTCAGCGAGCGTCTTCCACGGAAATTTCTCGCCAGGGTCGGCCTTCCGCGCCGGCGCGATATCTGAGTGTGCGACGACGCGCTTTGCATTGAGTTGCGGCCAGCGTCCAAGAATATCTTTCAGCAGCGTGATCACCGCATCGATCTGCGCCGTCGGAAACTCAGGCAGGCCGAAGTCATGCCCGCCATTGACGATCTCGATGCCGATCGAGCGCGCGTTCACGTCGCCATCGCCTTCCCAGCTTGAGACGCCCGCATGCCAAGCGCGATGCTCTTCCGGCACAAGCGCATAAATCTGCCCCGCTTCGTCCACGACGTAGTGCGCACTGACGCGCGAGAGAGGCGCATCGGCTTCGACATCATCGCTCTGCCATGGGCCAGGATAGCCGCCGGCGACCGGCGCCGGATCGGTTAGCCGCGCAAGCGCGATCTCGGCGTTCTGCATGCCGGTGTAGTGAAGCACGACGAGATCAATCGGACGCGTGCGCGCATCAAAGTTCGGCGATGGTTTCTGAATGTATCGAGTCACGCACCGACTATAGGCGCGTTATTTTCTCTTGGCTGCGGTTTCCACGACCCAGCCTTGCGGCGTGCGATGCGCATCGAGCACAACCGGCCCAGTTTCGGCCGCCTTGCGGCGCGGCAGCAAGCGCATGGCTAGTGCCGCGCCAGCGATCATCACACCAACGACCAAGGCCGCGGCAAATGCAAAGACCAGAGCGAACGCCGCACCGATCGCGAGCGCCAACAGACCGGCCGCGCGCGCGAAGGCGTTCAGAGCAGCGGATCCAAAGTCAGCGGCGTTCGCGGTCATGGGCGGAAAACTCCTTTGAACGAATATGGACGCAAAGCGTCCGCGATCAATGCGGCGCCCTTACGGCGCGCTGCGTTCACCAACCGCGACGGGATCATTTCGCCCCAACGCTGAGTTCCTCGCGTATCTTGGCATAAGCGGCATTGATCGCGGCGGACTTGTCGCGGGCTATCTCAACAAACTCAGGCGGCGCACCGCGCTGAGTCATACGGTCGGGATGGTTTTCCGCTGCGGCACGCCGCCAGGCGTGGCGCACGTCTTCCATCGTCGCTCCCGGCAGGAGACCGAGGATCGCGTAGGGATCGCCAGCTTCCGGCCCGAGATTGGTGGCCTTGATACGGCGGAATTCCATATCGCTGAAGCCGAAATGGTGAGCGACCTCAGAGAGGTACTGGAGCTCTGCCTCGCCAACCGCGCCGTCCGCCATGGCGATATGAAACAGGCCGTCGAGCACGTCCTCTAGAAGGCACGGGCGGGCACGGTACTTCCGGCCGATTTGCCGCGCATAGGAATCAAATCCTAAGACTGTCTGCTTCGCGAGCGAAAATGCGCGGCGGAAGTGCTCCTCCTCGCCCGGCGGCGGCCGGAACACTTGCGATGCGGCACGGAGTTCTGCGTCCGTCGCTTCGCCGTCCGCCTTCGCCATCTTCGCCGCCAGACCAATCACAGCGGCGGTAAAGCCGACGTCATTCGGGCGCGGGGCGCATTCTTCGTTGAACTCCGGCGGCTCGGCTTCGGGATCGAAGGCGCGCGCGGCCATTTCGACGATGCGGGACCAAACAGACATGCGCGCATTATCGCGTTTGCCCCGGCGCGGCGCCACCCCGTTGCGACAGTCAAGAAACCGCAGACGTCGAACGGGTGAATGGCTGCTAGGCGCTCGGCGGGGCGCCGCCTCTCAGCGCGGCAACCTCGGCACGAAGAGCGCGAACTTCATCAAGGATGCGCTGTTGGACGACTGCTGCGTCCTCCTGGGCTTCTTGAATCTCTTCGACTTCTTCCTGAACTTCATCAAGCTCATCTTTGATCTCTTCCTGCGGCGCCGCTTGCACCGCCTCGACGATGACACCGATGAAGAGGTTCAACACCGCAAACGCCGCAATGATGGTGAAGCCAATCACGAAGACCCACGCATAGGGGTTGTGCTGCTGAAGGCGGGCAATCGTGTCACCCCAACCATCGAATTGCGACAGCGCGAACAGCGAAATCATCGATTGACCGAGATCGCTGAAACCTGGGTCCGCGTGGAAGAGCGTCGTGCCCATGACGGCAGCGATGTAGAAAACCACGGCGAGGATCGCGAACGACGCAAGAATGCCGGGCATGGCACCGAACAACGCCTCTACGACGCGCCGCATTTGCGGGACGGCGCTGACGAGCCGAAAGACGCGAACAACCCGTAACGTCCGCAACGCGGAGATCGCCGGACTCACGGCAATGTAACTCAAGCCGACGACGATAACGTCGAAAACATTCCAACCACTGGCGAAGTATTTGCGCGGACCTTGCGCAAGAAACTCGAGGACCAGTTCGCCGGTGAAGATGAAAAGGAAGTACATGTTCCACTGCTCAATCAGAGCGTGGTACGGCCCCGTCTCGCCGACATGCGCGTCGTATCCAAGGATTGCTGCGTTCGCGATGATGCAGAGCAGAATGAACGTGTCCCACACCCAATTGCGTGTGAGCCAACGGAACAGCGGAATACCACCGCGATCCTTCGATCGAGCTTTCGGCTTCTTTTGCACACCTGCTGTTGCCGTCGCGTTGACCATAGTCCCCTCCCCGCCGGCAGTCCGCACGGCGAAGCGCGGAAGCTAGCGCGGGTCAGGGTCCGTTGGAAACGCGTGAGTTGCCCAGAGAGGCCAATCGCGGCCGGTATCGAGGAGAAATCCGGTCAAACGGGCCAACTTGAGCGGCGGGATCGACTAGCCGACCGGGATCGCCTCGCCGGCGGTCTCGTGAGCCATGGCGCTTTGCTCGATCTGCTGGGTGCGCGCCTGCTCCGTGAGCATGTTCAGGATGAAGCCCTGCACGCGATAAGTTCGGCCACCCCAGTGACGGCCAGTTACGTTCCAGACGCGGATCTCGGACCAATCGCCAGCTTCCGAGACATCCATCACCGGCACATCGCGGGTGATCTCGCCGCCGTTCAGCCAGTTTGCGTGATCGACGATGACGAGACGCGGCGACACTTGTTCTTTGATGACGGCGACGTGGCCGCGCGCGTTGGTGTTATAGCCGTGAAGCACCATGACGGCGCCTTCACTCGGCAATTCAGCAGTTTCGTAGCGCCCTTGCGCCTGGCGCCACCAAGTGTTGGCGTTGCCATAGATTTCAACGCCGGACTCGCGACGCGCAAACGGCACACATTGCAGACGCGAGCGCCAATTGGTAACGCGCGCAATCGGCTCGTACGCGTCGTCGGATGCGCGCTCGAAAGAGCTCGGCGCCAACATCGCGTGTTCGGATGGCCCCTCAGTGACAGTCGGGTCGATCGCAAGATCGAGCGACAGCGGCGTTAACGCATCAGCTTCAGTCGGCAGGCCAGCGAGACCGGTGACCGTTGCTGCCGCCACGAGGAGCGCACGAGAATCAAACATGCCCTTATCGAGCCTAGGCGAGCTTCTGCCCCAATCTGAGACATAAAAAGCCTTCGCGGGGTTAAGAAAAACCTAAACGCCCAACTGAAGAAACAGAAAGGTCAGTGTTCGTATGGTAAACGAACGCCTCTAAGACTAGATTTAGTCCTAACACTTCGCCTTTGCCGTTAACTTTAGTCTTGCTGCACTAGTAATAAGTCTTAACGCGAGTGCGTCAGCTCATCGCAGCTTGCAGCTGGAACGGGTGGATGAAGCCCTCGCCCCTATAAATCCGCCCTCCCCAATGACCGCCGGGGATGTGCCAGACACGCACTTCACTCCAGTCATTGGCCGGCGACACGTCGAGAACCGGCACGTTTCGGCTGATTTCGCCACTATTGAGCCAATTGGCCTGATCCACGCGGATCAGACGGCTTGAGTCGACATGCGTGACAACGGCGACGTGACCCCGGGCGGTCGTATTGTAGCCCTGGAGCACGAACACCGACCCGAAAGCCGGCTGGCTGGAGCGCGGATACCGCCCAGCGGCCTGAGTCCACCAAGTATTGGCGTTGCCGAATATCTGGACTCCCGACAGCTGTCGGGCAAAGGGCACGCACTGAAGATTGGCGGAATAGTCGGTCACCCGCGGCTCATCGCCCCCGGGAGGCTCCGGCAAGCGATCAGTTGCAGCCGGCGCGCGGCCGTGCCCGCCAGCCGAGATCGGCGCGGGTGCGCTCGCGCAGGCAGTCAAAGCCGCCGCCGCCAGCCCAAGCAATACAGCCCGGGCTGGGCTCAGGTTCAGATCTCCCACCATTTCGCAGTCGATCCTAATCCAAGCTGGTTGGCATCCGGTGAATGGGACTCGGGGCCGCATGCGGTAACATATGGTTCACCATACGGAGCGCTTGACCCCGCCCCTCAAACCGCGCCACCGGAAAACGTGACCACGAAAAACCCCCACCTGATTGTCCGCCCCTGCTTCCAGCAAGACTTGCTGACGGTGCAGTTGATCTATTCACACGCCGTTCTCACGGGCGCCGGGACATTCGAAATCACGCCGCCATCGTTGGAGGAAATCACCGACAGATGGAGCAAGGTAGTGGACCGCGGCTGGCCCTTCATGGTCGCCTCGCCGCCTGAGGACATGAGCCGCGTGCTCTCATTCGCCTACGCGACGCAGTATCGTGACCGCGCCGCCTACGAAAAGACGTTCGAGGTCTCTGTATATACGGCGCACACATCCGCCCGCCGCGGCGCAGGGTCGGTCGCTCTTGCTGAGGTACTAACGAGCTTGCGAGCAGATGGCGCACGCGAAGCACTCGCGTTCATCGGCGACAGCTACAACACTGCTTCGATCGGCCTACATCGAAAACTCGGCTTCCAGCACGTAGGCACGCTCAAGAATGTCGGCGAGAAGTTCGGGAAGCTGCTCGATGTTGTCGTGATGCAGCGCACACTGACGAGCGCAAAATCTGCCGGCGAACCAACGTAGAGCTGAAAAACACGGCCGCTCGCAAATGCACACAGCTCCCCAACTGCGTTTGATCCGCACAAAACTTAGCGATTCAGTAACCTTGCTTACGTGATCATCATACTTAATGGGAGGTAGATCGCGATGCTTTTACGCAAGCTCGTGGTCGTTGGATTGGTCGGGTTCGTAAGCTTCGCAGCCAATATCGCAACCGCCGAAGATGCGGTCGATCATCAAAGCAACGCTGTCTACGCCATTGATGGCGTCGATCTGGCTGATCCATCACAGCCAATCGCCACTCGCTTCCAGGTCTCGGCAACCGACGGCACGGGCGGCCGCTTTAGCAGCCTAGCTCCAACGCAGCCGACCTACGGATCGCAGCGCAGCCAACGGGGTTACGCCTTCGAATTCGTGACCCCCGGAATGTCGGGACTTAACGTTTCGTTCGCACAGCGTGGCGGTGTCGGCTTCAACGATCAGGGCGACATCGATCGACAAAGCCAAGCGTCCGAGCTCCGCCTCGGTCGTGGCCTAGATGTCCAGCGCAACCAGCCTTCGGCCGAGCCACGGTGGTACTTCTTCGCGGCATCGGAAGACGAAGCTTTGACCTGGCGCCCCGGTTCACGGCGCGAGTTCGGCAGCTCCGGCGGCCCCTCGTTTGCCCTGCAAGACCGCGTCGAACTGGGCGATATGCAGGCGGGGATCACGTATGAACGGTTCGGCATCCAGGCCTCTTTGGCCTATGTCGAACGTGAATTCACAGTGGTCAGTGGCTCGCAATCGTGGACCCAGGACGAGAACTTCGCCGGCTTAACCATTACGATGCGCAATTGAAAGGTTGGGCGAGGCGAGGAAAAATCCTGCCTCGTCTAACAAGCACTTAACAGCGCGCCGAACATGTGGCAACCAATGTGCATTGCTGCTTCGGATAGAGACACGAGGCTGTGATGGGCGATGCAAGTAACCGTACGGCCATAGTCGCGAGCGGCGCTCTCGCGGTAGCGGCTCTGTTTTGCCTACCCCAGGCTGCGGCGCAGGACGCCACACCCGTCGCTGACACCATCATCGCAGAGGCGCAGGCCGAACCAGTCGAGGAAACCCAAGTCGACTTCACCGATCATCAGACGGTCCTGCGCCGTTCAAATGTTTCAATGCGCAGCGACGTTGCTCAGCGCTTTGCGCCAACAGCCGCTGAAAATGGCCAAGCCGAAGGGCCGCGCCGGCTCGAAGTCGAGTTCGCCGCCGGCGATGGCGACCTTGATATTTCGTTCGCACAGCGCGCCACTCTCGGCGGCGGCGCGAACGGCGACATCAACCGCCATGCCCGCGGCTCGGAAGTCCGGATCGGGCGCGGTCTTGTTCAACAAGATAATGACGAGAACCAACGCGGTTCGTCGACGTACATGTTCGTCGCTTCCGACAGCGAAGCACTGACTTGGCAACCTGGCCAACGCAGTGATTTCGGCGGCCAAGGCTCTGCGCTGCAGATGCAGGACCGGGTCACAGTGGGCGATATGGCGGTCGGCGTGACATATGAGAGAAACGGCGTTCAAGCTTCTCTCGCCTATGTTGAGCGCGAAGAGTCGACTACCGTCGGCAATGAGACGTTCAATCAAGATGAGAGCTTCGCGGGCCTCACGCTGACAATGCGCCGGTAAACGCGCACGGTCCTTGCACACGCAGGGATATGACACTTCGCGAACAGCTGATGCTCAAGCGTACCCTGCGCCGTCTGCGCACCTGGGCGCCTCCAATCTCGATGGGCGTAATCATCGGCGCAGGCGCTTTCCTTGTCGCCGAGCGGATTGCGCCAGTCCGCGAGCCGGTCGCCACCGGTCAGCACGAAGCGGGCACTGCGCTCGTATCCCGCCCCTCCCGCGCATACTCCAGTTGCGACGCGGCGCGCGCCGCGGGCGCCGCTCCCCTTCGTTCTGGCGATCCTGGCTACGGCCCACATCTGGACGCCGATGGCGATGGTATCGCCTGCGAGCCCCACCTCGCTAATCGCTAGACCTCGAGCGCAGCTCCCGGCATGGTCGCGCCGCTTGAAGGTGACGCGTGGCGACGGGGAAACTGACCACCATCGTTGTTGTGGACGTCGAGGGCTTTTCGGCCATGGCCGAGGCCGACGAAGCTGCGGCGATCGCCGCAGTCGCGCGGCTGGGCGAGCGCTGCGCCAAGAGCGCTGAGCATCACGGCGGCCGGATATTTAACACCTCCGGCGACTCCCTGATGATGGAATTCGCCCACGCGTTCGGCGCCATCCGTTCCGCGCTAGAACTGGCCGCGTTCGCCGATCCGCCGATCCGCGTCGCGGTCCACACCGGCGAAGTCTCGCCGATGCCAACCGGCGACCTACTCGGGCGCGGCGTGAGCGTTGCGGCTCAGCTGCAGGAGCACGCGCGCCCTGGCGTGATCGTCGTTTCAGACGACACGCGCAAAGTCCTCCGCGGCCCGCTGGCGGAAAAACTCGTCGCCAAAGGAGCAGTGAAGCTTGAGAAATTGGACGGGAGCTTCGGCATTTATGAATTGCCCGTCGACGCCGCTGCCGGCTCCTCACCCTCCCTAAGCCGCAAGCAAATGATCTGGATTGCCGGGGCCGCGGTGTTGGCGCTGATTGCGCTTGCGCTGATCTCTTGGCCCCTGCTGAGCCGGGAGCCGCAGCCGCGCGTCGCCGTGCTGTCACTCACAACTCCGCAGGACGCTGAACTGCAAGGCTTGGCCGAGGGCGTCGCTGAGGATGTGAACGCGGCGCTGCGCGCGCGTGGTATCGACACGCTGGCGCGCGATGGCGGCAGTGATGCGCCGCGCGAGCAAATGCTCGATCGCGCGCGCGGCTCCGGCGCGCCGTTTGCGCTGGAGGGCGCAATCGAGCGCGGTGATCGCACGCTTCAGATCAGTGTTGCGGTGGCGCGCACATCCGATCGCGCGACGCTGTGGTCTGAGACTATCGAGGGATCGCCTGGATCGGCAGCCGCGCTTAGGCAGCAAGCTGCGGCGCACAGCGCGAGCGCGATGTCGTGCGCGGTGAGGGCCGGTCCTGCGGCGGTGTCGGATGTCTATCCCCTACTGCTAAGCGCCTGCGCGCGCGCCGACGATCGCGACGCGCGTAGCCAGAACCGCGACGCGCTCGCGCAAGTTGTGGCGCAAGCGCCAGACTTGACGCTTGCGCGCGCGATGCTTGCGGCGGAAACCGCGGCATTGCTGGAAACAGCTTCCGAGCCACAGCGCCAGCACTTGCGTGGCGAGATTCGCAGCAACGCCGAGCGCGCGCTGCGTCAGGACGACAGCATCGGCGAAGCCTACCTGGCGCTTCAGCGCCTTGAGCCGCGCCGCCGCTGGGACGCGCGCGAACGCACTTTGCAACGCGGCATCGCCGAGGACGAACGCAACGGCGCACTAAGCTCGGAGTATTCCGAGATGCTCCTTGAGGTTGGCCGCTTTGATGAGGCGCTCGCCTACGCGCGCAATGCCAGTACGCTGGAGCCACTCTCGCTGAACAAGCGCACGACGGTCGCGACCATCCTTTTGCAGAACGGCGACATCGAATCCGCGCGTGATATTGCAGACGCTCTCTCTGACGTCTGGCCAGACGATTCGAACCTCTGGCTGCTGCGGCTCCGCGTCGCCTTCTGGGGCGAGACCTATGGCGATGCGCTGGCGCTCATCAACGCGCCGGCCTCGCAGATCCGCTCAACACGCGCACGCCAATGCTGGCGCTATGCCGCCGACGCCATGCGCTCGCAGGCAGAGACCCTGGCGCGCACTGCGGCCGTGCGCCAGGTCGTCGATTGCGCCAACACGGGCGATCTGCCCACCGCACAGGCGCTGATGCAGTATTCAGCGATTGGCGAACTAGACGAGGCCTTCGCTCTCGCCCGCCAACGCTTCGAGGACGAGCGCCGGGCCGGCGAAGAGGTGCTGTTCAGCGCGGCGACACGTCCGATGCGTAACGACCCGCGATTCATGCCGCTGATGCGCGATCTGGGCCTGCTGGGCTACTGGCGGCTAAGCGGCCACTGGCCGGATTTTTGCCGCGACCCGAGCCTGCCCTACCGCTGCCAGGCCGAAGCTCAGCGCCTGCAGTGACCTATCCACAGCCGACGTGACCTGAGCCGCTTACCCCTGGCCTGAATCGCTTCATGGTCCGCGCCCGGGCTGGTAACCAATCTTAAACGAGACTCAGCCCCAGATACTCCAGATATGGTGGCGAACCGCCGCCAAAACCCCTAAATCTAGGGTTACGTTCTGGCTTCGAAAGGGAGTTTGCGGATGGCTGGCGATAACGGGGGCAAGGCTTTGACAGGCCTCCGCACACCTTCGATTGGCTACAAGCCGTTCCGCTATCCGTGGGCGTATGAATTTTGGCGTCGTCAGCAGCAGGTTCACTGGGTTCCGGAAGAAGTCCCGCTCGGCGAAGACGTGAAGGACTGGGCCTCGAAGCTCACGGAGCAAGAGAAGAACCTGCTGACGCAGATCTTCCGCTTCTTCACTCAAGCCGACGTCGAAGTGAACGACAATTACATGGAGCGCTACGCGCGCGTGTTTAAGCCGACCGAGATCAAGATGATGCTCGCGTCGTTCTCGAACATCGAGACGGTCCACATCGCCGCCTACGCGCTGCTTCTCGAAACCATCGGCATGCCGGAAACCGAGTTCCAGGCGTTCATGGAATACGGCGCACTACGCGATAAGCACGATTACATGGGCAAGTTCGGCGTCGAGACCGATGCTGACATTCTGCGCACCGTCGCAATGTTCGGCGCCTTCACCGAAGGCCTGCAGCTCTTCGCGTCGTTTGCGATGCTGATGAACTTCCCGCGCTTCAACAAGATGAAGGGCATGGGCCAAATCGTGACTTGGTCGGTGCGCGACGAAAGCTTGCACTGCGAAGGCATGATTAAGCTTTTCCACGCCTACGCGAAAGAAACCGGCGCCCTCACCGATGACGTGAAGGCCGACATCGTCGAGTGCTGCCGCACCGTGGTTGGCATCGAAGACCGCTTCATCGATCTCGCGTTCGAGATGGGACCGGTGCAGGGCATGACCGCCGACGATATCAAGCAATACATCCGCTACATCGCCGATTGGCGCTTGGGTCAACTTGGTCTGCCGAAGATTTACGGTGTCACTGAACACCCGATCCCCTGGCTGACGGCGATCTTGAATGGCGTCGAACATGCCAACTTCTTCGAAGCGCGCGCCACCGAGTACTCGAAGGCCGCGACCAAGGGCGAATGGCACGGCGGCGAAGGCGTCTGGTCGAACTTCGACCAGATGATGGAGAAGCGGAAGACAGCGGCGAACTAGGCCGTGCAGATCCTGGCGGACGTCATCCTCAGGCTGTTTCCAATTGCGGTTGGCGTGGTCGTGTTCAACGCGCTCATGTCGCATATCTACAAGCTTTCGGGTGGTCATTGGCGCAGCTTGGCCATCATCTACCCGATGCCGAACAGCCATTCGTTCGCCATGCCCTCGATGATCCGTTTCTTCGAAATGGTGGAATTCTTCGAAGGCGCTGACGACGCCAAGGGCCAATCCTGGTGGATGATCGCGCGCGTCTACCCGGACGGATTGGCGATCTCGATGCCGCCGCTTCCGGGACTTTCCTATCCGTCTATATTCATACCGTTGGGCGATTTGCGGGTTGAACGCCGCCCCTGGCGTTCGCGGAGTGACGCGGCAACCATCGCGGCGCCGCGCGCACCTGGGCTCACCATCGCGGTTGGCGACAAACTCGCGGCCGCGATCGAAGCGTTGCGCCAAGAAGTCACGCTCACGCGGTCAACCTAACGGCGGCTTACACGCCGGCCATAAGTTCACGCCGAAGCGTCGCGCGTTGGCGTTCGCCGACACCCAGTTCGGCCTCCATGTACGCGAGCGCCGAGCCGTAACGCGCATCGATGACATCGAGCGCTGCGCGCAGATAGTCCGCGTCCACACCAAGCATCGGGCGGAGCGCCTCCGCCTGGAGTTTCCGCCCCAACCGCTCCTCCATACGCGCTTGAATGCGCGGCATACGCGTTTCCAGATCGACGGCTTGATTGGTGAATTCATAGTCGGCGAACACCGCATCTTCATCGACGCCAAGCGCAAACAGCGTGAGTGCGCAGGCTATGCCGGTGCGATCCTTGCCCGCTGCGCAATGGATGACGCCGGCGCCCCCATCGGCCAACTCGCGAAACCAATCGCGATAAAGCGCGACAATGCGCGGATCGAATGGAATTTCACGATAGAGGCTGACCATGTAATCGTGCACCGATTGTGGTGTCAGATCGCTTTGCATCAGCGCCACCAGATGCGGCGGCAGCGTGGCGCCGTGAGCGCCGTCATCATTGAAGATCACGCGGCAATTTTCGCCGGGCCACTTGTTGGGCTCGTAGTTGCGCTCTTCCGGGCGCCGCAAGTCGACGAGAAAGCGCACACCCATCGCATTGAGCCGCGCGACATCCGCTTCGGTCGCGTCGTTGAACGCCGCGGAGCGAAAGAGCTTGCCACGCACGATCTTGGCTCCGTCAGCCGTCTCCCAGCCGCCGAAATCGCGGAAATTGAGGACGCGTTCGAAATCTATCAGACGATCAAGCATGGCGGGCTCGGGATAGGGATTGGCCGATACGATGGCAAGCTTCCGCGCACTTTGCACGCGCGAGCGCCAAAGGTGCGGATGTTGCTTCTCCCGTTCGGGAGACGGCGCGCGTGAGACGCGCCAGGGCCGTTCCTTAGCGGTCCTCCTTCGCTCTTGCGAGCTTCGGAGGACCTGCTCGTTTCACGCGCTCGTAGCGGTCTTTCCTCGCCGGGCCAGAGGACAGAGGTCTTTCACCCTGCGAGCCGGTCCCCGGTGTGCGCCGCTCTCTCCGAGAGGCCGCAGACCCGGCGGTTGCCCGCCGGCTTCAGGCTCGCGCAATGCGACACCTCACGCTTTCGACCCTGCTCTGACCTTCAGAAGTTTCGGAGTTCTTCGAAGCGTCCCGTGTCAAAGCGCGCACACACTAACACGAAGCAATATCCCACGGATTGAATCGCCGCCGTCGCGCAATTTGTGCTGATGCGACGAGTTCTTAGCGATCACGGGTTGTAGGATAGAGTGGGACTCTATCCGCTCGGCACGGCCAAACGCCCGATGTCACCGCAGCTTCAGTGCTCTGATGTCGGCTTTGGAGAGCTGTTGTTTGTCGCGCGCGTAGACGCCGGGGCGGCCGTAGAGGGTCGCGAGCGGCATGTCTGAGAGCCCGGCGCGTTGGACGACATCGGTATAAGCCTGCGCCACAGGAATCTTGGCGAGCTTCACTTCCCACCACGCGCCCTTGAACAGATGAAGTTGCGTCTTGGCGTCGACCACGCGCATGCGCGCAGCGCGTTCGGCTTCGGCCTTCTGCCGCGCCTCGCGCTGACGCGTTGTCCAGCGCTTGTATTTCTCATTCTTCCGCAACAAGCCTGTGCGCGGATGCACATAGTAGAGACGCCAGTCGTCCTCGAGGCCGCGCTCACCGCCAAAGCGCGGCGCGACCACGACGACCCCGCCCTTCATCCGGGATTTTGTGGCGACGAAGTCATTGATGTGATCGCGAACATGCTGCTGCACGGTCGATGTCGGTTTCAGGTGTGCGCTGATTTCCGAATAGACCTTGTTCCAAGGCCGGCCAACATTCGAAGCGAGATAGCGCTTGAGTGGGTTGAGCGTTTCGTTGAGGTTCTTGGTCTTCACTGGCGGCCGCTTCGGCTCGCGGGCGCCTTTGGCGCGGATCGGTTCGCCATCGTCATCGACAAGCGCCTGCGTGCGGCCCGGCTTCTTGCCGGCCACCGAACGGCCGAGGCGCGGCCGCTCTACGATGACTTTGGACATGTCCTTACGCATGGGGCGCGCGGTTTAGGCGCGTGCACACATGGCTGCAAGTAACAATTCGTGAAGGTTAGACTTTCGTCGTCGGCTTGCGCTGCTTGCGGTACTTCGGCGGCGCGCCATTGTTAGACCACACGGCATTGCCCTTGCGGTCACGGCGATCGCCCTCGTCGCGCGAGCGCTGCGGCGCGTGGCCCTGCTTGGCGTGCGCCTTGCCGTGCGCGTCGGAAGCGTGATGCTTCTTCGGCGCATGCTTGCGCGCGGGATGCGCACGCTGGCTCGGCCCCTTCGGGCGCACGGGCCGCTCGTCCGCCTTCGGCGTGCGCAGTGAGAAATCCGTCTCGATGACCGGCACGCTCTGCTTGGTCAGCTTCTCGATATCCTTCAGGTAGGCACGCTCGTCCGGCGCACAGAAGGAAATCGCGATGCCGCGGGCGCCGGCGCGCGCTGTACGGCCGATGCGGTGGACGTACTGCTCCGGCACGTTCGGCAGATCGAAATTGATGACGTGGGTGACGTCGTCAACGTCGATGCCGCGGGCGGCGACTTCAGTAGCGACGAGCAAGCGGGCGTGGCCCTTCTTGAACGCCTCAAGCGCGCGGATGCGTTGGCCCTGGCTCTTATTGCCGTGGATCGCTTCCGCCTCGAAGCCAGCGCTTTCGAGCTTCTTCACGACGCGATCAGCGCCGTGCTTGGTGCGGGCGAACACGAGCGCGCGCTTGATCGACTTGTCGGCCAGAAGCGCGTGCAGGAGATCCTGCTTCTTCGATTGATCGACGTGAATGACCGCCTGCTCTACCCGCTCAGCGGTTGAGCTGACCGGCGTCACGGCGACCTTTTCCGGCTGATCGAGGAATTGCGCGGCAAGCTCTTCGATCGCCGGCGGCATGGTCGCCGAGAAGAACAGCGTCTGACGCGCACGCGGCAGAATGGTCGCGATCTTACGCAAATCATGGATGAAGCCCATGTCGAGCATGTGGTCGGCTTCGTCGAGCACGAGGATTTCAACCTTGTCGAGACGGATCGAACGCTGGCTCACGTGGTCAAGCAGACGGCCCGGCGTGGCGACGAGAATGTCGACACCACGGAACATCGCTTGCTTTTGCTTGTGCATCGAAGCGCCGCCGAACACGACGGCGGTGCTGAGGCCGAGAAACTTGCCATAGGCGCGGAAGCTGTCGCCGATTTGCGCGGCGAGTTCACGCGTCGGTGCGAGCACCAGTGCGCGGCATGACTTCTCGCCCGGATACTTCCGGTCCTTGTGCAGGCGATCGAGAATCGGCAGCGCGAACGCGGCGGTCTTGCCGGTGCCGGTCTGGGCGAGACCGATCAGGTCCTTGCCCTTTTGCACGATCGGCAGCGCCTGGATTTGGATCGGCGTAGGTTGGGTGTAGCCCTCGGCGTCAAGCGCCTTGAGGATCGGCGCGGACACGCCGAGATCTTTGAATGTGGTCACAAAAACACTTTCGAGCCGGCACGCGTCAGCGCGTGGGCCCTATCAGGTCAGGAACGATGCGACGGCGAAGAAAGGCGGCGAGCCGATGCCTTAAAGGGGGCTCAAAGCCGAACGTCGATGGTGGCGTTCCAGTGGGACCGCGTTCGTTGGCGCTGGGGCCAGGAACGGTCGCTGGGTCGGCATATCGTGGCAAAGCGTTGAAAAGTCAATAATACGCCCGGCATAGCTGGCGCCCGTTAAGCTTGCGCTCGCACGAGCCAACACGCGGCGGGCAGCGGCACGCCTGCCGATGTTTCGTGTTGACGCAGGAAATCGCTCAGCAATTTCGCAGCAAGCGCGGGATCGAGTTGCTGGTCAGCGATCGCGCGCGCACACGGCCCGATCCGGAGCAGGAACGCGGCGGCCGCATCCGCGCCGCCACCGCCGCCGACAAGAACCTCACCGTCCCAAGCTTTGATCGAGATTTCGCGCCAACCGGCAGACGCGAGCATGGTCTGGATTTTATCGCGGTCCTGAAACCGGAACGGCCCGGGAGCGTCGGGATCGACCGGCGCGATCGAGTTCTTAAGGATGGGCTTCAACGCGCTGATCGGCGCGTAGGACCAGCCATTTTCCGCGAACGTGCGCCAGCAAACAAAAACGATGCGACCGCCGGGGTTGAGCGCTTCACGAATCTTGGTGAAGGCCCACGCGGAGTCCTCGAAGAACATAACGCCGAAGCGCGAGAATGCGGCGTCGAACGGTCCGCCAGGAATGGCTGCGTTGGCAACATCGGCTTCGATGAAACGGGCGATCGAGCCCGCCGCCGCGCTCCGCTCATTGGCGAGCCGCAGCAACGGATGAGAAATATCGGCGCCGACGGCAACGCCGCTGCGACCAACTTGCTCAGCGAGTTGCAACGTCGTGGAGCCTGCGCCGCAACCGATATCAAGGACACGCTCGCCAGCTTGAAGCGCGAGCAAACCAAGTGCCGGCCCTGTGAGTGGCGCAAGCATGGCATCCATGAGACCGGCTTGGCGCGCCCACTCGTCGCCGACCTTGCCGTTCCAATATTCGCGCTGTGTCGGAGGTGTATTGGTCACGAGCGCACGCTACGCGCAAGCCACACGGGACGCCATCGCTTCTTCAAGCGGCGGGCGCATCTTCAACAAAGCCGGCCCAGGTCCGCATGTAGTTTAGGAAGGCCGGGCCCAAGCCTTCGTCGCGCAGATACTGCGCGCTTACCGGCGTTACGCGGGAGGCAAAGTTCGGATCGGTGGTGACGCGCTTTGGGAAGTCGTGATGCAGGATGGCGGCGCGGCCGAGGAGCGGAAAGTCGAAGCCCGCTTCGAGCAAATCGCGGCAGTCTTGCGCCGACATGATCTTACCAGCCGCGCCAAGAAGCGTGGCCCCGCGCTTCAACTCCGTGAAATAGGACGCGAGAGTCCGGCCCCGTAGGGCTTCGTCGTTCGGCTCCTTGCGGACATCCCAGAGCGACATGTCGATGTAATCGATCTTGTCGGTGTTCATCAACCGCTGGGCGACATCGCGAATTTCGAGAGTGTGGATGCCCCATCGTTCCGGCGAGAGTCGCACGCCCAGCGAGAACCCAGGCTTGGTCGCAGCGCGGACACCGTCGACGAGTTCAAACAAGAAGCGTGCGCGGCGTTCTGGGTCGCCACCATAGGCGTCGTCGCGGCGATTGAGTTCAGGGCTGAGGAACGAGCAGATGAGATAGCCGTGTGCGCCGTGAAGCTCGGCGCCTTGAAAGCCGGCGCGTTCGGCGCGCTGAGCGGCCTCAATGAACTTGTCGCGGCTGTATTGGACTTCGTCCAACGTCATCGCTTCGGCTTTGAGTTTCTCGTCGGCGCTGGGCGCTTTTGGATTCTTCATCGAGCGCAAACCGCCATGATGCAGCTGCACGACGGAATGACTTCCCTCTTCATTGATCTTGGCGGCAAGGCGCGTGAGGCCGGGCAAGTGCTTCTCGTCATGGAAGCCAAGCTGACCGGGAAAACCCACACCCTCTTCTTGGACTGATGCGGCGCACGTCATCGTCAGTGCAAAGCCGCCCTCAGCGCGCATGGTGAGCCAGCGGTACTCGTCGTCGCTAAGGACGCCGTCTGGATTGCTTTGTAAGTTGGTAAGCGGCGAGAGAACGAAGCGGTTCTTCAGCGTGGCGCCGGAGCGAAGGTTGAGCGGGTCTGTGAGTGCGGTCATGGGCGATAAGATAAGAGGGCGCGCCGAAAGCGCACCCCCTTACGTAAGGTACACCGCTTAGCGATTACGCTGCGGCCTTCTTATCCTTGGCGCCGAAGCGCTCGTAGAAGGTCTCGCCTTTCGCGGCCATTTCGCGCAGGAGTTTGTTCGGGCGGAAGCGTTCGCCGTAGGTGTCGGCGAGACGATCGGCTTCTTCGACGAACTTCTTCGTTCCCCAGAAGAGATCGATGTAGCTGATGCAGCCGCCTGAGTATGGCGCGAAGCCCCAAGCCAGGATCGAGCCGACGTCCGCATCGCGCGGATCGGTGATGACGCCTTCTTCGAAGCAGCGCGCGACTTCGATGCACTGACGGAAGAGGAAGCGCTTTGTCAGCTCTTGCTTCAATTCCGGCGGACACTCCTTGACTTTCACTTCGACCTTTTCGGAGATGCCCGGCCAGATGCGCGTTGGCTTGCCGTCTTCGCCGTACTCGTAATAGCCCTTGCCGCCTTTGCGGCCGACTCGGCCCTTATCTTCGACGAGCCACGACAGCATCGCGGCGCGCGGATCCTTCTTGTAGTCCTGCTGATTGAGCTCAGCGTTGGTCTTGCCGATCTTCAGCGCCGTATCGAGACCGACAGAATCGGAAACTTCGAGCGCGCCCATCGGCATGCCGCATTGGCGGCCGACGTTTTCGATGATCGCCGGTGCGATGCCTTCCATCAGCATCTCGACGCCTTCGGCCGGATAGGTGCCGAAGCAGCGCGAGGTGTAGAAGCCGCGGAAATCGTTCACGGTGATCGGCGTCTTGCGGATCTGATGACGTAGTCGATCGCCTTGGCTTGCGTTTCCGGCGTCGTTTCCTTGCCCATGATCAGCTCGACGAGACCCATGCGCTCGACCGGCGAGAAGAAGTGGATGCCGATAAAGTTCTTCGGACGCGCCGAGGCTTCGGCGAGGCCGGTGATCGGCAGAGTCGAGGTGTTGGAGCCGAAGACAGCATTTTCGCCGAGGAAGGCTTCGGCCTTCTTCGTCACTTCCGCTTTCAGCTGAACGTTTTCGAACACGGCTTCGACAACGAGGTCAGCGCCCTTTATCAGCGAATAATCCGTCGACGGCGTGATCAAAGCGAGGAGCGCATCGCCCTTCTCTTTGGTGATCTTGCCGCGCGAAACGTCCTTATCGACGATGCGTTGCGAGTAGGCCTTGCCCTTCTCGGCGCTCTCTTGGCTGACATCGAGCAGGATGGTTTCGATGCCGGCCTTGGCTTGCACGTAAGCGATGCCCGCGCCCATGAGGCCGGCGCCGATGACGGCGACCTTCTTCACGTCATAGGTCGGGATGCCTTCGGGGCGGTTTCCGCCTTTGCCGAGCGCTTGCATGTTCACGAACAACGTCCGGATCATGCCCTTTGCTTGCGGCGTGTTGGCGGTCTTGATGAAGTAGCGGCTCTCGATGCGCAGCGCCGCATCGATCGGCACCTGCATGCCTTCGTAGATGCACGAGAGAATGTTGCGCTGAGCCGGATAGTTGAGATTGGTCTGCTTCGAGACCATGGCGTTGCCGCCGACGGCTGCCATCGCGCCGGCTGGCGTGAACGGGCCGTCCTTCACCTTGTAGCCTTTGACATCCCACGGCGCGATCGCCTTCGGGTTTGCCTTCACCCAGGCCTTTGCAGCTTCGACTGTTTTGCCCGGCTCAACGACTTCGTTGATGAAGCCCAAGCCCTTGGCTTCTTGCGGTGACTTATCGGCTTCTTGCAGGATCATCATCGCGGCGTTCTGCACGCCGATCAGGCGCGGCAGACGTTGCGTGCCGCCGGCGCCGGCAACAGGCCGACCTTCGACTCCGGCAGGCCGAACTTGATCTTCGGATTGTCGGCGGCGACGCGATAGTGGCACGCGAGCGCGATTTCGAGACCGCCGCCGAGGGCGAGGCCCTCGAGCGCAACGGCCACCGGCTTGCCGCAGGTTTCCAGCGCGGAGCGAACGGTTGAGCGTGAAGCTCTGATCGAATTGCTTCTTCAGCTTCTCTTCTTCGCTCTTCGGGGCTTCTTCCTTGGCTGCGCCGCGCTGATTGAGTTCGCCAAGATCGGCGCCGGCGCAGAAGCCGCTGACCTTGCCCGAGGTAATGACAGCGCCCTTGATCTTGTCGTCGGACTTGATCGTCTCAACGAGCGTGATCAGATCACGCATCACCGAACCGGTGATCGTGTTCATGGAGCGGCCCGGCACGTCGAACGTGATGAGCGCAATACCGTCGCTGTCGACGTCGAACTTGAAGTTTTCCATCGGACCTACCCTACCTTGTTCTCTTTCCGCCGCGCGCTGTCGCTTCCAATAGGTGACGCCCCGGCCGCACGCGACCAGCCGGGGGCGCCCTCACATTAGTTCACGCGTTCGATCACGGTTGCGGTGCCCATGCCGGCGCCGATGCAGAGCGTGATGAGCGCGCGTTCTTTGTCGGCACGCTCCAGTTCATCGACCATGGTGCCGAGGATCATCGCGCCGGTTGCGCCGATGGGGTGACCCATCGCGATGGCGCCGCCATTGACGTTGACCTTCTCCATGTCGAGATCGAGCGCCTGCACCCAACGTAGCACGACCGACGCGAAAGCCTCGTTCAGCTCCCAGAGATCGATATCTTCTTTCTTGAGACCGAGGCGCTTCATCAGTTTGTGCGTCACGTGCTCAGGGCCCGTCAGCATGATCGAAGGCTCGGTGCCGATCGATGCGCCACCGAGGATGCGTGCGCGCGGCTTCAGGCCGAGAGCGTCGCCCATTTCCTTAGTGCCGATCAGAACGCCCGCGGCGCCATCAACGATGCCGGACGAATTGCCGGCGTGGTGGACGTGATCGATCTTCTCGATTTCCGGATAGCGTTGCTGAATGACGCCGTCGAAGCCAGGCATGACTTCGCCTTGCATCTTGAAGCTCGGCTCAAGTGCGCCGAGTGATTGCAACGTGGTTTCGGGGCGCATGAATTCGTCGCGATCGAGCAACGTGACGCCCAGCTGATCCTTCACCGGGACGATCGACTTCTTGAAGCGACCTTCCTTCCAGGCTTGAGCGGCGCGCTGCTGCGACTGCACTGCGAACTGATCCAGATCGGTGCGCGAGAAACCGTACTTGGTAGCGATCGCGTCAGCGGCGACGCCTTGCGGCGTGAAGTAGGACTTCATCGCGATCGACGGGTCAGTCGCCCACGAACCGCCGGTCGAACCCATCGGCACGCGGCTCATGCTTTCGCACCCGCCGCCGATGGCGAGTTCGGCTTCACCGGACTTCACTTTTGCTGCGGCGATGTTGCAAGCTTCGAGGCCGGAGGCGCAGAAGCGTTCGACCTGCACACCAGCAACCGTCTGGGCGTAGCCAGCGTTCAGCACAGCGATACGCGGAAGATTGCCGCCTTGCTCGCCGATTGGCGAAAGCACGCCCATGTAAACGTCGTCGACCTTGCTGGTGTCGAGGTTGTTGCGATCGCGGAGAGCTTGCAGCACTTGCGTCGCCAATTGCAGCGACGTTTGCTCGTGCAACGAGCCGTTTTGCTTGCCTTTGCCGCGCGGCGTGCGAACCGCGTCATAAATATAGGCCTCAGCCATCTTGCGTACTCCAACGTTGCGGCACTCGCGCCGCTTCACCCTGGATGGGACCGGAGTCGTCCCGCGGCGCGAACGCCTACTCCGCTGACCACTTCGCTCGGGCTGAGCGAAGCGCGGTAAATACTCACGCGCCGTCTGCGAGCTCTCGCTCCAGCGCAGCGATTTCGACATCGAGCATGCTGATCTGGTGGCGCAGCCGCTCTAGATCTTCGTCCATTTCCTTCAACGCAACCGGGTCGGCGGCCGCGGCCGGCTCCTCGGCGCTTTCCTGACGAACGCGCGCATCTAGCCGTGCGCGCAGCGCAACTTTCTGTTCAAGCCGCGTCGTGAGGTCGAGACGATCGCTCATCAGTGCGCCTCCCCGCCGCCGATGGCGATGTCGCCTCGGAACGAGTTGGCGATGAAACAAAGTTCGTGCGCCTTGTGATGCAGCTCGCGAATTTCTTCCGGCGCCGGCTGCTTCTCACCGCCCCACAAGATGTGCGGATTGAGTTTCACCTGCGTTACGGCAATCCTGCCGCGCTCGTCTTTGCCCATTGTGCCGGAGGCGCGATCTTCATAGGCGTCGACAACGAAACCAGCTCGGCGCGCCACGTCAAGAAACCACAGCATGTGGCAGGTCGAGAGCGAGGCGACGAGCAATTCTTCCGGATCGACAGCGTCCTCACGCGAATACGGAGTTTTCACCACAGAGGGCGCCGGCGATCCCAGCACCGTGATGCCGCCGTCGAAGGCTATTTCGTGCGCGCGCGAATAGCGTCCCGCAGCGAAGTCATCTTCGCCGCGTTGCCAAGTGATTGTGGCGGTGTGAACCGCCATCAGAACGCCTCCGCGGAGAGCGCCATCACGGGGCCAGCGCCACTCTTCAGCTTCGCGAGGTGCGACGCCGTATCTGGCAGCATGCGCGCGAGGAAGTAGCGGCCCGTGGCGAGCTTAGTGTCATAGTACGGATCGCCAGCGCCGCCGTTCTTCTTGGCTGCAAGCGCGGCCTTGGCTTGCAGCGCCCACATGTAAGACAGCGCCGTGAGGCCGAAGAGATTGAGATAATCGTGGCTCGCGGCGCCGGCATTGTCGAAATTCGTCATGCCGTTCTGCATCAGCCACATCGTGCCGTCTTGCAGCTGCGCCTTCGCGCCCTTCACGGCTTCGACGAACTCTTTCAGATCAGCATCGTCTTCGTGGTTGTGCACGAAGTCATCCAGCTCATTGAAGAAGGCGAAGATCGCGCGGCCGCCATTGGCGCCCAACTTGCGGCCGACAAGGTCGAGACCCTGAATGCCGTTCGCGCCTTCGTAGATCATGGTGATGCGCGCATCGCGCACGAACTGGCTCATGCCATGTTCTTCGATGTAACCGTGGCCACCGAATATCTGCTGGCAGTTGGTCGCGTTCGCGTAACCCTTGTCCGTCAGGTAGCTTTTGATCACCGGCGTCAGCAGACCCATGTAATCTTCAGCCTTCTCGCGTACCTTCTCATCGGGCGAGACTTCCAACAGATCGCCATAGATCGCTGTCCAGAAGCTGAACGCACGCGCGCCTTCATTGAAGGCTTTCGCGTCCATCAGCATGCGACGAATGTCTGGATGCACGATGATCGGATCGGCCGGGCCGTTCGGATTCTTCGCGCCGGTGATGGAGCGGCCTTGCAGACGATCCTTCGCGTAAGCGACGCCGTTTTGATACGCGACTTCCGATTGGCTGAGGCCTTGAAGGCCGACGCCCAAGCGCGCGACGTTCATCATCGTGAACATGGCCGCGAGGCCCTTGTTCTCGATGCCGCAGAGATAACCGACAGCATCGTCGTAGTTCAGCACGCACGTCGAATTGCCGTGAATGCCCATCTTCTCTTCGATCTTGCCGCAAACGACGCCGTTGCGCTGACCCGGATTGCCATCCTTATCGAGGATGAACTTCGGCACGATGAAGAGCGAGATCCCCTTCGTGCCCGCCGGCGCGCCTTCGATGCGCGCGATGACGAGGTGAACGATGTTGGACGAGAGATCGTGCTCGCCGGCGGAGATGAAAATCTTCTGCCCGGTGATGCGATATGTGCCGTCGGCTTGCGGAATAGCTTTGGTGCGCAGCATGCCGAGATCGGTGCCGCAATGCGGCTCCGTCAGGTTCATGGTGCCGGTCCATTCACCGGTGACGAGCTTCGGCAGATATTTCTGCTTCAGTTCGTCGGAGCCGTGATGATGGATCGCCGCGTAGGCGCCGTGGCTGAGGCCCGGATACATGCCGAACGCCATGTTCGACGACGACACCATCTCGTTCCACGCCAGCGCCACAACGTGCGGCATGCCTTGGCCGCCGTACGCGGGATCGCTTGAGAGCGCCGGCCAGCCGGCGTCGACGAGCTGCTTATATGCTTCCTTGAAGCCTGGCGGCGTCGTCACCGAACCATCGTCGGCACGCTTGCAGCCATGCTCATCGCCGACCTTGTTCAGCGGGGCGAGCACGCCTTCGCAAAACTTGGCGCCCTCTTCCAACACGGAGTCGATCAGATCGAGCGGCGCGTCGGAGAAAGTCGGCAAATTGGAGTAGCGCTCGATGTCGAGCACGTCCTTCAGGAGAAAGCGATATTCGCGAAGCGGCGCCGTGTAACTCGGCATGTCCCAGCTCTCCCTATTTTTTCTATGCTATACGCGTCTTAGTGCGCGTCTTGCAGCCGCTTTTTCGCTTCGGCCTCGAAGGCGCGGGCGTTGGCCATCGCCGCAGGGGCTGCGGGCTTGGAGAGGAACTCCTGCAGCTTGTTGACGCTGTCGTGCAGGATTTCGATCGCCGCATCGACATCTTCGCGTTGCGCTTCGAGCGCCACGATGCGGGCTTGGTACTTCTTCAGCGCCGTTTGCGCCTGCGCACGCTGATCGACTTTGTAGAGGTCGAGGATTTCCTTGATCTCGATCAGCGAGAGACCGACGCGCTTGCCGCGCAGGATCAGCTGCAGCTTGGCGCGGTCGCGGTGCGAATAGACACGGTTCATGCCGTCGCGGCGGGGCGTAAGGAGGCCTTTGTCTTCGTAGAAGCGGAGCGCTCGAGGCGTGACCTCAAACTCTCGGGCCAGCTGCGAAATTGTATAAGTGCGCTCAGCTTTGGACGTCATGGGGAGGTCCCTCCGGTTAAACCAGCCCCGAGAGGCTAGTTTCCGTTGACGGTAGGGTCAAGCCAAGTTGACGCCACCGTCATAAATTTCGTTTCATCCCAGCAACTCTCTACGGATATCTCCGGGGGTCGGGCAACCGTTCAGCCCCATGGTGATGTCCAGCTCGGCCAAGAGGTATTCCATAACCGTCTGGACGCCCTGCTCTCCGGCGAGCGCTAGGCCGTACACGTAGGGACGCCCAATCCCGGCAGCGGTTGCCCCGAGGGCAATCGCCTTAAAGATGTCCGCGCCGCAGCGAATGCCGGAGTCAAAGAAAACAGGCACGCGCCCGCCGACGACGGACGTTACCTTGGCCAGTGCGTCGAGCGCGCCGATGCCGCCATCGACCTGGCGACCGCCATGGTTCGAAACCATGACCCCTTCATAGCCTTCCTTCACCGCGCGCTCAGCGTCGTCGGCGCGCATGATGCCCTTCAATACGACGGGTAGTTTCGTCCACGATCTGATTTTGGCGATCCGCTTCCAGTCCAAGCCGGGCTCGGAGAAGAGTTGCGTGAACGTCACGGCTGCACCAAGCGGGTTCTCTTCTGGCGTCTGCGGCAGCATTCCTCTGAACACCGGGTCCGACGTGTACTGCGCAATGCCCCTCCCGCGCAGGAACGGGGAAAAGCCGAGGTCGAGATCGCGCGGGCGCCAGCCGAGGATCAAAGTATCGAGCGTTATGAAGATCGCTTTGCAGCCAATAGCCTCGGCGCGCTTCACAAAGCTCTCGGCCAATGCGTCCGACTTGCCCCAATACAATTGGTAGAAGCGCGGGCCATCGCCATTGGCTTCCGCGATCTTCTCCATCGGCGTTGAGGCTTGGGACGAAATGATCATCGGCAAGTTGAGGTTCTTCATCGCCCGCGCGACAGCGAGGTCGGCGTCTGGATGCATCATTTCCAACACCCCGATCGGCGAAGAGAATGCCGGCGCTGCGGCTTTCACACCAAATATTTCGCAACCGAGATTTCGCGTCGCCGCGCCAGCGAGCATGCGCGGCGCGATCGGAAAGCGCGAGAAGGCAGCGCGATTTGCGTCCTGCGCTGTTTCCAACCCAGCACCGCCGGCGGTGTAGGCCCACGCTTCGGGAGTCATCTTCTTCCGTGCCGCCGCTTCGAGGCCGGTGAAGTTCGTCGGGATATCCGGCTTCGCGCCACTCATGCCGCGCAAATAGATGGCGCCCTGCGTTTCGGGTCCGAATTGGCGCGGCGTGTCAGACATGGCTAATCCCCGTTTACCTTTTACCCGCCATTAACACGCCGCCGCCTTTCATCGACACTGCAAAGTCGTGGGCGATTCTCGAATTCTCGAGTCTGCCTGAGGGGTTAGGCGTGAGCCGCGGACGCGCGGTGACAACGCGGCGAGGGCTACTACATGAGCGGTGCGCAGAGCTGGAGCGTCAAGGGCATTGACCCGAAGGTACGAGAAGCCGCGCGCGAAGCTGCTGCTCGTCAGGGCATGAGCCTCGGCGAATATCTCAACCAGGCGCTTGCGTCCGGTCAACTTGGCGGCGGCATGCAATCGCAACCGCACGACACGCCACATCAAGCGCGCGCGCCGCGTCCGCGCGGCTTTGGCGCGCAAGCCCACGAGCATGATGGCGACGACGATTGGAACGTCGGTTTGCGCAGCGGCGGCAGTGATCCGTCCAAGCTCGCGCAGCGCATTGAATCGATTGAGCGCCGCACGCAACTGGCCGTGACTGGTCTAGATCGCGCAGTTTCGACGATTGATCGCTCCGTCCTCGGTCTGGCCGCGCGCATCGAGGATGCCGAAGCGGCATCGAGTGAAGCGGCTGAGCGCATAACGGAAGCACTTGAGCAATTCCGCGCCGCCGGCGAGACGCTGAGCGGCCACGCCGAACGCGCCGAGCAAGCGTCAGAAGACATGTCTGGCGTTCGTGCGCGTCTTGAGCATCAAGTCTCGGTGGCCGAGGAAGTCGCGCGGCGCGCGGAAGCCGCCGCCTCATTTCTCACCAGCGAAATGAGCGGGCGCGATACGATGATCGCGCAAACGCTCGCCGAAGCGCGCGCTGTGGCCGAAGAAGCCGCACGCCAGGCCACTGAAGCTTCCGCGGACGCCGTCACTGAATTGCGCCGTTTGCAAGAAGAACTGAGCGAGCGCCTCACCGACAGCGAAGCCTCGACGCGCCGCGCCATTGAGACCGCGGTCGCTGACGTTCGCAACGAGACTTCAACCGAAACGCGCGGCGCGCGTGAAGCACTCTTGGAAGAAGTCGTCCGGCTTGAGAGCGAGATTTCCAAGCGCGTCGGCGCAGTCGACGCCTTGAAGGCAGAACAAGCGACTCTGATCTCGCGCATCGAGCGCGCGGAAGCTGGCGCGCGCGAGAGCACGGCCGGCCTTCGTCAAGCGGCTGGGGCGGCAATCGCTGACTTGCGCAATGCGCAACTCACGCTCTCGGCTCGTGTCAAACAAGTCGAGGATATTGCGGGAACAAGCAGCGCGGTTGACCTCACCGAGGTGCGTCAGTCTCAGCAAGACATCGCGGAACGCCTCGCGGTGCTTGAGACGAAGTCCGATGCAAGCCCCCTCACCGGCGCGCTCGCGGCTTTCGAGGCGCGCATCGCAAGTGTTGAAGCGTCAACGGTGAACAACGCCAAGGTCGAGCAGATCGGCGGAACGGTTGAGAGCCTCGATCGCGCGCTGCAGCGCCTCGCGGACAAGCTCGAAGAAACTGAATCGACGGCCAACACCGCGATCCGCCACATCGAAGAGACGGTGTCTTCGCTCGGCGCTCGCATTGAACAAGGCAATGTCGGCGCATACGAAACCGAAGCCGTGCGCGCAATGCTCGAGCAGCGCCTCGACACGATGGCGCAGACGGTGCGCGAAGAAATTGCCCAGGAGCTGCAAGCGGTGCTCGCGGGCGATGAAGGCGTCGAAGGCGCCCTCACCGATGTGAACCGCCGCCTCGCAGCCGCCGAACGCCGCCAAGCGCAAACGATCGAAGCGATCTCGATAGAGATCAAGCGCATGTCGGAAACGGTGGACCAGCGTCTGCGCACGGTTGAAGCGCGCAATGACGATGCTGCGGCGTCTGCTGTCCGCGAAGAGCTGTCGCGTATGGCGACGACGCTTGAGCAACGCTTCGACGAGATCGAGCGCCGCGAAGCCGCTGCGTTCGATCGCATGGGTCTCGAAGTCGGCCGCCTGTCGGAGCGGCTTGAGGAGCGCGTTGGCGCCGTTGAGCAGCGCAGTGCGCAGGCAATCGAGCATGTGGGTGAGCAAGTCGCTCGCATGGCGGACCGGTTCAACCAGCGCCAAGACATCCTCGCCCGCGAATTGGGCGAACGTATGCTCGATAGCGAAGAGCGCGCTGGTCAGCGTGTCTCGGAAGCGATCAGCTCGATCATGCAACGTCTGGCTGAAGTCGAGGAGCACAGCCAGGAAGCGATCGCGCCTGTGCAGAAGGCAGTGTCGAGCGTCGCTTCGAAGCTGGAAGAGTTCGAGAGTGGGCTCGGGACGCCTGCCCTTGACACGGCGCCGACGATGTCGATCCCGACGACCTCACGCCGTCAGGATGAGTTCCAATCGTCGTTCGATCGCTCGAGTTTCCCGTCGTTTGACGACGCCAGCACAACTTACGACCTGAGCAATCCTGAGCCCGCGCCATACACCTCTCCGCGCGACGCCGCCCAACCCGTGCGTGCAGCGCCGCTGCCGCCGCGCCCACAGGCAACAGAGGCCCCGAGCAAAGACGATATCTATTTCGCCGAGGACAATCAGATCGACGACTTGTTGGTCGACGACACTGCCGCAGAGGAAGCGTTTGTGCCGCCGGAATACAAATCGATCGAAGTTTCACCGGATGACGATCTGCTGATCGACGATCCGGTCACTGAGGAAACACTGGCCGCGCCGCCGCCCCTTGATGACGATCCATTCTGGACGCCCGAAGACGACCTCGCACCGGCCACGATCGAGGACGCAGTCGCGCCTCTGGTGACACAGCAGGACAATGATGTGCCCTTGGCAAACGCCGATGCCGAGGAGCATTTCTCGCTCGACATGCCCGAGATCACCGAATTGCCGCCGCTCCCGGAAGATCCGCCGACCGCACCGGCAAAGAACGATTATCTCGCCAATGCGCGCAAAGCCGCACAGGCGCAGTCGCTGCCTAAGACGCGCCCCGACGCAACGGGCGAAACGCCGAAGCTCAGCCTCCGCGGGCCAAGCCGCGTGGTGCTTTGGGGCGCCGCTAGCCTTGTCGCTGCCGCTCTCATCGGCGGCGCGTATTACGTTAAGAACCGCGCCGACAACACGCCGCCCCAAGACGCCGAACCCGCGCCGGCGCCGGTAGCGGACGTCGCGCCAACGCTGCCGCCGCAGGACCCGTTCGCCGAGGCGCCCGCTGAAGGCGTCGTCCCCGAGGGAGCGACAACGTCGGACGCCACGCCCACAACGGAAACTCCGGTCGCGCAGGACAGCCAGGCACCGACTGCGCAGCAAGTCGTCGCCGGCCCCCTGCCAGCGCGCAACGTGTCGCTGGAGCAAGCCGCGCAATCGGGCGATCTCACTGCACAGTACGAACTCGCGCTGCAGCGCATTGCAGCTGGGCGCACCGCGGATGGCGTCACCATGTTGCGCCGCGCCGCTGATCGCGGTTTCCCGATGGCGCAGTATCGCTTGGCAAAGCTCTATGAGCGCGGCGAAGGCGTGACGGCTGATCTGACGATCGCGCGTCAGTGGACGGAACGCGCCGCGGCGGCAGGCAATCGCCGGGCCATGCACGACCTCGGTGTCTATTTCGCCCGCGGCGAAGGCGCTCCGCTAGACGAGGCCGCGGCGTTCCGTTGGTTTCGCCAGGCCGCTGAACTCGGCGTTGCCGATAGCCAGTACAATCTGGGCGTTCTCTACCAACAGGGGCGCGGCGTGAACGCCTCGGCCTCTGAGGCGCTGTTCTGGTTCATGGTGGCGGCACGCCAGGGGGACCAGGACGCCGCTGCGCGCGCCACAGCCATAGAAGCGCAACTCACCCAGAACCAGGTTGAGCAAGCTCGGGCGCGAGCTCAGGCTTTCCGTCCGCGTGCGGCAAGCGCGACCGCGAACGGCGAGTTCGGCGCTCGCGCCTGGAACAACCGCCCCGCTACCTGAGGGCACGTTCCGGAGTTTAGCGGCAAACGAGCGTTGCTTCGACGCGCGACCCTCCCCATAAGGGCCGCGGGCGTGGCGCTGTGGCGCTGAGTTCAGAGCAGAATTTTGATTTATTTGCCGATCGCCGAAATGCCGGTGGCCGTGCTGCTTATCCTTTTGGTGAGCGGCGCCGTCGGCTTCGTTTCCGGCCTTGTTGGTGTCGGGGGCGGCTTCATCATGACGCCGGCGCTCCTGTTCCTGGGGATCCCGGCGCCGGTCGCAGTCGCGACGGGCGCGAGCCAGATCGCCGCGACCTCATTCTCCGGAATAATGACTCAGCAACGGCGCAAGTCGGTCGACTGGCGTATGGGTCTTCTGCTCTCGATTGGCGGCGTAATCGGCGGCTCCGCCGGCGTTGCCCTGTTTGAGCGGCTGTTGCGGCTCGGACAACTAGATCTGATCGTCTCCGCTCTCTATTTGGTGCTGCTCTCCAGCGTTGGGTTCTTGATGGTGCGGGAGAGCTATCGCTTCTGGCGTGGCCGGCCGCCCAAGAGCGTTTCGATCCTCCGCCGGCCGCTGAAGTCGATTGCGCACAACCTGCCCTTTCGTCTCCGCTTTCCGCGCTCAGGGCTCTACATCAGCGCGCTGCCGCCGCTCGGCATTGGATTCGGCATTGGCGCACTCTCCGCGATCATGGGCATCGGCGGCGGCTTCATCCTGATCCCAGCCATGATCTACTTACTGCGCATGCCGACGAATGTCGTCATCGGCACGTCGCAGTTTCAGGTGCTGGTGATCTCTTCACTGATCGTCATTCTGCAATCTGTGACGACGCAGACCGTCGATCTTGTGCTGGCGTTGCTGCTCATGGCTGGCGGCGTGGTGGGCGCTCAAATTGGCGCGCGTGTCGGCGCTGGCATCAAGGCCGAGTACGTGCGCGGCATCTTGGGGGCGTTGCTGGTCGCGGCGAGCGTTAAGTTCCTGTTTGATCTCGTGATCCCGCCAGAGGAAGTCTATCTGCTGGGCGGAGGCGTCGGATGAAGCGTCTGATCACCGCCCTTGTCTTCGCGCTCCTTGTGTCTGTGCCTGCCACCGCACAGCAACAGCCCGGCAGCGATGTGGCCGACGACTTGCCCGCAGGCGTCGCAGAGGAGCAGATCACCGTCAGCTCCACCTATGGCGGCTCATACATCACCGTGTTCGGCGTGAACCCGGACCGTCGCGGGCGCGGCGACATCGTCGTCGTGCTGCGGGGGCCAACCGAACCCGCCACGGTCATGCGCAAACGCCGTGTGCCCGGCGGCCAATTCCCGTTCGGACTTTGGGTGAACGGCGATGCAGTGCGCTTCAGCGAAGCGCCGGCGTTCTTCGCGGTGCTTTCAAACCGCCCGCTCCGCGAGATCGCCAGCCCAGAATCGATTTGGCGCTATCAGCTTGATCCAGCGGCCTCGGCCCAGCTTGCGAGCGCAGTGCCCGCAGGCGGCGATCCCTCTGCGTATCGCGCGGCGCTTGTGCGCTTGCGGCGCGAGCAAGGGCTCTATCAATGGTACACGCGCCCGCCGCAGGAGGGCGTGCGCGGTGGCCTGACCGCATATCAGGGCGGCCTCTTCCGCGCAGTAGTGCGC
Organism: Hyphomonadaceae bacterium; assembly: GCA_041398325.1. GTDB lineage: Bacteria > Pseudomonadota > Alphaproteobacteria > Caulobacterales > Aquidulcibacteraceae > Vitreimonas. Next base: position 102,740 of record JAWKUX010000008.1, on the reverse strand, counting down.
TTACCCGCCAACGCGCCGATCGCGCAGTATCACGCCGATACCTACCTCTTTCGCGATGGCCGGCTAATCTCGCGCCAGCGCATTCCGATCATGATCTCGCGCGTGGGCGTTGAGCGCACGATCCACGATCTCGCAACGAATGTGTCGTGGCTCTACGGCATCGTGACGGTTCTGCTAGCGTTGTTGGCGGGATGGGGCGCCTCCGTGGTATTCCGCCGCCCGTGAGCGATCCGCCGCCATTCTTACCGCGTGCAGCGCTACGACTGGGTTTTCTTGGGCTCGCACCACTCGCTGTTTCTGCGCTGATATCGCTCTCCGAACACGCCGGCACCGCACGGCTCGGTGCGATCAGCTTTTCGCTCTATGCGGCGGTGTTGCTGTCATTCCTCGGCGGTGTGCGCTGTGGCTTCGAGATCATGCGGGCGCCGCAAGCACCGAACGGCTTGCGCTTGTTGTATAGCGCGCTGCCCGGGTTGGCGGGTTGGACATTGGCGACTTTGGTCGTCTACGTGACCCCGGTCCTCGGCGCGGCCGCCATCTTCGCGGGCTTGTTCGCTGTGCAGGCGCTTTGGGACTATCGCAGCGCGCGCGATGCGGGAGCGCCTGTCTGGTATCCGGTACTGCGCCAAGTGCTGACGGGCGGCGCGATGATCATCTGCATGATCATTCCGCTCGCGACGGCGCTGCATCGGTTCTAGTCGCCGATCAAACGCTCGTTTGGCGCCGGCAGTACGCGATGCTTGCCAAGCACAAGTGCTGTCGCGCCACTTGGGAAAATGTTGGCGTAAGCGTCACCACAAACATTGAGCCCGCCGGTGAACGCACCGAACGCAGGCATCACCATCCGCGCGCCGTCTGTCGCAAAGCAGCGCCGGCGCACGCTGCGTCCCCTTCCAACAACCCGCGCACACGGATGCAAGTGCCCGGCAATCTCTCCGGCCGCGGCGCCTTCGGTGGGATGGTGACGCAGCACTAGCGAGCCGATGTGCAGGGCTTCATGGAACGCGCCGCCCAGCGTTTCCGGCGCGCGTCCGTCGTGATTGCCTTCGACCCAAACCCAATCGCAGCGCGACATCAGCAAGCGCAGCAACTCGCGATCCTTCGCATCCATCCGCGCCGGACCGCCGCTATCGTGGAAGCTATCGCCGAGCGAGACGATGATCTCCGGCTGCAGACGCATCATCAGATCGGTGAGCTTCAGCAACGCCGCGTGCGTATCGTAGGGCGGCAGCATCTGGCCGCGTAGCGCAAACGACGACCCCTTCTCCAAGTGCAGATCGGAGATGATCAGCGTCTTGGCATCGCCGACCCAGAGCGCGCCGTCCGACAACGCCGTCACCGTCGTATCGGCAAGCCGCATCTCAACCGTATCACCGACGATCGCCATCGGCGGCAGCGCACGCGTTGCCGCGCGACGCGGACGCTCGGGCTTCGGTGCTGGCTGCGAAAGGAGCGGCATGCGCCTTAAATCAAATCGGATTCGTCAGGGCGTGACGATTGGGAAATTTGGATTCGGGTTGTCGAACACTTCGCCAAGACCTTCAAGCGATCGCCTGTTTCCCGTGATGCGGATTTGTCTGGACAACACAGCGCGCGCCATCGATTGCGTCGCCATCGCTTGCAGGAATACCGCCCGCGACGACGTGATGGTCGGCGCGCCTTCCACGGTTTGATCGCGCTCATGCACCAGAACGCCGTTTGCGATCGTCACGGCGAAGCGCTCACTGCGCTCCGGGAAAACCAAGTTGAAGGCATAGCGGCGATCACCGAGCCGTTCGGGGTTCAGCCGCACTGCAAGCAGATCGAGAATGTAACTCGTTGGTGTTGCACCAATGAGATCCGCGCTCACCACCGACGGCGGACGATCCGGCGTGCCTTGATCCAGCTCACGCGCGCCTACGAGATACATGTTGCGCCAAATGGCGCTCTCGGCCTGATAGGCCATCTGCTGGTGTGTCCGCGCGAGCAGCCGACGCGCCGGCGCATTGCTCGGATCGGCGAACACGAGATGATTAAGCACACGCGCCGCCCAACGATAATCCCCTTCATCAAAGGCGCGCTGGCCCTCCGCCAACACGCGCTCGGCGCCACCCATCGCACGCACGAAGCGAACGCCCTCTTCGACCGGCGGCAGCGGATTGAGGTTCGCGGGGTTGCCGTCGTACCAACCCATATAGCGCTGATACACCGCGCGCGAATTGTGCATCATCGTGCCGTAATAGCCATGATTGAACCAACGCGCCGAGAGCGAGTCCGGCAGCCGCACCCGCTCGGCAATCTCCCGATCAGTGTAACCAGCATTCATCAGGCGCACAGTCTGATCATGGAGATATTTGTACGCATCGCGATGGCTCGCGATGAAGTCGCGCGCCCGATCGCCGCCGAAGCGCGGCCAGGTATGGCTCGTCACCATCACTTGCGTGCGATCGCCATAGAGGCGCAACGCTTCGGTCAGATAGTCAGCCCATGCCTTTGCGTCGCGCACCAAGGCGCCGCGCGGCGTGAGAATGTTGTGCATCGTCGCGTTGGCGTTTTCCGCCAAGCAAAGCACGCCCATATCTGGGAAGAAAAAGTTCATCTCTGCCGGCGCCTCTGTATCCGGCGTCACCTGGAACTCGATACGAACGCCGTCGACAGTGAGCGTTTCGCCAGTGCGTGCGATCGTTCGCGTCGGCGCAATCAACGTGAACGTGCCTGCCGACACCGCCAGGCCGATGCCCGACGTCATCTGCCCTAAGGGGCCTGGTGAGAGACCGGTGCCGAACTGATACATGGCGCGACGGCCCATGGCGTTTCCGGCAATGACGTTCTCCGTCACTGCGTGCTCCATGAAGCCCTCTGGCGCGATGATCTCAACGCCGGTTGGATCGGTGACAACACCGCGCACGCCGCCGAAATGGTCGAGGTGGGAGTGCGTATAGATCACAGCACGCACCGGAGCGTCGCCGAGCGTACGACGCGCAAGCGCCAAAGCCGCGGCTGCCGTCTCGGAGGTTGCGAGCGGGTCAATGATAATGAGCCCCGTATCGCCGACAATAATCGTCATATTCGAGACATCGAAACCGCGCACCTGGTAGACGCGATCGGTCACGCGGAAGAGGCCAGCACGCGCGAGCAAGCGCCCGTGCCGCCAGAGGCTGGGGTTCACCGTGGCGGGCGCGTCGCCTTGCAGGAAATCATAGGCTGTGAAATCCCAAACCACGCGCCCGTCGGCCGCGCGGATTTGCAGCTGATCGGAAGCCGCCACAAAACCACGGTTGGCGAAGTCCTCGTCTTCGCGATCTGCCCAGGGAAGCGTCTGCGCGAAGGTCGCGTTCGCCGCCCGCGTCGCATCGGTCACTTGCGCGCTGGCAGCGCCAGAGAATGCGTAAAGTAGTGCAGCCGCCAGAATTGCCCGCATCGCTTCCCCCAATGTTTTGTCGGAAATTGCGCCCGCGCTCGGCGCGGCGCAAGCCATCCGCTGCGTCAGCTCATCGCTTCAGCGATGAGCGAGGCAGCATCCTCCAAGACGGCCTCGTCCGCCCCTCCACGCACGCCCACTTTGCCCATCTCCAGCATCACCGGCGCCGCGAACGGCGAGACGTGCGGCAGATCGCGATGCACAATCTTGCCTTTGACGCGGCGCAGCAGCGCGCCAACACGCCGAATGTCCAGATACCCTTCGCCCGCATCCGCGAACGCGGCCTGCATCAGGATGTGGTCGGGTTCGTACTGCTTCAGCACGTCGTAAATGAGGTCGCTGGAGAAACTGACTTGTCGCCCGGTCTTGCGCGCCGCACCTGGCGTGTTGCGCTCGATCATCCCGGCAATCACCGCGCATTTGCCGAATGTCGATTTCATCAGGGTGCTTTCGCCCAGCCAGCTTTCGAGATCATCACCCAGCATATCTTCATCGAAGAGTTGAGCGAGATCGACGTCTCCCATCGGCTCCAACCCCCACACCGCCATGGCGTACTCGCTGGCGAGGAAACCGATGGGGTTCTTGCCAAGGCGTTCGAGACGCTTTGTGATCAGCACTCCCAGTGTTTGCTGAGCCAGCCTGCCTTCAAATGGATAGCAAACCAAATAGTGCTTGGCCGCGCGAGGAAAAGTCTCAACCAACATCTCGTCTGGTGCGGGCACAACGGATCGCCGCTTCTGCATCTTGATCCAATCGCGCACCTGCTTCGGCAGCGCCTTCTGGCGTTGCGGCTCGTTGAGCATGCGCCGGACGCGATCTGCCAGAAATGTGGAAAGCGGAAACTTACCGCCTGCGTATGATGGTATCTTCGGGTTCTGCTGATCGTTGGCGCGAACGACGAGCGCATCTGTCTCGCGCACGCCGATCAAGCGCAGGATTTCTCCCGCAAACAGGAACGTGTCGCCCGGCGCGAGGCCTTCTATGAAGTACTCCTCGATTTGACCGAGTCGCCGCCCCGCCACCAATGGCGCAGGCCCCTCCTGTTTCGGCGTACCCGGCCGTGGCCGCGCGCCTGCGCGATGCGCCAAACGTACATCGAGCATTTCCGATTCTACAATCGCGCCCACATTCATCCGGTGCTGTTGAGCCACGGACGGATTTCGCGCGCGCCAGCGATTGGTATGCGGATCCTGCACGATGCGTTTGTAGCGATCGTAACTTCGCAGCGCATACCCGCCGATCGCGACGAAATCGATTGCGCGGTCAAATTGCCGACGCGGGAGCGCCCCATACGGCAAGGTGCTGACCACCTCCGCGTAGAGCTCATCTGCGTCGAATGGTTCGCCGCAGGCAGAGCCCATGATGTGCTGCGCCAAGCAGTCGAGGCCACCGACGCGTTGAGACTCACCATCGACCGCCCCTTCTCTCACCGCCTCCTGTGCTGAGCGGCACTCCAGCACTTCGAAGCGGTTACTTGGGGCGAGCAGTGCGCGCGAAGGCTCGTTGTACCTGTGGTTTGCACGCCCGATGCGCTGTAGCAGCCGCGCGCACCCTTTGGGCGCGCCTATCTGGATCACGAGATCGACGTCGCCCCAATCGATACCAAGATCGAGCGTCGAGGTGCATACGACGGCGCGCAGCTTTCCCTCCGCCATTGCCGCCTCAACTTTGCGCCGCTGACCGACATCCAGAGATCCATGATGCAAGGCGATCGGCAGCACGTCCTCATTGACGCGCCATAATTCCTGAAAGGTCATCTCCGCCTGAGCGCGGGTGTTCACGAACACCAGCGCAAGCTTGGCGCGCTTGATCGTTTCATAGAGTTCGGGAATGGCGTGCCGCGCGGTGTGACCGGACCATGGGATGGTGGCGTCAGAGTCAAGAACATCGATGATCGGCGCGGCGCCAGGTGGCGCCCGCACGATCACATGCTCTGTCGGCGTATTGGCGCCAAGCAACCAGCTCACCAACCCTTCTTCGTCCGCGACAGTGGCGCTCAGGCCGATGCGGCGGTGCCCAGGCGCCCAGCGCCGCAATCGCGCTAGTGCAAGCGCCAAGAGATCGCCACGTTTGGTCGGCGCGAGCGCATGGATTTCGTCGATCACAACGACCTGCAAATCCTCGAAAAACACGCGCGCATGCTCTGAGGCGATAAGCAGACACAATTGTTCTGGCGTGGTGAGCAGGATGTCCGGTGGGTGGGCCCGCTGACGCTGGCGTTTCGACGGCGGCGTGTCCCCGGTACGTGTCTCAATTCGTACGCCAAGCTGCATCTCGCTGGCAGGAATGTTCAAATTGCGGGCGACATCCGTCGTCAAAGCCTTCAGCGGCGAGACATAGAGCGTGTGGAGCTTGTGCGACCGGCGCGCTCCTTCCGCTTTCAGCGGGGCCAACTCGATAAGACTCGGCAGAAAACCGGCGAGCGTCTTTCCGGCTCCGGTCGGCGCGATAAGCAGGGTGGAGAGTCCGTCCTTCGCCCGTGTCACCAGTTCGAGCTGGTGTGGGCGGAGCGCCCAGCCACGCGCGGCAAACCATTCCTCGAATGGCGGCGGCAGAAGGGGCGTGCGAGCATCCACGGCTCCTATGTAACGCAAAGGGGAGCTGATCGAAGCCCCCGCGCCGTTGAGCCGCCGCAATCGTCATGCCAATGTCTGTCCGCATGTTTCGCGTCGTCCGCCTACTCACCCTCGTCGCGATAGCGGTTTTTGCCGCATCGGCGGCGGCGCAAAACGTTGGCCCTGCACTGCTGACCCAGGCCGTAGCGGCAACTCAGGCGGCAAAAATCGACTATGCGTTCGATTTCGAACTGAACACCGCGAAGGCCAATTGGCACGCGCGGTTCGATCCCGCCGCATCCCCACGCCTCCGTCTCGTCACGCCCCAACGCAGCGAACTGGACGGAGATCAGCGGCGGGCGTTTGACAGGATGGCTGAGGACTTCGAAGGCGTGTCCTGGTGTGCAAGCGAACAAATGGGTCGTGTCGATGACGTTCGGCTTCTCCGCGAAGACGAGATAAGCGCCACCTATGCATTCCAGCCGACGCGCGAGAGCATTCGCGGCGAACAGGCGCGGCGGTTTGCCGACCGATTACGTGGCGAGGTCACAGTCCTGAAAGCGTCGCCTGATATCACGCGTGTGCGTCTCTTCACCCCAGAGGCGTTTAGCCCGATGCCTCTCGTGCGGCTCGACGCCCTCAACATTGTCATCACATGCCAAGCGGCCCCCAATGGACGGCGCTATGCAGCGGAGACCACGAGCCAAGTTCGTGGCGCCGCGTTTGGTCAAGCATTCGACGAACGGTCAGTCCAGCGATCACGGAACCTGCAGTGAGCTACAGAACTCTCGACCCCGTGCGGATCATTGAGACGTTGGGACGGTTGCGAGACCGGGTCAGCGCGCGTTTCCCAGAATCGGGCTTAAGCCGAGTGTGCGATGAACTTGTCGTCACCGCCCAAAAGACGGCAAAACGCGCCGCCGAGATCGCCGCACACAATTGGCCGCTCCGTATCGCGGTCAGCGTCGTCATCATGGGCGGTATCTGGGCATTGATCAGCGCCGTAAAGTTGCTCCGGCTCGATGACATGGAGACGAACGTCAGCCTTTTGCAAACCCTAGAGGCGGCGGTAAATCTTGTTATTCTCTTCGGCGGCGCGACGTGGTTTCTCATTGGCCTCGATGACCGCATGAAGCGCCAGCGCGCGCTGGATCAACTGCATACGCTGCGTTCTATTGCTCACGTCGTCGACATGCACCAACTGACCAAGGATCCACACACACTTACAAGCAAGGGCGTCAACGCAATAAGCGCGGAAGCGCTGACACTCTACCTCGACTATTGCGCCGAGATGCTGGCGTTGATCGCCAAGTTGGCGGCGCTCTATGCCGAAAGAATGCGAGATCCGGTCGTTATTGATGCGGTTACCGAAATCGAGAATCTGACCACGGGCTTGTCACGGAAGATTTGGCAAAAGATATCTATCATCAGCCATTCTGGAGGAAATGCCGCTACATGAGCACTCTCGCCGAAGAACGCATTGCCCTCGTCGCCAAGCACATGGCGTCCGAAATCACACATGATTTTGATACGACGCTCTCGACGTTCGATCACCCGCGTTACGAACTCTTTGGCGGCGGCCAGATCTTCGATGGCGCCGAGGCGGTAATGAACTATTTCAAAGCGTCCCGCCGCACGTTCCCCGACCAAGCCAACGAACCGATCCTTCTCCGCGCCATGGAGGATGCCGTTCTAGCCGAGTTCTGGCTGACCGGCACCCACAATGGCCCGATCCAAACGCCGCAAGGCGAACTTGCGCCGACGGGCAGGAAAGTCCGCGTCCGCATGGCGGCGGTGTTCGAGTTCGCGCCGGGCGGCGCAAAGATCGTCTGTGAGCGTGTTTACTTCGACTCAGCGACGATCCTGCGCCAACTGACAGAGTAACCCGCACCTAGGCTCCGGCTGATCCGCACGCGCCCGTCGTACGTACGCTCGACATGTCCGCCTACATTATTGCTTGGATCGTCACTGCCCTCGCCTTTCTCGGGTTAGATGCGGTGTGGCTCAAGCGAATGTGGCCGCGGCTCTATCAGCCGATCCTTGGCGACATTACGCGCGCGCCGCTGAACCTCAGCGCCGCCCTTGGGTTCTATGTCGTCTACGTCAGCGCGATTGTCTTCTTTGCTGTCACGCCGGCGTTGGAACGCGGCGGATTGACCAAGGCGCTGCTCAACGGCGCAATCTTCGGCTTCGCTGCATACGCGACCTACAACCTCACCAATCAAGCCACGCTCAAGGCATGGGATTGGCGCGTCACGCGGGCAGACATGGCTTGGGGAACGATTGTGACAGCGCTCGCGGCAGCGGCCGCCTACGCGGCCGCCTCATCATTCGCCTGAGGGGCTTTCACAAGCAACAGCAGCACGAGTCCAGCCAACAGCAGCAGCGCTATGGAGGCAAATCCCGCACGCAAGCTTTGGTACGCCGTCGTGAAGTAAGCGAGAACGCCGGGCGCGAGCCACGCCGTTGCCGAGCCGGACAGCGCATAGAGGCCGAACACTTCGCCTTCCATGCCAGCGGGTGCGAGGCGCGCCATTAGCGCCCGGCTTGAGCCGTAGGCCGCCGTAATCGAAATGGCGATCACAATGGCGAAGGCCAGATACGCGAGCTCGGGGGCGGTCGAGAATAGCGGGCTGGTCCAAACCGTCACATTCGGCTCCACCGGCATGAAGAACATCGAGTTCGGCGACATCGACACCATGAACAACAAGCACAGCAATGTCGCACTGATCTCGGCGACGACAGCGCGCTTCAGGCCAATGGCGTGATCGAGCCAACTACTCAGCACACCACCCGCTACGGCGAAGATACTCAGTAGAATGCCGTAGGACAGCATCTCCAAGAGATCCCAGCCCATGACGCCTGAAGCGTAGACTCCGCTGAAAATCAGGATCGCGGTCTTGCCGTCAGCGTAGAGCATGCGCGCGACAAGGAAGAGCGCCACGTTGCGATAGTCACGCAGCTTGCGAATGGTGCGGATGACGTTGCCGACGCCATGACGCAGCGCGTCGCCGAACTTCTCACCCGTGGTGGTGAGATCTGGCGTGTAGAGGAAGATCGGGATCGAGAAGGCGACGAGCCACGCCGCGCAAAGCAGTGTGACAACACGATCCGGCTCGTGCTCAGCCCGGTCGAGCCCAAATAGCGGCGCATCGGGGATAAACGGCAGCGCAATCTGCCCCGGCAACGCCATCGTGACTAGGACGAAAACCAGCAGCAAGACCGACGCCGCATTGCCTAGCGAGAGCCCCAAACCTGAGACTTTCGAGATGCCGCCCGGCGGCGCGGCTCGGGTCAGCATCGAATTGTGCAGCACTTCTGTGTAGACGAACGACACGCCCGCCGCCGTTGTGAAAAGCCCGATCGCCCATAGCGGCAGGCCTTCGTCGTTTGGCAGCGCGAACCATTTGACGGCGATGCAAAACGCCAGCGCCGCCGTGCTCAGCGCCAGCAGCGGCTTGCGACGCCCCATCCGGTCCGCCGCCGCCCCGAGGAACGGCGACGTCAGGGCGATGATGACGCCTGCCGTGGTGTGCCAGCTGGCGATCAACGCCTGCCCGCGCACCGGATCGCCAATAACGACGTTGGAGATGTAGGGCGCGAACACGTAGATTGTGCCCAGCAGCACCCAGGGATTGCGTCCCCACTCAAAGAGCGCCCAGCTCCAAGCGCCGCGATCAATTTTCTGCCCGTCGATACGACCCGTTTCGACGGAAGCGGTCATCTAGCGATTGCCTTTCAGTGCGGCTGCCGTCTCACGCGCGATCTGCCGGATCGCCGCTTCGGCCGCCGGCGCAGCCGATGGGAACGCGACGAACCCGTGCGGCAGCGAGTCGAACCGCGTGTAGACAACCTTCACACCCGCTTCTTGCAGTCGTTCCCCATACGCAGCGCCCTGATCCAGCAACATGTCAAAACCCGCCGCATAGATCAGTGCCGGCGCAAGGCCGCGCAAATCCTGCGCACGACCGGGAGAGATTCGCGGATCGCTCGGATCAGCGTTGTCTGGGAGATATTGTTTCACGAAGAAGTCGAGCGTTTCGGCTGTCAGCGGCCAAGCGTCCGCGAATTCGTGCATTGATGGCGTGTCGGAGACAAAGTCGATCCCAGGATAGATCAGCAGCTGTAGCACCGGCGGTTTCGTCCTACGTGCCTCCTGCGCGATGATGGCGGAGAACAAGCCGCCCATGGAGTCGCCGCCGACGGCCGCTTTGCCTACAGGCGCGCCATAGCGCGCAGCGTTATCAACCGCCCAATTGTAAGCGGCGATGCAGTCGTCCAGGCCATTCGGGTACTTGAACTCCGGCGCCAAGCGATAGTCGACGGAAAGCACCGGCGCACCGGCCTCTTTCGCAATGAGACCGCACAAGCGGTGGCAACTCTCGAGCGAACCGATCACGCCGCCGCCGAAATGGAGGTACACCATCATGGCCGCTGAATTGTCCCGAACAGTCGGCAGATAGAGACGGCACGGCACAGAATGGCTGCGGCCGGTCACGTAGACCTTCTCGATGCGCACACCGGAAACTTTGCCGCCCCCAAACAACTCCGCACCCGCTTCAGTCTGCGCGCGCAGAATCGCTACGTTCATCTGCTCCCACGGAACCGCGCGCTGGCGCGCTTGCGCTTCGAGAAATTGCATGCGCGGGTCGAGCGTCATCCCGCGCACGGTGCGAGGCTCGCCGCCGGAGGCTTTGATCAGGGCCTCGTCGGAGCGCGACAAAGCAAGATGCACAAGCGCTTTGCGCAACCAGGACAAACGCAACGCTCCTAGGTCAGTCTTTGCGGGCCGCACCAACGAGGCCCTTGAGCAGAAGGCCGGTCACGAAGTCTGCCGCAGCGTCAATATCGTGCGGCGAACGGCGCAACATGGCCGACCCCACCTCTTGCGCGATGCCGATGCATGCGCAAGCCAGATAATCAGCATCAACGCGCGGCGCGTCGCCGTGGGCGATCGCGTCTTCTAGGCTTTGGCGCACCTCTTGATAGACCGCGACCATCTCCGGCGTATCCATGCGCAAGATGTGCGGACGTCGCTCATCGATAGGGCGGCCCTCGACTTGGTTGTCCTGAACGATGAAGTGGAAATAGGCGACAAACGCTGAGTGAAGATAATCCTCGAACCTGTTGGCGTTCTCGCGCGCCATGCGCAGGATCGGGCGGAAGCGCCGGGCGCCGTCGTCGGCCAGCGCGTCGAACACTTCTTCTTTCGATTTGAAGTAATTGTAGAACGTGCCGCTCGCGAGTTCGGTGCCGCGAATGATGTCACGCACGGTCGCCGCCTCGTAGCCCAATTCCGCAAATACGGCGCGCGCAGCCACCAGGATGGCCTGCCGATTGGCGACCTTGGTCTTCTCCCGCTTGCCGATCGGCTCGACGTTGACCGCCGTTTCGCTCATCTTCTTTCCCCGGATGACTTTCTGGTCACCTACAAGTCACAAAAGTGACGAAACGTCAATTTGCGACAATGGCGGGGCGCGCCGGGCGCTGGTACCACCGCCGGATGAGCGACGAACCCACCTCCTACGCGTCCCCTTTGGACGATCCACTGCAGCGCGTGCGCGCCATGATCCAGTTCACGCCGCAGGCCAAGGCGCTCGGCATGGAAGTGGCGAAGATTGAGCCGGCGCGCGTGTGGGGCCGCGTGCCTTATCGCGCAGAATTCGTCGGCGATCCCGAGACCGGCGTCATCGCCGGCGGCGTCATCACCACGTTCCTCGACACGCTGTGCGGCACCGCCGCAGTCGCGGCGATGGAGCACCCGACCACGGTCGCCACCATCGATCTGCGTATCGACTACATGCGCCCCGCAACGCCGGAGCGCGCGGTGTTGGCGGAGGCGCATTGCTACAAGCTTGGCCGCAGCGTCGCGTTCGTGCGCGCCGTCGCTTACGACGAGACGCCGGAAAATCCGATCGCCCACGTCGCCGCCGCGTTCATGGTCAATTCGAACAACGGCCGGAAGTTCGGCGCGAATTTGCGGAAGAAGAAATGAGCGACACGCCGCAACAACGCGTCACCGCCGCGATTGAGCGCGTGCCGTACGCGCGCTTCCTCGGCATTCGCGCTGAACTTAAGGGCGACGAGCTGACGCTGATCATGCCGTTCAGCCAACACCTCGTCGGCAATCCGCTGCTGCCGGCGCTGCATGGCGGCGTGGTTGGTGCGTTGCTTGAAGTGACGGCGCTCACGCAACTCGCGATTGCCTCAAAGAGCGAGCGTTTTCCGAAGACAGTCGATATCGGCATCGATTATCTGCGCTCCGGCAAGCCGGTGGACACCTTCGCCCGCGCCAAAGTCGTAAAAATCGGGCGGCGGATCGCTAACGTACAAGCCGAAGCCTGGCAGGGCGAGAAGACACAGCCGATCGCGACGCTGCACGGACATTTCATGACGCCGGAGACTGAAGGGGCTTCAGCGTGAGCATCTACAAGCGCGATGACGTCTTCCCCGAGTGGGAGCCAGTGCCGTGGGATGCCACCGGCCCGCAAGTCGCCGCACAAGAGCGCGGCTTTCATCAGCGTGCATTAAAGTCGTTGAACTGGACGAAAGTCGATTGGCGCGCGTTTCCCAACACAGGAATTTTCGGGCGAGATCGCGACTGGTTCACCCGAAACGACATCGCGTACATCGCCGCGTCCGACGACGAAGACCTCGTTCTCATCAGAAACACTTGGTCGGGATTTCCCGATCCGCCCGAGCGGGGCCTTGCATCGCGCCCCAAAGGTAACGACGCGGCGCGGTGGGAAAGGTGGGGTCACTTTCCGCGCCTCCCAGAAGCGTGGACCGTTCCAGGCGCCTAATTCAACACTCCAGACAGGAACAGCAGAATGATGATCGGCAGCGGGATGCTGATGACCCAGAGAATGCAACCCCTCGCACGATGCGCGCCTCGCGCTTAGTTCCGTTGAACTTCGAGCTACGCCGCGTTTTTCCGGCGCGTCAGCGCTGCGAAGTCGTTCAGCAGCATTTCCGTCATCGCCGCCGGCTTGAACGGAAGGCCGGCGATTTCGCGCACTGGGGTAATCTCGGCGGCAGAGCCGGTGAGGAACACTTCGCTGAAGCTCGCGAGTTCGCTCGGCCAGATCGCGCGCTCGACAACTTCGATGCCGCGCGCCTTGGCTAGGCCAATGACCGTCTGACGCGTGATGCCGTTAAGGAAGCAATCCGGATACGGCGTATGCAGCACGCCATCCTTCACAAAGAAGATGTTGGCGCCGGTGCCTTCGGCGATCTGACCACGCCAATCCATCATGATGGCATCGTCGAAACCCGCATCTGTCGCCGCATGACGCGAGAGCGTGCAGATCATGTAGAGGCCAGCGGCCTTAGAGGCGATAGGCGCCGTGTCCGGCGCAGGCCGGCGCCAAGGCGCGATCATCAAGCGCACGCCCTTCATCTTGTCGGCGAAGTAATCGCCCCAAACCCAGGACGCGACGGCCACGTGAACGTCATCGCGCTTCGCCGAGACGCCCATCTGCTCCGATCCACGCCACGCGATCACGCGCATATAGCAATTCGGCGTCTTCTGGCGCGACACCAATTCGGCTTTCACACGGTCAAGTTCTTCGGCGCTGTAGGGAACCTGGAAGCCAAGCAGCTTGGCTGATGTATGAAGGCGCTCGCTGTGCTCGCGGCTCTTGAAGACGACGCCGTCATAGGCGCGCTCACCCTCGAACACCGCGGAGGCATAGTGCATGGCGTGCGTGAGGACGTGGACGCGGGCATCGCGATGCGGGATGAACTCACCATCCATCCAAATCCAGCCATCGCGATTGTCGAAAGACTGCGCCGCCATTCGGTTCCTCCTCTATGATCGGGCCTTGCCGATCCGCCACGCTGGTGGAATTGTGCAGCGCAGCAGGGTTGGTTTTTCGGGGTATTTTGTGTCTCACGGCATGAGTGTCAACGAACTTGAATGGAGGGTAGCATTTCCACCCCTCAAATCGATCGAAAAAGGGTCGAACCAACCTGCGCGTCGCCACGTTTGCCGGGGTCGCCGCACGTGAATGCCGCGCCCGCCTTCGACGCCCTGGATCGCCCGCCCCACCTTCTGCTGGTGGATGACGACGATCGCATCCGAGAACTGCTCAAGAAATACCTCTCCCAGGCCGGCGCGCGCGTTTCGGCGGCAGCTGACGCGGCCGGCGCCCGCAAATTGCTCGATGGCATGGACTTCGACCTCCTCATCCTCGACGTGATGATGCCAGTCGAAGACGGCTTCTCGCTGGCCGAAAGCGTCCGCAAATCGTCCAAAGTGCCGATCGTGCTGCTGACGGCGCGCGGCATGGCCGAGGATCGCATTCGCGGCCTCTCCATCGGCGCGGACGATTACGTCGCCAAGCCGTTCGAACCGGCAGAGCTGGCGCTCCGCATCAACGCCATCCTTCGCCGCACCATCGCAACGCGGGGCGAGGCGCCCGAAATCGTCACATTCGGGCCCTTTAGCTTCAACAGCAGCCGCGGCGAACTCTCACGCGACGGCGCAACCGTGCGGCTCACCGAAGCGGAAGTCGCCATGCTGCGGGTGCTCGCCACGCGGCCAGGCGAAGTCATTAGCCGCGAAGAATTGGCGAAGCGCACCGGCGCTGGGCTTGAGCGCTCCGTCGATGTGCAAGTCACGCGCTTACGGCGCAAAATGGAGGTCGATCCCCGCGCGCCAGTGTTCCTGCAAACGGTGCGCGGCGTCGGCTACAGGCTCGCGGCCGACTAATGGACGCGGTGCCCAAACCACGCATGCGCTTTCGCGACGTCCTGCCGAAGGGCCTCTATTGGAGGACGCTGCTCATCATCGTCGCGCCAGCAGCATTGCTGCAGCTGATCATCACGCTCGTTTTTTTGGATGATCACTGGCAGGCGACGTCCAAACGCATGAGCCAAGGCGTCGCCGCCGACGTGGCGCTTGTGATTCAGCTCTACGAACGCAATCCGACGCCGGAGAACTTCGAGCAATTGCGCGAATATGCGATGCGCCCGTTGCGGCTTGAGATCGAGCTGCAGCCCGGCGCCGAACTCGCCGCGCCACGCTGCCGCGCCTGGGGCTCGACGCTCGATCGCTATCTGCTGCGCGCCCTGCAGACAGACATCAACCGCGACGTCTTCTACGATTCAACTTGCCCCGGCCCACAAGTGCTGATCCGCGTGCCCATCGAGAACGGCGTCCTGCAACTCAAGGCCTACCGCGATCGTGTGCAAGCGCGCTCGGGACCGCTGTTCGTAGCTTGGATTTCGGGCGCGACCATCTTTCTAATCGTTGTCTCCGTTATCTTCATCCGCAACCAAGTGCGGCCGATCGAGAAACTCGCCGACGCGATGGAACGTTTCGGGCGCGGTGAGGACACCGGCTATATCCGGGCCCGCGGCGCGCGCGAAGTGCGAGGGGCTACGCTTGCGTTTCAAGACATGCGCCAGCGCATTAGGAAACATATAGATCAGCGCTCCCAATTGCTTGCTGGCGTCAGCCACGATCTGCGCACGCCACTGACAAGACTCAAGCTGCAGCTGGCGATGATGGAGCCGTCGCCGGAAATTGACGACATCAAGCGCGACCTGGCCGAGATGGAGCAGACGCTCGACGAGTATCTCGCTTTCGCGAAGGGCATTGCCGACGAGACGCCGGAACTTGTCGACGTCACCAAAGCCGTTGCCGAGATTGTTGCAGACGCTGCGCGCAACGGCGCCGACGTTGCCGTTGAAGGCGATCAGACTTCGGTCGCCACGCCTGGGCGGGCGCGCGCGCTCAAGCGTTGCCTCGCGAACCTGATCGACAACGCCGCCGCGCACGGCGATCGCGTTCGGGTCGCCGTTTCGAGCACGGATCAGTTCATCACCGTCAGCGTCGACGATAACGGCCCGGGCATTCCAGAAGAACTCTATGAAGAAGCCTTCCGTCCCTTCTCGCGCCTCGATGAGACTCGCTCCCGAAACCAAAAGGGCGTTGGTCTCGGGCTAGCGATTGCACGAGACGTCGCCCGCAGCCACGGCGGCGATATTCGGTTGAGCCGCAGCCCCTTGGGCGGATTGCGCGCGTCGTTGCGGTTGCCGCTTCCTGCCTAGAGACTGTGGATAAAATCTTCTTCACGTGCGCGTGCTGCTGGCGCGGAACAGCGGATTGGCGCTAAGCGCCCGAGCGGCGTATAGGGCTAGTGATGGACGATACCGGCGAACGCGACTGGACCTCCCGGGCGAGGATTTGCATCGACTTCGGCACCGCTTTGTCAAAGGCGGCGATCTGCCTTGACCCAACGCTGCCGCTCGAAGTCGGCGTGAAGCCCCTTCCAATTGGCGCCATTTCCGGCGCCGAGCATCCCTTGCTTACCCCGTCGGTGATCTATGTGGATGATGGGCGCGTTTATTTTGGTCCGCAGGCACTGCAACACGCTCATCGCGGCGTCGACACGGCGCGCGATCCGCTGATCTCATTCAAGACCGTGCTTGGCGCTACTAGTGTGCAGGAAGCGTTGCGGACGAAACTCCGCCCGTCGATGGATCCGACCGGCACCTTCACCCACCGCGACGCGCTTGTTCTTTACATCGCTTACCTGGATCAACTCATCCGCGAAGCGATCGATCTTGCCCCAAACATGCCGAACGGCGTCGTCAATTCAAAGCGCCGCTATACCAGCCCAGTTTGGCGCCCAGGCAGCGGCATCGATCAGTCGTTTGAGACCATCTTCAACGAAGCCGCGGCTGTCTCAGCGCTGCTTGGCCGACAATTTCTCTTGCAGGGCGAAGGCATCTCCATCGCACAGTGCAAGCAAGCGCTCGATCGTGCTGCGCAGGCGCCAGGCAATGGGATGCTGGAAACCGGCATTTTCGAACCGCACGCCGCCGCCGCCGCCGCGCTAGCATTCACATCGCAACCCACGCGCTTTGTGATGGTTCTCGATATCGGCGCCGGCACCAACGACATGGCGGCGTTCGATTTTGACGAAAGCGTCGAGCCGCCGTCGCTCAGCGAAGTGAAAGAAGCGCGCCAATGCAGCGCACTCGCGGGCGATGAGGTCGATCGCATCCTGATTGAGCTCATGCTCCGCAAGGCGGGCTTCGACCGCAACAACCCCGACGACATGCGCACGCTGCGTGCTGCCCGTCTCACCGCGCGCGAACTGAAGAAAGACATCTTCCGGCACGGCAAATGCACGATGCGCGTCGGCCGCAAGACCATCACCGTGATCGCCAAGGAACTGGCCGAAGATCCTGCGTTCCGCACGTATCAACAAGCGCTGGCGCAAACGATCGCGGCCAGCCTGCGTGTTGTAGCACAACGCGCCCAGGCAGCCGGCGCGCCGACAATCGACGTCGTTCTCGCGGGCGGCGGTTCGCACCTGCCGTTCCTCACCGCGCTCGTGCAGCACGCCGGCAACAGCGTAGCGCAAGGCATCAATCTGCGCATTGGCCCGCTCTCACCGGTCAATCCGCTCTACACCAGCATCGACTCCTCGCTCCGCGAAGTCTTCCCGCAGATCGCGATGGCCGTTGGCGGCGCGCTGGTGGAGATGATGCCGGCCCGATGAGCCGCCTCCTCAAGCTCGCGCGCAACGACGAGGGCGAGCCTGAAATCTTCCGATCCATCCAGGGCGAGGGCCCGGCGATCGGCCGGCCACGTACATTCGTGCGGCTTTCCGGCTGCAACTTGCACTGCGTCTGGTGCGACACCGCCTACACCTGGAACTGGGTCGGCACGCCGTTCGCGCATGTGCGCAACATGAAGTTCGAGATCGGCGCAGAGATGGTGAAGCTTGGCGCCGCTGAAACCGCCGCGCGCATAAATGCACTACCCAGCGAGGGAGTCGTCATTACCGGCGGCGAACCGCTGTTGCAGAGCGAAGGCGTGATCGAACTCATCGATACGCTGCGCGAGAATAATCCGCGCGCGGTCATCGAAATTGAAACCAACGGCTCCATCGTTCCAATCGAAGATCTGGTCGAGCGCATCGACCACTTTGTCGTCTCGCCCAAACTTGCGCACTCTGGCAATGAGGCGGCGCTCGCGTTAAATCACGAGGCGCTCTCTCGCTTCGCGAAAATGGCGTCCGCATCGCTGAAGTTCGTAGCGCGGGACGCAACCGATGTGGGCGTGGCAGCGACGATAGCCTCGCGTCACGAATTCCCGCCGCAGCGCGTTTATATCATGCCGGAAGGCACGACTTCTGAAGCCCTTCTCGCGCGCGGCCCGGCACTCATAGACACTGTCATCGCCCACGGCTTCAACTATTCTGACCGCTTGCACATCCACCTCTTCGGTCAGAAGCGAGGCGTCTAGACTGGATTACCTTCCCGCGATCGTAGACAAGGGGCTTAGAGGTTCGCTGACGCCGTCGAGCCACTAAGCACCAGAAGCACGTCGAAACCGTGGATCGTGCGCACCAAGTCAGCATCAAGATCTTTGTGCCGACGACCAAAGACGAGGGCGCGTAGCGGCCGCAAGTCGATCAGCGTAAAGCCATCGGAATAGGCTGCCGACATCAGTGGCGTCATGCCCTCCTCAGTGTATGTCCCGGCCTCGACCTGCCGATACGTCCAGGTGCTCGGATCAAGCTGCGCCAGGCGCGATCCCGCGCCAGGAAACACGCCGACGTGGAAGCTCTTTTGGCCCGCCAATTGGGCGCGCTCGGACACATGAGTACCGATATCGATCACTTGCGTATGGCTTAGGCCACGCACCATGTGGCTCGCGCCGAATTTGAACATGACTTTGGGATTACGTTCGCCTTCGGCGGCCCAATAGCGGCGCAGATTGGCGCGATTGAGTTCAGCGCGCCGTTGATTGGACTCCCACCCCCTGCGTTGTGTCCACAGTTGATTGATCACCAACGTCTCTTCGAGCGTGGTGAGAATGCTCTGCGCCTCAGGGTCCGCGCTCGGCCAAACCGCGCGCACGGCCGCAACGAGCGCGGGATCGCCCGAGAAGCTGAATATGTATTGCGGCCCGCGCGTCTCCGCGTACTGCGCCCAGCTTGCCGCGGACGCGGACTCAAGCACTGCGAGCGCCGCCTCGGCAGCAGCCGGCTTTCGTCTTGCCTTCAGCAACTGAATCAGCCGCCGATCCCCGCCGACTTCGTAGTCCAAGCCCCAAATCGCCTGCGTACGCCCCGGCCGCGCAGCGCGCACAGCGGCCAGCCATTCCGCCTCCTCGCGCATCCCGAAGAATGCCACCTGTGCGCCGGGATCACGGAAGAGTTCCCGCAATCCCTCGATGCCGTTCCGCGCAGCGCGATCCAACTCCACCGCCATAGGGGCGGAGATTTCAACGCAGGCTTTGTCATAGCGGAGGTCAGCGAACAATTGTGCCGCGAGTTTCGGGTTCTCCGCGATACCGTGTTCTTCGCCAAAGCAGACGAATTGCGAAGCCCGCCCTTCCTGCAACAGCAGATCGTAGGCAGCGCCCGAAAAACGCTCACCGTCGAAGATCAGCCGGTGCCGGTTCTCGGTCGCGCGCTGAACGATGCGATCAGTCAAACTTGCTTGCGCCGAAGGCACAGTCGGCGGCGCCTCCACTTCCTGCGCGCCGGCCGCGCCAGCGACGACGTTGAGTCCAAGCGCCTCCAGGAGCGCACGGCGGTCAAGTTTCATGGAGCCTCCCCTTCCTTATGAAAGGAGATGCAAACTTCGCGGTGTCCGGATGCGCCCTAGAGCGTGAAGCTGGCGAGCTTCCTGGAAAAATCCGTGGCGACGTGGGAGAAGCCATCATTCAGGCGAGTGAGCTCCGGCGCCAAGCGCTCTTCATACTGGATCGCCGCCATCGCCATGACCATGAAAGCCACTCCGGCGAGCCCCCGCCAATGCCTATCGAACGCGGAGTGGAGGTCCTGTTTCAGTTCGACAAGAGCGATCTTGAACATGAACGCGCCCTCTTGGCTAATGCACGTCAATCTTTGCGCGCCAAGCGTAAACAAGTGCTGACCGAGAGGTTAACACAAGCGCTTGGCGCACATCGATTGCAGTGAAAGTGCAGTTCAGTCGTACCGGATGACGTAGCGCTTCTTCATCGGCTCGATCACGCGCCACACGCCGGTGAAGCCAGGCTCGATAATGAAGCTATCACCTTCGCCATAGCGCACAGCTTCGCCGCCATCGGGAACAAGCTCGCACGCGCCTTCGAGCACGTGGCAAAATTCCCATTCTTCGTATTTGACGCGCCAGGCGCCTGCCGTAGCGCTCCATTCGCCGGCAAAGACTTTGCCGCCTCGCGCGTAGTCGACCGTCGAAACCGTGCGCGGCGCGCCTTCAACAAGCCGCTCGGCATCAACCAGCTTCTCCTCGCGCTCGCCAGCTCCCGCAATCGCCACGAGCCTGCTCATGATGACGGCGCGTCTTCTGCTTTGGGCTTCGCCTCAAAACCAGCCCATCGGCCGAACATTTCCTCCGCGCGTCGCAGATTGCGATCGAGCGAGGCCATCGTCTTGGCGAAGTCGCCAGCGCTGTCGCCGCGCCATGCGGCGCGGGCTTGGCCGATGATGACGCCGAGCCCCTGCGCGCGCGCCTGCCCGGTCATTCCATCCGCCTCAAGCCCCGCCAGCGCCAACACCCAACGCGCGCAGCGCACATGCCGCTGGTGCGCGGCTGCGATCAAAGTGGGATCGCGATCGGCGCCCTGCTCCATCGCCGTCACCGCAGCGCGATGCGGCTCCATCGCTTCGAAGCGGCGCATGATCAGATCGAACAAGCGGTCGCGTACGCTCTGACTGGGATCGAGCTTGTCGAGGCTGTCCGCAATCGCGCGGTCGAACGCTTCTTCGACACAATCGAGGGCTTCGCCAACACTCGCGCCATAGTATTCCGAGACCGGACGGCTTGCGGCATCAGCAAGCTTTGTCAGCGTCACCTCACGCCACGGCGTCGTTGCCGCCAAAGACAATGCTGCACGGGCAAGGTCGCGACGGAGGGCGGGGTCGAGCAGAACGGACATGAAACCTTCGAAATGAAGTTGATCTGCCTTGATCAAGGCCCGGCCGGACTTGGCCGTCAAGCGGCAGCCCCAGGTGGCATCCGAACTTGAACTAGGCTTTGCCAAGCTGGCGCGAGCGCGCCGCCGCTGCGCTAACCGCGCGCCGCAGCAAGGGGCCCAAGCCGTCGCCCGCTCCCAGCACGTCCAGGGCCGCCTCGGTTGTGCCGCCGGGGGACATCACCTGCTTGCGCAACGTGCCGGGCGCTTCACCAGTTTCGAGCATCAACGCGCCGGCGCCAGCGACAGTCTGGCTTGCGATCCTCATCGCAGTTTCGCGGTCGAGGCCTTCCTGCTCCGCGGCCGCGGCCAGCACCTCCGCCAGCAAGAACACGTAGGCCGGCCCTGATCCCGAAACGGCGGTCACCACATCCATCAGCCGCTCGGCTGCGATCGGTTCCACGGTACCGAGTGGTTCGAGCAATTGCTCGACGAGCTGCCGGTCCTCAGGCGTGCAGGCGGGCGAAGCCACGTAGGCCGTAACACCGCGTCCGATGCGGGCTGGCGTGTTCGGCACGCAGCGCACGACGCGTTGCGCGCCAAGTTCGCGAGACAGCGTCTCGATCGGAATGCCGGCCATGACCGACATCACACGCGTCTCGTCGCCGACGAACGACTTCACGCCCTCGACGATGGTGGGGAAGGTCTGCGGCTTCACCGCGAGCACGACAATATCAACCGGCCCCGGATTGGGCGGATTGATCACCGCGCCGACCGCATCCAGTTCGCGCTCAAGTTCTGGATCGAAGTTCGGATCAACAATGCTGAGCGTAAGCGCGCCGCCCCTGCGCACGGCCTCAATCCAGCCGCGCACAAGAGCGCCGCCCATGGCCCCCGCGCCGACAAGTGCTATCGAGGGCGCGTCGAGACTCACGCTTCTCCGGCAGTCTCAAAGAGTGCGGCAGCTGAAGAATCTTCGGCCGACATGCCGCCAAGGATAACGTATTGGAACGCAGGGCTGAAGCGCTCCGCCGCATCCATCGCAGCCGCGAGCATCGCTTGCACCTCGCCGATTGAGATGTCGTCGCGGCCGATCATCGGCATCGCATGCCGGAAGATGATCGTACCGTCGTCCGACCAGACGTCGAAGTGGCCAAGCCAGAGATTTTCGTTGATCAATGCTGCAAGCTTCAGCGCTTCGGTGCGGCGCGAAACCGGCGCTTGAATCTCAAAGCCCAGCGTAAACAGCAGCGCGGGCAGTTCGTGACGGTAGGAAAAATAGCCGACGCTCTCGCCCCAGCTGGTCTTGAACGAGAAGTGCACGTCGCCGTCTTCGGCGCGTTCGCACACGAACCGGTCGTCAGAGCCAATCACGGACTCCACCGTGTCCATCGGATCGGAAACAGTTTCAGCTTCGTCGTCGAGCCAGAGATCCATCAGCGTCCCCTCTTCGCGAGCGCAGGCCGCGCCTCAGCAGCCGGTAAAACGGTCTCTTCACCTTGGAACGCGCGCCTTTGCCGGCGCGTCGAATCGAGCCCCTTGCTGACTAGGAAGCGCCACGAGAGTTTCGCGAAACTTAACGTCGCCGTTTCTTCACGTTACGCGAATTTATGCTCGGTCCTTCAGCAGCGCCTCAAGCGCCGCCACGCGTTCCCTCAGCGCATCGGCTTCGGCGCGCGCATCGGCGGCTTGCTGCTTCACGACTTCGAACTCGTCGCGGCTGATAAGGTCCATTTCCGCAACGAAACGGTCCGCATGGGCACGCATGAAGCTCTTGGCCTCAAGCTGAGCGCCCTGCGCCATCCCCATGGCCCCAGTCATCAAACGGGCCAGATCATCGAACACCGAGCTTGTCGTTTGCATGTGGACCGATCCTTTCGGCCTACTTATTAAGCGCCGCGGGGCCGGACAATGCGGCTTATCAGCTAAGGGTGGATACGGGTGATTTTAGAAGCGATCCAATTCCCCAATATCGACCCCTCGGCGCTGACCATACCTGGCTTCAGCATCGGCGACCTGGCGTTGGGGCCATTTCACCTGCGCTGGTACGCGCTCGCCTACATCGTCGGTCTCGTCCTCGGCTGGCGCTGGATGGTGTGGCTGATCAGGCGCGACAAATTCTGGGCGCCTGGCAAGCCGGCGATGAGCGTGCCACAGACCGACGACTTCCTGTTTTGGGCCACGCTCGGTGTCATCCTCGGCGGTCGCCTCGGCTATGTGCTCTTTTACAAGCCGGACATGATCTGGCGGAACACCGTTGAGATCCTGCAAATTTGGCAGGGTGGCATGAGCTTCCACGGCGGCCTGATCGGCGTCGCTGTCGCCGCCTGGTGGTTCACACGCCAAACGCACGTGAACGAGGAGCAATATGAAAAGCTCGCGGCGAAACACGCCGTTACACGAGCGCCGGATGGCGAAGGTTCGAAGTACACCCGCTTCGGCGAAGATAAGTGGATTCTGACAACCGAAGCCGAAGCCGCGCGCGTCAAAGCGAAGACGGATAAGGTCGACTTGTTGCGTCTCGGCGACCTCGCCGCGGCCGCCGCACCGATTGGGCTCTTCTTTGGCCGCATCGCCAACTTCATCAACGGCGAACTTTGGGGACGTCAGACGGACGGCCCGTTTGGCATGATCTTCTGCAACGAACGTTTGATGGCGCAGCACGGCGGCTACTGCCCCGCCGGCACGGAGCCACGCCATCCGAGTCAACTGTATGAGGCTGCGTTGGAAGGCATGGCGCTGTTCGCGATCATCAATATCGCGACGCTGCGCTTCGATACGCTCCGCCGCCCTGGCATGAACACAGGCCTCTTCCTGGTCTTCTACGGCATTTTCCGCGCGCTGCTCGAAACGGTGCGCGAGCCGGATCAACACATGCCTGAAGCGCTGCGCGGGGTGATCACGATGGGCATGCTGCTCTCGATCCCGATGATCCTGCTGGGCGCCTGGCTCATCCATCGCGCGCTGAAGCAACCGAAACTGGCGGCGGCGTGAGCCTCAGCGAGAAGCTCATCGACGCTATCCGCGACAACGGCCCACTCACAGTCGCGGAATATATGGGCGCATGCCTCTACGATCCCGACGACGGCTATTACGCCACGCGTCCCGGCATCGGCGGCGCGAACGCGGATTTCTTGACCGCACCTGAAGCCAGCCAGATGTTCGGTGAACTCATCGGGCTCTGGTGCGCGCACGAATGGGATGCGCTCGGCAAGCCTGCGTTCAACTGGATCGAACTCGGCCCGGGCCGCGGCGTGCTGATGGAAGACGCGATCCGCGCCACCAAGCGCATCGAAGGCATGCACGAAGCCGCAACCGTCGTGCTCGTCGAAACCAGCGCGCCGCTGCGCGACGAACAAGCGGAGCGCGTGCCCGCCGCCGAATGGGAAGCGCGCATCGAGGACGTCTCGCCAGGCCCCTGCATCATCGTCGCCAACGAGTTCTTTGATTGCCTGCCGGTCCGCCAGTTCGTGCTCGGCGATGATGGCTGGCACGAAAAGTTGGTCGGCCTCGATGAAGCCGAGAACCTGACGTTCGGCCTCAGCGCCGCGATCCCGGCGCCTGACAGTGAGGACGAGATCGGCACGGTGCGCGAGATCGCCCCTGGCCTTGAGAGCCTGATCTATGACATCGAGCGGCGCCTGCACGACGCGCCGGGCCGTGTGCTGATCATTGATTACGGCTACGCCAGGCCCGAAGGCGCCGACACGCTGCAGGCGCTCAAGAACCATAAGAAGGTCGATCCGATCGAAACGCCAGGCGAGGCAGACCTCACCGCTCACGTCGATTTCAGCCGCATCGCCCAACTCGCGTTCGACGCCAATCTCGACGTCTACGGCCCAATCACCCAGGGCGCGTTCCTGCGCGCACTCGGCATCGAGTTTCGCGCCGAAGCGCTGACGCGCGCCAACCCCTCCCACGCCGAGCGTCTCAAGCGCGAAGTTCGCCGCTTGACCCACGCCGACGAAATGGGCGCATTGTTCAAAGTCATATGTCTCTCGAGCCCAAACCTGCCGCCGCCAGCGGGCTTCTGAAACCCTGGACAGCCGGCCTGCTCGCCGGCATGCGTCACGGCTTCTTTGGCCGCGAGGGCGGCGTGTCGACTGGCATCTACGCGTCGCTCAACGCGGGAACCGGTTCTAACGACGATCCCGCCAACGTGCTCGGAAACCGTCGCCGCATCGCCGCAGCGTTTGGCATCGATCACCTCGCTGGCGTCCACCAAGTTCACTCGTCCACCGCCGTCTTCATCGATGCGCCATGGCAAGACGAACGACCGCGCGCCGACGCGCTCGTCACCACCACGCCTCATGTCGCGATTTCCATTCTCACAGCCGATTGCACCCCCATCCTGTTTGCCGACCACAAAGCCAAGGTGATTGGCGCCGCACACGCCGGTTGGCGGGGGGCGATCGGCGGCGTCATCGAAAACACCGTGCAGCTGATGGAAAAGCACGGCGCACAACGTCGCCACATCGCCGCCGCCATTGGCCCCTGCATCCATCAAAGCTCATACGAAGTCGGCCCCGAGTTCGAAGCCGAGTTCGTTGCCGCCGATACAAGTTTCGTCCGCTTCTTTGCCCGCGGCGCCGGCGATCGCTTCCATTTCGATCTCCCCGGCTTCTGCGCCTCGCGCCTCGAGGCCGCCGGCGTCACCCAAATCGAAACGCTGCCGCTCGATACTTACGTCGAATCCACGCGCCTGCATTCGCATCGCCGGTCGGTTCACGAGAAAGCGGGCGATTATGGCCGCAATTGCAGCGTCATCTTGCTGGGATGAGCATTTTCGGTTCACTCGCTGCACTGCGCGACCGGCCCATCCCGCCGCCGCCTGAGCATCGCGCGCGCGGTTACCGCGAACTGCCGATTGCGTTCGAGGGCGCAGCCAACAAAGAGTCCCTCGTCACCCTCGGCGACTACGGCGTCAGTGGCGACAATTTTTATGCACAGTCGCGCAATCCACCTTACTACGCGGTAATCCCAGGCTCGATCAAAACGCTCTTGCTACGCCAAGGCGTCACCGAGCGATTGGGCGGCGTGAACGAGCGGCTTGCCGAAGCACAACTCGAGCTTTTCGTCTTCGACGCATGGCGTCCGCAGGCTGTGCAAGCGTACTTCCACGATCGCTGGCTCCCAGCAGAATTGCGCAAACGCAAACCGCATCTCAGCGACGCCGAACTCGCCGCTGAAGTCGCCAATTATTGGGCCGCCCCCAGCACTAGCGCCGATGCGCCCTCGCCGCACTCGACCGGCGGTGCGGTCGATCTCACGATACGCTGGCAGAACAGCGATCCCCTCTGGATGGGCTCTCTCTTCGATGACGCCTCGCCGCTCGCACACACGGATCGGTTCGAGACGAAGACCGACGACGCGGCGTTCTCATTCTCCAACGAAGAGGCGCGCGCCAACCGCCGGTTGCTGTACTGGCTTATGGTGGAGGCTGGTTTCGCCTCCAATCCGTCCGAGTGGTGGCATTTCTCGTTCGGCGACCAGATGTGGGCCAAGCTCCGAAACGAGCCCCAAGCGCTCTATGCCGGTGCGGAAGCGTCTCAATAGCGCAGATTCCGTGGCGCCGGGGCAACGTCACACGCCGCTGTCATTAAAGTGCAGCAAAATCTTTCGCGCTGGCCGACTCGGCGCTTAAAGGAGCCATCCATCAAGCGACGGGGCCGCTCCGATGAAACTCTTGTCCGGCAATTCCAATAACCCGCTCGCCAAGGCGATCGCGGAGCATCTCGATACGCCGCTCGCGCAGGCTAAATTCCAGCGCTTCAAGGACAATGAGATCTTCGTCGAGATCCAAGAAAACGTCCGCGGCGAGGATGTCTTCGTCATCCAGTCGACCTCGTACCCCGCCAACGACCATTTGATGGAATTGCTAATCGGCATCGATGCACTGCGCCGGGCCTCCGCGCGCCGCATCACGGCAGTGATCCCCTATTACGGCTACGGCCGGCAGGACCGCAAAGTCGGCGGTCGCACGCCGATCTCGGCGAAGCTGGTCGCGAACCTTATCACCACCGCCGGCGCTAATCGCGTACTGACGCTCGAGCTGCACGCCGGCCAGATTCAAGGATTCTTCGACATCCCGACCGACAACCTGTTTTCGACACCGGTGCTTGAGCGCGACATTCGTGAAAACTGCAAAGACACGACAAGACTGATGATCGTCTCGCCGGACGTCGGCGGCGTTGTCCGTGCGCGCGCGCTGGCTAACCGCCTTGGCGCCGATCTCGCCATCGTCGACAAGCGCCGCGAGAAAGCGGGCGTCAGCGAAGTGATGCACATCATCGGCGACGTCGAGGGGCGCGAGTGCATTCTGGTCGATGATATCGTCGACAGCGGCGGCACGCTTTGCAACGCCGCCGAAGCCTTGCTCAAAGAAAAAGCGAAGTCCGTCTCCGCCTACATCACCCACGGGGTGCTCTCGAACGGCGCTGTCAAACGCGTCGATGACAGCATGCTCAAGGAACTTGTGGTCTCGGACTCGATCGATCCGAACGGCCGCAAGCACAAGAGCAGCAAGATCCGCGAAATCTCGGTCGCCGCACTCATGGGCGACGCGATCTGGCGCATCGCCAACGAGCAAAGCGTCAGCTCGCTGTTCGAGTAGGCAGCCTCACTGCGGCGGCGAGAAGTTGCGGGCGCTTAGGCTGTAGGCAGGTTCGCCCATGGCTGCAGCGGACGCACTGGTCGTGATCGAATAGCTCACGCCGTTGCACTGCCCCGGCGCCGACGGCGTTGCGTGGTTAAACACCATCAGCGAAGCGAACTGGAAGCGCGACGGATCAAATGTGCCGCCGCGGCCCAACGGGTAAACCTCGATCTGGTCCCCGCGGCGGCCAAGTGCGACAAGCTCAACATTCGCATCGCCACGCACCGCGAAATTCTGAGATCCAGAGATCCGCAAACTCACATAGTGCGCGCCGAGTTGTTCGATGCGATTCCGAGGCGACCATGTGCCCGCACGGTTGATCGTGCCTTCGAGCGCAACTGAGCGGGTGAACCGAGGCGCGAGCGCGTAGTCGCGCGCATAGTTCTGAACGCGCCAACGGCGCAACACATCCGGGATATTCGTGCCGACGCTATCGAGCGTGCGCGTCATCGTCTCGAAGCCATCGTACGTCGCCGCGTTCTCCCAGAGCCGCACAACGATGCGATCGCCGTACTGATCCGCCATCGATTGCAGCAGCGTCCACTGGGCGTAGTTGAAACCTGGCGTCGCCGTGGTCCAGCAAAGCTGTGGCTGGGCGTAGTCGGTCTCGACATAGTCCGTCGCATCTTGGTCACTTCCGACGGTCGTGGTCTCGATCCAGGACGCCGTGGATTCGTAGAGCCAGTTCAGGCCTTCAAGGGCATCATAGCCAAACTGGATGACGTGATTGAGTTCGTGCGTCGCGGTCGCACGCATCAGACTTTCTGGCGACGCCTTCTTGCCCATGCCGGCAAAGTCGTTCTCGATCATCAGCACCGCGCGCGCCGCGGAACGTTCGCGCACGTTCGCCGTGCTCGGATTGTCGAACACCATCTGCACCGGCTTGGTGTAACCCATATTGCCTTCCGCTTGGCCGATATAAGCGCGGTAGCGGCCGTCCGCGTCGCGCACGGGCGCAGCCCAACCAAGGCGGTTGACCTGAATCTCGAACACTTCCTGCAACGCATCCGCGGTCAGACGCGCATATTCCGGCGTCGTCGCGTCGCGCCCTTCATTCGTCCAGTAAACGTTGAAGTCACGCGTCTGGATGGTTTGCGGCTCGCCACTCAGCACGATGGCGTTCTCGACCAGCGCCTGCAGCGTATCGACAACCGAAGCGTCGACCGACGACAACACCAGTCGAAAACCACCTGTGCTGTTGGACTGAGCGTAACGCGAGAGTTCGAGCGTGTACGTGCCAGCCGTCCGGGCCGTATAGGCAAAGGCTGAATTCAACGAGCCGTCGCCGCGGTCGTCGTTGATGGCGACGGGATAGCCCTCTGCATCGTTGAGCGTCAGCACCGGATCGAGATCACCGCTCGTCGCATCGGCAACAGCCAGAATCGTCTGACCAGCCACGAGACGAACTGGGAATTCGCGCGTGGGTTGATCATTGGTAATCTGCCCTTCGTGCGCCGCAATCTGCTGCCCCTCGACAGTGGCGAAGTTGAAAGGCGCACGCGCGTTCGGATCTGTCGCCAGGGAGAGGATGAAGTCGCCGACGCCAGCCGCGCCATAGGTGCTCGCCACCAGTTCGAAGCGGCCAGCTGCGGCTGCTTGATAGATGATCTGTGAGTTTAGCGTGCCGTCGCCCCGGTCGTCGCTCTGCGCCAGGATCGCGCCATTGGCGTCGAGCAAGGTCAGCGTCGTGTCGAGATTCTCGGTGAGCGCGAACGTGGTGGCGACAAACGTGTCGCTTGCTGCCAGATCGACCGGGTAGCGCGCCTCTGTGCGCGTGCGGTTCAAGGAGACGCGCTCATCGCGGATGCGGCGCGCTTCGCGCGAGAGATCCGCATCTAGACCATAGACAACGTGAAGATCGAACGGCCCGCGCGCGCCGCCATAGCCGCTGACGACAGCTGTATAGCGTCCCGCAGTCGCGGCGACGTGCACGATGCGCGAAGACAGGACGCCCGGCGCGACGTCGTCATTCTCGGCGAGCCGGCGCCCATTGGGGCCGTTCAGCATGAGGATTGTGTCGACGTTCTGCGATGACTCCGTCGTCAGCGTCACGATCTGCCCCGCCTGGAGGTCGATCTGGAACGTCGCACGAGGCGCCCGCGACGTGAGTTCGCCGGTCAGACGCTGGTTCGCCGGTGTCTGCGCAACAGCGCTGGCGGCGACAAGTACAACGGCTACAAACGCGATTAGAGCCCGCACGAAGTCCCCCGAGTGTCTTCTACATCCCCTATTAGGCACAGTTCGCGCAGACGCGAAACCGGCCTTCGCACGCTGAAGCGGGGATGACTGGCATCTCAGCACCAGCTACATCGCCTAGCATGCGGAAACTCCTGCCGGCCTTCGCGGCTCTGACCCTTGCAGCCTGCGCCATAGGCACAGCGGAGGACGACAATGGCCGCTTTCCAACTTCCTCTTCGTATCCAGCAGGAACGATGGAGCGCGTCACCTTCACGGCGGGCGTTTCCGAGGGTTGGCGCATCTCGGCGCTGCAGACGCCGGAGCGGCCAGATGCGACGTGGAAAGTCGTTATCATCACTGGCACGCCGTCATGGAGCGAGTACTGGGCGCCGACCATCGCAGGCCTGCCGCAAACTCGCGAAATGATCGTCGCCGATCGACCGGGCTTCCGCTCATCTGAGCCCGAAGGCGCTGTGCGCGATCTCGCGAAGCAAGCCGACGCGCTCGCACCCATGCTTGAGCGCCGCGAGGGACAACGCGTTCTTCTGGTCGGCCAAAGTTTCGGGGCGCCGGTCGCGACGCTGATGACGCAACGCTATCCCGATCAAGTCGATGCGATCGTTCTTGTTTCCGCGTTCTATGGAGATCGCGGTCCCACCGCGCGCCGTATGATCGGCGCCGGCCGCCTGTTCCATGGCGTGTTACCGCGCGACCTGAGGAACTCGATCAGCGAGATCGGCGGCCAAACCGATCAGTTGCCGCAAGTCTGGACCGCACTGCGCGGCCTCGAACAGCCAATCGTCTTCGTCCACGGCGATGACGACACGTTCGTCCCGCTTGAGGCAGATCGGCGTATCGCGGTCGAATACGGCCATACGCTCATCACCGTCCCAGGCGGTGATCACTTCCTCAACGCTTGCTGCGTTCCCGCACTGCTGAGCGCATTTGAACAGGCCATCGCTGAGGCCGAGGGCCGCGAATCCGCGCAACCACCCAGCACCCGCCCTGCCGAACCCGTCCCAGATGGGGACCAAAGCTTGCGTTGAGCACGCTTCCGGCTATTGGAGCGCAATGCCCGCCGACCTTCCCGCCAACGCGCCCCGCGTCTTCATTGACGTCGGCGCCCACAATGGCGGCTCGATCGCCCAGGTGATCGAAGGCGGCTACACGTTTGAGCGCATGGTCTCCGTTGAGCCTGATCCGGAGATGATCGCCAAGCTTGAGAGCCGCTACATCAAAGAGATCACGGAAGGCCGCTTTCAGATCGCGCCTGTCGGCCTCTCCGACCATATCGGCACGGCGCAGCTCTTGGGCGACAACACAGAGGGCGGCGCCTCGATGATCGCCGGTAAGTTCGGCGGCAGCACCGGCAACGTCCGCGAGATCAAGCTGATCGACTGGGCGACGTTCCTGACCGACTACAACCTCCGCGACGCTCGGCTTTGGGTCAAAATCAACGCCGAGGGGGCCGAGATCGCCATCCTCGACAGCATCCTGGCCGAAGGCGGCCGCAACATCGAAAGCCTGGTCATCTTCTTCGACATCGTGAAATCCCCGTTCGGGGCTTGGAAGAAGTGGCGGGTCATGCGGGATCTGGCCCATGCGGGCATCCCTTACATTCTGGCCGAGAACGTCCTGATCAAGCACGGGCCCCGTCGGAGGCTTCACAACTGGCTCTCGAGCTTCGCGGCCCTGAAGACCCCGCCGGTCCCGGCAGACCCCGCCCCAATCTCAAAACTGGTCCGGATGCATTACCTGGACGCCTGTTCCGCCCTCGGTATCCGGCTGACCCTCTTCAAACAGCGGGCCTGAGGGGCTGATCTGCCCAGGCGCTGGCTTGCGGTGGGGGCGGCGTTCCGCTAGAAGCCCCGCTTCCATTTTTCCCGGCGCCCCGGAATTTAAGGCTATTGGCCATGGCTGGCATTGTTCTCAACGTTGAAAAGCGCGAAAAAATTGGCACCGGCGGCGCCCGCGCAGTCCGCAATTCCGGCCTCGTCCCGGGTGTCCTTTATGGCGGCGCGCGCGGCTCGATCCCGATCGAGATCAACGCCAAGGACGTCGAAATGGCGATCCGCTCGGGCAAGTTCCTCTCGCACATGGTTGAACTCAACCACCAAGGCGAGAAGCAACCGGTTATCCCGCGCGCCATCCAATTCCACCCGGTGACGGACAAGCCGATCCACGTCGACCTCTACCGCGTTGAAGAAAACGCCGAGATCGCGATCGACGTCGTCGTTCACTTCAAGAACCATGAAGCATCGCCTGGTCTGAAGCGCGGCGGCGCCCTCAACATCGTGCGCCACACCGTTCGTCTGAAGTGCAAGGCCAACAAGATCCCAGAAGAGATCGTTGTCGACCTCTCCGGCCGAGACATTGGCGACTCGATCCACATCTCTTCGATCGCTCTGCCGGATGGCGCGCGCCCAGTCATCAAGGATCGCGACTTTACCATTGCCACGATCGTCGGCCGCAAGGTCGAGACGGAAGAGACGACCGCGGCTGCGGCTGAAGGCGCTGCGCCAGCTGAAGGCGCTGCAACGGAAAAGAAAGACGAGAAGAAGTAAGGCTTGTCCGCCTACCTTCTCTGAACGGGAAGTTGAGAAGGCGTACATGCTGCTCCTCGTCGGCCTCGGCAATCCGGGCGCGAAATACGCAGGCAACCGGCACAATATCGGCTTCATGGCCGTGGACGCGATCGCGCGCGCGTATTCGTTCGGCCCATGGAAGAAGAAGTTTCGCAGTGAAGTCTGCGAAGGTTCTGTCGATGGCGTCCGCACGCTGATCATGAAGCCGCAGACGTTCTATAACGACAGCGGCCACGCGGTTGCCGAGGCATCACGCTTCTACAAAATCCCCGAGAAGGACATCGTCGTTTTCTACGACGAGATTGACCTCGCGCCCGGCCGCTTCCGCATGAAAACAGGCGGCGGCGCCGCCGGCAATAACGGCATTCGCTCGATGTCAGCTTGGCTCGACACCGATGGATTCCGCCGCGCGCGACTCGGCACCGGCCACCCTGGCCATGCCGATCTCGTGCACGGCCACGTACTTAGCGATTTCGCGAAGAGCGAGCGCGACGGGATCGAAAAACTGCTGGAAGCGATCGCCCAGTCTGCGCCTCTGCTCGCGCGCGGCGAGGACGAGAAGTTCCAAGGCGAAGTGATGCGCCTTGCGCCCGCCGAAAAAGCAGGTGGCCGCAAGAAACAGAGCGACAGTAACGCGGACTAGGCCGCTGCTGTGCCCGTCGCAGTCGCCGCCTGCGCCGCACGCTCGACGATCTCCGAGGCGAGCGCCGAAAACACCTCAGCGCCTGCGGCGTCAAACGCGAGCTTACCGTCCATGTCCAAGTCAGAGGCTATCTGATCAATCTGCGGCGAACTTGGAATCTCTGTCTTCAACATATTGAACTCAGAGCCCGCTTCAGCTCGCATCTGGGCGAGCATAAGCTGATGGTGCTTCGTCTGCTTCACCTTGTTGGCCGCGACCCAAGGCAAGCGCTTTCTCGCTGTGGCGATGTCATTACTGCTCCAGGCAACAGAGCGGCAAAAGCTCAGCAGGCCAAGGTTTGAGACGTAGTCTGGAACAGTAGGCACGATCACCAAATGCGAAAGCCGCAGCGCCGCTTCCGTTAGCGCTGAAATTCCCGGCGCGGTGTCGAAAATGATGACGTCGTAGCCTTTGCGCAGTTCCGCCAATTGTCGCTCAAGCAGATCGCTGACGACACGCTCCACCTCCATCAAATTTCGATGGCGACGCGAGAGAAACACGATGAGCTCACGTTCAACGAGGCGAAGGTTCGGGCTAGACGGCGCAACAAACAGCCTCTCCGAAAGCGCCTTCGCCGGCCGAATGATCTGCTGAAGCGACGGCGCCTTGCCGAAGACAATTGTGTCTTCCAGGAACGTATCGATCGCCTTGCCTTGATCGATCTGCTCGGTCAGAGCCGCCTGCCCCGCGAGCCAGAAGGAGGCGTTCGCCTGGGCGTCCAGGTCGATCACCAGAACTCTCGCCGGCTTGCGTGCGCCACCTCCGGTTGCGAGGCTTTGGGCCACTGCGACTGACAGGGTCGTTTTCCCGACCCCGCCTTTCATGTTCGCGACTGAGATAATCTTCGCTGGCATGGCGTGTCCCCACGGTGCACGCTAAGTTATCCACACGCCTGACGCTTTGTCATGTCCCGTGCACACAAAGGCGTGACCCTGTGGTTGCGCGGGGCCCGCCGCGAGCGCCTCAGCGGCGTCCGTTCGTCACAATTTTGCGGCGTGTGCCGCAGAGATTGCTGACAGCGCCGGTGACGCCAGCCTTGCGCATGGCCATCTCGGCCTTCGCCATATCCCACTGCGGAACGTACAAGACCCGATCAACGGCATCGACGTGCTTCAAGCGCTTGGCCGCGCGCTCCAAGTGGCGCGCCGAGCCCGAGCGATCGATCTCTTCGGCACGGCCCTGCTCGCGCTTG
Organism: Hyphomonadaceae bacterium; assembly: GCA_041398325.1. Taxonomy (GTDB): domain Bacteria; phylum Pseudomonadota; class Alphaproteobacteria; order Caulobacterales; family Aquidulcibacteraceae; genus Vitreimonas. Next base: position 68,606 of record JAWKUX010000008.1, on the reverse strand, counting down.
CGCTCAGCGTAACGGCGGCGGCGCGCTAGGTCCGGTTCGAAGTAGAGAAGGTTGTCGGGCGCTGCCTCCGCGTCCTGCAAGAAGCGACGATTCCAGCGGTGCTGCGCCATCTCCGGCTCCCGTCTTGTGGATATGTCACCGATTCGCGGTACTAGTGTTCGCGAAACAAGCCAAGCAAACTGCTGTTTTGCTTCGCAATCGGAACGAATTTCCCTAAGAGACGGCGCGCATGTTGGGCCTCATTCTCACCTATCTGCCTTCGCTCCTGTGCGGCATCCACGTGGTGCGTACCGGACGCGAAATGTTTTGGCTGTGGCTCTTCATCATCGGGCCGCTGATCGCCCCGGCATTTTATTTCTTCGCAGTTCTGCTGCCCTCTTGGATGGGCGGAACGGGCGCGCGCAAAGTTGGCAAGGTCGCGCGCCAGACCCTCGACCCAGAACGCGACTACCGAAACGCGATGCGCACGCTCGAAGAGACACCTACGGTCGGCGCCCGCATGAAAGTTGCGCACGCCGCCGCAGCGCTTGGCCGCTGGAGCGATGCCGAAGCGCAGTGGGCGCTCGCCTCGGACGGCGCTTGGGCCGACGATCCCGCCATTCTCATGGGGCACGCAATCTCGCTGATCGAACTCGGCCGCCACGCCGAGGCGCTGGAGAAGCTTGAAAAGCTGAAGGCACAGGGGCCCGAAGGCAAAACACCAACCGCCGCGCTCGCCTTTGCCCGCGCCTACGAAGGTCTCGGCCGCAACGAAGAAGCAGACGACGCCTACCGTTTTGCCGCGGACCGCGTGCCTGGACTGGAATCCGGCGGCCGCTATGTAGCGTTCATGGCCAAGACCGGCCGTCGCGAAGACGCTGAAATTGGCTTTCAAGAAATTGAGCGCCGCCTCGCCAAGATCGCCCCGCCGCTGCGCGCTGAAGCCCGCATCTGGCGCGATCTCGCCGCGAAAGCGTTAGGCAAGAGCTAGGGACGAGAGAGACTTATGGGTTTCAAATGCGGCATCGTGGGCTTGCCGAATGTGGGCAAGTCGACGCTCTTCAACGCGCTGACGAAGACGGCCTCCGCGCAAGCGGCGAACTATCCGTTCTGCACCATTGAACCGAATGTTGGCGAAGTGGCGATGCCCGAGCCGCGATTGCAGCAGCTCGCCGCCATCGCTGGCTCGAAAGAGATCATCCCGACGCGGATGAACTTTGTCGACATCGCCGGCCTCGTGCGCGGCGCCTCGAAGGGCGAAGGCCTCGGCAACCAATTCCTCGCCAACATCCGCGAGTGCGATGCCATCGCTTACGTTCTGCGCTGCTTCGAGAACGACGACATCACCCACGTCGAAGGCCGCATCGATCCGATCGCGGATCTCGAAACGGTCGAAACCGAGCTGATGCTCGCAGATCTCGAGAGCCTCGATAAGCGCGTCAGCAACCTCGAGAAGAAGGCCAAGGGCGGCGACAAGGAAGCCAAGCTCACGCTTGAACTCGTGCTGCGTGCGAAGTCGCTGCTGGAGGACGGCAAGCCTGCGCGTCTCACCAAGCGCGCAGCCGAGGAAGAAAAAGCCTTCCAGATGCTGCAGTTGCTGACGGCCCTACCCGTGCTCTACGTCTGCAACGTCAATGAAAGCGACGCCGCCGGCGGCAATGCGCACACCGCTCGCGTGCAAGAACGCGCAAAACAAGAGAATGCCGCCTGCGTGATCATCTGCGCGCAACTTGAGGCGGAAATCGCCGCGCTCTCCGATGACGAACAAGAGGAATTCCTCGCAACCGTCGGCCTCGAGGAACCCGGGCTCACCAAGCTCATTCACTCTGGATACGACCTACTCGGCCTGCAGACCTACTTCACCGTAGGCCCCAAAGAAGCCCGCGCCTGGACGATCCACAAAGGCTGGACCGCGCCGCAAGCTGCTGGCGTCATCCACGGCGACTTCGAAAAAGGCTTTATCCGCGCCGAGACGATTTCTTACGACGATTACGTCACCTACAACGGCGAAGGCGGCGCCAAGGAAGCTGGCAAGATGCGCCTGGAAGGCAAGGACTACATCGTCAAAGAAGGCGACGTGATGCACTTCCGATTTAATGCCTGACGGCCCATCCGCCTCAACACGCCAGCTCGCGACCTGGGAACTGGTGGCGATGGTGGCGGCGCTTTCGGCGCTGAACGCGCTGGCGATCGACATCATGCTGCCGGCGTTGCCTATGATCGGCAGCGATTTCCAGCTGGCGAACGATAACGACCGCCAGTTGGTGATCGTGGCCTACGTCGCGCTCTTCGGCGTGAGCCAATTGTTCTACGGCCCGCTCGCGGACGCCTTCGGACGCCGCAGCGTCCTGATCTACGCGCTAGGCGTCTACCTCGCCGGCTCGGTCCTCTGCGTGTTCGCGCCGAACTTCGAACTTTTCCTCGCCGCGCGCGCCCTGCAGGGCGTCGGCGCCGCGGCCACACGCGTGATCGCCACAGCAGTCGTGCGTGATCTCACCGAGGGCCGGCGCATGGCGCAAGTCATGTCGATGGCGATGACGTTGTTCATGATCGTGCCAATCATCGCGCCAGGAATCGGACAGTTGATCCTATTCGCTGCGCCATGGCGGTGGATCTTCGGCGCGCTGCTGATCTACGCGCTGATTGTTCTGACCTGGGCGCTCGTCCGCTTGCCCGAGACACTGAAGCCGGAAAACCGCCGCCAATTCAACGCGGCGGCGATCGTTTCGGGTTACGCTTCGGTGCTGCGCGAGCGGCAAACTATTGGCTACATGATCGCGACGACCTTCGTGACGGCGTGTTTGTTCGGCTACATCACATCGTCGGAGCAGATCTTCGTCGACGTGTACAATCTTGGGCCTACGTTCCCGATCGCCTTTGCGTCGATCGCCGTGGCGATCTCAGTTGGAACCTTCCTCAATTCCCGCCTCGTGATCCAACATGGCATGCGGCGTTTGTCACACACAATGATCATTGGCTTCACGCTGGCTGCGCTGACACTGGCTTCAATCGCGCAAATCGGCCTCGCGAGCTTCTGGGTTTTCACCGGCATGCTGGCGCTGACGTTCGCCATGTTCGGTTTCGTCGCCTCGAATTTCAACGCGCTTGCCATGGAGCCTGTCGGGCGCGTCGCTGGCTCGGCTTCAGCGCTCTATGGAGCAGTGACCGCGACTGGCGGCGCGATTTTCGGCGCCCTTATCGGACGCGCCTTCGATGGTTCGCCAGTCCCGTTCGCGATTGGCCTGGCCGCTTCGGGCGCTTCAACACTTGTCGCCGTGTACTGGACGGAACGCGGCAAACTCTTTGGCGTAGGGCCGGCGATCGCGTCCGTTCGCTAGTTGAACCGCATTCGGTCGTTGATGTGCAAATGCACTGTGCTGCGTCCGTAGTCGATGGCGAGGCCGCGCGCTTGCGAGAGCACATCCATGCCAATCAGCAGGGTCGGCTCTTCGAGCAATCCCCATAGCTGGAAGATGTGATAGTCGCCGACAAAGGCCGTGACGTTGCTCACGGTGAGTTCGCCCATTGTCATACGCGGCAAGAGAATGGCGTTCTGCAGAATGGCGTTGTCGCCAGCTGTGTAAGCAATGATTTCACGCCCGCGCCGCCGCAAGCGAGCATTCAATGCTTCGCGCAACGCCGTGTTGGCGAGCGATGTGTCCGAGCCCGTATCGATCAATAAGTGGACGCGGACGCCCTCGATACTGCCGCGCACAACGATCAGATGGCCAAAGCGCATGTCGCCTTCGATCGTCGACCAGCCGCCGCGCAGACGGCGCGCTTGCGCTGATGGAATGATCTCGATGCAGTTGCGCTCAAAGTCCATGCGGAGACGCCGCCCGCTCATGCCATCGACCCCCAGCAGACCATCTTGCCCAGCGAGCACATCGCCACCCAGCATCGGCAGCGCCGCCGCGTTCAATGAGACCTCGCCGTACTGCAAGCGGTCGATGTTGACCAAAGGCGCCACGGAAACACCGTGCACGGAATGCACGTTCTCAGCGCCATGCGGCGTCAATCCGAGCCGCGCTGCCAATTCGGGCGAGAGCGCAGAACGATTGGCACCGGTATCAACAATAAACCGAAACGGCCCCTGCCCATTCACCGTCACCGGCGCGACAACGCGGCCAAGGCGATCAGATCTCGTTGCACCCAGCGCAAAGTCTTGGGGCGACGCGGTTTGGTAGGCGGCCAAGTCCGGCGCATCCATGCACTCGGCCGCCGCATTCGAGACCATGAGAAACGCGGCCACGCCCACTGCGATCCAATTGAGATGGCCGAGCAAACCCATTGCGCCGCTCAAGATGAGCCGCGCCGCCGCACGGCGCCAGTAACAATCCGCTCAGCTTGCCGCACGCCCTCGACGAACGCGCGCGCGCATGCGACGGAAGCCCATGAATGTCACGCTCGCCAGCAAGATCGACAACTTCCAGATCAGCGCCATAGCGGCAGAGCCGAAGATGGCGCCGATCGGCGGAGTGGTTGTGATCCAGGAAATATTCGGTCTGACCGATCATATCGACGACATCTGCCGCGTGTTCGCAGATGCGGGATACCACGCGATTGCGCCGGGCCTGTTTGATCGCGTCGAGAAAAACTTCCACGCTGGCCACGACCAAGATGGCATTCAAAAGGGCATCGGCGCCGTCATGAAATCGCCGTGGCCGCAAGTCGTCTCTGACATCCAAGCCGCTATCGATGCATTGCCGCAGCCGGTCTACGTCACCGGCTTCTGCTATGGCGGCGCGGCAGCTTGGATGGCTGCCGCCGAATGCGCTGGCCTTAAGGCCGCGTCCTGCTTCTACGGCCGCCTCATCGCCAACATCCTCGACCACAAGCCTAAGATCCCGACCATGCTCCACTACGGCGCGCGCGATGCTTCGATCCCGGCGGAGAATGTTGAGAGCGTGCGTCTAGCGGCGCCGGGCTCGCCTCTCTATCTCTACGACGCTGGCCACGGCTTCTGCCGCACCGGCAGTTCAGATCATGACGTCGCCGCACGCGAGCTCTCGTTGGAGCGCACGCTCAACTGGTTCGCGCGCTGGCGCTAAGGAGAAGCGCATGAGCATCGATCACGTCTCAGTCGGCGTCACCAACATGAAGCGCGCGAAAGCCTTCTACGATGCCGCGCTCGCGCCGCTCGGCATGGCGCCGGTCTATCCGGTCGAGATCAACGGTCAGCTGGTTGGCGTCGGCTACGGCGAACCCAACAAGCCAAGCTTTTGGATACAACTCCCAATCAACGGCCAGGCCGCGAGCATGGGCAACGGCGTGCACATCGCTTTCCGCGCGAACTCACGCGCCGCGGTCGACGCTTTCTTCCTGGCAGCACTCGAACAAGGCGGCGTCGAAGACGGACGCCCAGGTCTGCGCACCGAATATCACCCCGATTATTACGGCGCCTTCGTCCGCGACCCCGATGGCAACAAGATTGAAGCTTGCAGCCATTTGCATGAGTGAATCGCCCGTCGCCATCATCGGCGCCGGCCCCGCAGGTCTAATCGCGGCGGAGATGCTGAGCGCCGCCGGCAAGCGCGTTGTCGTCTACGAGCGCATGCCGAGTGTCGCGCGCAAATTGCTGATGGCCGGCCGTGGCGGGCTGAATCTCACTCACTCCGAGTCGTTCGAGCAATTCCTCACCCGCTACAGCGACGCGGCGCCTCACCTCGCGCCGATGCTCAAAGCCTTCACCCCGAACGATCTCATCAACTGGGCCAACGGCCTTGGCGCAGAGACCTTCATCGGCTCCAGCGGCCGCGTATTTCCGCGCGCCATGAAAGCTTCGCCTTTGCTGCGCGCCTGGCTCGCTCGCCTCGCCGCGCAAGGCGTCGAAGTCAGAACCCGCGCGCATTGGCAGGGCTGGAGCGATGACGGCGCGCTGCGCATTAACGGCGCCACACACGACGCCAGCGCCACGCTGCTCGCCCTCGGCGGCGCAAGCTGGCCGCGCCTTGGCTCTGACGGATCGTGGCGCGACATCTTGAGCGCGCGCGGCGTGGAGGTGACTCCATTTGCGCCAGCGAATGTTGGCTTCCGCATCGCGTGGAGCGAACATTTCCGCTCACGCTTCGCTGGGCAGCCACTCAAGAATGTCGCCATCCGGCGTTCCGCGCATCTGGCGCGCGGCGATGCGATGATCACCGATTATGGGATTGAAGGAGGTCCGGTCTACGCGCTGTCCGCTGCCATACGCGCGGCCATGCCAACGACGATCCGCATCGATCTGCGCCCCGATCTTCGCCACAAAGACGTCGAGAGCAAACTGGCGCGCGCGAAATCTGGCGACTCCCTCTCTTCAACGTTGCGCAAAACGCTTGGCCTCTCGCCCATTGCCATCGGCCTGTTGCACGAGAACGGCCCACCGCCGCGCGATCCCGCCGGGCTCGCCGCGCGCATCAAGACCGTGCAACTGAACATCGCAGCAGCGCATGGCTTAGAGCGCGCCATCTCCACCGCAGGCGGCGTCAGTTGGAGCGCGGTGGACGAAAACCTCCAACTTCGCGCCATTCCGAACACTTACGTCGCCGGCGAAATGCTTGACTGGGAGGCGCCGACGGGCGGCTATCTCCTGCAAGCCTGCTTCGCCACCGGCGCTTGGGCCGCGCGCGCGATCCTGCACGGTTAACGCACTTCTCCCGTGCAGCGCCCGCCCTTGCCGCTCCTGGCGCCCCCTGCTAGCACCCGCCCCGATGCCGCAAGCCTCCGCCCTGATGAACGTAATGATCGCCGCCGCCCGCAAGGCCGCGCGGCCGATGGCGCGCGATTTCGGCGAGGTCGAAAACCTGCAGGTTTCACGCAAAGGCCCGAGCGATTTTGTCTCATCCGCTGATCTGAAGGCGGAGAAGACATTGTTCGAGGAGCTATCGAAGGCGCGCCCCGGCTACGGCTTCGTGATGGAAGAGCGAGGCGTGGTCGAAGGCACCGATAAAACCAATCGTTGGCTCGTCGATCCACTCGACGGCACCACCAATTTCCTACACGGCATTCCGCACTTCGCCATTTCGATCGCGCTTGAGCGCGAAGGCGTGCTGGTCGCGGGCGTTGTCTACAACGTCATTCGCGACGAACTGTTTTGGGCCGAGAAAGGCCAAGGCGCCTACCTCAACGATCGTCGTCTCCGCGTCGCCGGTCGCAACGACATGCGCGACGCACTCTTCGCCTGCGGCACGCCGTTTCATGGCAAGGCTGGCCACGACGTCGCGCTCGGTGAGATCGAACGTGTGATCGCAAAGACCGCCGGCGTTCGCCGCTTCGGCTCCGCCGCGCTCGATCTCGCTTACGTCGCCGCAGGTCGTTTCGACGGCTATTGGGAGCGGAACCTCGGCGTGTGGGACATTTCCGCAGGCGCTGTGCTGGTGCGTGAAGCGGGTGGCGTCGTGAACGAACTCGATGGCGGCGACTTCATGAAGACCGGCGCTATCGTAGCGGCAAACCAGCCACTCATCGCGCAACTCACGCAGACGGTTCGCGGCGGTTGATCCCGCCCAAGCAATTCTAGAGAGTGAGCGGCAACGAAAGCTCACCTCCGCCCGGAGGACACGGGCGGGAGGGATTGTGATCCAGACGTCGAGCCGCGAGCGCAAGGTCTCAGCCTGGGAGATCGCCGCGTTCGCCGCGCCAGCCGCACCCATTCTTGCGCTCTCGCTGCCGACGATCATCTTCATCCCGCCCTACTTTGCATCGCACCTTGGCATCCCTCTCTACTGGGTGTCGGCGATCTTTCTTGGTGTTCGGATCCTCGACATCGTCATCGATCCGACACTCGGAAACATTCAGGATCGCACCGTTCACGCGTGGGGCCGGCGGCGGTTCTGGCTCACCGTTGCGTGTCCTCCACTGATGATGTTGATCTGGGTTCTGTTCATCGGGCTCTGGCCAGGCGTGCCCATCGCGATCGCCGCGCTAACGGTTTTTCTGCTCTACACTGCCTACGCGGCAATGACGATCGCGCACCTCGGCTGGGCGGGCGAACTGGTGCCCACCTATCACGGACGCACGCATGTGCTCGGCGCGGTGCAATTCGCAGGCGCCGCCGGTCAAGTCCTGATGCTGGTGATCGCTGGCGTCGCCGCGCTCTCATTCGGCGACGACCGTGACGGCGCAAACGCCGCCGCTGTCTTAGCGATGGGCTGGACGCTGGTATTCTTGTTGCCGCTGACTACGGCCATCGCGGTCGTGTTCGTGCCCGAGGAAAAGCGCCCGCCACAGCAGCATCTGACGCTCGTCCAGACGATCAAGACGCTCATCGAGAGCCGCTCCGCCCAGCGTGTGCTGTTGCCCGATTTTCTGCTTGGCATCGCGCAGGGCGTCTCAGGCGGACTCTTCCTTTGGTATTTCCAGTTCGTGCTTGGCTTCACCAACACGGCGCAAGCGCTATTGGCGATCTATTTCGTAGCTGCGCTCGCGGGCGTGCCGATCTGGTGGTTCGCGGCGCGACGGTGGGGCAAGCACCGAGCACTCGCCGGCGCCTTCATCTATACCGCAGTTACCACCGCTATTCTGTTTGTACTCCCCGCGGGAAACCTCGCGATTGTGGCGCCGTTCATGTTCGTTGCTGGACTAAGCAATGGCGGCGGCGTGCTGCTGACACGAACGATGATGGCCGACGTCGTCGATGAGGATGAGTTGAACACCGGAGCGCGCCGCTCTGGCCTCTTCTTCGGCCTTCTGCTTACGACATCCAAGGCAGGCGCCGCACTTGGCCCAATCACTTACGCGATCCTCGGCGCGGTCGGTTTTCAGGCTACGAGCGGGGCCGCCAACACACCGCAAGCACTGATGACGCTCTCGGCCCTCTTCATCCTCGTGCCGATCGTTCTTTGCATTCTGGCGGCGCTAACGCTGCGCAATTATCCGATCGATGAGAAGCGGCAAGCGGAGCTTCAGGCCGCCATCGAGGCGCGCCACGCAGAAAACAGCGAAAACACTTTGGGGCCGGTGACCAAGTAGCGCTTCCACAAGCGACTCGGTTCGCTGATCAGACGGTACGACCACTCAAGCCCCATCGCCCGCATCCATTTTGGCGCACGCGTGGCGCTACCCGCCAGGAACTCGAGCGCGGCGCCAACGCAGAGTCCCACGCCGCGCCCGCCGCCGTGTTGGGCAATCGCGTAGGCGATCATTTCTTGCTGCGGAGAGCCAACGCAAATGAAAGTAAACCGCGAAGGCTGCGCCGCGGCGAACGCAGCCGCACGGACCACGGCGCCCGGTTTCTGCTTCAGATTGCGCGGCGGCTCGTGCCAGCGAACGTCCCGCAGATCATAGACGCGCTTCAGTTCTTCAATGCTCTCGCGATCACCGCCGATGATGGTGACCGGCTCGTGCTTGTCGATCACCGTGTCAAAGAGGTGCTCGGCAATGTCGGATCCTGGAGCGACCGGCAGGCTCATCTTCGCCTTGCGCGCTAGGCCTTGCAGCACACGGCTGTCGTTCAGCAGAAGCCAAGCATTGTCGTAGAGCGCGCGGCGGCCCGGCTCGTTCGCCAAGCCCACAACGTGATCGACATTCGGAGTCGCCACATAGGCAAACGGCAGACCGAGGCTGGCGCGAGCGCTGATCGCATCGAGCGCGCTATCCAGGTCCAAAACACTGAAGTGAAGGTCGAGAAAATTTACCGTGTCCGCTTTGCGGACACCTGTATCGAACGCCATTACGGTTAACCCAAATGCGGCATTAACGCCGTTTGAGCGCTCTATGCAGAAATCGGGCCGGATGAATCGCGTCACGCGCGAGCTGACTTAACAGCCCAGGTTCATTGCACATTTCGCTGGCGAGAACCTCGCCAAGCAGAGGCGCAAGCGTTAGACCACGCGAACCTAAACCGCCGATAACGTAAACGCCGTTATGCGCAGGCGGTGGTGTTTCGGTTTGAACTATGCGTCCGTGCGCCAGATTGGCGTATTGCGCTAACCATGCTGCAGCGTCGGGCAAGAGCCCCAACACTGGCGCACGATCTGGCGTGGTCGCACGCACCGAAGCGCGCGAGCGCAGCGAGTTTTCATCGACGCTCATCGCGATCTCCGGCGCCAGCTCACGCAACGAAGCGAGATTACGAGCGCGCGCATCCGCTTCCGGCGCTTCGCCGCCCTTGTCGAACGTCGCGCCAAACAGCACGCCGCCTTCGAACGGCGCCGCATAGCTGCCGCGCGTCTGGGCGCGTTGCGGCGCTGAGCCCTTCCCCCACTCGATCTGCCCGTGCGAAAGCGCGATCGGAAGAAACGCCGCCGGCTCAAAAGCCGTGAGCGCTGCGCCGCACCCGAGCACGACGGCGTCCGCCTTCAACAGCGCGCGGCCGTCCGGCGCGAACAGCATCCAACCATCGCCATCGCGATCCAAACGCTGCACAGGTGATTCAAGAATGAGCCCTGCGCCTTCGAGCATGCGTTTGATCGCTGCCCGCGGTTGCACCACACCGGCGCGCGTGTGCAGGGCCGCGCCAGTTGGCGATCGCGAGAACCAATCCTCCGGCAACGGCGGATCGCGCAACAAATCCGCGAGCGCCGCCTCGCCGCCGGCTTGTGCGCGTTGTTCGACGCCGCATGCATCGAGCACGCCGAGCTCTTCGTAGTCAGCCACAGCTTGGAGGTAGGCCGCGAGATAAAGCTCAGTCAGCACACCACCGCGGTCGAGCCGCGGCATCACCAGCCCGGCAGGATTGCCGCTGGCGCCTGCGCCAAGCTCACGCGCCTCATCGAGCACAAGCACTTCAACGCCGCGCCGTGTCAGCGCCCGCGCCACGCTCGCACCAGCGATCCCCGCCCCGAGGACAGCCACCCGCGCTGGACTGGTGGTGGCCGCATAGGGATAGATCGGCGCCGACGCCCCCGGCGGCACTGGACCGAGGAACCGCGCCTCAAGTCTCTCCCGCTTCTTGCCGAAGCCCGGCTTTTTCTCGACCGTGAACCCCGCCGCTTCGAGACCACGCCTCACCTCGCCCGCGACGGTGAACGTTGCCGCTCGTGCGCCCGGCGCGCTGAGTCGCGCGATTTGACGCAGCAGCTCTGGAGACCACATGCCTGGGTTCCGCGCCGGCGCGAAGCCGTCAAGGAACCACGCATCAAACTGTCCTGTGAGGCCAGCGAGCACGTTCTCGGCCTCACCAGTGAACAAGGTCAGCGATACGCCGTCTTCGGGAAACCAAAGTCGTTGCGGGGCGTATGCGCGCACCGGCCAGCGCGTCAGAAGCTTGTCCGAAAACTCGGAAAGCTCCGGAAAATGGGCCAAAACTCTAGCGGCGTCGGGCTTTGCTAGAGGGAATGACTCGATGCTTGAGATATGCAATTGCGCATGAGGTGATCGCGTCTTTTTCCAGGCGCTCCAGAGCGCCAAAATGTTCAAACCCGTCCCGAATCCGAGCTCACACAGGGCGAAACGATCCTTGTTCTTGAAGACTTCAGGCAATCCAGTTCCGGCCAGGAACACGGCTTCAGCCTCAGCCAGGCCTCCGTCCTTGGAAAAGTAAACATCGTCGAACGCGCTCGCCCGCAGCGAGGCGCCGTCCTCACTCCAGGCCAAATCGGGCTTAGGCGGCAAGCGCGGCATGAGCAGAGCTAATAAACGCAAACGAGCCGCCCTTTCGGGCGGCTCGAAGCGAAAACTACGTCGAAACGTAGATTACGGAGTGGTCGTCGCCGGAGCTTCGGTCGTCGCCGCAGCGTCGGTCGTCGCAGCCGCGTCAGCCGGAGCTTCCGCAGGAGCTTCGGTCGTCACAGCTTCTTCGGTCGCCGCAGGCTCTTCCGTCGTCGCCGTCGTTTGGCCGCAGGCCGCGACGCCGAAGGCGAGAACGGCAGCAGCAGCAGCGGCCACGCCCATTTGGATCTTCGTCATAGGTTACTACCCCTCGTCTCAGCGTCAGGGTCTGCCCCCAACGCGGGAGGCGACTCCATGCCAAGGATTAACCGGGATGGCAAGCGGCGCAGTGGCGCAGGCTCATGCATATCTGCATAGCTCGACGCAGCGAAGTCAGGCCTGAGCCGCTCAGGCTTCGGCGGCCGCCGCCAGCGCCTCTTCAAGCTGCGCGAAACTCGGCTGCAGCGAACTCGGCACTGATCCACGTCCAATTTCTACTGAAACCTGCGCCGCGTTTCCGTGCAAGTGCGCGACGAGCACATCACGAATGATTTTGTAGAATTGCGCATCGTGCTCGATCACCGCGTTCAAACGCGACGCCATCGGCCCAACGATCCCGTAGGCCAAGAAGACGCCAAGGAATGTGCCTACGAGCGCTTTGCCGATCATAAGGCCGAGAATTTCCGGCGGCTCGTTGATCGCGCCCATCGTCTTCACGATGCCGAGCACGGCCGCGACGATGCCGAGCGCCGGCAGACCATCGGCCATGCCTTGCAACGCGTGCGCAGGATGCATCGCCTCGTGGTGATGCTTCTCAAGCTGCTTTTCCATCGCATCTTCGACTTGGTGCGGATCGTCGAGGTTCATCGTCATCATCCGCAACGTGTCGCAGATGAAGTGCGTAACGTGATGGTCTTTGAGTATCTTCGGATACTTTTGGAAGATCGTGCTCTCGTCCGGCTTTTCGATGTGTGGCTCAAGCGCCACGACACCTTTCGTCTTCATCAGCTTGGTCAGCTGGAAGAGCAGCGCGAGCAGGTCGCCGTAATCCTTCTTGCCCCATTTAGGCCCCTTCATCACCGCACCGAAGCCGCCGACGACGCCTTTGAGGCCATGCATGTCGTTGGAGATGATCAGCGCACCGACCGCGGCGCCGAAGATCATCATGAATTCCATCGGTGCGGCTTCGATAATAACTTCGAAGTGGCCGCCCGCGAGCATAAAGCCCCCGAACACCATACCGAAAACAACAGCGAGGCCGATAATTGGAAACATGTTAGCGCGCGTTTACCTGGAGGCGTTCTGCCGACAGCGCCTTATGCCCGAACGCGCTTAACGCGCCGTTTCGGTTGATGATCAGAAAGGCTAATACGGAGTAAGAGAGGTCAATTGGCCTTTACGATTTGGGGAGCGACCAATGAGCGGTTGGCCAATTGCTTTCGCGTTGAGCCTCGCGTTGCCGCTCACCGCCTGCGCGCACGCGCCGCCTCCGCGCCCCGATGGCTTTGTCGACGCCGCCAGCGTCGTGCCAGGCATGAGTCTGGAGATGCGCTACGCGGGCGCGCACAACTTTGTCGGACGGCGCATCGACGGTTATGAAGCGCCTGTGTGCATCCTTACCCGTGAAGCCGCCGAAGCTCTGGCGCGCGTCCAGGCTGATCTCGCGCCGCGCGGTTTGGGACTGAAGGTCTATGATTGTTATCGGCCCCAGCGCGCGGTGACGCACTTCGCACGCTGGGCGGCGGATCTCACAGACCAAAGCACCAAGTCTGAGTTCTATCCCAACGTCGACAGGAGCCAGCTCTTCACGCTTGGCTACATCGCGCAACGCTCCGGCCATTCGCGCGGATCGACCGTGGACCTAACCATTGTTGACCTCGCCAGCGGCGCCGAGATCGACATGGGATCGCCGTTCGACCTGTTCGACCCACGCTCTTGGCCGACTGATGAGTCGGTCAGCGCCACGGCGCGCTCGAATCGCATGCTGCTGCAGGGTTTGATGCGAGATCACGGCTTCAGGTCGCTGCGTCAGGAATGGTGGCACTTCACATTCGAAGCCGAGCCACATCCCGACACCTACTTTGACTTTGTCGTGCGTTGATACGCTTGCCGTGACGTGAAAGCTGATTGCGGCCCAAAGCGGCCCTTTCCCCGCATTGGGGTTTCAGCGTAGCAAGAGCCGCTCTCATGGCGGACTCCCCAGCTCCAGATCCCTTTGCCGCGCCTCCAGGCGCGGAAGCGGCCCCCATCGGCCGCAACCGGCAATTCCGGTTGCTGTGGACGTGCATGCTGGTGATCGGGGCCGGCAATTCGATGTTGCTGGCGGTGGCGCCCCCACTGGTCAGGGAACTCAATCTCGGCGACTCGAGCGTCGGCTGGATCTTCTCGCTCTCGGCTTTGCTCTGGGTGCTTGCGAGCCCGTACTGGGGTCGTCTTTCCGATAACGTCGGACGCAAGCCAACCATCGCGCTCGGCCTCTTTGCCTACTCGATCTCGATGGCGTCGTTCGGAACGGCAGTGATGCTCGGGCAGACGGGCGTCCTGACCGGCTTTGCACTCTTCGTTTCACTGGTCCTGGCCCGATCGATCTTCGGCGCGTTTGGTTCAGCCTCATCGCCTTCGGCGCAGGCTTACATCGCCGACCGCACAACAACCTTCGAGCGCACCGCTCAACTGGCCGGGCTGAGTTCGGCGTTCGCCGTGGGCCAAGCCTTCGGACCGGGGATATGCGCGTGGCTCACGGCACGCTACGGCGCGGTGTTTCCGATCTGGATGGTCGGCGTGCTGGCGCTCGCGGCGTCAATCGCCATCCTCTTGTTCTTGCCGGAGCGCACCGCGCCGCGCTCGAAACGCCAGCGTGCAAGCTTCAAACAATCCCTCGCGCTCATCACCGACCGCCGGCTTTCTGGCTACCTGATCTACGGCTTCGTGCTTTCGATCGTCGCCGGCGTTACGGTTCAGGTCTTCGGGCTCTTCACGATGGATCGGCTGCACGTTTCCGGCGCCGCGGGCACCCAGCTCATCTCGTACGGCTTCATGGCCAATGCGTTGGCGCTCCTGCTCACCCAGCTTGTGGTGTTGCCTCGCCTGAACATGGGGCCGCGCTCATTCATGATCTGGGGCGCGGGACTTTCGGCGGCTGCGGTTGTGATGCAGATATTTGCGCCAAACCTTGAAATGCTGCTTGCCTCACAAGCGTTGCAAGGCCTCGGGGCGGGCTTGGCGCGACCAGGATTTACCGGCGGCGCGTCTGTAGCGGTCGCACCGCATGAACAAGGCGCGGCGGCCGGACTTGTCGTCGCCGTCAACGGCGCGGGCTTTATCTTCTCGCCGCTCGTCGGTGGCGTCGTCTACGAGCACTTCGGCATGAACGCACCACTGGTGATCACGGCTGCCGTACTCAGCTTCATGCTGACGTTCGCGCTGATGAGCCGGCGGTTGCGTGATGCTGCTGTAGCGGCAACGGCGCCGCCGAGCGAGCCTACGCAGCCATCCTAACGCGCAGCCACGCGCGCGCGCTCTAGCACGACGTCCGTTGCGCGACCGCGAACCTCCATGCCCTGCGCACGTTCGAACGCTCGGATTGCGTCGCGCGTGCGTGCGCCGATAACGCCGTCGGCGCGGCCGGCGCTGTAGCCCATGCGATTGAGCAAACGCTGCAGCTCGCGGATGCCGTTGCGTTGCAAGCCATGCGGCACGCGCGCCGGTTCCGGCGCGGAGATGCCGGCGCTGGCGCGAACGCGCGTGAGCAAAGCGGCCGTCGGGAAGCCGTCGGCCGGCAAGCCTTGCGCGGCTTGATACTGGCGCACGGCGGCGCGCGTGGCTGAACCAAATAAGCCGTCCGGATTGCCTGACGTATAGCCCAAGCCATTCAGCAGCGTTTGCAGTTCGAGAATCTGCTCGCGATTGAGCGAACCTGCCGCGCGCGGCCAATCCGAGACGAGGCCGCTGCGTCCATCAAAGGCGCGCGCCAAGAGCGACACAACCAGCGCGTAGCGATCGGAATTGTTGTAGCGCCGGATCACTCCGAAATTGTGATAGAGCATCAGCGCCGGGCCATTGGCGCCAGCGGGCAAGAAGAGCTGCGCTGAGAGATTAGTTTGATCCCAGGCAACGCCGTCGATGCGGCGCACGCCGCGCTGGGCCCAATCGGCAACAGGACGCATTGTGCCATCGGCGAGCGCGTAGTCGAAATTGTCCGGCAGACGCACTTCTTCGAACACTGGCTCGCCACGGCGCCAGCCGCGATCTTGCAGATAATTGCCGATCGAAGCGGCAACGTCGCCGCGGTTGTTCCAGATGTCGCGATGGCCATCGCCGTCCCAATCGACAGCGGTGGTCAGGTAGACGTCCGGCATGAATTGCGGCTGGCCGAGCGCGCCGGCCCATGAGGAGCGCAGCTGCCCCTGCGAAGCGAGATCGCGCTCAACCATTTCGGCGAGCGCGAGCAGATAGGTTTCGAACTGTTCGCGGCGGCGGCCTTCGTAGGCGAGCGTCGCCAGCGCGGTTTGCGCATCCCAGTTCAGCGCCGCTTCGCCGTAATTGCTCTCAAGCCCCCAGATGCCGAGGATGATGCCGGTCGGCACGCCGTAGCGCGCTTCGACGGCGTCGAGCGTCGGGCCGATCGAGGCTTTGAGCGCGCGGCCGGAGCTGATCCGGTTCTCGGTGACGCGGTTGGTGACGTAATCCCAGACCGGGCTGACAAATTCCGGCTGGCGCTGGTCGAGTTCGATCACCCGCTCGTCCGGAGTGATGCCGGCCAAGAGATTCCCCAAGACGGCGGGGTCCCGCCCCCGCTGCACCGCGCGGCGGGCAAAATCGTCGCGCCATTCGTCGAAAGCCCTGTTTCCTGAGGTTTCAAAAGCGGGCGGCGGTGGGGTCGTCTGAGCTATGCCGGTTGAGGGCCCGCAGGCAATCGCCAGCGACACCGCTGCGGCTAGGATCAAGGCTCGCGCCATCTTCGGGTACCCCTTCGTCATCAGCCCTCAACGCCCTTAGGGTGCGTCGGGGGTCGCATCAACGTCCCCACATTGACTTACCTCTGAGGCCCCCTTAGAAGCCCCGCTTCCTTTTCGCCCCGGAATTACGGCCATGAAAGTCAAGTCGTCGCTCAAGTCGCTCAAAGCCCGCCACCGGGCTTGCCGGGTCGTGCGCCGCAAGGGTCGGGTCTACGTGATCAACAAAGTTGATCCCCGGTATAAGGCCAAGCAGGGCTGAATTAGGCCCCAATTGAAGCCCACAGGCGCCCGCGAAGCCCTCGCGGGCGTCGTGAATTTCGGGTAAGATGAATTCGATTCATCTCGTTCCTATGCGCCGGTTGTTTATTGCCCTCGCAGCTGCCCTGACGCTTGCCGCGTGCAACGCTGGCTCGTCTGCGCCCACGCGCCAGGATCCCGCGCTCGACGCCCTGTTCGCGCAGCTGGAGCAAGCCGAGGATCAGCAACAAGCGACGCCGATCGAACAAGCCATCTGGGCCCGCTGGGCTGATAGCGGCTCGCCGACCGTCAACATCCTGCTCGAACGCGCCAACGCTGCGGAAGACGCAGGCGATGCCGAACTCGCCGAACGCTTTCTCGATCAGGCCTCCGATCTCGCGCCAGACTACGCCGAGCCCTGGAACCGCCGCGCCAATCTCTACTACGCCATCGACGATTATCCGGGCGCGATCGCTGCGATCCAAGAAACCTTGAAGCGCGAGCCGCGCCACTTCGCGGCTCTCGCCGCGCTGGGCATGATCTACGAAGAGCTAGGCCAACAACGCCCGGCGCTTGAAGCCTTCCGCGCCGCGCTCGTCATTCACCCGCACTACGAAGTCGCCCTCCAAGGCGTGCGCCGCCTCGAGCCACGCGTCGACGGCCGCGACGCATGATGCTTTGGCTGGCGGCCATCGCCGCCGCGATCGCGCTTGCGGCCTACGCACTGGCTGCCCACTCCCGTGCTTATGTTCGCCGCACCGACGCGCGTTTTCCACCGACAGGCCGCCTCATAGATGCAGATGGCGTGCGGCTGCATGTGCGCGAAGCTGGACAAGATGGCGCGCCACGCATGCTCCTCATTCACGGCGCGAGTTCAAACCTGCTCGAACTGTGGGGCCCACTCGCGCACGAATTCTCTCCGCTTCATCGCGTAATCGCTTACGATCGTCCCGGCATGGGTCACTCGACGCGCGCCAAGCGCGATGGCCATACCATGGGCAGCCAAGCGAAAGCCGCCGCGCGTGTGCTTGAGCAAACGGGCAATGGCCCGTCTGTCGTTGTCGCGCACTCGCTCGGCGCTGCGGTCGCGCTGCGCCTGGCGCTGGATCATCCGCACTTAGTCAGCGGCCTCGTGCTGGTGGCGCCAGCGTGCAATCCTTATCCATGGAAGCCGGCCTGGTGGGCGCGGCTCTCAGCGACGCCCGTGCTTGGCGCACTGTTTTGCGACCTCATCATTCCGTGGCTCGGCCCACCAATGAGCCCGCAAAGCGTCGCCAACAATTTCTGGCCCGCGCCTGTTCCGGTGAATTATCTCGAAGCCGCCGGCGTGCCGCTGATCTTTCGCCCGCGCGCCTTCCGCGCCAGCGCCTTCGATGTCTGCGCCTCCAACGTCGAGTTCGGCGCCCAGCAACCGCGCTACAGCGAGTTGCTCACACCCACGATCATTATCACCGCCGAGAAAGACAAGATCGTCTCTCCCAAGCGGCACGCGCGCGCACTCGCTGTGGATATGCCGGCGGCGGAACTCGTGATCGCGCCAGACACGGGGCATATGCCGCATCGCCTGAGGACAGATCTGGTCATCGCCGCGATCCGGCGTGTCAACGAGATGACGTCAGCGCCCGCCCGGGACTAGCTTCACTTAACGATTCGATTCTCGAAACGAACAGGTGGGCAGATGGCGGACTTTGGTGGAACCGACAACGTAGTCGCAACGCAATCGCTGACGCAGAGCGCGCAAGAAAAACTGCGCCAGCTCGTCGCGCGCATCGAGCGCCTCGAGGAAGAGAAGAAATCGATCGGCGACGACATCAAGGAAAGCTACGCCGAAGCCAAAGCGACCGGCTTCGACAGCAAAGTGCTCCGCCAAGTGATCCGCTTCCGCAAACAGGACCGCCAAGAGCGCGAAGAGCAAGAGCAGATCCGCGAGCTCTATCTGCACGCGCTGGGCGAGATCTAGGATTCACCGGCATTTCGGGGCATCGCGGGAGCGATGAACCCGGAACCCAGAGGCCGAGGGCAAGCTCGTTGCCCCCGGGGTTCCGGATCGCGCTTCGCGCGTCCGGAATGACGCGCTAGGGTAGTCGCGGGAGAGCAAATGCCCCGCGAAGTTGATCGCAAACAGACGCGCAAGGCGCTGCGGATTATCCGCAAGCTCGCCGCCAAGGGCAGCGCGCCCGAGACGATCGATCCCGAGACCGGCGAAGTGAAGCCGGGCGAAGGCGCAGTCGATTATTCGCAGTGGGAGAACGAGTTTCTCACCGAGGTCGATAAGCGGCTCGAAAAATACGGCAGCGCCTTCGCCGATCTCAGCAAAGGCAAGAAAGACGACGCCCTCTCCACCCTTCAAACGGTGAAGCTCAAAGAGATCGCCGCCAAGGCGCGCGGCAAGAAGCGCAAGGGACTGACGACAAAGAAGCCGTTGGGCTGGAAAAACCGCCCGCAACGGCCGCCGCGCGACGACACATGATCACCGTCCGCGATATCACGCCGAGAGACCATCCCGCCTGCGCGGCGATTTTCGAAGCCGCTTGGACTGACGCCTTCTCAGATTATCCGCGCGCCATTGGCGTAGCGGAATTCGCCGCGGAAACGCGGGACGAGTCGGTGATCGTCGCCGAACGCAATGATCTGCTTTGCGGCTTCGCTTCAATCTACGTGCCGGATTCGTTTCTGCATCATCTCTACATCGATCCCGCACACCATCGGCAAGGGATCGGTTCTGCCCTGCTCGGCGAAGCTATAAAGCGCGCACCGGACAAGCTCAGCCTGAAGTGCCAACAGAGCAATAGGCGCGCTCGCAGCTTCTACGCCGCTCACGGCTTCGTTGAAGGCGAGTGGGGTGACAACAGCTACGGTCCGTGGGTGCTCGTGACAGCGCCTTAGGCAAGCTTCAAGCTTGGCCGAAGATCAATCCGATCACGTACGCCCGCACCTCGGGCGACAGCACCCAAACCGCGACGGCGATGTTGAGGATCACGGCGAGGATCAAAATCGCCCGGAACGGCTGTTTGCGTGTCTTGTGGCGGAAGATCTGTTGCGCAAGCACGGCGCCGAGCGCACCGCCCGCAAACGCCAGCAGAAGCAAGTGCCATTCCGGCAAACGCTGTCGTTCGCGCTCGGCCCGCTTCTTGTCGAGGCGATAGACGATGAAGGTGACGATGTTGATGGCGACATACGCGACAAGTGCAATCACCATCCACATCGTCATCTAATTCATCCTTCAGCGGCCGCCTTCTCTTCAAGCCCGTATTCACGCAGCTTTCGATAGAGCGTCGAGCGGCCGATTCCCAAACGCCGCGCCACTTCAGACATGTGACCGGCATAGTGGTCAATGGCGAGTTCGATCAGATCGCGTTCGATTTGTTCGAGTTGGCGCAGATGCCCTTCGCCGTCAAACACCGCCACCGGCTGCGAGGCCGTTTCGTCGGCCGCCATCACAACATCTTGGAACGCGACATGTGCGGCGGTGACGTGATGATCGTTCGCCGGCGCCGGAACGTCGAGCGGCAACGTATCGTTCGCGGCCACCAGCGGCTTCAGGCCGGAAATCTGCGGGAAGTCTTCCGGTTGCAGCAAGTCGCCTTCGCAGAGGATCACGGCGCGGAACACCGAGTTCTCGAGTTGGCGGACGTTGCCCGGCCAATCGAAGTCCATCAGCATCTGCATCGTCGCGGCTGAGGCGCCGCGCACGTTGCGGCCCTCTTCCGCGTTGAACCGCGCAACGAAGCGTTGCACGAGCGTCGCCAGATCTTCCTTACGCTCCCGCAGCGGCGGGGCTTCGATGGGGAACACGTTCAAGCGATAATAGAGATCTTCGCGGAAAGCGCCGTCAGCGACGAGCTTCGCCAAATCCTTGTTGGTCGCGCTGATGATGCGGACGTCGACCTTCACCGGGCGCTTGCCGCCGACCGGATCGACTTCGCCCTCTTGCAGCACGCGCAGCAGTTTCACCTGCATGTCGAGCGGCAGTTCGCCGACTTCATCGAGGAACAGCGTGCCGCCGTGCGCTTCCACGAACTTGCCAGCGTGATTGTCCGTCGCGCCGGTGAAGCTGCCCTTCACGTGGCCGAACAGGATGCTCTCAACCAGGTTTTCCGGGATCGCACCGCAGTTCACCGTCACGAACGGCCGCCCAGCGCGCTCGGAAGCGCCTTGAATGCAGCGCGCGAGCACTTCCTTGCCAACCCCGCTCTCGCCAGTGATCAACACTGGAATATTCGAGGCTGCGGCGCGCTTGCCCATGCGCACCACCGGCGACATGACGGCGGCGTTGGCAACCATGTCGTCGAACGACAGCTGACCGGCGCTGCGCTTCTTCATGCGCACGACTTCGGTCTTCAGGTTCGACATTTCGAGCGCGTTGCGGATCGAAACCATGATCCGCTCTGGCGAGGCCGGCTTCACGAAGAAGTCGCTCGCACCCGCTTGCATGGCCTGGACGACCGTGTCGATCCCACCGGAGGCGGTCAGCACGATGCACGGCAGATCGCTGCGGCGCATGCGAATTTCTTTCAGCGCTTCTTGGCCGGTCATGCCCGGCATGACCAGATCCAACAGCACGATATCGATGTCAGCGTGCTTCTCGACGGCCTCAACCGCTTGGGCGCCGTTCTCAGCAGCCCGCGTCAGGAAACCATTGCGCTCGACGGCCGCCTGCAACAGACGGCGCTGCGCCGGATCGTCATCGACGATCAGGATCGTCTTACCCATGTCCACCACCACGTTTCGCCGCGTTTCTCTCATGGAAACGCTGATCGTTGGCGGGACCATAACCACGACAGGTTCAGGTCGCGTTAAAATGGCACAGTGAAACGCAATTTTCGTAAGGCCTCGTAGGCATTACATAAACCACTCGTTCACCACGACCACGAGCGCATGACCGACACAAAAGACCCAGAACGCAATCGCATCACTGCACGCATCGGCCGTGTGGCGAGCGTCGGCGCAAATATCTCAGGCGCGGTCGCGGCGCGTGTAACAGGCGCGGATCAACAAGCTCTTGCGCGCGCACTACGTGGCGCTTTGGGAAAATCAAAGGGCCCATTGATGAAAGTAGCGCAGCTACTTTCAACGATCCCCGATCTCCTGCCCCAAGCCTACGCCGAAGAATTCCGTAAACTGCAAGCGCATGCGCCGCCCATGGGCTGGCCTTTCGTGCAGCGCCGCATGCGCGCCGAACTCGGTGACGATTGGGAAACCAAGTTCGCATCTTTCGAACGCGAGGCCGCCGCAGCGGCGTCGCTCGGCCAAGTGCATCGCGCGACCGCGCATGATGGCCGCGCGCTCGCCTGCAAACTTCAGTATCCGGACATGGCCAGCGCCGTCGAAGCCGACCTCGGCCAACTGAAGACGCTGCTTGGCCTGTTCAAGAGCATGGATGGCTCCATCGATTCCTCTGAAGCCATTCTCGAAGTCGGCGAGCGCCTGCGCGAAGAACTCGATTACACCCGCGAACTGAAGCACATGCGCCTCTTCGCGCAGATGTTGGGCGACGAGCCGCGCATCAACACGCCAGAGCCGCTAGAGGACCTCTCCAGTAAGCGTCTACTCACCATGACCTGGCTCGACGGCCGCGGCCTCATGCATTGGCTCGACGAACCGCAGGAAACCCGGAACCGGATCGCCGAACTTCTGTTCAAGGCCTGGTGGGGACCGATGACGCATTACGGCGTCATCCACGGCGACCCGCATCTGGGCAATTACGCCCTCACCGAAAGCGCTGAGCGTCTACAGCTTCTGGACTTCGGCTGCGTCCGCATCTTTCCCGCGCGCTTCCTCGAAGGCGTCGTTGGCCTGTGGCGTGGCCTCAAGGCTGACGACATGGAGCAAGTCGCCCACTCCTACGAAATCTGGGGCTTCAAGAACCTCAACAAGGAGCTGATCGAAGCCCTGACCATGTGGGCGCGCTTCATCTACGGCCCCTTGCTCGACGATCGCTTACGGACGATCGCTGACGATGTGCCTCCTGCCGAGTATGGCCGCCGCGAAGCATTCGAAGTGCGCAAGCGTCTCAAGACGCTCGGGCCCGTTCTGGTGCCGCGTGAGTTCGTGTTCATGGATCGCGCCGCGATCGGCCTCGGCGCGGCGTTCCTGCATCTGCGAGCGGAACTCAATTTCGGCCGCATGTTTGCTGAGGGCGTTGAGAACTTCTCACCGGAGGCGCTGGCGAAACGTCAGGCTGATGCGACTTTCAGCGTCGGCCTAAACGCAAGCGCATAATATCGCGCAGCAAGTTCCCGACAGTGTAGAAAGTCAAACGCTTGCCTTGCGCAGCGGCGCGGCCGTGTGCGTAACTAGCCACACGGAGGGAGCTCAACGCGGATGGAAGACAAGTACGCACTGATCACGACCCTGGTGGCCGCGATCGTGCTGGCTTTTGTTCTCGGCTTCATCACTTCGCGTCTGCGGCTCTCGCCTATCGTCGGCTATCTGCTCGCCGGCCTCGCCGTCGGCCCCTATACGCCAGGCTTTATCGGCGACACCGAACTGGCGCTTCAGCTCTCGGAGATCGGCGTCATCCTGCTGATGTTCGGCGTTGGCTTAAAAATCTCGATCGAAGACATTTGGTCGGTTCGCTGGATCGCGGTTCCAGGGTCGGTGATCCACACCATCGCCGCCGGCGTGGTCGGTTACATCACGGGCCTCTTGCTCGGCATGCAACCGGTCGAAAGTTTCGTGCTGGGCGCCTCGCTCTCCATCGCCAGCACCATCGTTTTCCTCCGCGCCATGGAGGACAAACGCGCGCTGAAGACCGAAGAAGGCAGGATCGGCATTTCCTGGCTGCTGATCGAAGACCTGCTGATCGTGCTCGCCATCGTCGTACTGCCGGCCATCGTCTCTGTGATCGCCGCCGAAGAGGCCAACGTCTCGGTTGAGGGACTCCTGGCCGCGCTCGGCATTACCTTCCTGAAAATCGCCACCTTCGTTGCGCTCATGCTGGTGATCGGCGGCCGCTTTTTTCCTTGGCTTATCGTCCAGATCGCCCACGCAAAATCACGCGAGCTGCTCTCCCTCGGCACCTTGTCGCTGGCGCTTGGCGTCGCCTGGGCCGCCTATTTCTGGTTCGACGCCAGTTTCGCGCTGGGCGCTTTCCTGGGCGGCCTCGCCCTCAACGGCTCGCGCTTCTCCCACCGGGTGGCCGAAGACTCGCTCCCACTGCGCGACACCTTCGCCGTGCTCTTCTTCGTTGCTGTCGGCATGCTCTTCGACCCGTTCGTGATTGTGCGCCAACCTCTGGGGGTCGCGGCCATCGTCGCCGTTGTCATCGCCGGCAAGGCCATCCTCGCTTACCTGCTGATGCGCCTCATGAAGCAGCCGCCACAGGCTAGCGCACTGGTGGCGCTCGGCCTCGCGCAGATCGGCGAATTCTCGTTCGTGCTGGCCGGACTTGGGCTGCAGCTCGAAGTTATGTCGCGCGAGACTTACAACCTCATTCTCGCCGCTGCGTTGATCTCAATCGCGGTGAACCCCTTCCTGCTGCGGGTTGTGCCGGACGCAGCGCCGGTGAAGACCAAGCCGCAGGTCGCGCCCGCGCCTGAGACGCTACCGTAGCGCCTTGCGGATCACGAGCTTCAGGCCCGACCAGGTTTCGTCCACCGCGCAGACCTTCACATCGACATAGCCCATCGGCAGCGCGACTTTGCGGATCGTGTCTTCGGTGATGTCGGTCTCTACCTTCGCGGCCTTCTTCGGCCACGACACCCAGACCATGCCGTCCGGCGCGAGCTTGCCGCGTAAGCTCTCAAGCTCCGCCTCAAGCTTCGCAGCGCTGATGTGAAAGATGTGCGCCGCGGCAAGCGCCTTGGTCGGCCGCGCCAGGTAACGAGGCCCGGCCTCTTTATCGAGCACCTTCTTGACTGAAGCCGGCATGCCCGACGCCCACAAGGCCTTGCCCGGCTTGAAGCCAAGCTTCTTCGCCAGCGGTGTTCCCGAGTAACCGGCCTGCGCCACTACTCGCTCTTGCCCTGCCGGAGCCTGGCCAAGAGCTGTGCCTCCTCGGCCTGCAGCCGCCCGCGCTCCCTCCGCGCCGCCGCCTCAGCCTCGACCTTCTTGCGCTCGCCTCGGGCCCAGCCGGCCACCCCGACCACCGCCAAGCCCCCGATTACCCCTACAAACAACCAGATCATGGTCCGCCCTTGCTTCCCCGGCCGCCTTCAGCTATCAGCCCCGCTTCCAATTTTCTCCCCCTTCCCGGGGGTGCGCAGGATTCCGGGTCATGAAAACCGAAGGCCATCCCGACTACCACTTCATCACGGTCACCATGACCGACGGTTCGACCTTCAAGACCCGTTCGACCTACGGCGAAGACGGCGCGACTTTGGCGCTCGACATCGACCCGAAGTCGCACCCGGCCTGGACCGGCGGCAACCAAACCATGCTGGACCGCGGCGGCCGCGTCTCGCGCTTCAACGACAAGTTCGGCGGCTTCATCAAGAAGAAGTAAGCCACCGGCTTACGACCGCTCAAAAGATCAGGGCGCCGGAGTGATCCGGCGCCCTTTGTGTTTCTGCCAATCGCTTTGCGCGCCTAGCGGCTAAACGCCTGCGTCAGCATCGCCATCTGGTTGGAAACGGCATTGACCGGCTGCTCATTGCCGCCCTCGTACATGGTCTCGTCCAGGCGCCGCACCCGTTCGTAAATGGCGCCACCGCGAACGATGAGGTTCTTCAATGCCTCCGGCAGTTCATCACTGGCGGCAAACTGAGCATTGGGCTGCTGATCGCGGGAGATAAGGCGATATTTCTCGCTCGAAGCTTCGGCCAGCTGAATCTCGCCATCGCGCACCGCGCGCTGCACCAGTAACCACGAGGCCACCTGCATCAGCCGCGTCGTCAGCCGCATGCTCTCGCCCGCGTAGGCCAGCGCCGCCGCGCGCGAGAGACGCTTGGAAACCGCCCGGCCGGGGCCATCGAGATAGGCGGCTGTCTCCTCAACCAGCGCCATGCCTTCCTTGAAGGTGCGCTCGAAAAGTTCCGAACGGGCGAAATCGATCGCTCGTTTTGCGTCCACAGGCGCCTTCATTGGGGAAGTTTGGTTCTTATCGGTCATGAGATTTGGAGGGTCGCAAAGCGCGGGCCGTCCATAATCGAAAACTGCACGCCATGGGTTAAGACGGGCGCGTCTTGAATACGGAATCCGCCGCCGCGCGCTGCGCGCGCTTCTTCACGATCGCTTCCTCGCAAAGTGCGATCTCAGCCCTGAGCTTCTGAATACGAAGCTCGAGCTCATCGACCGAGGCGACCTCCAGCTGCTGCTCCAGCGGAGCCAGCTTTTTCGCCGGCGGCGCGAACGGATCGTCGTCGACCATGTGCCAATCTCCTTCACTGCGAGTATAAGCGCAAAGTGATCTCAGTTTAAGGGAGGCGCGCGTGCTCAAGCCGTCAACGATGAAGCGGGTCAGTCATGCGCCGGACAAACCGCTCTCCCTTGTGACCGACGACGTGCCGAAGGTCAGCGACCACGAAATCCTGATCCGTGTAGAAGCCGCGGGCGTGAACCGGCCCGACTTGATCCAGCGCGCCGGCCTCTACCCGCCGCCACCCGGCGCCTCGCAAGTCCTCGGCCTCGAAGTCGCAGGCGAAGTGGTCGAAGTCGGCCATGGCGTCAGCCGTTGGCATGTTGGCGACAAAGTCTGCGCGCTGCTCGGTGGCGGCGGCTACGCCGAGTACGCGACAGCGCACGAAGGCTCAGCGCTGCCGATCCCCAGCGGTCTCTCGATCACCGAGGCGGCGGCGCTTCCGGAAACTGTCTTCACGGTTTGGGCCAACGTCTTCGAGAGCGGCGCCCTTAAACAGACCGACACCCTCCTTGTCCACGGCGGCGCCTCGGGCATCGGGACCACCGCGATCCAGATGGCGAAAGCCTATGGCGCGCGCGTCCTCGCAACTGCAGGCGATACCGAAAAGCAGAAGCTCTGCGAGAAGCTCGGCGCCGAACGCTGCATCAATTATCGCACCGAAGACTGGGAAGCTGTGGTTCGCGACCTCGGCGGCGCTGACGTCGTGCTCGACATGGTTGGCGGGCCGTACGTTCAGAAGAACCTCGACATACTCAAGGACCAAGGCCGCATCGTCATGATCGCCTTCCTGCAGGGCCCAACCGCGCAGCTCAATCTGATGCGTTTGATGCTCAAGCGCCTCACACTTACCGGCTCAACGCTTCGCTCACGCAGCGCCGAAGAAAAAGCGCGCATCGCCCGCGAAGTTGAGCGCCACGTCTGGCCATGGATCGCAGCGGGCCGCGTCCGACCTGTGATCGATTCAACATTCCCACTCGCCGAAGCCGAACAGGCGCACGCCCGCCTCCAGGGTGGCGCACATGCAGGCAAGATCGTGCTGACCGGCTAACCCCCAATTCGCGGGGTTGAGTGAAACAGCGAACCAACGCCCCCTCAGCGCGACACTGAGGAGGACGTAAATGCCGAACCTGAATGGCAACAATCGCGACAACGTGCTGACCGGAGGAAACCGCAACGACACGATGAACGGCCGAGGCGGCAATGACCGTATCGACGGCGGCGCTGGCGATGACATCATGAACGGCGGCGACGGCAATGACGTGCTGATTTCCAACGCCGGCAACGACATCATGACTGGCGGCAGCGGCGCCGATACGTTCGTTATTGGTCCGCGCACAAGCGGCACGATCACGATCACCGACTTCGAAAACGGCATCGATCGGATTGATCTGACCCAGTTCGGGTTCACGTCGACCGGCGAATCGCTCAATTGGTTTGGAAATCTGATCGCCGACGGCAATGACACGATCCTCGATTTCTACGGGATCAACGGTGAGAACTTCCAAATTGTGCTGGAGAACTTCCACTACACGAACATCGACATCACCGACTACATCCTGGTTGGCCCGTAGCCTGGACACCGGACGTCGGCCGCCATCGGAGTCCTAAATCCCCCGGGTTCTGCGTCGACTGCATCGCGCTCGGCAAGCGTAGCGCGGGCCCGGCTGCCTAACCGGGCCCGCCGCCGTCTCAGCCTGCTGGCGCGGGTGCTACGCTTTCGGCCGAGAAGTGCAGCGCCATATCGGGCACAAACGGCACTCGCAGCGGCACTTCGTACGCAGCGGTTGCAGTCGCTAGCGGCACGACGCCGGAGTCGTCGATTACGTAGGAAAATTCGATATCGGGCGATCCAATCGCCTCAAGGCGTGCATTCAACGCCGCTTCGATGTCTGCGCCGGTCATCTCAGGATCAATCATCGCCGCTCGCAACGCGCGCTCAAGCGACCACTGCAGCGTGGCGCCTTCATAATATGCCATCCCGAGCATCAGCAGGCCGACGATGCAGGTAAACAACACCGGCGCGATCATAGCGAACTCGACCGCAGCTGCGCCGCTTGCGTCGCGATCGAGGAAAGTCCTAGCGGATACGGATCGCGTCATCTGCCGAACTCCCGTAATCCACTACGATGCCGCCGAGCGTCGCATGAGCACGGAGACTGATGTAGGCCTCCGGCACCGAACCTCCGGCGCACGGGCTGTTGCACGCATGCTGAGTTTCGCCACACAAGCAAAAGCGCGTGGCCTCCACCACGGCGTCTTCCGGCATCGCGGTCCATGAACGAATTACGATCTCGCGCGCCGCCGCGAGGTCCCGACCACCATTCAGGACATATTGACCGCCAGATCGCAACGCAGAGTGCATGTCGGTACGCTGATAAGCGACCCGCCCTACCTCCGCGATGCCGACGAGCATTAGCGCGAGCACCGGCGCAATGAGCCCGAACTCGACTGCACTGGCGCCGCCGCGATCGCACGCGAAAGCCCGCAATGAAAGAAGCCGCATCATTCGATCAGCCTCACTGCTCCTGGGACCTCAATCTCTTCGAGGCCCGTACCCGCACAATTGGTGCCGAAACCAGCATCTCCGCGCAGGTCAATCGAACGTGCGACAATGCGCAAACAGCCATTGGCGCCAGAGAAGTTGCCGTTGTGAACCACTTCTTGGCTGGGAAAATAAAGGGCGCCGGTGAAGTTGGAATCTGCGGTGCCGTTAAAAACATTCTCGGCGTTGCCCTGGTCGCGGTCGCCGTACATGAGTACGCCCGCGTATGTGCCAGTTGTCGGCGCAGTGAGATCGATCTCGGCGTTACCGTTGAAGTGAACAGTCGCGCCGTTGGTGAGGAAGAACATCACGCCGTGACCGACGACGTCCGCACCGGCGTTGATACGAATCTCACCTCCGTCGATGATGTAAACACCAGGATTGAGCGTGAACTGTCCTGAGAGGTTAAGGCCGCCGCAGAAGACGCCAGGACTGAGCGTCTTGGGGTCATTCGGATTGCCACCCGGGACGCTGGCGCACGGGCCAGACGTGGCAGGCTCTGGCAGATCATCGAATGGATCTTGCGCTTGCGGCATCTCCTCCATCGGCGCGGCACAGGAGGTGAGCGTCAGATCCGCGCTCACGGCGGTGCCGCCCGCGGACACTATGCATGGAGCCGTTACGTCCGCACTGCCGGCAATCGTGATGGAGTCATCCGCCAGGGAGTTCGACATGACAACACAACCGTTGAATGTCGCGGTCGGGTTGCCGATGAAAATAACCGCGTCGTTCGCCCACGTGTCCAGCGCCAGAATGCACGCCTGCTGCTCGTTCTCGTACGCAGCCACAGCGCGCACCCGCACCGTCAGCGGTGTCTCTACAAAGAGCCCTGTAAAGAACCTAGGCAGGTCGCGTTCGAGCAGAACTTCCACAGCGCGATTGTGTCGGTTGGGTCCGCTGGTTGGCGGCGTGTTCACCACAATCGTGCCAGGTACGTAGCCATTCTCCAGCGCTTCGGTCTCCGCGGCGTCCTCTACTGCGTTGAGACTGGCGCCCGATCGCAAGACGACGGCCCCGGCGTTGGCAGCCATATCCGCTGCGGTCTGAAGCTGCCGCTCTTCAAAGAACCAATAGCCAACCTCGACGCCCAACCCCGCGCTACCGACGATGACCGGCAGCGACAAAGCGAAGGTGATCGCGGTGAAGCCGCGACGGTCTTTCAGGAAACGGGGCAAGCGAAAGCGCATGGTCCAGCCTCAGGTTCGGACCGAGCTTCCCGCGACTTCCTTGCTAAGGCTTTAGTAAGCTAGGTTAGCAAACGGTTTACAGCGGACCCTCCGTCAGGAGCGCGCAGCTCCCGCTCGCGACATCGGATCGGCCAAGCAAACTGGCTCAGCAATGGGATTTCCCGGCCTCGCCGGCCGAATCCCAGCTTCCCTTCCGCCACCCTGGGCGCTATATGCCGCCTCAACTGACCTCGTCCGCGCCCGGATGCGTCAGCCCGTTGCACCATATGGCTAGCGCCTGGCGACGACGCCGGGCGCTTTTGCGTATCTGGAGCCCTGCTCATGACCTCGAACGTGCTGATGCCGAAGGCGACCGCCGTCTGGCTCATCGAAAACACCTCGCTTGCCTTCAAGCAGATCGCCGATTTCACCGGCCTGCACCCGCTCGAAGTGCAAGGCATCGCCAACGAAGATGTCGCCAAGGGCATTCGCGGCGTTGACCCGATCGCGGGCGGCTTCCTCTCGCGCGAAGAGATCGCCAAGGGCGAAGCTGAAGGAGCTACACTCTGAAGCCCTCGAGCAGAAGCGCGTCGATCTTCCGCAAGTGAAGAAGAAGGGCGCCCGCTACACGCCGATCGCCCGCCGCCAGGATCGCCCGGACGCGATCGCGTGGTTCCTGAAGAACCACCCAGAAGTTCCGGACTCCAAGGTCGTAAAGCTGATCGGCACGACCAAGGCGACGATCGAGCAAGTGCGCAACCGCACCCACTGGAACTCGTCGCAGATCAAGCCGGTCGATCCGGTGACCATCGGCCTCTGCAGCCAGATCGAGCTCGACGCCGTCGTCGCTGACGCGGCCGCAGCTAAAGCTCGCGCTGACAAACGCGCGGCGAAGGCTGAAGCCAAGACACTGAAATCAGCGCAAGAAACCGTGCCGTCCGAAACCTACGAGCAAGCGCCAGAAGCCACGCCGGCGGACGAAGAAGAAAACGCGTAAGCTTCAAGGGGCGGCGCCTGCACAGGCGCTGCCCTTGATCTAACGCCGCCACACCTGGCGCAGCACGCGGTCGCGGCCGCAGCCGGCGCGGTACATGGCGTAGCGCTCCGGATTCCGGCGCGCGTAGTCACGGTGGTATTCTTCCGCCTCAGTGAACGCGCCGAGCGGCAGGATTGGCGTAATCACCGTGCCGTTCACCGCCCCACTCTCAATCACGGCCGCCTTGCTCGCGTCCGCATCCGCGCGCTGCGTCGGGGTCACGAAAATCGCTGGCCGATAGCTCGAACCACGATCGCAGAACTGACCGCTATTGTCAGTCGGATCTGTCAACCGCCAATAGCGGTCCACGAGTTGGCGATAGGTGATGACGCTTGGATCGAAGCGCACACGCACAGCCTCGAAGTGGCCCGGATGGTTCTCGTAAGTCGGGTTGGCGTTGCGCCCGCCGGTGTAGCCGCTCATCACCGAGACCACGCCCGGCAGCGCGCCCATGTCGTGCTCCATGCACCAGAAGCAGCCACCGGCGAACACCGCCTCCTGCTGGCCCGCCGGCAACGGCTCCTGCGGTGGCTGCTGGGCGGCCGAGGGCGAAGGCGAACAGGCGGCCGCCAGGAACAACAGGCTTGCGATGATGGTGCGGCGGATCATGCCCGGTTATACGGCCCGCAAAGGCTTCCGGTTTCAAGCAACCAGGCGCACACTTCATCCGTATCAAGGCTCAAACGGAGCCCAGACCCATGAGATTGATCCCCGCCCTCCTCGCTGCCGCCCTCTTCGCTGGCGGCGCCGGTGTCTACGCCTACGCCCAACAGCGCAACCAACCCGCCCAAACCGAGCGCTCGCAGGGCGCGCTTGAGCGCCTGCGCAACTGGGTGATGGATCACAACGGCACCGAGCGCGCGTTCGACAACGAATACTGGAACAACCACCAGCCCGGCCTCTATGTCGAAGCCCGCACCGGCGAGGCGCTCTTCGTCTCGACCGACAAGTACGACAGTGGCTCCGGCTGGCCGAGCTTCACGCGCCCGGTCGATCCCAACAACATCGTCATGCGCGAGGACTACACGATGGGCATGCGCCGCATCGAAGTGCGTTCACGCGAAGGCGATCACCACCTCGGCCACGTTTTCGACGACGGCCCGCGCGGTTCCGGCGGCCAGCGCTTCTGCATCAACAGTTGCGCCATCCGCTTCATCCCGCGCGCAGAAATGGAAGCGCAAGGCTACGGTCGCTACTTGGCGCTCGTGGATGCGGCCAACGCGCCTTAACCGGCTGGATTCGAGCGGCAACAAAAAAGCCGGCTCCACGCCGGCCAATTACCCAAAATACGCAATGCGGACGTGCGCTCAATTTCTAGTCTGGAATTGAGCGCCGCCCGCTAACGAAAGTCGCGATAGATCGCGCTCTAGTGGTGCTCCGAGCTTTGTCGGAGATGCTCGATTTCTTCCTTGAGCTTTAGTTTTTGGCGTTTCATCGCCGTAAGCCGCGTCGCATCTACGGAGGGATGCAGGGCTTCGTTTTTGATGTTGATGTCGAGATCACGATGGCGCGCGTCTAATTCGCGCAGCCGCTGCTCGATAGCCATCGAAGGCGCCTCCTTTAGCTTTGGCGAGTCCGAGCTTGCTCCCCTTTTTCGGTGTTGTCTCCTTACATCATCAACAAAAATAAACTTTCTTACTGCCGCCTGATTCCTGCCGGTATTTTCGTTGCGACGGGCGGCTTTACAGCGCCTCAGAGGCGTGTCTTAGCTCCTATTTCGCGCGCACACGGGGCTGCGTGTGGAACCGCGGACGCTAGAGCTCATGGATTCCGAAGACGGAACCGGCTTCGACATTAACGACACGCCGGAGAGGCGCGCGCTTAAGGCGCGGCTCGTGGAATACCGTGAGGAGCATCGAGCCCTCGACTCCGCCATTTTTGCCCTCCAGGAACAGAGCGGTGGGGATGTGCTGCAGCTCGCAAGGCTGAAGAAGCGCAAGCTCGTCTTGAGGGATCAGATCAAATGGATCGAGGATCGGCTGACGCCGGACATCATCGCCTGAAGCATTGGCTAGGCGGCGCCGCAGTGCTCGCCGCGATGACGCCAGGCGCAGCGCTTGCGCAAGATGCCGAGGCCGGAAATCGCGGCGTCTTCTCCATCGTCGTTGAGAACGACAGCCTCTCCTCCGGCGCCGACCGCAACTACACCTCCGGCATCAAGCTCGCCTATGTGAGCCAGATCGAAGAAGTGCCCGATCTGCTCTCGCCGGCGCGCGCGCTGACACGCACCTTCTCCGGCAGCGATCCCGACTTCTGGGGCGTCGCCTTTGGACACTCAATCTTCACGCCCGAAGACATCAACGCCAATCCAGCCCCGCCCGATCAACATCCGTACGCGGGCTGGCTCTACATGCAGGTGATGGTCGGCGCCGAAGAGGATCGGCCCGGCAATCTTGAGCCACGCTATCTCGACACCTACGAGCTTGAACTCGGCATCACCGGCCCTTCGGCCATGGGTGAAGAAGCGCAGCGCGGCATCCACGAATGGCTCGGCGCGCCGGACCCGCAAGGGTGGGACAGCCAGCTCAACGATGAAGTCGCGTTCGCGGTGTCGTTCGATCGCCGCTGGCGTCCGCCGTGGGCGCAACTCTCGACCGATGTCGGCGGCCTGGAATTCGATCTCACCCCCAACGCTGGCGTCACGCTCGGCACGCTCCGCACGGAGGCGCGCCTTGGCGTCGCCGCGCGCGTCGGCTGGCGTTTGGACAACGATTACGGCCCGCCGCGCGTGCGCCCGTCGCTCTCCGGCATCGAGCACTTCAGCGGCGGCCCATTTTCTTGGCAGGTTTTCGCAGGGGTTCAGGGCCGCGCCGTTGCGCACAACCTCTTCCTTGATGGCAACACCTTCGAAGACAGCGCCTCGGTCGATCGCAACCCGTACGTCGCCGATTTCCAAACAGGCTTGGCGGTCAGCGCTGGCTCCTGGCGCCTCGCCTACACCTACGTCTGGCGCACCGAAGAGTTCGAAACGCAAGGCGGCCGCCAGGATTTCGGCGCGGTCGCGATTAGCGTTCGGATGTAATGCGCGCGCTGATCGCTTTCGCTGTTGCGCTCTGCCTTGGTGTTGGCGCGGCTGTGGCGACCGACATCACCACGCAATGGGCGGGCGTCTACAAATTCCGCTTCCAGAACGCGCTCGTGAGCGGCGAAGAGTACGAGTCTGAGAACGTGCTGGAAGTCGTGCGCCTGGACACGCAGTCGGCCTACGTGCGGGCGCATCTGGAGTTTGCGAACGGGCATAGTTGCTCGCTCTATGTGGTTATGAATGTCGAAGGCGACCGCCTCGTCTACCGCGAACCCAACCCACCGACGCATCGACGTCAGTGCATTGTCACGCTCGATCGCGAGAACGGCGAGATGGTCATCGACGAGACTGAGGAGAGCCAGTGCGGAGCGGCGCATTGCGGCGCACGCGGCAGTCTCCGCGATCAGCGCCTGCCCGTCTCGTCACAGCGCCGCATCCGCTACATGGAACGCCTACGCGCCTCCGTGCAATTCGATCAAGCAATGCGCGAAGCAGGCCGTACGCCTTAAGCGCTTAGTGTCACGTCAGGACATTTTCGGGGGCCGTTCGCTTATGGCTCGGGAAAGTGGCGCCAAGCGTCCGCTTCTAGGACGGACGTGGCGAAAGCAGCAGCGAAGCCGCCATCAAGGTCCAGAAGCTTTGGCCAAGCGTGACCACAAGCGCACCATGGCCAGCCTCAAGATTGCTGGCGCCAGAAATCTGCCAGGCCAGGATTGCGATTCCGATCAGCGCGCCCAAAGCGCGTACGGCCCAACCTGCCACGCCGCGTCCCGTCCAGGCGAGGCTCCACAAGACCATCGCAACTGAGAACATCGCGTAGTGAACTTGCGCGAACGAGCGGTTGAGCCAGACCGTGTAGTTCGCCGCCGCTTGCAGTTGTGTGCGCAGCGCCTCCGGGTCGGTGGGCATCGGGCCTGGGTGCTGCCGGGCGTGCGCCGCTTGCATGATCTCGGGGATGATGAGGCCGCTCATCGTTCCCGCCAGCATACCGAAGACGATGCCGAGTAACGCAAAGCAAAGGCCAAGGACGGGGATCGCGCGATTGACCCCGAGCCGCCCCGCCAAGGCGACGTAGCCGAACGCCAGCACCGGCGCCATCGCCAGCGCAGTACCGTGCACGAGCGCGGAGAGGCTTAAATGACCGAGCAGCGGTTCTCCGCCGGCGTGGGTCGGATGCACCGCCATGAGCGTGATGTAGGCGATCGAGCCCAAAATGAGCGCGACGGCTCCTCCACGATCCAGGTTCATTCGTCTCTCTCCGCGATACAGCAACAGCGTTGGAAGCTTAGGGTGAGCCGGCAGAGAGGTCCGGCGGTTTTCCCGGACATCAAGGGGCGCGATGTCCGATAACGGCATTCACATCGGGATCGACCGACGTGTCGCGCGCACGCGTGTGCTACTCGCGGACGCGCTGATATCGCTCGGCGCGGAGCGCGGGCTAGAGGCGATCGAGATCAGCGATCTGGTCGAGGAGGCAGGCATCGCCCGCTCCACCTTCTATGCGCACTTCGCGGGCAAAGACGATTTCCTGATCCGGTCGTTCATCAACATGCTGGCCGCGACGGAGGACGCACACCGCGCCGCTTACCCTGACCGCACTGAAGTGCTTCCGTCCAAGGCGCTCTTCCATCACGTCAGTGATGCGCGCGACTTCGCGCTACGCATCGCCAAGAGCGAGATATTCCCGCATCAAATGGCGGCTGGCGAAGCGAAACTGCGCGAGATCGCCGAGACCAACATCGCACGCTCGAAGCCACAATGGACGAGCGAGCAAGCGCGTGAAGCCGCAATCTACATTGCGGGCGGCTTCATCGGCTTGCTGCGCTGGTGGATGCAGTCGGGGCTGAGGCAGACGCCCGAGCAAATGCAAGCCGCATTCGCGCGTTTGACAAACTCAGTATTGGGCGACGTGTGACCGGCATCGGCTGCAACGCACCTGGGAAGAGGTGAGCACCACTCGATGTGATCCCGCTTTGTGTTTCGCGTCTGCCCTAATTCGCCCGTGAAACGCGCTCCCAGGTGTAGCTGCCGTTGGGCGTCCAAACGCCATTCGCGTCGATGTCGAACTGCTCGGTGACATAGGTGTCGCCATCTTCGACGGTGCGATGCCCTTCCTTCCAATCGCGCCCATCGGGCAGCCAGAATGTCTGTTCGAGGGCGCCGCGATTGCCTTCCATCGTCGTTGTTCCCACGCCGTACACGCCGGGGCCGCCCCATTGTTCAAGCACTGCGCGCTGTTCGCCCGGATGCCAGAACTCACGAAACGACCAGAACTCCGTGGTCTCCGCACCGTTCTCGATGCCGTAGAGTCGTCCGATCAAGACATGCCCGCCATAGGCGGCGCGCCATTCCATCCCAAATGCATCGGGCTGAGCTGGGTCGCTAGCATTACCTGGGTTCGGCGCCGACCACCTGCCATCGCCACGGCTCATGAAGTCGACATGCGCCATCCACCAATCGGGCATCGTGTGCGCAGGCTGTTGTTGCTGAGCGCCGGCCGGCGACACACACGCGGCGGCGAGAAGCACAATGGTCAGGAAAAGCGTCCGCATGCGCCGAGGCAAACGTTGCTTGATTATTCATTCAACTCAATTGCGATGAATGGCGGATTTGCGGGTCAGGCTACACGGATCGACCACGCGCCGCTTCGCGCTTCGGGCTCCCCATTTTCTTCTGACCGCCGGCGGATGCGCTTTGCGGATTGGGAACCTATGCCGCGACTAGAAGCCAGCAAAAGCCTGAGTCTGCGCGCGTCGCGCGTGCTTTTCGGCGTACATCGCTTCATCGGCCCGCGCGATCGCGGTTTCAGGATCTTCGACCATTGCGATCGGGTGAACGCCCACGGACGCGCCAATGCGATGCGGGACGCCAGCATAGAGGATGGCGCTAGAATTGATCTTGTCGCTCAGCGACGCAGCCTTCGCTGCCGCCTCCTCCGCGCTCGCGCGGTTGAGAATGATGCCAAATTCGTCGCCGCCCAGGCGGCCGACGACATCGCTCTCCCGTACGCTGTCTGTCAGCAGCACCCCAACATGACGCAGCACCGCATCGCCCGCCGAGTGCCCGTACTCATCGTTGACGGCCTTGAAGCCATCGAGATCGATGTAGATGACAGCCGCCGGCGTCTTGTAGCGCTCGACCTCGGACATCGTCCGGTGCAGCTCCCGCAGGAACGCCCGGCGGTTGAACACCGGCGCCAGCGCATCGCGGTCGGCCAGGGCTTCAGCCGCTTCCAGCTTGGCTTTGATCTCCGCCAGTTCGCCAGTGAGTCGCTCCAGCACGGCGATTCCGCTCTCGGAAACGTCGCGTGCATCGAGCCCCAGCCCTTGCAGGAGCCGGCTCGTTTCGCTTGCGAGCTTTGAGCGTCTGAACAGCATCTTTACCCACAGGGATGCGCCCTCTGGGTAAAAGCCTCCTTAACTGCTTGCGGGAGCGGACTGGACGGCGCGCGCGGCTTCATTTACTGGGCCGTTTTTTAGGAGCAGCCGAAACATGGCTACCCCGCAAGTCGGCCTGATTATGGGGTCGAAGTCGGACTGGGACACGATGAAGGCCGCCGCCGATGTGCTCGATGCACTCGGTGTCGCGTACGAGGCCAAGGTCGTCTCCGCCCACCGCACCCCGAAGCGCCTCTACGATTACGCCACCAGCGCCAAGTCGCGCGGGCTGAAGATCATCATCGCTGGCGCTGGCGGGGCCGCGCACCTACCGGGCATGGCCGCCTCGATGACGCCGCTGCCCGTGCTCGGCGTGCCGGTGAAGAGCAAAGACCTGAAGGGCCTCGATAGCCTGCTCTCGATCGTGCAAATGCCGAAGGGCGTTCCGGTCGGCACGCTCGCCATCGGTGAAGCTGGCGCCGCCAATGCCGGCATCATGGCCGCGCAGATTTTGGCGCTCAGCGACGACGCGCTCGCTGCACGCATCGACGCCTTCCGCGCCGCGCAAACAGAAGCGGTGGCCGAAAGCCCGACATGAACCCGCTCCCGCCCGGCAGCACGATCGGCATCTTAGGCGGCGGCCAACTCGGACGCATGCTTGCCGTCGCCGCCGCGCAGCTGGGCTTCGACGTCTGCATCTTCACCGACGAACCCGATAGCCCCGCCTCGCGCGTCGCGGCAAAAACGATTGTCGGCAACTACCTCGATCAAGCCGCCCTCGCTGACTTCGCGCACCGCGTTGATGTAGTAACGACGGAGTTTGAAAACGTTCCCGCCGAAACCGCTGAAGCATTGATCGCCGCGGGCGCGCGCGTTGCGCCGACCCCGAACGCGCTCGCCATCGCGCAGGATCGCTTCGACGAAAAGAGCTATTTCCTTAGCGCCGGCATTGCCACACCGCCGTTCAGAGCAATCAGCTCGCAAGAGGATCTCGACGCCGCCATTGCCGAAGTCGGCGCGCCGGCGATCCTGAAGACCCGCCGCCTCGGATACGATGGCCGCGGCCAAATTCGCATCAAAACAGCGGCCGATGCCGACGGCGCTTACGAAAAGCTGGGCGCACCTGGCATTCTCGAAGGCTTCTGCGCGTTCGAGCGCGAAGTCTCGATCATCGCCGCGCGCGGGACCGACAGCTCGGTCACGTTCTTCGATCTCAACGAAAACGAGCACGCCGGCGGCATTCTCTCGCGCACCACGCTACCGGCAAATGTGAGCGAGAAAACCGTCGCCGCCGCGCAAGCCGCAGCGCGTAAAGTGCTTGAGGCGTTCGACTATGTTGGGGTGCTAACGATCGAATTCTTCGTGATGCCGGACGGGTCTCTCATCGCCAACGAGATGGCGCCACGCGTTCACAATTCTGGGCACTGGACTATAGAGGGCGCCCTCACTTCGCAGTTTGAACAGCACATCCGGGCCGTCGCAGGCTGGCCACTTGGACCAACGACGCGCGTCGCCAACGTCGAAATGCTGAATCTCATTGGCGAAGACGCCGCAGCATGGCTCACGCTTGCGGCTGACCCAACGGTGCGTCTCCACCTCTACGGCAAGCGCGACGCGCGGTCCGGCCGCAAGATGGGCCACGTTACCAAACTCAAGTCGAGCTAAGAGCGAGGAAACGCTTCGTCACGCGAGGTGAACAGCCAGAAGCCAATCGCGTAGAGCACAGGCGTCACAAACCACAGCACGCCAACGATTGCGCCCGGCGTGCGACGCACGAACGTCACGAGTTGCTCGCCTTCATCCAGCAGCGCGCCAATAGCTGTGACGGCCGGATTGGCCAACACCAGCAACGCAATGAAGCACAGCCAAAAGGCGACCGCGGTCGCCACAATGGGACTGGTGCGCTCGACATAATCGTCAGCGGCGTGATCTTCGAAGTGAGACAAAGAGGTCCAGATCGTCAGCGGCCAAGCCGCTGCGTTTAAGAACCGTACCGGAGCTGCAGCCATGAAGCGCCTCCTCCACACGGATCGTGCTGAACAAGACTATGCGCTCGCGTGCGCGCGATGTCAGCACATGGAAGAAATTTCAGCGCGTAACGCGCGTTTCAGCGACCGTAGCGAATGCGTGCGGCGACGCCGATGGCGCTCTGCACGCCTTCGCCGACAGGCTTCAACTGGGCCTTGAATTTCTCAAACTGCATGACGTTCTCGATACGCGCATCGAGAAATGCCCACGTCGCTTCGTTGTCTTCGCTCTCGTCGCTGAACCAGCGTGTGTACGTGCTCGCGAGCACTCCCGAGAGAATGGCGCGCTTGGAGTAGAAGTTGCCGTCGGTCGAGGTATCGCCCAGTGCGCGCCAAATCTGATCGGCGGTGCGCCACAGAAGCCGCGCCGCCTCGGGCGCGCGTAGCGGATGGGCCAAGGCGCGCGTCATGGCGCGCGCCGCTTCCTTAAAGGGTTGCTGGGCCTCAAGGCGGACCTGCACGGCCGCACGCACGCGCTGGCGGATTTTCATGGCCCCCAGATCGAGCCCATCCAGCCGGTCGAGCATGGCGGCGTCGGCCCGGGCGGCGAAGGCATCAAACAGGTCGAAAACACCCTTCGG
Organism: Hyphomonadaceae bacterium; assembly: GCA_041398325.1. Lineage (GTDB taxonomy): Bacteria > Pseudomonadota > Alphaproteobacteria > Caulobacterales > Aquidulcibacteraceae > Vitreimonas. The sequence goes on along the minus strand of JAWKUX010000008.1, from coordinate 28,809 downwards.
GCAGGCCAGGAGAGCCTCCCCTTCGCTGAGCCCCGCTTCGGCGACCGCTGCCCTGAACGCGGCGTCTGTCCAGCCCTCGCGGGCGGCGTGACCGGCAAAAACCTTCAGAATCTGGGCCCGGAAACGATCTGAGGGGGTGTCTGGCATGAGCAAAAGCTAAGCCTCGCCGGGCTTTCCAGCAATGGACAGCGCCGCGGCCTTTTGCTATCAGCCCGCCTTCGCTTCAGAACGGAGCCGTGGCGCAAGCAGCGCACACGGCCTGTTGGGTGTTTGGTATTCGGTTACGGGAGACGGTCCTGGTACAGATTTTCGTTCGCGATAACAACGTCGATCAGGCGTTGAAGGCGCTTAAAAAGAAGATGCAGCGGGAAGGCACTTTCCGCGAAATGAAGCGTCGCAATCACTACGAAAAGCCGTCTGAAAAGCGTGCGCGCGAACGTGCGGAAGCTGTCCGCCGCGCCCGCAAGCTCGCCCGCAAGCGCGCGCAGCGTGAAGGTCTCCTTCCGCGCCCGCCGGCGAAGCCTCGGTAGAGACCAAGCACTGAAGCGATTGGAATTCCAAGACGCCGCCCCTCACCGGGCGGCGTTTTTCATTCGGCGGGCTCGGTCAGGCGCATCATCAGCGTCGATGCCTCCGACAAATGTCGTCGCTCTTCAGGCGACAGACGCGTCAGGCGTTGCTGCAAGAGCGCAAGCCGGCGCTTGCGCCCCTCCTCCATCAGCGCGCGCCCCTTCACAGTCACCTCGATGCGCACGCCGCGCCTATCCTCTCTGGCGGTGCGCTTGGCGACCAACCCTTGTGCTTCGAGGTCGCTCACAAGCTTCGACATGGTGGCGGGCGTGACTTGCTCGGCGCGCGCCAGAGCTGAGAGGCTCATCGCGCCGCCAAAGGCGAGTACAGAGAGCGCTGAGAGCTTTGGGGCCGAGACCCCGGTCTCATCGTCGGCCACGCGCACGGTCCGCAACAGTCGGATGGCGGCGCGGTGCAAGGATGTGGCGACCTCAAGGGAATCCGAACGAGCCATGGCGACGCAGAATTTCGCTTGACTCCTTTAGTTAGTCAAACTAATTAAATGCTAATTGGAGATTCCACATGAACGCCGCGCCGCAAATGCTCACTGGAATCTGCCAGGTCGCGCTCGCCAGCGCTGATCCGCAAACCCTGGTCGCCTTCTATCGCGACACGCTGGGCTTTCCGGTGTTGTTCGAAACCAACGGTATGACCTTCTTCCAGTCAGGCTCAACGCGGCTGATGATCGGCGAGGCGCATCCAGGTCAGCAGGTCGGTGGCGACGCGGTGCTTTACTTTGAGCCCCACGATTGGGGCGCCGCCGAGAGCGCAATGGAGGCCAAGGGCGTCGCCTTCATGCATCCCGCGCAGAAGCTACAAGAAGCGCCTGGGCGCGAGCTAATGCTGCGAGCGTTCAAAGACCCTGAGGGTCACACGCTGGCGATCATGGGTTGGCGGGCGGCCTAGCCCTTAGCGTTCTTCCGCCCGCGCCAGCTGGACAGGCTCACCTGATCGACCACGCCCGCTTTGAAAATCCGCGAGGCGAGGAAGAGGATCACTATCACGCTCACAACCATGAGACCGCCCTGCCCGGCGATCTCGGTCCATTCGAGGCCCGACGGCGCGCGGATGAGCATCAGGAACGGTGTGAAGATTGGGATCCAACTCGCGGTTTCGATGATTGGCGCGTTGGGGTTATCGAGCGCCGGCGTGATCAGCATCATCGGCATGGCGAGCACAAGCGCGACCGGGCCGAGCAGTGTTTGCGCTTCCTGCACGGACTCACAAAGCGAACCAAGCGCAAGGAAGATCGCGCCGTACATCAGATATCCGGCGATGAAGCCAACGAAAAACGCCACCAGCAAGCGAGGATCGAGAAACGCTTCGGCGACCTGGCCGAAGATATTGTCGCTCGCGCGTTCCGCCGCCATCGTCAGCAACGTTCCGCCCAACGCGCCCCAAAACAGAAAGAGAGTGGCGCTGACCGCGGCGACACCGAGGAGCTTTCCGATCAGCATTTGCATAGGGCTGACGCTCGTCAGCAGCGTATCGAGGATCTTGTTCGACTTCTCTTCGATCACGCCGTTCAGCAGCATGTTCGCGACCGAAAAGACGATGCTCCACAGCACGAACGCCAACGCCAAGGCTGCGTAGAAAGGCGCACGTTCGCGAACGGTGACGCTGTTGCCTGTCGTAGAACGCGGATCGAACTGAACAATCTGCGGGTCAAAGCGCTGCAGGCGTTCGGCCTCACCGGGCGGCAGGCCTTGGGCAGTCAACGCTTCGCGCTGCATCTCCAGCCGCATGGCGCGATGCGCCACGTTTGTCGGCTCGTCGTGATTGAGCGCCGTGCTCCAATATTCGATCAGCGGCGCGCCTTCGGCGTTACGGCGCAGATAGAGCGCGCCGTAGAGCGCATGGCCATTCGAAAGCAATTGCGCGCCATCGAGATAGGGACGCAGCGCTTGAATGTCCGATGCCGGCGATTGAACGATCTGGTAGCGCGGCGACGGCGTTGGGAACGCGGTCAGTGTATTCGGCGCGCGCTCAGCCACGACAGCGCGCGCCGCCGCGATCGCCGCGGCGCGATCTGAGGTTGCGTCGAATGCTGCGAGTGCAGGCGCTTGCAGCGTTGGTGCGGTAGCACCGAGATAGGCGAATATCTCAGCTCGCGCATCGCGCCGCGCGTTTTCGGCGAAGGCCGCCCTCACCGCATCGGCGTCTGTGCTGCGCTCGGCGATGATCGTAATCACGCGCGGGGGTTCGGCGCGCGCCAGCAGAATGGGGCCAAACAGCAACACCGCGATGATAACCGGCGCCGTCAACAGTGAGAGCCAAAAGCCCCAGGCGCCGATGTAAGCGAGGTAGTCGCGCCGGGCGACAAGGAGGATCGGAGACATCGCCCTACTCCGCCGCCGTCACGGCGACCTTATCGCCAACCAAAGCCACGAAAGCTTCATGCAAGCTGGCGCGCGCGGGCTCGAACAGAGAGAGCGGCGCACCAGCTTCGACACACGCTTGCAGCAACTGGCGCGAGCCGTGACCATTCTCCAGCCGCACGCGCCAACGGCGGTTGCCATGCTCGCCCAGTTCTTCCGTCCACTGAAAGCCCAACGGCGTCAGCACAGGCGCCATGTCGTAATTGCCGTCTGTTTCAACCACGGCGATACTCGGAGCGAGCGCCAACGCTTCGCGCACAGTGCCCTCGAACGCGGCCTTGCCCTGCGCGATCAACAAGATGCGATCGCACAGCCGCTCCGCATGCTCCATGACGTGCGTGGAAAAGAGAACGGTGCGGCCAGCGGCGGCTTGCGCGCGAATGGTTTCTTCGAGGCCGCGTTGATTAACCGGATCGAGGCCGGAGAACGGTTCGTCGAAAATGATCAAATCTGGCTCATGTGCAATGGCGCCAAGAACTTGGACCTTCTGCGCCATGCCTTTCGAAAGCGTCTTGATCTTCTTGCGCTTAACCTTGCCGAGGCCGTGATCGGTCAGCAATTTGTCGGCGCGCTTGAACGCCTGACCTGCCGGCGTGCCCTTCAGGCGCGCCAAATAGGCGATCGCCGAACGGGCGCTCATGCCGCGATAGAGTCCCCGTTCCTCTGGCAGATAACCAACGCGCTTCATGGTTTCGCGATCGGCGGCGCCGCCAAGAACAGAAATGCGCCCCGCTGTGGGACGCAATACGCCTACGAGCATGCGCAGCGTCGAGGACTTGCCCGCGCCGTTTGGCCCAAGCACGCCGTAGATTGCCCCCTTCGGGACGCTAAAGCTCAAGTCTTGCACCGCGGTGCGGGCACCGTAGCGCTTGACCAGCCCCTCTGCTTCAAGCGCTGCGTTCATGCGTCCCGACGTTTAGCTAGCGGACAACGGAGATCAAGCGCGCGCCCCAGCGCGCGTTGTCGCGTCGCCTCAACAGAGCAAAACATGTGCCGAATCCGGGCCGCCCTGGCCGCGGCGGTGAAGTTTGAGACATCCACCCAAACCCGGCTTGAAACCGGGAAAATGTGGGCGTTAGTTCTCCGGCGTCAAAGTGGGAGGCTTCGTATGAAATCGCCCAATCCTGAAAAGCTAAACGCGCTACTCGGAAAATTGGTGGGCGACCTTGGCGCGGCCGCCGGCGCCGCGCTCGTGCTCCTCGGCGATCGCCTCGGCATTTACAAAGCCATGGCCGATGGCAAGGCCGTGACGCCTGAGGAACTCGCCGCGAAGACGAAGCTCAACGCGCGCTATTTGCGTGAGTGGCTCTCGGCGCAAGCGGCGGCGGGCTACGTCGACTACAACGCGAAGAGCAAAAAGTTCAAACTCAACCCTGAGCAGGCCTGCGCATTCGCAGACGAAGGCGGCCCCGCTTTCTTCGCGGGCGCCTTTGAAGTGGCGCAGGCGATGTGGCTCGATGAGCCAAAGGTCGCAGCGGCGTTCAAGAGCGGCAAAGGCGTCGGCTGGCACGAACACTCAACCTGCCTCTTCCGCGGCACGGAAAGATTCTTCCGCCCCAGCTACAACCGTCATCTCGTGTCAGAGTGGATACCGTCGCTGCGCGGGGTGAAGGAGAGGCTGGAGAAGGGCGCGAAAGTCGCAGACGTTGGCTGCGGACATGGCGCGTCGACGATCCTCATGGCCCTCGCCTATCCGAAGTCAAAATTCTACGGCTTCGATTATCACGGCCCCTCGATCGAACGCGCGACCAAGCTCGCGAAGGAGGCCGGCGTTTCGAAGCGCGTCTCGTTTGAGCAAGCCAGCGCCAAAGACTATCCAGCGCTCGGATACGATCTCATCGCATTTTTCGATTGCCTGCACGACATGGGCGACCCCATTGGCGCCGGCAAGCATGTCAAGAAGGCGTTGGCCGACGATGGCGCCTGGATGATCGTGGAACCCTTCGCGCACGATGATCTCGCCAACAATCTGAACCCCGTCGGGCGCGTCTTCTACTCGGCCTCGACCATGATCTGCACGCCAGCCTCCTTGAGCCAGGAGGTTGGCCTTGGGTTAGGCGCACAAGCCGGCGAAGCACGTCTTAAAAGGGTGGCGAAGGACGCAGGCTTCAGTAAGTTCCGGCGAGCAGCCGAGACGCCCTTCAACCTGGTGTTCGAGGCGCGCGCCTGAATTCGGGGTGGAAGGACACTAAATGCGAGCTTTGATCATCGCCGCGGCCCTGGCCGCCAGCGGCGCCGCCTATGCCGAGCCTGTCAACTACACGCTCGACGCGGCCCACACCCAGGTCGCATTTTCGATAGAGCGCTTCGGCTTCAATCACGTGCTCGGTCGCTTCGAGAATGTCACCGGCGCGATGGTGATCGACGAGGCCAACCCCGCGAACTCGTCAGTGAGCGCCACCATCCAAGTCGCAAGCATCGACTCCAGCAACGACACGCGAGACGAACACCTGCGCGGCGAACGCTGGCTGAACGCAGCGCAATTTCCGACAATCGAGTTTCGCTCCACCGCTGTGCGCTTGACCGGCGAGCGCACGGCTGAGGTGACAGGCAATCTCACGCTGCTTGGCCAAACCCATCCAGTGACGCTCAACGTCACGCTAAACAATATCGGCGCAACGCCGAACAGGCCGAGTGCGCGTCTCGCGGGTTTCTCGGCCACAGGCTCGCTTTCGCGCGCCACTTGGGGCTCAACCACGGCTCAAGGACCAAACATGATCGGCGATCTTGTAAGCATTCAGATCGAGGCGCTCGCCGCGCCCGCGCAGGCCGCCAACTGATGGCGTACTGGCTCATCAAGAGCGAGCCTGACACCTGGTCGTGGGATCAGCATGTCAAGAAGGGCGCCGATAGCTGGACGGGCGTGCGCAATCACCAAGCCAAAGCGCATCTGCAGACGATGAAAAAGGGCGACAAGGCGTTCTTCTATCATTCGAACGACGGCAAGGAGATTGTCGGCGTCAGCGAGGTGGTGAAAGAGGCCTACATCGACCCGACCGACAAGACGAACGCGTTCTATGCGGTGGATTTCAAGGCGGTGGAGCCCATGAAAACGCCCGTGACACTCGCCGCCATCAAGGCGGACAAGTCGTTCGCCGGCATGGTGCTCGTGAACAATTCCCGCCTTTCCGTGCAGCCGGTGACGGCCGATGAGTGGAAGGCGATCCGGAAGATAGGTGGTTTGAAGTGACGCAATATCTCTACCCCAAGTTGTTCACCGACGCTGCTATCCCAGACGAAACCAATCAGCTCAATGCCGGCATCATCGCGATAATGAAGGACATGGCGGAGTGGTGGGACATCGGCGCGCAAACGGCGCGCGACGCGCGGGCCAACGGCGACGGCGCGTTTCCGGCGCCGGTGAAGTCCGAGCGCGCCAAATGGATCGAGATCGACGGCCCTGCCAGCAAGATCAAGCTGCGCGTCATCGCGCCGGAAAAGTCGCGCGGCGCCTATCTGCACATTCACGGCGGCGGTCACGTCTTGGGCGCGGCGGATGCGCAAGACCGTTTGCTGGAGCGCATCGCCGACGGCGCCAACCTCACCGCGCTCAGCGTCGAGTATCGTCTGGCGCCCGAGAACCCCTACCCGGCCGGGCCAGACGATTGCGAAGCCGCGGCGCTTTGGGTGGCGGAAAACATCCGCGACTTCGGCGGCGACAAACTCGCCATCGGCGGCGAGAGCGCCGGCGCGCACCTTTCGGCCCTCACCATCCTGCGCCTGCGCGACAAGCACGGTCGCTCGCCGTTCCATGCGGCCAATTTAGTCTTCGGCGTGTTCGACTTGAGCATGACGCCCAGCGCACGTCAGTTTGGCGACGCCGAGCGGCTGATCTTGCGCACGCTCGACATTCAGAAGTTTGGCGAGGCGTTCCTCCCAGGCATGTCCGAACTGCAGAAACGTTCACCCGAGATTTCGCCACTCTACGCCGACGTGCGCGGCCTCTGCCCCGCCTTGTTCACGGTCGGCACCAAGGATGCACTCCTGGACGACACCTTGTTCATGCACGCGCGCTGGATCGCGGCCGGCAACGGTGCCGAGATCGAGATCTATCCGGGCGCCTGCCACGGCTTCATTGCCTTTCCGAACGCGCAAGCGGCGCAGTCCGTCAAAAATCAGATCGCTTTCCTGAACGCGACGCTCAGCTGATCGACGACGAAATGCGTTCGCCGCATTCGCGCGGCGGCTCGTCTTTCTCGAATTGAAACGCAGTTCGCTTCGCGCGCTCATGTGCGCGTCTACTTCAGCACGCGCCTGTGTTGATACCTGGCGGCCGCGAACCCCCGTTGTCGTCAGCCTCGAGACCTCCGAACTCGCCCTCATGAGCCAGGAGGCTGGGACGCTGGCGCCGGTTCCGAGTGCCGGCGCCAGCGTTCCGAACTCGTCAGCGGCCTTCCAGCTCCGCCACCAACGCATTCATGCCGTACACATCCGAGAGCGCGGTGCGGATGATCGTCGATGTCACCGTGACCGAACGGTTGAGACTGCCGTCATAGAAATACTCGCCCCCGAGCGAGTGGATATTGCCATCGAACACAGCGCCGACAACGTTGCCTTCACGGTCGAGCAGCGGGCTGCCGGAATTGCCGCCGATGACGTCTGTGGAGGTCGAGGCGTTGAAGATGGCCCGCTGATCGAGATGCCCGCGCGCATCGATCCAGCGCTGGCTTAGCACAAATGGCGCATGGCCCGTCGCACGCTCATAGAGCCCTTCGGTATGGGTGAACGGCCCGGCGGCGCGGCCGCTCGGTTCCGACCAACCAGTCACGCGCCCATAGGTGACGCGCGGGCTGAAGGTGGCGTCTGGGTACTGCGCCGCGCCGAACGCACGGAAGCGCGCGCGCGCGATCCGCTCCTGAGCGCGCGCGACCGGGCCCTCAACTTGCGTAACGAAGCGTTCGCGTACCGCGCGCGCGTCAGCATCCCAGTTGCGGACGAAGACGATCATCGGATCGTCGGACTGCGCGATCGCGGCAGCGCCACCCTCCCACAGCTGCATGCGATAACGCGGATCGGCCAGACGCGATTGCGACAGGCGCTCGGCCAGGGCTTCCGGGCTCTCGCTGCCAAGAATGCGGCGCGTGATCGGATTGTCGACGGTGAGGTACTCGCGCGTCTTAGAAAGCCAGAATGAAAGGAATATCTCTTCAAACTCGGGCGTCACTGGTCGGTTGGCGCGCAGGCTTTGCAGCACTGACGGCAAGCGCGCGTCGGCATAGCGCGCCAGGCGTTGCCCGTCCGGCTTCTCGCGTTCAGCCGTCGCGCGCACGAGATCGCGGGCCCACAGGAAAAGCTGCGAGCGCTCGGCGGCGCGCTGCTCAAGATACTGATACTCGTAGAACATGCCGCGGTACGTCGCCTGCGCGCGCTCAATCTCGCCCCACGCATCGGCGACCTCGCGCGTTGCGGCGCGGTTGCGGCGGACACGTTGTTGCAGGTCGGCCTCACGTTGCGCGACGCGTGCGAAACCAGCCGGATCGGCCAGCGCCTGACGGCGGCCAGACAAGCCCTTGAAGGAATTCTGCACGCCCTGCAGCGCGCTCGAGGCAATACGCTCCTGGTCGGGCCCTTGCGCCGAATAGGCGATCAGACGCCCGCGCAACTCTGAGAGCGAAGCGATCTGCCACGGCAGATTGAGATCGCGCTCGAACGCCAACTCCGCGGTGGTGCGCAGGCGCGACGTGCGACCAGGATTGCCCGCGATCAACACCACCTCGTCTTCCACCAGCGGCGTGAAGCGCATGTCCAAGTGATTTGGCGTCACCGCCGGCGCGCCGTTTTCGTAGAGGCGCAAGAACGAGAAATCGAGCGCGTAACGCGGGAAGTTAAAATTGTCGGGATCGCCGCCGAACGCGGCCATCTTGTGCTCTGGCGCAAACACCAGCCGCACGTCGTCATAGGTGCGATAGCGATAGAGCCCGTAGCGCCCGCCCTGATAGAGCGTGACCACTTCGCAGCGCGTTGTCAGCGTCGTGCAGTCGCGGGTCAGTCGTGCAAATTCCGCATCGCGCGCACGGGCGAAACCTTCGGCGGTGACACCGGCGGTCGCCGCCTCGATACTACCGGTGACATCGGTGATGGCGGTCAGCACATCTATGGACATATTTGGGCAACGCAGCTCCGCCGCGCGCGTTTGCGCCATGAAGCCCTGCTCGATGTAATTGTTGTCGGTCGTCGACAACGATGTGACGCACGAAATCACGCAGTGATGGTTGGTCAGCACCAAGCCCGCTTCGCTGACGTTCGAGGCGGAGCATCCTGGCATGCGCGCCGTGCCAGCCATGGTGCGATCGAGCCACGCTTGATCCGGTGCCCACCCCATTTCTTCGCGCATGCGGTCGGTAGGAAAATTGTCGAACGTCCACATGCCCTCTTCCGCGTGCGCAGCAGGCGCAGCAGCGGCGAGACCGAGTATTCCGATTGCGGCCGCAGCCGCGCGCAAATTCTGGCGCATGATGTCCCCAAGCGAGTCAGTTGTGCGTGAGAAAACGCGAACTGACGCGCTGGAGCAAGCGCCTAGCCCTGTTGCAGGATCACAAGCCGAGCGCAGTGAGCATTTGCTGCTTCACCTCAGGCGAAACGTGTTCGGCATCATTGATGAAGTCGCGCGCGTCACTCTCTGTCGCGCCAGTAATACGCACATTAGCGCGATCGTCGTGTTCGCCTGGACCGCCATCTTCAGCATCGACGTGGACCGTGCGCCCGCCCGCACTCACGTGCACTGTTGCAGATTCGCTGTTGGGATCGGACTCATCTGCTGAAACCGAAATGTCCACACCAGGAAAGCGCAGCGCGAATACTTCCGGATTTGGCTCGCCCTGGATGGGCTCCATCGGGCCGAGACGCTGAATCGCGTCAGAGCTCAACAGCGCCGAGGCGCCTTCAGCCACGCGGGTTGCGGACTGCCTGCCATCGGGTGCGGTGACGATATAGGTCTGCACGCCCTCTACGGCGCGCACTTCAAGCGTGTAGCCGCCTGCCGGTTCCTGCATCGCAGCCTCGCTCGCCGAATACGAGCCATCGCACGCCGCCAGCAACAACGGCGCAGCCAACGCCAGGGCGAACAGAATTCTCATCATCACTCCCTCCGCTCGCGGCGGTTTTGGTCCACCCGGTCGTAGCAATCGCCACGCTCGCCGGCTCTCGTTGTCCGGTCACACTCGTGGCGAGCGCGGCTATCATAGCCATCCTCAAGCGAAGAGATGCAGCCGCCGAGCATCGCGGATGCGACTAGGACGAGCAAAAAACTGCGCATGGACGCCCCCTTCACCGAGAAGCGCCACCGGACACCGTTATGGCGGCGATTTTCGGGCGCTAGCGGGTGCGCTCGAAGCGAACGACCTTCTGCTCGCGGTCGAGATAGGCGACGCGGTAACCGGCGCGGCTCCATGCGTGCGCAGCGGAACCTTCTGCACGATTGTCGTTCGACCAGAACGACCGATGCTTCGTGGCGCTCATCGGCAGCTCCTTGCCGATAATCCCCTCGATGTCTTCGAAAGTGAGCATTTCCGGGCGGCCACGGCGTCGTTCGAGGTGGGCCTGCAACGGCTGATACTTACGCAACGCTGACATACACGCGCTCCCATCGCGTTGATCCGGACCGGGTCCGGAACGGTGACGGATAGGAATGATGAACTGATTTGCGCGTTATGCACAGAATCAGATCTGCATCATTCCGTAGTCAAAATTAGCGTTCACCTGTGCGCCCCGCTGGTCGCGCAGCGACGGCCGCGCTAGTGGGGCGATATGATGCTCCGCGCCATTGGGCTCGCCGCCCTGCTCGCACTCACCGCCTGCGCCACAATCGGCGAAAGCGGCCCATCTTTGCGCTACGCCGACGCCGCAAGCCGCGGTGCATGGGCAGCTTTGCTGGCGGGGCGCCCAACAGAGGCGCAAGTCGAACGTGCGACGGAGAACTGGTCCGAGGCGCTCGGCGATAGCTTTGCTTGCCGCGTGCCGATGCGTGACACAATCAATGCCGGCCTCACCGGCGCGCTTGAACTCGGCGCCATGAACGCCGCCATGAGCCGTGGCGGCGAGCGCGAAGTGCGCGACGGTGTGGCCCGCTACGTCGTCACCATCGCCGCGCTCGCGCTCGAACGCCGCGAACGTCCGTCCGAACAACGCTGCCAGGCCATGGCCGCCTGGGCGCCGCGCGTCGCCGCCGATGGCCGCGAAGCCGTCGAACGCGCACGCCGCAACGGCTTGATGGACGAAGATTACGGATTGCTCATGGGTTTGCTCGCGCGCTGAGCAGCGCAGTGTGACCGTGGACACAGCGCGCGCACGGCGCCTGCGCTTCGAGGAACCGAGCATTATCGCACGCGTTCGGGCGATGCGGGTTCCATCAGGCACTGGCGAGGAGACTACGGTGAGCAAAGGTCATCAAGACGAGGACGCGTATGGCGCAACCACAATCCGCGCGTCGAAAGGCGGCAGCGGCGGCAAGTTGCTGCTCGCCGCGGTCGGTGCGGCGCTGCTGCTCGGCGGCGGCTACTACGCCTACCAAAAATTCGGCGCGCCTCAGGACAGCGCGCAGACCGCCTACAACGACAGCTACGCGACTGACCCATTCGACGATCCGCTGCGCGGTCCGATCGAGTCCACCGACGATGCGTCCGAGGATCAACTTGCTTCAGCAGAAACAGCTGCTCCCGCTCCCGCGCGCCGCAGCGCTCCGCGCAGCGAGCCAGTGCCGGAAGCGACCATCGGCGTCACGCCCGCGAGCGTGACGGAAGAAGAAGTCGCCGCCGCGTCGGAAGGCGGCGACATCGTCATCATCGCGCCGCCGCGCCCAATCTGGACGCGTACGCCGAGCGAACGCCGCCTCGCCTCCTATTATCCTGCACGTGCGCTTGAGCGCGGCCGCGAAGGCGAAGCGCGCCTCGCTTGCACCGTGATGGATGGTGGTTCCTTGGCTTGCGACAAGATGTCGGAAACGCCGGGCGGTTTCGGCAACGCTGCGCTGCGCGTCGCACGCACACTGCGTCACGCGCCGACGCGCTCAGACGGTAGCGAAGCCGCCGGCACACCAGTGAACCTGCGCGTCGTCTTCCGCATCGACGACAACGACCGCCAACGCTTCGCCTCGCGCTAAGCGTTAAGGGTATTCTGCGGACGGCCGCGCGGCATAAGCTGTGCGGCCGTTTCGCTGGTTAGTCGCTCCCCTCTTGACCCGCCGCGCGGGCGCGCCTTCATCAGCGTTCGCACTCGGGAGATTCCATGACCTTCGACCGCCGCGCCTTGCTGCAAGGGAGCGCCGGCGTCGAATTCTTCGCAACCGAAAACGGCTCAAACCCGGACGACGTTCGCGGCGACGTCGATCGCTACTGCACCTGGCCGGGCCAAGCCTGCGGCTACAAAGTCGGCCACAGCACCATCAACCGCCTGCGCGAAGGCGCGCAAACCGCACTCGGCGATCGCTTCGACGTGCGCACGTTCAACGATGCAGTGGTCACCGGCGGCAACGTGCCGATGACTGTGCTGGCACGCGTGATCGATGCGTATGTTGCTGGGGCGCGGGGCTAGACAGTCCAGCCTGTGCCTAGCTGCATTCGAGAGTAGCGACGACATTCTCAAACTTGCCTCGTTTGAGATCATCCGGCGGCATCCAAAACTGAAGCATCCCGTCTGAGCATGAACCCGCCAACACATCAACGCCACTGATTTGAAGCAGCAGCGCCTCGTCCGCGTGATCGTACGGCGCGTCCTGAACGACCGTCCCGGCTCCGAGCAATTGATGCGGCCAATTCCACTGGCGCCACTTGTTGGCTATAACCTCCATCGACGCGCGCAATTGGCCGCCGTCGGCATTCGCATCGAAGACGCCTCTCGCGAAACCACTTGCGGCGCAATGCAACGAGCTCTCGTCGAGCAGCCGTCCGATGCTCGTCCTTCCGTAGAACCGTGGCGCACGATTTGCCTTCGCTTTCACCCCTTCAACAAGCGCGGCGAGAGCGCCTCGAAAACGCACGCTTTCGGCGCTCGGAAGGTTGGAATAGGCCTCGCCATCGCAAGGCGGAAAGTCCGCAGCGAGAGCCGCGAGCTCGGCGTAGCCGGGCCAAGCATCGCCACTGTAGTCAAATTTTGTCTGTTCGACTGCAGCGATGAGGCTTGCCCTGAAGGTATTAACAAAATCCGGCGTTCGCGGCCAACGTGACACCAGTTCCCTGTGATGCGCGAAGACATACAGTGCGCTCAACCAGTCCAGTTCCGATTCTTCAGGCTCACTCCGCACGGCCGGAAAGACCTCAAAGTGCATTGCGTACTTGAAGTCGACGCCGGCTTCACGGCTCGTGAGCCAACCCTTTCGAATGCCGTCATAGTCACCACCTATCCGCATAAGATTGTCCGGCGGCGAACACTCAGGAAAGTTCGCAGAACAACCAGCGTGATAGAGCACGACGCAACCCGGATCGCCGACATCCACAAACTGCGTGTTGCAGAAAACATAGATGGTGCCGGCGGGCGGAAATTCGTCACGACCAATCCACAATGGCAGGTCCGAAACGTCGATCTGCGCGATGAAGGTCGGCGCAATCGGGCCTTCTCCCGCGCCATCCTCTGCGCGCCGCGCCAAACTCGGCCACGCAAGGTGCGGCGGCAGACGCGGCAGACCGCCAAAATAGCTCAGGCTTGGATCGTTCGGTATCGGCGTCGGGGCGCGCTGAATTATCAGCCGCGTTCGCCGCTTCTTGGCGAACTCCGGCTCCTCCGGTTCAGCGTTGTACGGCATGTCCATTGCCGCGCCCCCACATGTGCCACTACCGCCCGAACTTCTGGAACTTGATCCGGCTTGGAATGATCTCCGTCACGCCCAGCCGACGCATCTTGTCTTCTTCGTAGCTGTCGAAATCACCTTCGAACCATTCGACGTGGCTGTCGCCTTCGAAGGCCAGGATGTGCGTCGCCAAGCGGTTCAAAAACCAGCGATCGTGGCTGATCACCACGGCGCAGCCGGCGAAATCTTCGAGCGCGGCTTCGAGCGATTGCAGCGTTTCGACGTCGAGGTCGTTCGTCGGTTCGTCGAGCAGCAGCACGTTCGCGCCGGTGAGCAGCGTCTTGGCCAAGTGCACGCGGTTACGTTCACCGCCCGAGAGCTGGCCGACCTTCTTCTGCTGATCCGTGCCCTTGAAGTTGAAACTCGAAACATAAGCGCGCGACGGAATCTCGCGATTGCCGACTTCGAGCACATCGAGACCGCCCGAAATTTCTTCCCAGATCGTCTTCTTGTCATCGAGCGCATCGCGTGACTGATCGACAAAGCCAAGTTTCACACTATCGCCAATCGTAATCGTGCCTTCGTCGGGCGTGTCCTGCCCGGTGATCATGCGGAACATCGTCGATTTGCCGGCGCCGTTCGGGCCGATAATGCCGACAATGCCGCCCGGCGGCAGCTTGAACGTCAGGCCATCGATCAGGAGCTTCTCGCCGAACCCCTTCTTCAAACCTTCGAAATTGATGACGTTCTGGCCGAGACGCGGTCCCGGTGGAATCTGGATGGTCGCAAACGTCTGTTTCTCGCGCTCGGCCTCCGCGGCCATTTCTTCATAGCGCTGCAAGCGCGCCTTGCTCTTGGCTTGGCGCGCTTTCGGAGACTGCCGCACCCATTCGAGTTCGCGGCTCATCACCTTCTGGCGGCCCTCGGCCTCGCGCTCTTCTTGACTCATGCGCTTGGCTTTGGCTTCGAGCCACGCCGAGTAATTGCCTTCGTACGGGATGCCCTTGCCGCGATCGAGTTCGAGCGTCCACTTCGTCACTTGATCGAGGAAGTAGCGATCGTGGGTGACGAGGATCACGCAGCCAGGAAAGTTCTCAAGGTGATGCTGCAGCCAGGCGACGCTTTCGGCGTCCAAGTGGTTCGTCGGTTCGTCAAGCAGCAGCATATCCGGCTTCGACAGCAGCAGACGGCAGAGCGCCACGCGGCGGCGCTCACCGCCCGAGAGCTTCTCGACGCCGCTATCGTCCGGCGGGCAGCGCAACGCATCCATCGCCATGTCGATCTTGGAATCGATGTCCCACGCCTCGGCCGCATCAATCTGCTCTTGAAGCTTGGTCATCTCCTCCATCAACTCGTCAGTGTAGTTCTCACCCACCTCCATGCTGACTTCGTTGAAGCGCGTGACGAGCTTCTTCTCTTCGCACCAGCTCTCGACATTCTCGCGCACATTCATCGACGCATCGAGTTGCGGCTCTTGTTCGAGGTAGCCCATCTTGGTGCCGGCCATGGCGAAGGCTTCGCCGGTGAAATCCTTGTCCATGCCGGCCATGATTTTCATCAAGGTCGACTTACCCGAGCCGTTGACGCCGACGACGCCGATCTTCGCGTCCGGGAAGAACGACAGCCAGATGTTCTCGAACACCTTCTTGCCGCCCGGATAGGCCTTGGTCAGGCCTTGCATCGTGAAAATGTATTGTGCCGGCTGCGCCGCCATGGGTCGTGATCCGTGTCTGTCGGGAAATCGAAGCGCGGATATAGCGACGCTCCCCCGCCCCGTCGAGCGATCCGGCGCCGCCTTTCAGCCGTAAACGCCGCAAATCGTTGGGGAGCAACGCCATGTGGTCACGAAGACGCGTTTTGCTGGGCGCCGCGGCAGCGGCAATGGCGACGCCCGCGTGGGGCGTAGACGACGCATCCGGCGACATCGTCATCCTGCGCGACGCCTACGAAACGTTGCACCCCGGCCTCTACCGCTACGCCACGCCGCGCCAAATGAACGCGCGCTTCGACGCCCTAGCGCGCGCCTGGTCGCGCCCGCAAACGCGCACTGAACGCTACCTCTCGCTCTCGCGCTTTCTCGCGACGGTGAAATGCGGCCACACCTACGCGAACTTCTACAACCAGTCCGACGCTGTTCAGGCTGAGTTGTTCGACGCGCAGAGATTTCTGCCGTTTCATTTCGCTTGGCTCGGCGAGCGCATGGTCGTGCTTGCCAACCAATCCGGCGATCCACGCCTTGAGCGCGGCGCGGAGATCGTGAGCGTGAACGGCCGCTCAACGCCGCGCATCCTGCGCTCACTCATGCCCTACGCACGCGCTGATGGAAACAACAACGCCAAGCGCCGCGCCTTACTCGAAGTGCGCGGTTACGATCGATACGAGACGTTCGACGTTTTCTACAGCCTTCTGCATCAACCCGGCGCATCGGTACGCCTGCGCGCGCGCCCGCCCGGATCCACCCGCGTCGAAACTTTCGACGTCCCTACAATCGACCTCGCGACACGCCGCTCATTGCTGATCGGCGAAACAGAGGGCGACGGGCCGGTATGGACACTCACCTAGCCACGCCCGCAGATCGCCCTGCTCACTATGCCGAATTGGGCGCTCTACGATTCCGATTGGAATTGGCACGGCTTCCTCGATCAGAGCTTCGAGGACATCGCCGCACGCGGCGTCACAAAACTGATCGTCGATGTTCGCGGCAACGAAGGCGGCCTCGATTGCGGCGATCTCATCGCCGCGCGGCTCACCGACACGCCGATCGCCCGCGAAGGTTACGCTCGTCGCACGCGCTATCGCCAAACACCGGAGCGCTTGAACCAATATCTCGACACCTGGGATCGCTCGTTCCGAAATTGGGGCGACGACGCCGTCGCGCGCGCCGATGGCTTCTACGATCTACGCGGCGAAGCGGAAGTCGATCAGATCGAACCACGTGGCCCCCGCTTCCGCGGCCAAGTCGATGTCTTGATCGACGGCCAGAATTCGTCCGCGACATTCCAGTTCGCGAACTGCATCAAAAGCAACAACCTCGGCCGCCTCATCGGTCAACCCACCGGCGGCAACCAACGCGGCATCAATGGCGGCGCGTTCTTCTTTCTGCGCCTGCCAGCGTCGAGCCTAGAAGCGGACGTCCCGCTCATCGCGCGCTTTCCGCTCACGCCAAAACCGGACGCCGGCATCGTTCCCGATGTCGAGATAGCCTTAACACGCGAAGACATCGCCGCCGGCCGCGACGCGGCGCTTGAATTCGCATTGAGCTAGCGACGGAAACCGCCGCGCGCCTCGTTTCATCCTCCGAGGGATGAACGAGGAGCTTCCATTATGAAACACTTGTTAGCGCTCGCCGCCGTGGCCGCGTTCACGGTCATCGCCGCGCCCGCCGCCGAAGCCCGCAACTGGGACCGCATCGAAAACCGCTTTGATCGCGCTGAGAACCATTGGGATCGCCGCGAAAATCGCTTCGACCGGCGTGAAGATGTGCGCGACGCACGCGAAGACGTTCGCGACGCGCAACACCAGGGTGGTTACTGGGATCAACGCGAAGACATCTGGGACGCGCGCGAAGATGTGCGCGACGCACGTGAAGACGTTCGTGACCGGCGCGAAAATCGCTGGGATCGCCGCGAGAATCGTTGGGATCGCAGACACTAGAGGGCAGGCGCGCCTGGGCGTTGGCCTCTCGGAGATTCCGGGGAGCACGCCCGGCGGCCACCCCACCAACTCACGAAACAGAACACGCGGCGCTACTCGGCGCTGCCAAATTTCATTCTATTCCACGACTTGGCGGCAAACTGTCTCCGCCGCGCCGGGGCGTGTCCAGCGAACTTCGTTCGCGCGGCCACGCAGCTCGGCGCCATTGTTATTGTAGCGATAGCCTGATCCCGTCACTCGCGCGGGCAGATCTACGACGACGTACCCCTCCTGGGCGACCCGCGCCGCGTCCGGGTTTCGCGTGAACGTCACATTCAAGAGCGAACCATCCTCGCATCGAAACGACGTGTTGACCGGGGCGGTGTCCGGGTCCGGGCATGGCGTCTGGCAGGCCGCGACCAGACAAAGAGCAGCAAGGACAGCGGCGATACGCATCGAGGATTCTCCATCTGCGCGCCTTTCTAGCGTCGTTTCGTCCCGCTGCGAAACACTCTATCCAGGTTTGCTTGCCGGGCGTGCTCGGGGCGCCGCATAAAGCTGCCCAGGGGAGACGCTATGTCGAACGGATATTTGCTGGCTGCGGACGCCGACCTGCCAGACCTCGGCGACATCGCCAGCGGCTTCGGGCTCGACGCCGTCGGCGCTACGAGTTTGGGTGCGCCACAGGCGGCCGCCGCGCTCATGCAAGGCGCCGCCAATGTCGGCATCGTTCTGAGTCATGCGGCCACGCGTGATGCCGCGTTCGTCGCACTCCTCCACGTACTCGCGAACGAGCTACGCAGCGCTCAGATCATTCTCGCTGAACCCGATGCACGCGCAGCGTTTGGATTCCTTCCAGAAGCGTGGCCGACGATGGCGTTGGCCGACGCGCGCGAACGCGCGATTGATCTGCTTCGTCGGCGTAGCGAAGCGGCGGGTGGAACGCCGCGCGCGCACCCGCTGCCGCCAACGGAAGAAGAACCGCCACCGATCGACGAGCACAGCATCGACGTCGATCCGCAACCTGAATCGGAAAAGCCCGGCGCCATAGCCCAACCAGAAATCGAAGCAGCGCCCGAGCCCGAACTGGAAGCGCAGGACGAAGGCGCGATGGTCGGCGGCTCTCTCTCAGACGATCGCCAGGATTCGTTCGGCGGAGAAGAACAGTCGGACGTGGAAGAGGCGCCTGCAGCAGCTGAGCCGCCGGCCCCTCCAGCAGCTGAGCTGCCGGCGCCTGCGCCACTTGAGCCGCCACCACCCGCCGCCACCATGCCGGCGCCCGCGCCTGCTCCGCAATCTGCGGAACCGCCGCCTGAGCCCGCGCGCTCGCGTAGCGCGCCGGTCGAAACCGCGCCCGCCGATGCTACCGCATTCGCACCGAAGAAACTCCGCCGCGGCTCGCCGGAACTTGTGCGCATCGTCATCCACCAGCCGAAGGATCTGCAGGATGTGATCAAAGCTGCGCGCAAGATCGATCCGCGCACCGATGCGGCGCCAAGCGGCATGAAGGTCGGCGAAGTACCGCTAGGATCCAGCGTCGGCGTTTCACTTGAAGTGCGCGGCGCCGCTTGCGACGGCACAATCCAGCGCCGCATATGGCAAGGCGAACCGCTGGACTTCAACTACTCCGCCGAGGCCGAGGCGGACGTAAAGCAAGCCGTGTTCCTCGCGCGCGTCTTCATTGATGACGCCCAGATTGGTGTTCTCGCCTTCACCCGCCCGATCGGCGGGCCAAAGAAGAATCCCGCCTCCAACGACAAAGTACGTATGAAGCGGCATAAGCGCGTCTTCCTCTCTTATTCGAGCAAGGACCGC
Source organism: Hyphomonadaceae bacterium (assembly GCA_041398325.1). Taxonomy (GTDB): domain Bacteria; phylum Pseudomonadota; class Alphaproteobacteria; order Caulobacterales; family Aquidulcibacteraceae; genus Vitreimonas. The sequence goes on along the minus strand of JAWKUX010000008.1, from coordinate 9,693 downwards.
GAAACTGTCTCGGCAATCGCCACCGCATACGAAGCAGCGGGCGTGCAGCACTTCTTCGATCGCACCTCACTGAAGTCCGGAGAAGAGTGGAGCCCGCGTCTCCGGAAGGAAATCGACCGCGCCGACCTTTTTCACCTTTGCTGGTCGAAATCGGCAGCCGCGTCCGAATGGGTGACCAGGGAAGCCGAGCACGCGCTGACCCGCCGCCGCCGCTCGAACGGCAGAAAGCCGGACATCACTGTGCAAATGCTCGACGGCCCGCCCTGGGCGAAGCATCCGGACAGTCTCGACAGCATAAACTTCGACGATTTCGTCCGCGCCGCGATTGTCGGCTATGCCCGGGGCGACGGTTCGACTTGACCAGCGCGCACGGCGCACGCACATGCCGCATCGGCTACGGGCGCGTAGCTCAATGGTTAGAGCCGGCCGCTCATAACGGTCTGGTTGCAGGTTCGAGTCCTGCCGCGCCTACCACCTCTCTTCCATAGCCGCGCCGAAGCGCTATCTTAGTTGGACGGAGATAATCATGTTCTGGCTCTGGATTTCGATAACGGTGCTCGCCGTGGTTGGGCTTTCGGTCTGGGCGGGCAAGGCGCTAAGCGGACCAAAGGGCGTCGACAGTCCGACACGTCAGCAGCAGATGACTGCGCTCAAGGCCTCCGGCGCACTGAAACATCGCAAGTCGAACCGCGACTAATGGCGGAAGCTCAGCGCGCCGAGCTGCCAGCCGATAGAGCGGAGCGCTACGCAGCGTTGCGCGCGGAGATCGCCGCCGTCATTGCGGGCGAATCCAACGTTACGGCGCGCTATGCGACCGCATCGTCACTGCTCGCCCAAGCGTTTCCGGAGCGCTTCTTCTGGACCGGTTTCTATGTCGTTGACACCGCGAAGCCGAACGAACTCGTCGTCGGCCCCTACCAGGGCACGTTGGGCTGCTTGCGCATCCCGTTCGGCAAAGGCGTTTGCGGCGCCGCGGCGGCGCAGCGCGAAACCATCATCGTGCCGGACGTCCACGCTTTTCCTGGCCATATCGCCTGCGACAGCCGCTCGAACTCCGAAATTGTCACGCCCGTTTTCGACCGTGCTGGCGCGCTTGCGGCAGTGCTCGATGTGGATTCGACCCAATTCGACGCATTCGATGCCGTGGATAAGGCCGGCCTCGAAGCCATTTGCGGCGACCTGCTGACCCGCGATTAGCGCCTGCCCTTGCCCCGCCGCTGCGTGACGATATGAAGGCGCAAACAAATGAGGGGCGAACGTGAGCGACACATCCACCGGCTTGATCCTCGGCCAAATTGCACAGCATGCGACCGAGGTCGCAGCTATCGCCAGTGCGCGTTTGCGCGGCTTCGGCCGCAAGAATGACGCCGATCAGGCCGCGGTCGATGCAATGCGCCGCTCGTTTCAGACGGCGCCGTTCTCAGGCAAGGTCGTCATCGGCGAAGGCGAGATCGACGAAGCGCCGATGCTCTATATCGGCGAAGAACTCGGCGCCGGAGGGCCCAAAGTCGACATCGCCGTCGATCCACTCGAAGGCACCAAGCTCTGCGCCAATGATGCGCCGAACGCGATGACGGTCGTCGCGCTCGCGCCGGCCGGCGGCCTGCTGCACGCGCCGGATATGTACATGGACAAGCTCGCGATCGGCCCAGGCTATCCCGCCGGATTGATCGATCTCGATCTCTCGCCATCCGAAAACGTGAGGCGCTTGGCTGAGGCCAAAGGCGTGCCGGTAAGCGAGATCCGCGCCTGCTTGCTCGATCGTGATCGCCACAAGGCAATCATCGAAGAGCTGCGCGGCATCGGCGCAGGCATCCGCCTCATCCCCGATGGCGACGTCGCGGGCGTGTTCTGGACGACCGAAGCGCAGCGTTCAGGCGTCGACATCTACTTCGGCTCAGGCGGCGCCCCTGAGGGCGTGCTCGCAGCGGCCGCAATCCGCTGCGCCGGCGGTCAGATGCAAGCGCGCCTCAAGCCTGAGACGCCGCAGGAAGAAGAGCGCGCCCGCGCCATGGGCCGCGACGTTCACGCGAAGCTTACGCTCGACGACATGGCGCCGGGACACGTGGTGTTTGCGGCCTCGGGCGTTACCCATGGCTCAATGTTCGAGGGCGTGCACTTCGATCGCGGCGCTGCGCATGTCGATACGCTCGTGTGGGAAAACTTCACTGGCCGCCGCAGTCGCGTACGTTCGGTGTATCCGATCGGCTGAGATTATTGCGGAGACGCGGCCTCAGCTTCTGTTTCGACCGACGGATCGCTCGCAGTCTCGCTATCATCGGCGTGCTGCGCCGTTGGCTGTACAGCCGGCCGCGCTGGCCTGCGCGCGAACGCGCTCAAACCCGGCACGTTCACTGCGCCGTCGTAGACGTTGATCGCTGCGCCTTCGAATGAAGCGCCAACAGGCTCAACGCGGCCACCCAAGCAATCGCCGAGGAAGTGCTCCAGCACGGCGAGATACGAGAGCCGGTTCTGCGAACGAACGAGTTCACGGCCTTCATCTGGAAATACCAGATACGTGAGAATGCCGCGCAGCCGCACTGCTTGCGCCACCTGATCGGTCTCGCCCCGCGTCAACCGGGGATCATGCGCGCCGTATGCCAGCAAAAGCCGGCCGCGAATACGCCCCGCATGAAACGCTGGAGAGCGGACGCGTAAGACTTGGCGCCCGACATCGGTGCGCGCATCGGCGACGCGGTGATAAAGCTGATCGCGCTGCCACGCCGGAGCAAGATCGAGCATGGCGAAGAGATTTACGCTGCAAAGCTTCGCGCCAACGATATTGATCCGGCGTGAAGGCCAGCCCCGCGAGCACCGAATAGCCACCGAACCCAGAGCCCACGATCGCGATACGGCCTTGTTCCGCAATGCGTTGTGAAACTGCCCACTCAGCGGCATCAGCCAAATCCTGTTGGATCTTGCCGCCCCACTCGCCGTTGCCCGCATTGAGGAACGTCTTGCCGAAACCGGATGAACCACGAAAGTTCACCGAGAGCACTGCGTAGCCGCGATTGGCGAGCCATTGATGCGCAGCGTCGAAACCATACGAGTCGCGCGACCATGGCCCATCATGCGGCAATAGAACCAGCGGCAGCGGCGCCTCCGGTCGCGCATCTCCATTCGCGTCTGTGCCGCCCGGCAGCGTGAGATAGGACACGAGCGTCATACCATCGCGCGCCGTAATCTCGACCGGCGTCATCGGCTGCAACGGCGCTTGCTGCAATTCGGGACGGTGCGAGAAGAGCGACGTCAGCCGCCGCCCCGCAGGCCCTGCGCGATCGAACAAGTACGAGCGGCGTGGCGTCGTTGGCCCCTCTTCAACGACAATCCAGCGCGTGTCGTCCGCATTGCGCGAAGCCACACTGAAGTCGCCGGTCAACGAGCGATCGAGAAAATCGATGTCAGCCTGACTATCAGCAGTCAGCGCCCGCCACTCGCGCCGCAAGTACTCCGTTGCGAATGCTTCCGCGGCGCCAGTTGCGGGATCGAGCCACACATCGACAACATCGGAGCGCTCGCCTTCGCCAAGCACGCTTTTCTCGCCAGTCGCGACATCAACCCGCACAAGCGCAGTCCGATCACGCGCCGGCGTGTCTGGACGACCCAGGCTAGAGTCCAGCATCAGAAAGTTTGCGCCGTCAGCTTCAAGCGCGACAAGCCGGGTCGACATCGCATCTTCGAACGGCACTTCGAACAATGTACGAGGGCGTCCGCTCGCTTCGAACGTCACGACCTCGGCGCCGCCATCGGCGCGCGTTCGCATAGCGATGCTCACCACGTTGTCGCGATTGAGCAGGAAGCTCGCATAGCCGCGCGGCCCGCCATTGCGCAGCAGCGTCTGACGCGCGCCATTCGCCAGTTCGATCCGCACGACATCCGGCCACGCCCGGTCGCGGTCACTCAGGGCAACAACAACGGCCCCAGGATCAGCCGCGCTGACGCCAAGTATCTCAGCTCGCGCGCCGGCCGGCGTCAGCGCACGCGGCGCGCCACCGGCGATATCGACAGCGTAGAGCCGCGCGTTCTCGTCGCCTTCCGCGTCGCGGAGGTAGAGCAGCGTCGAGCCATCCGCCGCCCAGCGGAAGTTGGTGAGACCGCGCGTGCGCTCGTCCGTCACCGGTCGCGCCTCGTCCATCGCGTCGACAGGCAGCACCCAGAGGTTCGTCACCCCGTCCCGCGGCGCCAGGAACGCCACCCTGTCACCCCGGGGCGAAAGCTGGCCGCCGTGGCGGACAGGCTCGCCGAAGAGCGTAGCGCGGGTGATCAAGGGAGGCGCCTCGGGCACGGGCACAGGCGCGCTGGCCCGATCGCCGCAAGCGGCGAGAGCCAGCAATAGCCCTAGGGCTGCCGCCCCGGCCCAAAATCTCGTCCTCGACCCCACTCCAAAACCTTACAGGCTTGTCATCCACCCGCCAACGCGCATGGCTGACAGGGTGTTCACCTTTGCGGCAGGGGTTTGACCGGGGCTGCGACAAGAGCCTCCATCAGGCGCTTTTGACACCCTGCCCGGCGCACCCTATCTCACTGCCGCTTTGGCAAGATCGACTCAATCCCCCGCCGCCACCGGCGCACTTGTGCTCGCCGATGGTTCCGTTTTTTTGGGCGAAGGCCTGGGTGCAATAGGCGCCGCCGAGGGCGAAGTCTGCTTCAACACGTCGATGACGGGCTATCAGGAAATCCTGACAGATCCCTCCTACGCGGCGCAGATCGTCGCCTTCACCTTCCCGCATGTCGGCAATGTCGGGACCAACAACGAAGACATCGAGACCTCCTCGCCTGCAGCCGCCGCCGCCGCGCGCGGCGCTGTGTTTCGCACCCAGCCGACGCCGCCTTCGAATTGGCGTAGCGCCGATGATCTCGATAGCTGGATGAAGAAGCGCAATGTCGTCGGCATCTCAGGCCTCGACACGCGCGCGCTGACCAAGCGCATCCGCGAACAAGGCATGCCGAACGCCGTCATCGCGCACGCGCCGGACGGCAAGTTCGATCTCGACGCTTTGCAGAAGCGCGCGAAAGCGTGGGGTGGCCTCGATGGGCTCGACCTCGCGAAGGAAGTCACCACCGCGCAAAGCTACGTCGTCAACGAAAAGCTCTGGCAGATCTCGGTCGGCATCCCGGAAGTGAAGAAGCCGAAGTTCACGGTCGTGGTCATGGATTACGGCGTGAAGCGTAACATCCTCCGCGCGCTCGGCGAGATCGGCGCGAAGGCGATCGTGCTCCCCGCCACCGCGACCGCTGAAGAAGCGCTCGCGCACAATCCCGACGGCATCCTTCTTTCAAACGGCCCCGGCGATCCGGCCGCGACCGGCGTTTACGCCGCGCCGCAGATCAAGAAGTTCGTCGACAGCGGCAAGCCGGTGATGGGCGTCTGCCTCGGTCACCAAATGCTCGGCCTCGCGCTCGGCGCGAAGACCCACAAGATGCCGCAAGGCCACCACGGCGCGAACCATCCGGTGAAAGACAAAGACACCGGCAAGGTCGAGATCGTCTCGATGAACCACGGCTTTGCGATCGACACCAAGACGTTGCCAAAAGGCGTGAAAGAAACCCACGTTTCGCTCTTCGACGGCAGCAATTGCGGCATCGAAGTCGAAGGCAAGCCGGTGTTCTCTGTGCAATACCACCCGGAAGCCTCGCCCGGCCCGCAAGACAGCCACTACCTGTTCGAGCGCTTCGCCAAACTGATGTCGAAGAAAGCCAAGAGCGCGGCTTAGCGCGCTTGACCTATTGCGGCCTCCCCGCCGCTGCGGTCAAAACTCCAGGCGAAGTTTGGGGGAAGTAACTTGAAGACGACAGCCGCCGCGGCATGTGCCACCGCTTTCTTATTGCCGTGCGCGGCGTGGGCCGAGCCAGGTCTGGCGACTGAGATTTACGGCCCGGACGTAGCTCGCGGCGAAGGCGAGGTCGCGGTGCGCGGCGGCGTGCTCGACGGCGGCGACGCCGATGGCGAATGGCAAACCAAAATCGAAGCCGGCTTCGCCTTCACCGACTTCTGGCGTCCCTCGATCGTCGCGGAATGGGAGCACGAGGGCGGCGACACCGAGTTCACCGCCGTCGCCATCGAAAACGTCTTCGACTTCGCCGGCACGCGCGAGTGGCCCGTCCACTTCGGCGCCTACGTCGAATACGAGGTGAACGCGCACGATGGCCCCGACGGCTTGGAACTCAAATTGCTCATGCAACGCGAGCGCGGCCCACTTGCTCTCACGCTCAACCTCATTGGCGAGCGCGAGATCGGTCAGAGTTCATCTGACACCTGGGAATTCGGCTACGCTGCCGAAGGTGCTTTCGCACTGAACGAGGACTTCGCGTTCGGCATTCAGGGCTTCGGCGACGCAGGCACGGATGACGACCTCGGTCACTTCGGCGACCACGCTCATTACTGGGGGCCGTTCGTTCAATTCGAACTTGCCCACATCGGTGACGGCGAAGTCGAGCTTCAGCTCGGCTACTTGGTCGGCTCAGGTGAATCCGAAGCCGATGGTCAATTCCGCTTCAAACTGGAATACGAGTTCGGCGACGACGATTGAGCGCACTTAGCGTGTCAGTAGGTCATTGAGCATCGAGGCGATTTCGGGACCGGCGATCGTGTTGAAGTTTGACACCACCACGATGGTAACGTCCTCGTCGTCATAGCGGCGAAACTCGAATTGCGTCCCGCGCGCGCTGCCGCCGTGACCGTACGAGCCGGGTTGGATCAGGAACCCATATCCGTAGCCGTTTCCCGGCAAGTCGGACTCCGCCTGCATCCTTTGCATCTCTGCGAACGTTTCCGCACGCACCAGCACACTGCTGCGCAGTGCGCGGTCGAACGCAAGCATGTCGCCAACGGTCGAGGACGCCCCGCCCGCACCGCTGCCACGTTCGCCCAATGCCACCGGATCGTGCCGTCCAATCGCCACAAGTCCGGCCTCCATCACCGGATTGTAGGGTCGCGCATAGGCCACACCCCCTTCACCGCGCAGCGGATAACCGGTGTTCGCCATGCCCGCGGGTTCAAAGATGTGACCTCGCACGTAATCGTAGAAATTCTCACCGGACGCCCGCTCCACGATCAAGCCGAGCAACGCGTAGTTCGAGTTCGAGTATTCGTACGCACCTGGTTGAGGTGTTCCGAAATTGCGAAGCACGTGAGTCAACAATTGCTCATGCTGAGTGATATTCGCCCATTCGCGCTCGTAAGCGTCGTCCCAATAATCCGGAATGCCTGACGTGTGCGTCAGCAAATGACGAACCGTGATCGCGCCCGCGCCGGGCAAGCCCGCCGCCTCGGGAATCCAACGTGTAATGGGATCATTCAACGCGAGAGCCCCGCGCTCGCTCAGCTGCATCGCTGCGACAGCAGTGAACATCTTGCCGCCCGAGGCGAGACCGAAGCGGGTTTCCAGAGAATTTGGCCGTTGTTGACTTACGTCCGCGAGGCCAAACGCGCGCTCGTAGATAACCTCGTGGCCGCGCGTGATCGCGATTGCGCCGTAGAAGGGCTGGACTTCGCGCAAGTGCTCAACGAATCCACTCAACCATTCCGGAAAGCGGCTATCGCCAACCTCGAAAGCCGGCAGTGCGTAAGGCTCCAACGCCTGCGCGATAAAGATGAGCTGGATACGATCGTCATTGTCCACGTCGACGCGGAACTGGAAATTCTCCCAAGCGCCGGTTGAGGCGCGCCGCGCGATGACGAACACATTGCGGCCACTTGGAAGCGTCCGCACTTGCGCGCGCTCCAAGCGCCCGCCGGCAGCCTGCAGCCGCGCGAACAGGCCGGCCCAGCGCGAAGCTTCGCCGACACCGTGCCCATCGGCAAAGCGCTCCGCCGCCGCCGGAGACCCATCGTTGAACGCTTCGACAAACGCCTCGGCATGTGCGCGCACGCGCGCTTCATCCGCCCACGCCGCGCCCGTGCACAAGACCCAAACCGCGATTATCGCAATCAGCCGCATCCACATCCCCCTTTTTCGGCAACGTCCCGCGCCTCTGTTGCAGCAATGTTTCAAACCCTGCATGTTCGCGCGCATGACGAAGCCCGCCCTCCTCGTGCACCCGCCGCTTGGCCTCTTCGAGATGCGCCTCACGGATTACGAGGTCGTGCATTGGCCGACCGATCGCAAAGACATCAACGCCGCCGTCACCATCGGCCATGTCGGCATTTCGAATGCGATGATCGATGCGCTCCCGAAGTTGGGCTGCATCGTGTGCTTTGGCGTCGGCGTCGATGGCATCGACCTCGCCTATGCCAAGCAACGCGGCGTCGCCATCAGCCATGGGCGCGACATCAATCACGAGGACGTCGCCGATGTCGCCATCGGCCTGATGATCGCGCGGCTGCGCCTCTTCACCGAGGGCGAGAAAACGCTGCGCGACGGAACGTGGACGCCGCCGCTGGCGGTGCCGCCGCAAAAGCGCTTGCGTGGGCGCAAAGTCGGCGTTGTTGGCATGGGCGCGATCGGCCAAGCGGTTACGCATCGCGCCGAAGTGTTTGGCGCAGAAGTCAAATGGTTTGGCCCACGCGCCAAACCAGACGTGCGTTTTGCTTACGAGCCGGATCTATTGAAGCTCGCGGGCTGGGCTGACGTGCTGATCGTCTGCGCGCGAGGCGACAAGACCACCGAGAAACTCATCAGCGCCGATGTGATCAAGGCCCTCGGCGGCGACGGCACGCTCGTCAATATCTCGCGCGGCAATGTCATCGACGAGGAGGCGCTGATCGCAGCGCTCAAGTCAGGCGCGCTCGGTAGCGCCGGGCTCGACGTCTTCGTCGAAGAGCCGACGCCAACCGAACGCTGGAAAGACGTGCCTAATTGCACGCTAACGCCTCACCTCGGCGGCGGCACCCGTGAAGCCCTCTGGGAAGGCTCGCAAAACGTGCTTGAGAACCTGCGCCGGTTCTATGCGGGCGAAGAGCTGCTGACGCCGCTCGCGGGTTAGCGAAGCGTTCTTGGAACCTCGCGCACGAAACTTCGTTCTCCCTCTGACAACATCGCTGGAGAGAGAACAATGGCTGAAAGAGAAAGCAGCGGCTCGTCGCCTTGGGTCGCGTTCCTTGCCGGGATCGTCCTGATCGCCGTCGTTGCGTTCGGCGTCGTCGCCTATACGGGCGGCCTACAACAGCGCGACACCGCCCAACTCGAACTCACCATGCCGGACGTGAACGTGAACCCGCCGGATATCGAACTGCCGGAGCCGCCGCCGGCGCCGACCATGCCGCCGAGCGCCGAGCAAGCGCCGGTTGAAGCGCCGGCGAACTAGGCTTCACGGACATCAAGGGCGGCGGATTGCTCCGCCGCCCTCTTTCGTTGCGCGACTTCTTCGCGAACTAGCGCAGCTCAAACATCACATTGACGCTGACCCGCGTTTCGATTTGGCCCGGCGAGACCGGCGTGGGCGCCGCCGCGTCTTGGGCCTGGAAGCGCTCGAGCGCGACCGGCATCGGCGGCGCGTAGCCGCCGCCTTCGCTGATCGAGACGATGCGGTTCACGCGCAAGCCCAGCGCGCTGGCATAAAGTTCGGCGCGGCGGCGCGCTTCCGCGATCGCGTCACGCCGGGCGATATCCAGCTGAGCATCCGGATCCGAGTGCGAGAACGACACGCCGTTCACCGTGTTGCCGCCAGCCGCCACCGCTGCATCGATCACGCGGCCCGTCGTATCGATGCGACGCACCTTGGCGGTGACGCTGTTGTTGGCTTGATAGCCGG
>JAWKUX010000007.1:0-165862 GCA_041398325.1 Hyphomonadaceae bacterium | reverse complement strand
GAACTGATCGCCGATCCTTACGGCGATGGACGCTTCCAGGAATTCTGGGACCGCGCCGCCAAGCAAATTCTCGCCGGGCTTATCATCCACGTCGTTTATGCCGAGCCGCTGCCCAGCAAGACGTTGGCGCGCGTATTCGAGTTGCTCGCCCGTTTCGACGACACCGTGAAGCTGATGGAGGCGACGCTCCATCGCAAGAACGAAACGAGCGGCGAGCCTGAAACGCATCCGGAAGTCAAACGCGCCGCGCACTCCTACGCGGCTTACCATGAGAAGCTCCGCGCCGGCATCAAGGCAACAGCCGAGAGCTACCTTGGGCTCTTCGCAGATCCGCTCGTGCGCCAGAACACGGCGACCTCGACCTTTCGCATTTCAGACCTCATGTGCGCCGACGACCCGGTGACGCTCTATCTTTGCTGGCCGCCGAACGACGCCAAGCGGGTGAAACCACTCATCCGACTTGTCTTCGGCGCTGTGCTCCGCGTTCTGATGGAGCATCAAGAGCGCGCCGCCGATGGCCGTGAAAAGAAGCGCAATCTTCTACTGCTGCTCGATGAATTCCCTCAACTCGGCAAGCTCGACGTGTTCGAGCAATCGATGGGCGCAATGGCGGGCTACGGCCTCAGAGCCTATCTCGTCACCCAATCGCTGCATCAGGTCACGCAAGCTTATGGGCGCTATCACACGATTTTGGACAATTGCCAGATCGTGACTAGCTTTGCGGCGACCGATGTCGAAACCGCCGAGACGATCTCGAAGCTTGCGGGCGACATCTTCGAGATGCGTCCGCAAGAAACATGGTCGGGCAAGCGCCAATTCTTCGGGCTCGATCATCGCGCCATCACCTATCGAGAGGAGCGTCGCCCGCTGCTGCTGCCATCCGAGGTGCGCCGGCTCAGCGAACGCGAGGAACTCATCTTTGTTACCGGCGCCAAACCGCTGCGCGCCGAAAAGCTGCGCTACGACGAAGAACCGATCCTCCGGGCACGCCTCCTACCCGCCCCTGATGACGCACGCCGGCGCACGCTGCCTTCGCCGTGGACCGGGATCGCATCCCTTGGTTTCGCGCAACGCCGCGCGCCCGATACGCCGCCCGGACGCGATGGCGCGATCGTTCGCGCACTTTCTCAGAAAGCGCCGCTGCGCTCGCCCACCGCCGCAGATCAGCAACAAGGCGATCTTCTTTCAGCGCTTGAGGGGAACCGGCCGGAGGGAAGCGACGAAGCCGATCCTTCAACCGGAACGCCAGCTACGGCGCCCGCACCTTCCCGCTTTGCGCTGCGTTCGGCCTCGGACGCTCAACCAGACGAGGCCGGATCATGAGCGCCAGGCCCAAGAAGAAAATCACCATCTATCTCGAGCAAGACCTCGCACGTGCGCTTGACTTGGAAGCTCGCCTGCGGGGTCTGCCGACGACGCGCGGCTGCCGATGCGTTGCGGCGTGTCTTCCTCGATGAAAAGGATGACGCGGTCGCCGATACGGTGAAGATGCGGCTAGACCGCCTCGAAAAGCGCGAAGTCGTACGCGAGCGCGAGATCGCCATCGTCAAAGAGACGTTGCTTCTCTTCATTCGTGTTTGGCTTGAGCACACGCCGCCGCCGCGCGAGGAAACGCTCGACGCGACCAATGCCGTCGCGGAGCGGCGCTTCAATCCTTTCTTGAACTCCTCGCCGAGAGCATGGCGCCGGGTCAGACGCTCTTTCCATACGCAGCCCATGGCCGCCGCGCAGAGGCCGACGTTGGCTTGAATGGGGCCGCGGAATGAACACAACCTCCCCTTCGCAAGAGCGCGTCGTCGCCGAGCGGCGTCTTGCATCCCTAACAAGAGCGCTGGGCCCAGCGATGAAGGCGGCGTTGGCCGATGACGCCGTCGTCGAAGTGCTGATCAATTGCGATGGCCAGATGCGCGTCGACCGCGTCGGCCGCGGCATTGAGACGACCGACACGCGCCTGAGCGTCGCGGAGCGGGAGACCGCAATCCGCCTGCTCGCGGCCGAAGCCTTCGAAACCGTCACAGAAGATCACCCATACCTTGCCGCGACCCTCCCCGGCTCCGGCGCGCGGGTGCAGGCGCTCATCGCGCCGATCGTCCGCGCGCCGGTATTGGCGATCAGAAAGCGCCCGAAGCTCATTTATACGCTCGACGATTATGTGCGCACGGGCGTCGCCTCACCGGCGCAGGCTGCGAAACTTCGCCAAGCCATTCTTACGCGACGCAACATCGTGGTCGCCGGCGGCACGGGGTCAGGCAAGACGACGCTTCTGAATGCGTTGTTGGCCGAGCCCGATTTCACCGCTTCGCGTCTCCTCATCCTAGAGGACACCGCCGAGCTGCAATGCGCCGGCGCCGATGTGGTGCAGCTGCTCACCAAGCGCTCGCACCCGCAAGTGTCGATGCGCGACCTCGTGCAAATGACATTGCGCCTCCGGCCTGATCGGATCGTCGTGGGCGAAGTGCGCGACGGCGCAGCGCTCGAAGTTCTGAAGGCGTGGAACACGGGTCACCCCGGCGGTCTCCTGACCATCCACGCCAATTCCGCCGCCGACGCACTGCTGCGGCTTGAAGACCTTTGCTTTGAGACGGGCGCGGCGCGTCCCGAACGGCTCATCGCATCGGCCGTCGACACCATCGTCTTCATGGCCCGCACGGCGGAAGGGCGCCGCATCGAAGAAATCGTCAGCTGCAAGGGAGTTGAGCGATGAAAAAATCATATTTGAAGGTTGTTGTAACAAGCGCCGCTCTGCTGGTGGCGCTCTCGGCGGCGGGACCGGCTTTGCGTCCGGCTCAGGCATGCCCTGGGAAGCGCCGCTGCAGCAGGTGGTCGACTCCATCACAGGCCCCGTCGCGCGCGCCGCCGCGGTGATCGCCATCATCATCTCGGGCGTCGGCATTATTTTCGGCGAAGGTGGCGGCGGCATCCGAAAGCTCGCGTTTGTCGGTCTCGGCATCGCCATCATGTTCGCGGCCGTTTCATTTTTCCTCGACTTCTTCGGCTTCGCCGGCAGGGCGGTGCTCTGATGCTGGAAGAACCAGAAGGCTTTCGCATTCCGCTGCGCACCTCGCTGACGCGCCCGCTCCTCATTGCCGGCGTCCCGCGTACGTTTGCGATCATGAATGCGACGGTCGCCGCCGCAATCGCCTTTGGTCTGCAACAGCCGCTCATCGGCATTCCGCTTTGGGCGATCATCCAAGGCGCTGGCGCCTACGCCTCGGCGCGCGATCCATGGTTCCTGGACACCTGGCCGCGCGCCATGGCCAAGCCTTCCTATTTCAGCGCGTGAGCCGGCGATGATGGATCTGCGCCCCTACCGCCAGAATGAAGCCCGCCTCTCCGACTGGCTGCCCTGGGCCGGGCTCGTTACCGACGGCGTTGTCATCAACAAGGACGGCGCATTCCAACGCACGCTCAAGTTTCGCGGGCCCGATCTCGATTCCTCGACGCTGTCTGAATTGATGGGCGCAAGCGTCCGACTCGACAACGCGCTCAAGCGTTTCGGGTCGGGCTGGTGCCTGCATGTCGAAGCGCGACGCACGCCCACACACGAATATCCCGTCAGCGACTGGCCCGACCCTCTCTCATGGCTCATCGACCAGGAACGCGCACAAGATTTTGCCGCTGCCGGCGGCCGCTTCGAGAGCGCTTATTATCTGACTTTGTCATGGCTTCCACCGAGCGAAGCGTCGGGAAAGTTCGAAGCCGCTTTGTTCGAGAACGGCGCTGCGTTGGCTTCCATCGGCGTCGACTACAGGGCCTGCCTCGCCAGCTTTGTTGAGGAGACCCAATCGTTCAAGGCGCTGCTGGACCTTGTCATGAACGACGTGCGCTTTCTCGATGGCGCCGAGACGCTCACGTATCTGCATTCATGTATCTCCGACCGTCCACACCCGTTGGCCGTTCCGCCTACGCCTTTCCACATCGACGAACTCATTTCCGATTCTGCTCTAGTGGGCGGTATCGCGCCCAAGCTTGGCGAACTTCATCTCAAAGTGATCTCGGTCCGCGCTTATGTGAGCGAGACAGAGCCCGGTCTTCTCGATGCGCTCAACCGATTGGGAATTCCCTATCGCTGGGTGACGCGGGTGATGCCGCTCGACCGCGAAGAAGCGCGCGCCGAAATTGAGAAGATTCGCAAGCGCTGGTTCTCGAAGCGCAAAGGCATTCTGACGCTGTTGCGCGAGGCGCTCTATCGGGAAGAAGCGGCGCTCCTCGACAACGACGCGACGGCGCAGGCCGAAGATGCAGACCTCGCCTTGCAGGAGGTAAATGGTGAGGCTGCAGGCGCGGCCTATGTGACACTGACCATCACGGTCGCGGATGCCAACGAAGCGACTGCTTTTGAACGCATCCGCCAAATTCGCCAAGTCGCCGACGGCATGGGTTTTGTCACGGCGCTGGAAACGATCAATGCCGTGGAGGCTTGGCTGGGTTCCTTGCCCGGCCAGCCCTACGCCGATCTGCGGCGACCGATTCTGTTGACGCCGTCACTCGCCCACCTCTTGCCGCTCTCTGCAGTGTGGGCGGGCGAAACCTCCAACAAGCACCTGAACGGTCCGCCGCTTCTGGTCGCGGCAACCGATGGGGCAACGCCCTTCCGTCTCAATCTCCATCATGGCGATGTCGGCCACACGCTGATCGTCGGGCCGACCGGCGCCGGGAAATCCGTTCTCCTCGGTCTCATCGCCGCGCAATGGCGCCGCTATGCCGGCGCGCAGGTCTTTATACTCGACGCTGGACGCTCAAGCCGCGCGCTCACTTTGGGCCTAAGCGGCGTCTTCGTCGATCTGATGCAAGAGGAAGCGCAGGCATCGATCGCTTTGCAGCCGCTGGCGCACATTGATGACGAAGCCGAACGCGCATGGGCGCGCGATTGGCTCATAGCACTTCTCCAGCGCGCCAACATCGCAATAGATCCCGCGATGCGAGAAGAAATTTGGGCCTCGCTCTCGGTGCTCGGACAACGGTCGGCAACCGAACGAACGCTGTCGGTATTGTCCGCGCTCATCCAGGACGGCGCCGTCCGCACGGCGCTCCAGCCATTTACGCACGCCGGCCCATGGGGACGCCTGATTGACGCAGACGCGAGCCATTTGGCCGAGCGTGACGTGCAGGCCTTCGAAATGGGCGAACTGATGGGACACGCCGATACGCTGGCGGCAGTGTTGCCGTGCCTTGTACACGCACTCGAAGCGCGGTTCGACGGGCGCCCGACCCTGCTCATTCTAGATGAAGCATGGGCCTATCTGCGCGACAGCGCTTTCGCCAATCAGATCCAGGCTTGGCTGAAGACATTGCGCAAGAAGAACGTCGCCGTGGTGTTCGCCACTCAAGAGCTGGCCGATGTCGAAGCCAGCACAATCGCCGCCACCATTCTTGAAGCCTGCCCGACGCGCATCTTCCTCGCCAATGATCGCGCGCGCGAGCCGCGCACCCGCGCCTTTTACGAAGGGCTTGGTCTCAACGCCCGTCAGATCGCTTTAATTGGCGAAGCGGCGCCCAAGCGCGACTATTACGTACAGACCCGCAGCGGCGCGAGACTCATAGACCTTGCACTCGGGCCCGCAGCGCTCGCCTTTCTTGGCGCCTCCACACCTCAGGATCAGCGCGACATCGATGCCGTGAGCGCCCGGAACAACCCTACCGGCTTCGCCGCCGCTTGGCTCGAACACAAGAACCTCCCCGACGCGGCGCTCGCTCTGCAGCGCTTCGCGGCTGCGGCCTCACCCAACCTGCACCTCCAAACGGAAGGAACTCTCACATGAAGCCCAAACAACGTCTTTTCATTGCCGCTTGCGCGCTCGCGTTCGCGCTTGGTGGAGCGCCTGCGCACGCCCAATGGGTCGTGATCGATCCGGCCAATCTGGCGCAGAGCATCACGCAGGTGACGCACATGATCTCGCAGATCAACAACCAGATCGAACAGATCCGCCAACAGGCGCAGATGCTGCAGAGCCTGGACCTGCAATTGTCGCCGGAATTATCCGCGTCGATCCGGGACGCGCATGCTCTGCTCACTGAGGCCGAGGGATTGAGGCAGAACGCCCAGTCTATCGCCAGGGACATGCGCGAACTCTATCCGCAGGACACGAGCAACTTCGATCTCGAGCGTTTGCTCGGCCAATCGGACCGCTGGCTAGAAGAAAGCCGCGATAGTGTGGAGGCGCTCATGACTATGAGCGCCTCCGCGAGCAGCGACGGGCTCAGCGACACCGATGCCGCACTCGCGCGCGCCCTGCAGGCAAGCGCCAATGCTGAAGGTCAAACCTCGGCGGAGCAAGCGACGACCCAAGCCATTGGCGTCCTCTCCGCTCAGATTGCGCAACTGCAAGCGCTGCAGGCGGCGCAGGCGCGCGCAATCGCCGCCGAGCGTCTCGAACGCATCTCCCGCGAGGAGCGCTCACGCGACATTCGCCGCCGGGCGTTTCCGACCGAGGTGTCTGATGATGCGCCGGCTGCGCAACCGCGCTTCTGACCGACATGAACACCGGCAGCGTCAATTCATTTCTCGATCGTTTCCTCGGTCTTGCCGACCGCGGCTTCGGATTGATCCAGGGCGATGTCGCTTTCGTCCTAAACGCCCTCATCGTCATCTCGGTGACGCTGGCCGGCGCCATGTGGGCGCTCAAAGCCGAGGCGCCGATCGCGCCATTCTTCCGCAAGGTGCTGTTCGTCGGCATCTTCGCGTTTCTCGTGAACAATTGGAACGCGATCGCGGGCGCCATCAACCAATCAGGCGCAGCACTCGGCCTGAAGGCCGGCGGCTCAGGCATGAGCCTCGCACAACTTCACGATCCAGCGCGTGTCGCCATTCAAGGCAAGGAACTATTCGGCCGCGTCATGGAAATGGGCGACGGGATGAACATCTTCACGGACTTCCTGACGCTCGCCACCATCCTCCTCGCGGGCGTCACCATTCTCCTCGCCTTCTTCGTGCTGGCGTTACAAATCTTCGTCCAACTCATCGCCTTCAAGCTTGGCTCGCTCGCGGCGTTTGTCGCACTGCCGTGGGGCGTGTTCTCGGGCACCGCTTGGGCGGCCGAACGGCCGTTGGGCTGGGTCGCAAGTTCTGCGATCCGGCTCTTTCTGTTGGCCTTCGTCGCCAGTGTGGCGCTCGCCTTCGTCGCCGAATTGCCGCAGACGATGACGCTCGCCAATGGCGGCGCCCTCGATGTGCTGCTGTTCGGCCTCACCATTCTCGCGCTTTCATTCCTCGCGCCCGCACTTGCGAGCGAGGTGATGCAAGGCAATCCCAGCTTGTCAGCCGCGCAACCCATTCAAGGCGCCATGGCCGGCGCCGGCATGGTCGTCGGCGCTGCGGTCACGACAAAGATCATGACTTCCGGCCGCGGCGGCTCACGCGCACGTCCCGCGCGGGGACGCAGTTCAAGCGGCGGCGCACGCCCACGACCCAATTATGCGGCGATGCGGCCGCGCCAGCAGCCCTGACATGGAGAAGGCATCGTTATGAACTTTCCTTTTCGACGTCCCCCTCGGGCTTACGCGGCCGATGCGCCAGACACGCCGTTCGCGCGCGCCCAGCAAGCGTGGGACGCGCGCATGGGCGCCGCAGTGCAAGCAGCCGTGACTTGGCGCTGGCTCGCGTTCGGCCTTGGTCTACTCGCTATCGTGCTCGCAGCGGGTCTCACCTTCGTGGCTTTGCAGAAGCGCACCTTCGTTCACGTGGTTGAAGTCAGTCCCCAAGGCCGCGTGCTCTCGGTCGAGCCGCTATCCGGGCGCTACACACCGACGGACGCGCAAGTCAGCTACTTCCTTGGTCACTTCGTCCGTCTCGTTCGCGAGATTCCAACCGATGGCGTGGTGCTCCGCCAGAACTGGTTCGCGGCATACCGCTTCCTGACGCCGCAGGCGTCGCAACAGCTGAATGAGATCGCGCGTGAGGACGATCCGTTCGAGCGCTTAGGCACAAGCGCCCGCACCGCCGTCATCACATCGGTGGTGCAGCGCTCGCAAGGGACGTGGCAAGTGAGCTGGATTGAGGCCACCCACGGCGCCGACGCGCGTTCGGCCCAGAGTTTCACCGGACTCTTCACCGTCCGCTTCGACCGCCCGCGCAACGCCGATGCCCTGATGCACAATCCGCTGGGGCTCTTCATCACCGAGTTTTCAATGTCGCCGGAAACCCCGGCCTCATCCTATTCGCGAGCTCAACCATGAAACGCGCCGCTCTTCTTTGCCTCGCGCTCACGAGCCTCACCTGCGCCTCCGCCGACGCGCAGAGTTCGCGGGCAGCGACGCCGATCGCCGCGCTTGCGGAGGCCAACGCCGAAGCACGCCGGCGTCCTGACCCGGCCAACTTTACCGACGCAACACAGATCTACGACTATGCGCCAGGTGCGATCTATGAAGTCTACGGCGCACCCGGCTTCATTTCGACGGTGCTGCTTGAACCCGGCGAAACAATCATCACAGTCGCCGCGGGAGACACTACCCGCTGGATGGTTGAACAGGCGGTTGGCGGCGACCTCGCCAATGCGCGCGCCATGCTGCTCATCAAGCCGACGCGCGCCAATATCCGGACCAACATCGTCCTCGTCACCGATCGCCGCAGCTACGCCATCGAAGCGATCGCAACGAGTGGTCAAACCTATTCCGCACAGACCGCGTGGCGCTATCCCGCCGCCGCCGACAACGACCTCGCAGGCGCCCCTGCCGCATTGGAAACGCTGAACTTCGGCTACCGCGTCCGCACCGTGCGCGGCTTTAGTCCGCACTGGCGCCCTGTCCGTGTGTTTGACGACGGACGAAAGACCTACATCGAGTTTCCGCCAGCGATGGCCGCCAGCGAAGCGCCGCCACTTTTCATCATCGAGAACAGCGAGGCCGTTCTCGTCAATTATCGGGTCTCTGGCAGCCGCTACGTGATTGACCGTCTCTTCGACATCGCCGAACTCCGCTTAGGCGACGAGCGTCCTCAAATCGTGCGCATCAGTCGTGACGATGCACACGCGCCGCGCACGGCCCGCCGCGGGAGACGCCCATGACCGCCTCGCAACCCCGCGCAAGCGATGAAGCACCTGCTTCACCGGCGTCACTCACGGCCATTCGCGCTGCGCCGCCAAAGCCGCGACGGCTCTCGCGCAAGACCTTGATGGCGGGCGCCCTCGCCCTCGGCGCGCTGATCGCGTTTGCGCTCATCAACGGATTGTCGGAGCGCGACCGCACGCCGGCCGCTGGCGAAGATGGCTCACAAACTCTGCAAACGTCTAACCCGCCAGAGAACATTCGAGAGGCGCCTGCAAACTACGATCTCGCGACCTTGCAGCCGCTCGAGGAAGGCCGCGATTACTTTTGGGGCGATCACGCGCCTGCTGATGCGGCTTTGGCGGCGCCGGACGATGCAGCCCCCGCCGCATACGAGCCGGCTCGCCCCTCACCGCTTGAAGCGGAGGCGGACGCAGCGCGCACGTCATCCATTCTCTTTTCAGCGCGGCGCGAAGGTGCGGCGCCGGCGTACGCGCAGAGCTTTAGTGAAAACGGCCGGCGCGCCGCCTTCCTCAATGGTCAGCGCGGACGCGACGACGGCGTGCTCGACGCGACCTATGCGCCGCCCCGTTCGCCATACACGATCCAGGCAGGCGCTACCATTTCCGCCGCGCTCATGACCGCGCTCAACTCCGACCAGCCCGGGCGCGTCATCGCGCAAGTGAGCGAGAACGTCTTCGACAGCGTCACAGGCGAGAC
This sequence comes from Hyphomonadaceae bacterium, assembly GCA_041398325.1. GTDB lineage: Bacteria > Pseudomonadota > Alphaproteobacteria > Caulobacterales > Aquidulcibacteraceae > Vitreimonas. The sequence goes on along the minus strand of JAWKUX010000007.1, from coordinate 156,160 downwards.
ATTGCTCATCCCGCAAGGGGCGCGCCTGATCGGCTCTTATGATGCCGACACCGCCTATGGCGAGCGGCGTCTGCTGGTCGTCTGGAACAGGCTCATCATGCCGAATGGGTGGTCAATCCCACTTCGCGCGATGCCCGGCGCCGACGCCGCCGGCAGCGCGGGTCTGACCGGCGACGTTGATGCGCACATTGGCCGCATCGTGTTGGCTTCACTCATCTCCGCTGTTCTTGGCGTCGCTGCCAATGAAAGCGAGGACGAAGACGACGCCAGACTTTCGCAGAGCATCGGCGACGCCGCTGCACAGCAAGCCGCACAAACAGGATCGCGCATCGTCGATCGAGAACTGAACGTGCGTCCGACTTTGCGAATACGCGCAGGCGCCCGTGTCCGCGTGCTTGTCAGTCAAGACATTCAGCTGCGCCCCTATCCGCCGTGAAGAGGCCGCGCACCAAAACGGAACCTTTGCCGCAACCTGATCTGTTCGGTGAGAGCGCCCAATTATCGCGTCCCCCCGGGCAAACATCGCCGCGCGCACGACCCGCGCCAAACGTGCGCCGTGAACGCGTCGTTACCCCGCCGCCTCTTCTGCTCAACGTCCGAGAAGCGGCCGCGCGCCTCGGTCTTTCTAAGTCGACCTTGGACAAGATGCGCTGCGCCGGCAAAGGGCCCCGATACGTCAAATCTACCGATAAGGCGGTGCGATATGACCCCGCCGACCTCGACGCATGGGTCGCCGCGCGACGCAAGCCGGACGCGGCCGGGACCAATTAGACCCGGAACATCCCGCCAATCATTGCTTGATCGCCTTGAAACCGCCAATTAATGTAGTTACATAAATGTACGAATGGGACCCGAATAAGGCGCGCGCGAACAAAGCCAAGCACGGGGTCGCGTTCGACGCCGCCCATGAGTTCGATTGGGATGAAGCTTTGGAGGTCGAAGACACGAGCGAAGATTACGACGAGGAGCGCTGGATCGCGATCGGCCCAATCAAGGCCCATCTCCACGTCCTTGTTTATACGCCCCGCGGCGCAAACCACCGGATCATTAGTTTGCGTAAGGCGACGAAAAAAGAAGCAAAGGCCTATGTCGAAGCGAAAGCCCAATAACATCCGTCAGAGCGACTGGGACGCGGTAGATTCCCCCGAGCTCTCGGATGTGATGCTGAAGCAGCTGAAGCCGGCGCGAGGGCCGGGCCGTCCACGCGCGCTCAATCCGAAGCAGAGTGTTACGTTGCGCCTCGATCGCGAGGTCGTCTCTCACTTCAAATCACAGGGCGCTGGCTGGCAAACCCGCATCAATGCGACGCTGAAGGCGGCCACTGGCGGAGCTGCTAAGAGCAAAAATGACCGCCTTGTTGTCAAACATGGCGATGGCTGGGCCGTTAAAGCGCCAGGCGCGTCGCGCGCGAGCGCGGTTACGTCAACACAGAAGCAAGCTGAAGCGCGCGCCAAGGAGATCGTCAGAAAACAAGGCGGCGGCGAAGTCCGCATTCACGGCAAAGATGGACGCATCAGGGATTCCGATACCGTGAAGAAGAGACGCGATCCTTATCCGCCGCGTCAAAAGAAGAACTAACTCACCGGCGAAAGCGGTCGAAGCCCGCAGGGCCGAGACGCGCTCCAAGCTTTAACAAGCGCGGCTCGGTTCACGAGAGCGCGTCCGTGCGCGTAGCGCGCGGTTCGCACGGACCTCACGAAATCTGCTTCTTCGGTCTCAACTTCTCTAATCTGTACACGAGAGCATCTAGGTCCGTCGCATTGAGCGCTGCGACTTCCGCCTTGGTGTAGAATGGTTTCGAGACCTCCACATAAACACGCGGCGGCCGCTTCATATGCTGTTTGCAGAACTTGCATGACAATCGCTTCGCGAGATCAGCAACGCGTCCCTCAGTGCCATAGAGCTTCAACAGTTCGACCGCCGTAAAGAGCTTGCCGCGCGCGCACCCCGTGCAACCGAAGTAGAGTCCGCTCAGTCGCCCGAGCTGGCCAAACTTCACCGGCACTTTCTCCTCGTACCCCACAAGACGCGCTCGCTCTTCAAAGGGAAGGCGCTGCCTCCTCGCAGACCCCTCTTGCACGCTCAAGCAATTTGTGCTTGTTTTGTTCTCACATCTGGGGACCGTTCGGCGCGCATCGATTGCGGGCGAACACGTCGAGACATCAGCGCCCTTCTCTTCAACGCTTGAAGAAGGCGCGCCTCGACATGAGCCGTCTCTATCTGACCGCGCGCGAGTTTGAGGCGCTGCTGAAGAAGCAGAACGGCGCCTGCTGCGTCGATGAATGCGAAGAGACCGAAGGTCTGATCGGCGAGCACTCGACACCGAACGCGTGGCGACGCGCTAAGCCTGACCAGCTCATGTGCAGAAGCTGCCACAAGGTCAAAACGCTTCGCGACATCAAGAACATTTGGAAGGTGAAGCGCCTGAACGGCGAAGCGCTGTCGCAATACGAACGACGCCGTCGCTATGGCGCCCAGCTGCGCAGCCGGCCCTTCCAATCGCGTCGCGATCAGCCCGGAGCTTCACCATGGAAGTGTTAGTGGTCGCCTGCGCTGCCCTGGTCGCGCTTGTGCTGATAGATTCCGGCTACTGGATTGCGGTCAGCTTGATGCGTTGGTCGCCTGTTATTGTCGTCGGCGCTGCGGCGGCATGGGTTTCGGCTCGCGCGGGCGTGACGCCAGTAGAGGCGCTCCTTATGGGTGTTTTCGTCGGGATCGTCGCGCGCCAACGCTTAAAGGACTTGAACGATTGTTAGCCGGCGCATCCGAAATCAGTTCGTTTCGTTCAGCGCCCAAAGCAAAGCGAGAGCGGCGCCCTTTATCGGCGGCAGGAGAAAAACGGCGGAGCCGACTGCCGCGAGCAGAACAACGGGTAGCGTGACGTCGCTTGCGCCGCGCGCGGTCAGCACGAGCGCGAGCGGGGTAAAGACCAGCCCGACGAGAAAGGTTACGACATAGGGCGCGAAATCTGCGGCCTGATATCGCGAGAGATCTTCTCCGCACACGCTGCACGACGCGTTCGGCGTCAGATAGTTCCTCAGTAAACGGCCTTTGCCGCAAGCCGCGCAACGGCCACGCAACCCGCGCTGCAGCGCCAAGCCAAGCCGACGCTCATGCCTTCCCATTGCCGTGCCCCTTTGACGCTGGCCGACCGCGGCCAGAGACATGCGGACGAAGCGACATCAGATAAGTGCGCGCTTCGGGCGGACGATGATCAATATCGGTGATCGCCAATTGGTCAGTCGGCCCCTCTGCGCGAACGTGAAGGACTTCGTTGCCCTCCCACCCCTCCTCGGCTCGATAGAGACACACGCTGAAGCCGAGTGAGGCCAATTTCGCCGCCATCCAGCCGCCCCAAGATGGCGCGCCGTCCTCCGCGACGACATTGACGATCAGCGAACCGCTCGGGCATGCCCGTGTAAGCATGTTCGCGATGACGCTGGGTTTGTTGAACGGACTAACCAGCCCTTCTGAATCGCACGCATCGATGATGATCGCGTCAAAGACGCTGTGATGATTGTCAATATACGCGAGTGGATCGGACGTCAGCCAATTCACACCGTGGTGCAGATCAAAGTAGGCGCGCGCGATCTCTTCGGCGACTGGATCGACATCGAGCACGGTGACGCAAGCGCCGCGCCGGGCGAGCATGGAGGCGAGGCTTCCCCCGCCCCCACCGATCATCAGCACAGCACGCGCATCGCGCGCAAGAAGCTTGGCCGCGTGTACATAGCCAAAGGCGCTCACGCCGTCTCTGAGCATCAAAGTCTGAACACTGCCGTTGATGCAGTAGAGGCGTGCGCCGTCGCTCTTGCGCTCGAGAACACGGATCGGGCCGAACAGGCCGTCACGCCGAGCGAGTTCGCGCGTCATCTAAGTTTGCTCCAGCAACGCTTCCGCGCGCGCGATCGCGTCGCCATATCCCGCCACCGCTTCGACATTACTCATCGCCAACACACCCATGCGCTCCAGCACGGCGCGCGATGTGGTGTTGAGTTCGCTGATCAGCACTTTGGTGTCGTGGCTCGCGCAGCGCTTTAGAAACCGGCTGAGCGCGCCGACGCCCGACACGTCCACCATCGGCACGGCGTCGAAGCGTAGGATGAAAACTTTTGGCGGCGGAAACGCCGCTTCCAGCGCATCATTGAGGCGGCTAGCGGCGCCGAAAAACAATGCGCCGCGCAACTCAAACATCTCCACGCCCTTGGGCAATTCCCGGCGCGCTTGATAGGAGGTGCGCGCCGGATCGCTGAAATCGTCACGATCTTTCTCGACCAGAGAGACGCCCTTCTGGATCGCGGTCGCCTCGGCCATACGGTGCATGAAGATGATGGCGGCAAGCACAATGCCGACCTCGATCGCGACCGTCAGGTCAACCAGCACTGTCAAGCCGAACGTCGCGATCAGCACCACGCGATCGCCGACGGGCCCGCCCAGCAGGTGCCGGAACCGCTCATGCTCGCTCATATTCCAGGCGACGAGAACCAGCACAGCAGCCAAACTGGCGAGCGGCACGTAGGCCATAAGCGGGCCGAGCGCGAACATGCTCGCGAGGATGAACACAGCGTGCATCATGCCCGCGACGGGCGTCTTGGCGCCGGCGCGGATATTGGTGGCGGTACGCGCAATCGCGCCGGTCGCGGAAATGCCGCCAAAGAAGCCGGACGCGATGTTGGCGACGCCTTGAGCCACAAGTTCGCAGTTCGAGCGGTGACGCCGCCCGGTCATGCCGTCCGCGACCATTGCGGATAGGAGGCTTTCAACACCTGCCAAGAAAGCGATGGTGAAGGCCGGCTGAAACAGCTCGCGCACGCGCTCCCACGTGACGGTCGGGATGATCGGTGTGGCCAAGGTCGATGGCACGCCGCCGAAGCGCGAGCCGATGGTTTCAACCGGCAAATTGAAAAAGGTGACAGCCGCCGCCGCGCCGCCGACAGCAATCAGAAAGCCCGGCAGCTTCGGCGCATATTTGCGCAAGAGCACAATCGTCGCCAACGCGCCGAGCGCAACGGCCAAAGCGGGAAACGCCAACGTCTCGCGCGCGCCCCAAAAGGCTTCGAGTTTCGCGATAAATTCGGCCGGCACGTTGTCCATGCGCAAACCAAAGAGATCCCGCAATTGGCTGGTGAAAATGATGACCGCGATGCCGGCCGTGAAGCCCGTGACGACCGGTTCGGGAATGTATTTGATCCAGTCGCCGAAGCGCAGCAGACCCGCTGCGAGCAGCATCAGTCCCGCCATGATGGTGGCGAGCACCAGTCCATCGAAGCCGTGCTGTTGGATGACGCCGTACACGACCACGATGAAGGCGCCGGTCGGGCCACCGATTTGAAAGCGCGAGCCGCCAAGCGCCGAGATCAGGAAACCGGCGATCACCGCCGTGATCAAACCTTTGTCTGGCGTCGTGCCCGAGGCGATGGCGATCGCCATGGCCAGCGGCAACGCGACGATGGCCACCGTCAGACCTGCAACTGCATCGGCGCGGAAATCGGCGAAGCGATAGCCTTCCTGGGCGATCACCGTGATCGATTTCGGAACGTAGAGCCGCCAACTGAATGAGGTGGGCTTAGCGGGCGCGGTGCTCTGAATGGTCATGAACGTGATCTTCAGGCGGGAAGTTGCGAACCCTTGCGCTTGGCGGCGAGTTCGCTCGCGCGCGCCTTGGGCTCGCGTCCAAGCGGCGTCGCAGGCTCGCGCAAGCGCACGCCGCGTCCGCCGCCGCTGCTGATGCTGTTCTCGCCAATGAGTTCGACGCCGGCCAATTCCAGCGCCGCGACAACTTTTGTCAGCGTATCGACGACACCCCGGACATAGCCGTCGCTCGCCTCCATCCGCTGGATGGTTGGCAACGAGACCCCCGCCCAATCCGCCAGGGTGCGTTGGTCAATGCCCAGAAGGGCGCGAGAAGCCCGAAGTTGTGCGGACGTGAGCATGTCTATGATGTTCCATACATCAATATAGATGTCAATTGGCGTCTTTATAGTGGTTTTATTGCCATTATTGATGCTTTGACGTTGCACGGCGATGTATCGTCCGTTAATGACGACCGCATTGGTTGAGCTTTGAACGCCGGATCGGGTCGCGACAGGGCGGATCTGGCGCCGCCATTGGGGATGATTGCCCGTGCCCGACACCTTCGTTGCCGCAACCCTTACGCCGCCCACGCGTCACCAGCGCCTGCTCGCTTGGGTCGAGGAAATGGCCGCGCTGACCAAGCCGGACCGGGTCTATTGGTGCGATGGATCGGAAGCGGAATGGGAAGCGCTGACGAAACAATTGGTCGCGTCCGGAACGCTAAAGCGGCTCGATCCCGCCAAGCGTCCCAATTCCTTCTGGGCTGCGTCGGACCCACGCGATGTGGCGCGGGTCGAAAGCCGCACCTTCATTTGTTCAGAAAATGAGATCGACGCTGGTCCGACCAACAATTGGGTCCCACCCGCAGACATGCGCGCCACGCTTCGCGAGAAATTCCAGGGCGCCATGCGTGGGCGCACCATGTATGTGGTGCCGTTCTCGATGGGGCCGATCGGTTCGCCCATCTCTGCGCTCGGCGTTGAGATCACCGACAGTCCTTATGTCGTTCTGTCGATGCGGATCATGACGCGCATGGGCAAGCCCGCGCTCGACGCCCTCGGCAAGGACGGCTTCTTCGTGCCCGCCGTTCACTCCGTCGGCGCGCCGCTCTGGCCCTGGCAGCAAGATGTCGCCTGGCCCTGCAATGACGACAAATACATCGTCCATTTTCCGGAAACGCGCGAGATCTGGTCTTATGGCTCAGGCTATGGCGGCAACGCGCTGCTCGGCAAGAAATGCTATGCGCTGCGCATCGCATCGGTGATGGCGCGTGACGACGGCTGGCTTGCCGAGCACATGTTGATCCTGAAACTCACCTCACCACGGCACGATGTGCATTATGTCGCCGCCGCATTTCCAAGCGCGTGCGGCAAGACCAATCTCGCCATGCTTCAGCCGACGCTGCCAGGCTGGAAAGCGGAAACCATTGGCGACGATATTTGTTGGATGCGCTTCGGCACCGACGGGCGCCTCTACGCCATCAACCCGGAAGCCGGCTTTTTCGGCGTCGCGCCAGGCACAAGCCTAAAGACCAATGCCAACGCCATCGGCGCCATGCGCGCCAACACCATCTTCACCAACACCGCGCTCACCGATGATGGCGATGTTTGGTGGGAAGGTTTGACCGATACGCCACCGGCGAAGCTCACCGATTGGAAGGGCCGCGCTTGGTCGCCGGAACTTGGCGAACCCGCAGCGCACCCCAATGCGCGCTTTGCCTGCCCAGCTTCGCAATGCCCTGCAATTGCGGCCGAATGGGAAAATCCAGAAGGCGTGCCAATCTCCGCCATTCTGTTCGGCGGGCGCCGCGCCACGACGGCGCCGCTCGTCACCGAAGCGTTCGATTGGGAGCATGGAATGTTCCTCGCCTCGAACGTCGCCTCCGAAGGCACAGCCGCCGCCGAGAACAAGGTCGGTGAAGTGCGCCGCGATCCTTTCGCGATGCTGCCGTTCTGCGGGTACAATATGGGCGACTACTTCGCCCACTGGCTCAAACTCGGCGCCAACGCTGCGGACAAAACCAAGCTGCCGAAAATCTTCTACGTGAACTGGTTCCGCAAAGGCGCGAACGGCAAATTCCTCTGGCCTGGCTTCGGCGATAATATCCGCGTGCTGGCGTGGATCGTGGATCGCTTGAGGGGGAGCGGGGAAGCGCGGGACACGGCGATCGGCCGTGCCCCCGCTTCCCAAGCGCTCGATCTCGCTGGCCTTTCACTCTCGTCGGCCGATCTCGACGCCTTGCTTGCGGTGAACCAGGATGAGTGGCGCGCCGAGTATCCGCGCGTCGTTGAGCACTATGCGCGCTACGGCGACAGACTGCCGGAGCAATTGCAGGGCCAGCTCCATGCACTGAAGCTCCGTCTGGACGCCAGTTAAGCCGTGCGCACGCGCCTGCGCACAGGAGATCTGCTGACGGAGCACGGGGAGCAGAACCCGCGTTGGCGCGTTGCCGACTACTGGCGTGATGTCGTCGAAATCGAAAGCCTCGACGGATCGGGGCGCCGAAGGTTTCTCTACCAGGATGAATTCACCAGTGGCGCACGTTTCCGCCTGGCGCCGGCGGATAGAACCTAAGCCTTCCGTACAAACTCGGACTTGAGCTTCATCGCGCCAATGCCCTCGATCCGGCAGTCGATGTCATGGTCGCCGCCGACCAAACGAATATTCTTCACCTTGGTGCCGACCTTTGCGACTTGCGACGAGCCTTTGATCTTGAGGTCTTTGATGACCGTAACAGTGTCGCCGTCCTGCAGCGGATTTCCGTTCGAATCTCTAATGAGTCCGGACTCCCCCTCTACCGTTTCAATCGTCGCCGACCACTCGTGCGCGCACTCAGGGCAAATAAGCAGCGCGCCGTCTTCGTAGGTCAAAGATGACTTGCAGTTCGGACAGGGAGGCAAACCAGACATGATTCCGACTTCGAGCAGCAAATGCCGCGGTCCACCTATCACACATGCGAATACCGAGCGTCGAGATGACAATGTTGCGCATGCCGATACCCGTTCCGGCAACCGACCCGCGATGGCCGGGGCGCTTGATCTAGTTGCCGCCTTCGCGAGCGCCCGACGCACGTAGGGCATCGCCGATACGCCGACCGCCAATCCTGCACGTCGCAATGACGCGATCGTACGAAATCACGCGGCCGCTGCGGCCACGCGTGGCGACGCACTGGGCGTTACGCCCGAGCGCCAATTGCTCCAGCGCGGTCTTGGCCGCTTGGCCCCCGTCAGCGTGTAGTTCCGGCGCATCGAAGTCGGCGAGACGCACTTCAATCCAAGTAGATGGGTCGGAAGAATTGCCGACACAGAGGCTGTCGCCATCACCAATGTACCTGACCTGGCCACCGAAGGTCTCGCCTGCCCGTCGCGGCAACGCCCCTTCGCACGGGTCAGCCCAGGCGACCGCCGGCAAAGCGGCAAAGCAAATAGCAACGAGCCAAACGCGCATGCGAATCTCCGCTGCCCGACCTTAGCCCAACTTCATGCGCGCCCGAAACGGATGGCGCGTAGAAGCGCGTGAGTTGTCTTCGTCCCGTTGCTCTCGCTCTGGGAGCCAGAGGAGAGGACAAATGGCCGTCAATTCGAACACGTCAAAGCGGAACAAGCGCGTCCAAAAAAGAAAGCAGTCAACACATGCCGCAAGACTATCGCGCCGGCGGCTCATGCAAGTCGGTCCTGCGAAACCGCTTTGGCCGAACACAAGTAAGCCGGAGACATTTGCAGAGGCGCTCGATCTGCAGATGCGCCGGCATGGCGAGAATTCGGATAAGCTCTGGCGAGCGATCATCCGCGGCGGCGAAACCCTGGATCCATCGACGATCTCCGCTTGGCGGCGCGGCGTGAAATCTCCACGATTTGCGCAAAGCTTCATCTACGTGGAGCGAATTGAACATCGCTACGCTCTAGATGCCGGTTACTTCCGGGCGCTCCTGCCCCATAAGAGCCGCGCCACCTGCTTTCCTGGTCTGAGATCAGTCACGACTGCTGAGCAGCGGCGCCTCGCATGGCATCTACCAACCGATTTCGCTTCGCGGCCGTCACAGGAGCGAGCAGAGATTCTGGAATGGGTTCGCAGGGTCGTTGTATCTGGAGCGACGGATTATCGATGCTTTCAAGCCGAAGCGATCAAATACCCTTACGGTCTGCGCTTCAGCGCCGGAAGGGCGGACAACGCGAACACTGCATCACACCTTTTAGCGGCGCCATCCAGATTAACCGGTGAACTGGGCTCTCTGCTTGAATTCAAGACATCGACACTTGCGCCCGCTAACCTCCAACGGCGCGGCTTGTGGGGTCCGGAAACAGCAGCGCAGAAGGTTGAGCACCTCAGTCTTTTCTTCGGCGCTCTCGCCGCGTGCCCAAATGGTCCTGTTCGCGGCCGCGGCGTGCCGGCCGATAAGCTGTGCTTCGCCCTCCTCGTCCTTCCGTCCATTTGGGATTGGTACATTCGCTGGCGCGCAGACCGCCGCGGCTTCTTCACCGCGTGGGAGGTCGACATGCTCAGTATGCTGATGGGGCTAACCGCACCAGAAACTGGATGGCTGCGTCAGACGCCTTCATTGGCCGATGCGCTCGCACCAATCGAAGGTATCGTCACGGCCTCCGAGATAAAGACACTTCGCGACAACTGGGGAGAGGCCTGTGCAAGGGTGCGGGCGCACGCGCACAGACGGATCAAAGAGTTGGAGCGCGTTTTGCGCGTGCATCGCGACCCCTTCGAGCCGATCCTGCCCGTACTTGAAGCGGCGAGCCCTCTCGGCGAGTACAAGAAGATTGCGGATGAGATCCTGCGCCTCATGCCGTGTGGGCGCGTCCATCCGCGGGCCACGGCGGAAGCTCTCCGCTCGCTCTTAATGGTTCGGCTGGGTCTACACCTAGGCCTTCGGCAAAAGAACTTACGCCAACTCCTCGTGAAGGCGCGAGGCGTCCAAGCGTCGAGCGAGCGCAGGCTGGAAGATTTGAAATGCGGAGAGCTGCGTTGGTCTGACCGCGACAATGGTTGGGAAGTGTTTATTCCCTCCGTCAGCTTCAAGAATGCAGTTTCGTCCTTCTTCTCGGGAAAACCGTTCCGCCTGCTGCTGCCTGACCTATGCGGGCTCTACGAACACATCGACCTCTATCTCTCGGAGGCGCGCCCCTTACTGCTTTCAACAGCGCCTGATCCAGAGACCTTCTTCGTGAAGACGGTGAAACGATCGAGCAAGAATGCGGCCTATTCACAGACCACGTTTTACGAGGCCTGGCGCTGGATCACGCAGCGCTACGGCATCTACAATCCCTACACCAAGCGCGGCGCTATCGCCGGCCTTCTTCCTCACGGTCCCCATAACGTCCGCGACGTCCTGGCCACGCACATTCTAAAGCAGACAGGATCATTCGAGCAGGCCAGCTACGCGATCCAAGACACCCCGGAAATTGTGGCAAAACACTACGGTCGATTCCTGCCCGAGAACAAAGCTCACTTGGCGGCCCAGGTGCTTAATCGGGTTTGGCAATCGTGATGCCGCGTCAGCGTAAACCTTCAACCCAAATCAGAGCTCCGCGCTTTTGGTGTTTCCTTTTTGCGCACGATCGACATCAGGTGCGCCTCCCAGCGTTCCAACGCCTCGCGCTTCTGCGGCTCGTAGTCGAAGCGATTGTAGATCTTCGTCACCTGCGGTCCGGGCGGCGTGTGATTGAGGATACGGCTGATCACATCGCCCGAGATGCCGATCTCCGCCATCATCGTCGCGCCGGTCCGGCGCAGGTCGTGCACCGTGAGATCGCCGGCGCCGACATCCTCCCTCAGTCGAATGAAGCCGCGCGTGAGCGCATGGCCAGTCGATGCAATCAGCATCTTGCGGCCCGCAAATGCCTGGTCTGTTCCGGTGTGCGCAAACCCCTCCTCCACGATCTTCAGTGCGAGCGGAGCCAACGGGACGACCTGCGGGGACTTATTCTTTGTTCTGCTGCCTGGGATGGTCCAGCGCTTGGCGCTGAGATCGACCTCCGACTTGCTGAGCCCCGCGACCTCGCCACGACGCTGAAGGGTCAACAGAGCGAGTTGGAGAGCCTGGGCGGTCGACCGGCCTTGTGGATTTTTGGCCATATCCACCAGGCCCCACCAAACGAGCTTCAATTCGTCCTGCGTGGCGACACGCTCACGGCTCGCGATGCTGGGGCCCGGATAGCCTGCCAGCACATTGCGCTCGATCAGGCCTCGCTGAAGGGCAAAGGCCATCAGGCCTTTGAGGGCCGAACAGGCGCTGCGCGCTGCGCCTGGACGGCCCGAGTCCTCGATCTCCTCGACGTAGCGGCGGACCTCTTCCAAGGTGACGAGCCCGATGCTCTTCTTGCCGAACTTCGGGGTCACGTAGAGGCGAATGGTCGATTGCAGGCGGACGATGGTGCAATCGCGCATCCGCCGCTGCGCGTCAGCCATGTAAGTCTCTAGAACCTTGTCAACAGTGCGCTCGCGGCGAATGGCGTTGGTGCGCCGGGCCTCCTTGCGCTCCTTGGCGAGGTCTCGGCCCTCGAGCCGCGCCCCGGAACGCACCTTGCCGGCATAGTCACGAGCGGTCTCCGGCAGCACGCCTGGATAGTCACCAAGCACGACCTCCGTCGGAGAGGCGCCTTCTGGCGTGTATCGCACGGACCAAGTCTTTCTGCCCGACGGCATGACCATGATAGAAAGGCCCGCGATCTCGGTATCGAGAACGCGATAGCGACGCCCTTCGGGCTGCAAATCTTCGATCGCGCGACGCGTCAATTTGAGCTTGTGGTTTGATGGTCTTGGCAACTGATACGCTCCACCGGGTCCCGCAAATCCCGTTCCTGTCCCATTCGCTGCAGAGGGAGGCATAGGGACCGGTAGGGTTGGGTAGGGTTCAGCTAGTGAGGAAAAGCCAAGCACGACAAGGGCATGCGCCGCGCGCGCGGAAAAACGGCAAAGCGCGGCAAAAACCCCGAAAATTACTCAACGTCACCGAAGATGCCGACCTCGGCTTCCGCCTCGCCCGCGACGGCTATCGTGCCGAAGTCATCGGTCCGCCCACCATGGAAGAAGCGCCGATCACACTCAACGCATGGCTCAATCAGCGCACGCGCTGGATCAAGGGGCATCTGCAGACCTGGCTCGTTCTGATGCGCGACCCCATCCGCACGGCGCGCGAAATGGGCCTAAAGGCGTTCGCGATGATGCAACTCGTCTTCGCCACCGGCCTGATTGCCGCCTTCGCTCACGGTCCGCTCGCCTTCATCGTGCTGGTCGCCGCGCTGACTCCGTACAACCTGCTCACCGCCGCCGATTTCGCACTTGCGATCGCCGGCTATGCCGTCGCGCTCTTCGCCTCGCTGACGGCCTGCGCGCTCTCAGGATCGCTCAGTCACGCACGCGCCGCGCTCACGATGCCTCTCTATTGGCCGCTCGCGTCACTCGCGGCCTATCGTGCATTGTTCGAACTCTTCATCCGGCCGCATCATTGGTCCAAGACAACGCATGGCCTTTCGGCTCGCGAACCCTCTTCGGTTGAGGCTCTCCCGCCACACAGCGAGTCCGAACAAAAACGCGCTTAGCGCAGCGAGGCAAGGAGCGCGCACATTTTGTCGATATCCGCGTCGCCCTGGTTCCATGACACCACCAACCGCGCCTCGCCTGATCCCTTCGGGCCCCAGTCGTAGAACTCCGCACCATCCGCACGCAGGTTCGCGAGCGCCGCGTCACCCGGCTTGATGAACACCTGGTTCGACATCGCTGGATGCGAAAGAAACGGGGCGGCTGCTTCAGCCAGGCGCGCCGCCTGCGCATTCGAGCGCCGTGCCTGACGCAGCCACAGTCCGTCCTCCAAGTAGGCCAACAGTTGCGCCGCCACGAAGCGCCCCTTCGAAAATAGATGCCCGCTGCGCTTGCGTCGCCGCTCCACCTCTTCAGCCCGACCCATATCGAAACAGACAATCGCCTCCGCAGCGATCGCGCCATTCTTCGTCGCTCCGAATGACAGCAAGTCCACGCCAGCCCGCCAGGTGACGTCCGCGGGCTTGCAGCCAAGCGCGGCAACTGCATTGCCGAAGCGCGCGCCGTCCATGTGCAGGCCTAGGTTTGCGTCTTTCACCACGCGCCCGACTGCAGAAATCTCCGCGACGCTGTAGACGCCGCCCCGCTCAGTTGTCTGCGATACAGACACCGCTGCGGGCTTCACCGAGTGAATTCCGCGCTCATTGCGTACGATGGCCTCCTGCAGCACGGCCGGCGAGACCTTCGACTCCGCGCCCTCCACCAACACCAGTTTCGCACCACCGGAATAGAACTCAGCCGCACCGCACTCATCGCACTCAACGTGCGCCTCACGATGACACAGCACCGCGCCCCACGGCGAAGTCAAACTCGCGACAGAAATTGCATTCGCCGCCGTTCCGCTCGCCACTGTGAAGACACGCACGTCGCGCTCAAACAGTGCGCTGAACTTTTCGTCCAGCGCCTTCGACCATTGGTCTTCGCCATACGCAGACGCTGCGCCTTGGTTCACGCGTGTTATCGCAGCGATAATTTCCGGCGCCGCCGGCGCCGTGTTGTCGGAGCGAAAGTTCATGACCTCTTACCTCAGCTACGCAGCGCAACTCTTCGTTCACGTCTCACTCACATCTGGCGCACACTTCGTTTCAAAACAGCACGAAATCGAGGCCGACGCGAACGCTTGCTTTACAGAGGTAAGCTAGCGTTAGCGTGAAATTAGCCATCGGGGCGCGGCGTGCAATACTTCATCAACCATGCGGCGATCGAGCGCGCCGCTGCTGAAGTTTTTTCGAGCAGCCGTGCGCGCTTTTACCTCTACGGCCTCACGTCGCTCGCCGTCGCGGCAGCGGCGGGCCTAGCGCTCGCGACGATCTGGCTCGGACTCATTCTCCTCGTCGATACGACGCGTGCGACGCTCGCCAAACATTTCAAACCACTTTCCGCCGCACAAGCAGCAGCCGCCGCTCTCGCACTCGACGTCGCCGCTACGGCAAGCCTCACCGTCGCGCCGGCGATCGCATGGTATTCCGGCGCGGCGCTGGGTGGCGCCATCGCTACCGGGTTGATCGCCGCGCTAATGATCGACACGGTTTTGAACGCCAAGCGGGGCCGTATTCATGCCGCTATCGCCTGCGCGCCCTTCGCTTTCCTTGGCCTGATGCTACTTATCGAAAGCGGCAATCTCGCTACCTTTCTCGCCGTCGCAATAACGGGAGCCCTGGTCGCTTACACCTTCGGCGCAGCGCTGCACCAGATAAATCGCGCCGCGCACGCACGCCTGCAGGACGCCGAGTGGGTGCGCCAGCTCAACATGAGCTTCGGCGAAACCGCGTCGGCAGGCTGGGAAATTGACTTCGAACGCAAACGCGTTGTCGGCGCGCAGCGCCTCGGCGCGCTCATCGGCCGCCCTGTCGCCTATGCCGACATCGTAGAGCGCGCCTTTTTCGCGCCGGCGCGGGATCGCGCCCTGGTCAACGCCGCCTTCGCGCCCGAACCGGGCGCCGTCCGCCGCATCGCGCTTGAACACGACATCATGCGCGCCGACGGCTCGACCATGCGCGTTCGTCACCAAGGCTTCGTCCGCACCACGCCTGACGGCATGCCCGTACGCGTCACCTGCGTGAGCCAGCCAGCTGAGGCGGCCGCGAGTGGCACGCTCGCGCCAACCGTCGTTGCCGACGCCCAAGCCGCACTCGCCAGCCAAGCCGAAGCGCTGCGCACGCTGAACAACGAACTCGCCGCGGTCGCCGCCACCGACACAAGCGACGCGCCCACCGCGCTCACGCAAATTCTTCGCACGCTCGCCGAGCGCGGTCAGGCACTGGAGCGCGGTGTCGATGACCTCGCGCACGCGCGCCATGAGGCGGACGCCGCAAATCTCGCCAAGTCACAATTCCTGGCCAACATGAGCCATGAACTTCGTACGCCGCTCAACGCCATCATCGGTTATGCCGAAATGTTGCAGGAAGATGCGGAAGCCAGCGGCGAACAGACCGCTGTTCAGGATCTCAACCGCATTCTCGCCGCCGCCAAGCATCTGCTGGCGCTGATCGGCGAAATCCTTGATCTATCCAAGATCGAAGCCGGCCGCATGGAAGCCATAGCCGCCAAGTTCGACCCAATCGATGTGCTCAACGAGCTTATTGAAACCGTGCGCCCCACAGCAGCGGGAAATGGCAACGAAATCTCTCTGTCTGCCGCACCTCTCGGGGGCGGCGTAAACACAGATTCGATGAAACTCGGACAGTGCGTGCTGAACTTGCTTTCAAACGCCGCCAAGTTCACCAAGAACGGCAAGATCGACATCGCCTTCGATCGCAAGCTCTACAACGGCGTCGAACAGATGGTCATCTCTGTGCGCGACACCGGGATCGGCATGTCGAAAGAGCATGTCTCGCGGCTCTTCCAACCGTTTGTGCAAGCCGATCCTTCGATCACGCAACAATACGGCGGGACCGGCCTCGGCCTTACCATTACCCGCCGTCTGGCGCAGTTGCTCGGCGGCGACGTCACTGTAAAGAGCACGCTCGGTGAAGGTTCGACCTTCACCCTTCACGTCCCAGCCGATCTCTCCGACGCCTCGATCGCTCTCGGCGCCGCGGCGACGGTAGATGACATCCAAGGCAATGAAGGAGCGCCGCTCGTCATCGTCATTGAAGACGAGGCGGATGCCCGCGAACTTGCCGCACGCGCCCTAACCCGCGCTGGATTCGCCGTGCAGGGGGTTGGCGGCGGCGAAGCAGGCCTTGCGCTCGTGCGCGCGAAATCACCGGCACTAGTGTTGCTCGACATCTTCCTGCCGGATCGCTCTGGCTGGCGCGTGCTGCAGAGCCTGAAGCACGATCCAAAGACGCAAGACATCCCCGTCGTTGTACTCTCCGTGAACGAAGACCGCGCTCACGCCATTGCTCTTGGTGCGGCCGAGCACATCGTAAAACCAGCGGACCGCGATATGCTCGCCGCCACCGTCATGCGCTACGCCAGAAAGCGGCCCAACCTCGCGGCGGCCGTCGCTCATTCGCCCGCCGCGCAGAAAGCCGCCAGCTAGTTCGTCGCGTGCGCCGCTAGAACACGCGCGACGGTTTCCGTCACGCGCTTGCCCGTTGGGATGTGCAAGAACTCGTTAGGCCCGTGCGCATTGGAATGCGGCCCAAGCACGCCGGTCACCACAAATTGCGCCTCCGGGAATTTCTCGCCCAGCATGCCCATGAACGGGATCGAGCCCCCCTCACCCATCATCGCCATCGGCTTGCCCCACGCAGCGTGTGACGCATCTTCAAGCGCGGCTTCAAGCCAGGGCGCCGTCGCCGGCGCATTCCAACCCGAACCGTCCTTCTCGCCATCATAACTGACGCGAGCACCGTATGGCGGGTCACTCTCTAGGACTTGCTTCAGCTTGGCGCTCGCCTTCTTTGCGTCCGCCGTCGGCGGCACGCGCAGAGAGAGCTTCAGTTCGGTGAACGGTCGCAGCACATTTCCGGCATCGCGCGGCAACGGCGCGCCGCCAAAGCCGGTGACAGAAAGCGCCGGCCGCCAGGTGCGATTGAGCACCAACTCATCGCCTTCATTGCCATTCGGCTTCATGCCGTCGACAAACGGAAATTTCGCATAGACTTCCTTGCCCAACGCGTCCGCGGCGACCTTCGCCTGTCGCAGCCGCTCCGCCGGAATCTCGACATTGAACTCAGCACCGACGATTTCGCCGGTATCGATGTTCTCGATCCGCGCTAGCAACTGCCGTGCGATGCGGAAGCTCGACGCGACCACGCCGGAGGCGTCGCCCGAGTGCACGCCTTCTTCCAGCACATCGACTCGCAACGTGCCGCCCACCATTCCGCGCAGTGACGTCGTCAGCCACAGCCGCTCATAATCACCGCAGCCGCTATCAAGGCACACAACCAGCGAGACCTTCCCGATCCGCTCCGCCAGCGCATCCATGTAGAACGGCAGATCGGGCGAGCCACTTTCCTCGCTCGCTTCGATCACAATCACCGCACGCTTGTGCGCCACACCCTGCGCCTTCAGCGCCAGCAGTGCCGACAGCGCGCCGAACATGGCGTAACCGTCGTCGGCGCCGCCACGCCCGTAGAGCTTGTCACCTTCCAGCACCGGAACCCACGGCCCCTTGCCTTCGGCCCAGCCTGTCATCTCAGGCTGCTTATCGAGGTGCCCATAGAGCATCACCGTATCGGCGCTCTTCACCGCGCCCGGCACATCGATAAAGATCAGCGGCGTCCGACCTGGCAGCCGCTCAACGCTTAACGTCGCGCCGGGCAATTCCGGCAGCTTTCTCTGCGCCCAAGCCACAAACAGCTCGACCGCCTTTTCCATGTGCCCGGCCGCCTTCCAGTCGGGATCGAATGACGGCGACTTGTTCGGAATGGCGATATAGGTGGTCAGCGTCGGCACCACCTCCGCGTTCCAAATCTCATCAACGAACTTTCGCAATTGCGCTTGAACGATCTCGGCCATGAGAGTGGGCTCCTCTGACGGCCATTCTAGGCCCGCCACGCCGCCACTTCCACATCCGCTTGCGCGTCACCCGCTCGACACGTATGCGTCACCCGCGCGCGGGCGTAGTTCAGAGGTAGAACGTCAGCTTCCCAAGCTGAATGTCGGGGGTTCGATTCCCCCCGCCCGCTCCAGATCTTCGAAGCCGGCCCGCGCACTGGCGCGCAACCAGCTAAGTCACTTAACGTCGCCCCCCAATTCGAGCGGCAAGCGAACGCAGTTCGCTGATGACGGCGGAGCGCAGCTCTGGACTGCCGGCGACTTCGGGTCTTCGCAACGCGCGCATGGCGTCGACGTGGACCTTGATCGCGGTGAGAATGATCTGCTTTTCCACTCCAGATCCGGAGATGAGCGTGCACAGCGAGTGCGCTGCCGCGCTCAGCTCTTGGAGACCAAACGCACCCGCTTCAGCGTAGACCTCGTTCGCCAGCGCGTAGCATTCGTCAACTGAGTCCAAACTTGTGCACAAAAGCAGGCGTTCAATTTTATCATCAACGGCATCCAAACAGCGATCACGAATGCTGTCCACGCCTGCCTCAGCGCGGGTTAAGGCGTCAGACACCAAAATCCCGCGATCTCCACCCACAAGCTTCTTGAGCCGAACCTCAGGGTAAAATTTTCGAACATGTGCGGTCAAATGATCACCCTCTGCGGTTTGAACATCGCGTCAATTTCGTCGTTGGAGAGGTTCGGTTCCTGAGCATCGCCCAAGGGCGATTTCAAATCCGTTTGACGACGGCCTTCGCTATCCGGAGGCGGACCCTCGAACTTGAAGCGGCGATCCGGTCCGATGTAGTTGCCGATTTCGACAAAGGGGCGCTTGTCCCGCGCCACCCACATGATGCGCTGAAGAAGGACAGTGGCCGCCATTGGCTTGGCGATGACAAAATTCGCGCCCGTGTTTCGCCCCTTCGACACATCGCTTTGTCGAACGTGACCTGAGCACAAGATGACAGGACAGAACGCATTCTGTGCGCCGGACTTTCGCAAGTCGATCACGAAGCTGTATCCGCTTCCGTCTTCAATGCCAGGATCAATGATGATCAGATCGAAGGTCTTTGCACCGCATAACTTCTGAGCAGCCTCGATCGTGCTCGCGGTGCTGACCGCGTGGACGCCAAAGCCGCGAAGCATCTGCATGACGATTTCGAGCGAATGCACGCTCGCATCGACAACGAGAAAGCTCGCCTTCGACAAGTCGATCTTCTTGTCTGGCTCACTGGCGCCCATCTAGAACATCTCCCAATGCTCATCGGGGTTGGTGTCGTTCTGACCCGACAGACGCGCGCGCACATCGGCAAGCGTGATCCGCTCCAACGCAGTCGCCAAGGAAATCTTGCCTCCAGCGCCGGATTGCCGACCCAATTCTCCCGCAAAGTCCCTTAGCGCCGCGATGTGCTGCAGCACCGCGTCGAGTTGCTGGAGTTCGGCGACAACGGCGCTATCGATCGCGGCCCTGACCGCAATCGCGCAGATAGCGCCCTCCACGCGCAGTCCCATCGCGCGCGCACGCTCCAACTCGTCGGCCAACGCGACGAACACGTCGGCTTGAGAGACCAAACCGGCCTCGGGCGCCGGGGAGGGAGACAATTGCGCCATATCAGAAAAGTTCGACCGAACCGGCCGCCGGATTCGTTGGAGCCGGCTGAGCCCGCGCTGCCGTCCTCGTCTCTACCGCTGCGCCTTGGATCAGCAACTGGCCGGCGCGACCGCTTGTCGGCCAAAACCGCACACGGCGCGCCTGCTCACCGCCAAGGCTCTGCGCCACGCAGGGAATTTTTTCCGCGCTGAGGAAATGCAGTGCGAAAGCTGCGTTCTGGGCGCCGACGTCAGACAGATTGTTGATGACATGCGCGCCGCCAAAGAGCTTCGCCTGCAGGCGCGCCCTCGCCGCCCCGCGCTGCAGCAAGCCATTGATCAGCAACTCCATCGCGTTCACGCCGTAGCGCATCAGGTCGCCATCCCGCTCTTTGTCGCCCGGCAACAGAAAGTGATTCATGCCGCCGATCTGCGCGAGCGGATCCCACATGCAGGTCGCAACACACGATCCGAGGATTGTTGTGAAAACGACCGTCGGATCGTCGCTCACCGCGAAGTCGCCCTGGATCACGTGGACCAGGCGCTCGCGACGCGACGCCGATGGGAGCGCAGCGCCAGTCATGTCAGAGGGCCGAACACTTCTTGGATCTTCTGCCGCAATTGGGCTGGCGAGAACGGCTTTGTCACATAGTTGTTGACGCCAAACTGCATCGCACGCTGCACGAGTTCTTTGTCGGCGCGGCCAGTGAGCATGATGAAAGCCGACTTCTTCAAAGACTCGGTCGTGCGCACCGCCCGCAACAAACCCAACCCGTCCAACTTCGGCATGTTGAAGTCAGAAATCACGAGGTGCGCGGGACGCGTGAGAAGCGCCTTCAGCCCCTCCTCGCCATCGCCGGCGTCGTCGATGTCCTTGAATCCAATCTCCTGAAGTGCGGAACGTATCAGCGCGCGCATGGTGAGCTGATCGTCGACAACAAGAACTTTGATTGCGGCAGCAGCTGGCATCACGCAGCTCCCTTCATCTCAAGTGCGCACAAATCGAGGGCCGCCGCACCGATGGCGCCGAGCGGTAGTTGGCGTTCGACCGCGCCCGCCTCGAATGCCGCCTTGGGCATTCCGTAGACGATCGAAGTTGACTCATCTTGGCCGAGGGTCGCAGCGCCGGCATCGCGCATTGCGCGGAGCCCAGCGGCGCCGTCACGGCCCATGCCGGTGAGGATCACGCCGACAGCACGGCGCCCGTACATCTGCGCGACGGATGTGAAGAGCGCATCAACCGAGGGCCGGTGGCCTGACATCGGCGGACCTTCACGTAGCCGGCATCGCGGATGAGTGCCGCCAGTGACCTCAAGATGCGCCAATCCCCCCGGCGCCAAGTAGATAGTGCCCGGCATGATCGGCGCGCCATCGGTCGCCTCCTGCACCTTCGGAGCGCAGGTGCGATCCAGACGCGCCGCGAAGCTCGCAGTGAACGTCGGCGGCATGTGTTGAGTAATGACGGTCGGCGGACAATTCTCCGGGAAATTGGAGAGCACATTCAGCAGCGCCTCTACGCCTCCGGTCGATGATCCGATCGCAAGGATCTTACTTGAGGGCCGATAACCGACGCGCGGCCGGGCAAGCGTCGCGCGCTCTCCAAGCGCGCGCACGCGAGAACGCGCCGCTGCCTTCACTTTCTCGGCGAGACCGCTGAAGTCAGGCTTTCCGACGCAATCGAAGGCGCCAAGTTCGAGCGCTTCAATCGATGTCGCCGCCCCTGCTTGTGTCAGGGTCGAGACCATGATCACCGGCATCGGGCGAAGCCGCATGATCTTCTCAAGAAACTCGATGCCGCTCATCTTCGGCATCTCGACGTCAAGGGTGACGACGTCAGGATTGAGGTCCTTGATTGCGGCGCGCGCTTCAAGCGGATCGCCAGCAGCGCCGACCACCTCGATCTCAGGGTCTCGGCTGAGAGTGCTTGTGATTATGCCGCGGATGGTCGCCGAGTCATCTACAACAAGTACACGTACCTTGCTCATATCAGCGAGCTCCCGTGAGCTTGTAGATGGTCAAGCCGTCGCTCTCATAGCCGGGGACGTCCACGCGCTCCGAGTGTCCGATGTAGAGCCGCCCCTGGGGGGTCAAAGACGACTTGAACCGCCCCCAAAGCATGGCCTGTGTCGCCTCCTCGAAGTAAATGACGACATTCCGGCAGAAGATAACGTCAAAGGCCCGGCGCATCGGCCAGGGTCCGATGAGGTTGAGCTCTTTGAATGTGATCAGCGAGCGCACTTCGGGTTTGACGCGCCACACATCTTCCGCCGCGCTAAATTCCATCCACCGGTCACGCGTCGCCTTCGCGATTGGCGCTACGGCTTCGCTGCGATAGGCGCCGGTCCGCGCCCGCGCCACGATGTTTGGATCGATGTCGGTCGCGAGAATCTTCACGTCATGGCGACCGGCGTCCGGAAACGCATCCAACAAGGTCAATGCCAGCGAGTACGGCTCTTCGCCGCTTGAGCATGCCGCCGACCAGAGCCGGACGCGTCCGCCCGCCCGCGCGGCGTCGACCAAGCCAGGCGCGATACGGGTGCGGAAATGCTCGAAGTGATGCGGCTCGCGGAAAAATCTGGTGACGTTAGTCGTGAGCGCGGCGAGCATTTCATTGCGCTCGGCAGCGCCTCCAGGCGTTTCCACAAACGCGCAATACTCGTCGAAACTCTTCAGACCCAACTTCCTGATGCGCTTGGCGAGTCGCGAGTACACGAGCGTGGCCTTCGCCTCCGTGAGCGCAATTCCGCTCTCCTTCTTGAGGAAGGTTGCAATTCGCTCGAAGTTACGCGCGGTGAATTTGTATTCACCATCGATAAGCGCCGGAGCATTCTTGCTGGAAATCGCGAGCGCGGTCATGCGGCTTCAGCAACCTCCGCCTCAGGCAGAATGTCCTCGATGTCGATCCACGAAATCATGCGCCCCTCGATGGCTATGATGCCGCGCACGAACTTGCCGACCGTGTCGCAGCCGACGTTCGGAGTCGGCTGAATGCTCGCCCGATCGGCGGCGAGAATTTCGGACACGCCATCGACAAGCAGACCAACCAGGCGCGCACCGATATGGACAACGATGATAACGCTACGGGCGCTCGTCTCGGCAGCGCCAAGACCCAAGCGCGCCTTCAGATCGATGATCGGCAGCACTGCGCCACGCAGGTTGATCACGCCCCGCACGTAGCTTGGCGAGTGCGGCAGCGGCGTTGCAGGCGTCCAGCCGCGAATTTCGCGCACCGCCATTATGTCGAGGCAAAATTCTTGATCCTCGATGCGGAACGAGATGAGTTCGAGTGTTTCAGTCACAGAATCGACGGCGTCCATGGGTCAACTCGCTTTGGCAAGGGGTTCGCGGCCTTCGCTCAGCCGCCGCTCAATCACAGCTTCGATGTCGAGAATAAGGGCTACTCGCCCATCCCCGAGGATGGTGGCCGCGGCGATAGCTTCAACGCGCTGATAGTTCGCCTCAAGACTCTTGATGACGACTTGCCGCTGACCTTGGATTTCATCCACGACCAGCGCCGCGCGGCTGCCGCCTTCGCCTTCGACCAGCAGCGTCACACCTGACGCGGGATCGATAGGCGTTGTACGCAATCCAAGCGCCACGCCGACATCAATCAGCGGAACATGCGCGCCCCTCACCGAAAGAACAGAGCTGTTCGGACCAAGTGGGCGCACCTCATCGGGCTTCGGTTTCAACGTCTCGATGATGCCGCTCAGGGGCGCGACCAAAGTCTGCGGCCCAACCGTGACGACCATGCCATCAAGCACCGCAAGGGTGAGCGGCAGCGACAACGTGAAAGTTGAGCCTTTGCCCGGCTGCGATGCGATCGATATCCGCCCGCCCAGCGCCTGGATCGAGCGGCGAACGACGTCCATGCCGACTCCGCGTCCTGAAATGTTCGAGACCGTCGCGGCGGTTGAGAAACCGGGTAAGAAGATGAGATTGTCGATCTCGTCGTCGCTCAACTGCGCGTCAGCCGCAATGAGCCCTTTATTGACCGCGATATCGCGCACGCGCGGCCGATTGATGCCTTTGCCATCATCGGAGACTTCGATCACGATGCGGCCAGAGCGATGCAGCGCCGCCAAGCGCACCGTGCCCTCTTCCGGCTTGCCTGACGCAACGCGGTCTTCCGGGCTCTCCAGGCCGTGGTCGATAGCGTTGCGCAGCATGTGCGTTATCGGATCAGACAGGCGCTCGATGACCGTCTTATCGACTTCGGTGCCTTCGCCCTCCATCACCAGGCGAACTTGTTTTCCCGTCGTGCCAGCGATCTCGCGAACGAGGCGCGGCATACGCTGGAAGACCGACTTCACAGGCTGCGCGCGGATCGCCATCACGCTGTCTTGAATTTCGCGCGTCAGCTGCTCCAGCTCATCGAGGCCGATCGCAACCGTCGAAGAGCGCGCCAGACCGCTCTCAGCGACACGCTGCGCCAACATCGCTTGATTTATGACGAGTTCGCCGACCAGATCGATCATGCGATCAACACGCTCAAGATCAACGCGGATCGTCGCGCCACCCTGCGGCGTCGCGGCCTTGCCCCCGCCCTTGTCAGCAGCGGCGCCTTTCTCCTCCACGACGGGCGCTGGCGACGCCGCGGGCGCATCGCCTTTCACGGATTGCAGTAGCGCTTCAAAATCAACTGGCGGCGCATCTGAAGGCGCGGAGAAATCCGCCAAGTCAAAGACCGGTGGCGGCGGGGCTTGTTGTTCAAGTTCGATCGCGCAGTCGTCACCTACGAAGTCGAACACATCGCGTATCGCCGCTTCCGAGACTTCAGCGGGGAACTCAACGGTCCAAACGAGATAAGAACCCTCCGGATCGAGCGCCGAAAACTCTGGAAGGCCCGAAGTATCCAAACTGACGTTCGTCGCGCCAACGCGCCGCAGCTCACGCAGAAAGATCAGCGCGTCGTGGCCATTGGCATACATCGCCGCCGTTGGACGCATAGTGAGACGCCAACCAGCCGACGGCGCCGGCTCATCCACCTCAAACTTAAGTGGCGTGAAGCCCCAGCTGTCGGTGCCGGGCTCATCGCCGTCGGCGCCGCCTGCCACGCTCGCTGCCAATTCCTCTTCGGTGGCTGTGAGCGCCGCTAGATCACTAGCCATCGTGTGCGCACGCGCTTCATCGACGACGCCCAGGCCCTTGGCCGCCTGAACATGGTCAGCCAGCACATCCGAGGCGCGCAGCAATATTTTCAGCGTCTCTGGTTCGGGATCGAGCTTGCCCGAGCGCATGGCGTCCAGCGCGGTTTCGAAGACGTGCGCGAACTCAACCATGGACTCGAAGCCGAACGCGCCGGCGCCACCCTTGATCGAATGCACAGCGCGAAACACGGCATTGATGGTGTCGGCGTCGCCCTCACCCGACTCGAGCGCGAGCAAGTCTTCCTCGAGGCTTGCGAGCAGCTCGTCGCATTCCTGGAAGTACGTGACCTTGATCGCGTCCATCGCGTCCATGAGCGGCCCCTACGCGCAAACCCGGCGAACAACATCCAACAGGGTGTCAGCCTGGAACGGCTTCACGATCCAGCCAGTAGCCCCAGCCGAACGCGCGCGCCCCTTCTTCTCGGCGCTGCTTTCGGTCGAGAGCACCAGAATTGGCGTGGCGCGATAACGCTCATCGGCCCGCACCCCTTCGATGAAGCCGTAACCATCCATGCGCGGCATGTTGATGTCCGTGATGATGACGTCGGGGTTTGCGCGCGGCAAAGCCTCCAGCCCATCAAGCCCATCTTCGGCTTGGACGACGTTGAAACCGGCGCCTTGCAGCACCATCAGCAACATCTCACGCATCATGCGCGAGTCGTCGACCGTCAGGATTGTCTTGCTCACTTCAAGTCTCCGCACTTGCTAGGTCGTCATCGCCCATCATCATTTGCGCCCCCTCTAGGAACGCTTGCGACGGCGAACTGATCGAGAACGGAATTCCGTCTTGAGCCCATTGCACACGAGCCGCGAGCAACACCTGCAAGCACTGGCCGCCCAACCGATCAACGGCCGAAGCATCGACTGTCACAGGTTGACCGCGCAGTTCGTGCAGACCCTTCCAAAGCGGCGCTGCCGCGCCGAGGTCGAGTACCGAAGTTAACTTCATGACTCGACCCGCTTAGAATTCTTGCCAATCGTCGTCGCTCTTCAACGCCGCGGATCCGTTGCTTGCGAACTGCGCCACGCGCTGGCGCTGTTGCAGGACCGGCGGCGTCCCTGGCTTGTGCTTGCCGCCAGCTATCGCGGCTTGCGGCAACGGAGCCCCCGTTTGGAAGCGGCTCATCAGGCTCATCAACTCGTCAGCCTCTTGGGTCAGCGAGTGGCTGGCTGCGGTCGACTGCTCGACCATCGCCGCGTTTTGCTGCGTGACCTGGTCCATCTGGTTGATGGCAGTGTTCACTTCCGCGAGCGCGGTCGCCTGTTCTTGAGCAGACGCCGCGATCTCCGAAACAAGCCCGCTGATCTCGTTGACCTTGCCGACGATCTGCTGCAGCGCCTTGCCTGCTTCACCAACCAGTTCGACGCCGGTTTCGACGTGTTGCGAGCTGGCCGAGATGAGGCCTTTAATCTCCTTCGCCGCCTCCGACGAACGCTGCGCCAGAGCGCGCACTTCAGACGCGACAACCGCAAAGCCCCGGCCGGCTTCGCCCGCACGCGCGGCTTCGACACCGGCGTTCAGCGCAAGCAGGTTGGTCTGGAACGAGATTTCGTCGATGACGCCGATGATCTGAGAAATCTGCTTCGATGACTTCTCGATCTCGGCCATCGCGGCGACAGTCTCTTGGACGACCTGTCCGGAGGCCTCGGCGTCTGCACGTGTGGTCACCACAACGCCGTTGGCTTGCTTTGAGCCCTCGGCGGTCTTGCGAACCGTCGCGGTAATCTCGTCGAGCGCGGCCGCGGTTTCTTCAAGGCTGGCCGCCTGCTGCTCTGTACGGCGCGACAGGTCGTCAGACGCTTGGCTGATTTCGCCCGCGCCAGTGCGGATGCCGCCCGCATTGACGACGATGGTCTTCATCGCCTCCTGCAGTTTGCCCATCGCCTCGTTGAAGTCGTTGCGCAGCGCCTCGTATTCGCCGGGGAACGGCTGACTGATGCGCGCCGTAAGATCGCCGTGCGCCAGCTTCGCCAGGTTTTCCGCGAGCCCTTGCACAACGCTCGCCTGCTCCTGCGCGCGCGCCGCGCGTTCAGCTTCAGAAGCCTTCCGATCGTGCTCGATTTGGGTCACGTCGCTGGCGAACTTGACAACCTTGAACGGCTTGCCGTTGCCATCGAGGATTGGGTTGTACGTCGCTTCGATCCAGAGTTCGCGCCCGCCCTTGCCCAACCGGCAATACTTGCCAGAGTCAAATTCGCCGCGATTGAGCTTTTCCCAGAACGCCTTGTATTCGACGCTGCGGGCGTATGCAGGCTCGGCAAACATGGAGTGATGCTTGCCCACGATTTCGCTCAGCGAGTAGCCGAGGGTCTGGCAGAAGTTCTCGTTGGCGTTGACGATCGTGCCGTCCATGTTGAATTCGATGATCGCCTGCGAACGGCCTAGCGCCTGCAGCATGCCCGCATTCATACGCGCTTGAGTGACATTGTCCCACTGCAGGACATTGCCGACGTAGTTGCGCTTCTCGTCATAGACCGCACCAACATTGAGCGCGAACTTCAAGTCACCGACGGTGATATCCGTCCGGAACGGCAAGCGCGACGGGTCGGAGAGAAGCTGCCGTTGATGCGCCGGGTTCTTATGGAACATGTCGATGCAAGAGCCGACTATCTTGTTCGGATCGAAGCCCGGCCAGATTTTACGGAAAGCATCGGCGTTGTCGGCGAGCAATTTCTTGGTCGACTCGTTGACGTAGGTCACCTTGAAATCGCGATCGACCATCATCGTCGCCACGGACGACGTTTCGAAGGCCGCGCCCTTGAATGTCGCTTCGGTAAAACCGCCCCGGAGGCCGCGCGAGATGAAGAAAGCCAGACCTCCCGCCGCCGCGAGCGCAGCGCCCGTAAGGACAAGCTGCATCCAGAGATGCAACCAAAGGCCGTCCACCCGCTGCTTGAGCAGAGCTTCCAGGTCCACCGATGCAGCGTCCCAAAGCTCACCTGTGACGCGTGAGAAATCGGCTTCGGTGGCTGGCGAGGCTGTCGCAGTCGCACCCTGAACAGCGGCCCGCTCCTCACCAATCATGGCGCGACTGACGCGGCGCAACTCTTCGCGCATCGGCGATAGATCGGAGGCGCGCCCGGAGCTGTCGGAATCGATCGCGCGCCCAACTTCTTCGGTGACGGTATCCGCAAGCTCCTCCAGGCGAGCGAGCGAGTGAAAAACATGGTACGGGCGAAGCGGGTCGCCGGTCGACTCCACTGCTGCATCCATCGCGTTTTCTTGCGCGATCAATTGCGGGATGCGGACAGAGATCGCGTCCTGGAGGTTGTAAGTCGAGAGCTCCGGATCGAGCGTCAGATTTGATCCGTCCGCAACTGCTGCGAGGAGCGCCAGCGCGGCCGCATCTCGCTCGGGCCCTTCGGCGGCGCTGGCGAAAGCGCTAAACTCGTCAACAGCATTGAACCGCTCGTTCAGGGCAGCATCCCCGACGTTGACGTTGCCTGACTACCAGCCATCGAACAGTTGGCGAAGATAATTCGTGCCCTCTCGTTCTTTCTCCGAGAAGCCGATCTGATCGAGCGAGTTCGCCGTAAGCGTCGCGACACCAACGCCCGATGCGACGATAAACATTGCGGACATAAGCGAAAGACGCGCGCCGATTGACAGCGTATTGATCTTGCTCAGCATGACTTTGCCCCCTTTGGATCGGCGCAGCTCCACCCACGCGCACGGCCTCCATTCGACAAGAACGCTTAGCGGCGCTTGGTTAACTGTGAGTTTCTCGCGTTGACCTGATTGACAGGAACAATGCTTGCCCAAACGGGAGGGGACGCTGACTGCCTGTGACCGCAGGAGGCGCTGACGCGAGGCAAACCTCGCTCACTGTCAGCTTCGCGCGCGCCCTACTTCGGCCGGAAGCGCGACAGCGTCGTGACCCCATCGCCGCCCTGGATTGGCGTCCCCGCTGGGCTGCGCCGCGCACGAATCGCATTCGACACGGCGGTCGTGCGGCCAGGAAACTGGCCAATCATGTACCAATCCTCCGGCGCCTCGGCGCCGAGCGCGATTTCGATCGTTGCACCATCGCAAGAACGCCCCTGGCAGGCGAGCCCCATGAACGTCCCGGCTTCGCCGCCGGTGTCAGCAAAAGCAGCCTGCGCGCCGTTGACTCGCGCCCACACCGGCGCCGCATTCGTCGGAATCCGAATGATGGCACGATAGGCGCCATTCATCGCCAACCGCGCGCGGAGGACACGCGCCCCATTCTCTTGCACGATAGCCGTGTCCTGCAGCGCCGGAGGTGCAATCTGCTCAACCGGCGCCGGCGCGACCCAGGTCTCAACTGAATCGCCGGGTACAAGCAGCTCGGGCGTGAAAGCGCCCACGAGACTACCCGGCAGCGCACGCCCGGCCGACCCCGCGGTGACGCGCGCTTCGCCATCGCTGACATTGAGGAAGTAGGAGATATTGAGCGAGCGCGGCCGCGCTTCGCTCATCGTTGGCGCAAGCATCGCCAATGCCACGCTCGCAACAACGCCAGCGGCGGTAAGCGCCGTCAGCCCGCGCCACTGCCCCTCACCGCGGACCGAGGCAATAACACCAAGCCAAGGCAGCGCGAGAAACGCCGCGATCAGCACCAGCGCGAATGGCATCGCAAACCCCAGCGCCAACTCGATCAGGAACAGCATCGGCGCCCAGATAACCAGCACCAGCAGAGCCGCGAGCCATGCGCCAATGGCCTGCGCCGGCTTCCTCGCCAGTCCCAGTAAAACACCCCCGGCAAACACAAATGCAGGCAACGCGAAGAGAATTGAGATGCCGCCCAGGAAAATCGACGCAGCAGCACCGAGCAACGCGAACCACAACATCGCCGCCGCGCCCGTCTGCGCCGGATCGCGGCCGCTACGCAGCAAGAGCAGCGCGAGCATCGCGCCCAATAGCGCAAGCAACACACACAAGGCCCTCATCGGCTCCGGTACAGCGAAACCAAGGTCCACACCCGGCCGCGCCGCGCTCATTGCGAAGCCGACCGCAAACGCCAAACCGCCCGCCGTCGCTAGCATCACCAAGGGCGCCGCGAGCGCACTCCAGCGCCCCGCAGCGCCTGCACGCCACCACGCAAAGCCAGCGACAAACACGGAGAACGCCAGCAGCACCTGCCCCAGCCAACGCGGCATCGCTACAAACAGGCGCGAAGCAATATCGGTATAGACCGTGGGCGTAGTCGCATTCGCATCTTGCGCCCGCGCGAGCCGGCGCGTCACCGCGAGCGCCACGTCGCCCATATGTTGCACGCTGCGCAGATCCTGCGAGGCGATGTTGTCCTGCGGCGTGTGATAGTCTTCGAGACCATCAAGAATAGCGACATTAATGACATCGAGCCCCGGCCTCGTCAGCGCCGTGACGTCACTTGAGTTGGAGAGAAGCGCGTACACATCCGCCATGACTGAGTTGGCGATCGGTCGCGGCGCAGCGCCGTAAGCTGCAACCGCGTCGGCATTAGGCTGATTGGTTTCAAAGAAGATTGCTGGCCCACGCGACCCGCGCGCCTCGAGATTCACCAGCGACTCCACCTCCCCGAACAGCGGATCGTTGTTCGCGAAGTCAAACGCGCCAAGCAATCCCGGCTCTTCACCGTCACTGAACAGGAAGATCACACGCCGCGTGAGCTCTTCTTCGCGCAGAATCCGCGCCACTTCGAGCCACACTGAGAGCCCGAGCCCGTCATCGCTTGCGCCGGGCGCTGCGGCGACTGAGTCATAGTGCGCCGCCGCCAGGATGGCCGGCGCGCCCTCCGGACCCATGCTGAACACGATGTTGCGCACCCGCGCACAATCGATCAACGGCCCTCGCGGCTGCGGCCGGCAAGCAAACGCGTCCCGCACCTCCGGCGAAAATCCAAGCGCCGCGATCTCGCGCAGCAAGGACTCACGCACAACGTCAAGCGCAACACTGTCGACCGGATGCGGCGCCTCATCACCGAGTAGCCGCACCAATCGCGCACGCGCTGCCTGCGCATCGAACTGATCGGCCCGGTTCTGGGTCCGCACCGCATCCGGCGTGAGCGCCAGACCCGCAAACATCACAGTCAGAAACAGCGCCGTCAGCAGCGCCAGCGTGGAGAGCAGCGACTTCATGGTCCGGCTCTAACACCGAACCACGCCGCACGCACCGCTATGAGCGATTTTGGCGCGCGAACGCCGGCGATCAACGCCCGCGCAGCTGATCGTTGTCTTCGATGAGACCGCCCGAACCAGCCGGAATGTCGAGCGTGCCAACAGCCGCCAGCATCTGGCGCTCCGCCACCACCAGATCGCGCTCAGCCTGCGCCAGCGCAATCCGCGCCGTCAGCAGGTCCGCCTCCTGGTCGAGCACTTCAACGGTCGAACGCAGGCCGGTCTCCTGCTCCAAGCGCACGCCCTCGTAGGCAAGCTCAGCCGCATCGACCTGCTCACGTGCCGATTGCACGGCCGAGCGCGCGCTGGCGAGTCCGGTCCAGGCGTTGGTCACGATTTCCTGCACCGAACGCTCTGTCGCAGCGAGATCCAGCGTCGATGCAGAGCGCAACGCACGCGCCTGCCGCGTCCGCGAACGAATGGCGCCGCCTTGGAACAGCGGCACCGAGACACGTACGCCGACGGAGTCGCTCGTCGTCTCGGAGAGATCGTCGTTGAAGTCCGCGCCTTGCGAAAACCCAGCTTCTGCGGTGACGTTCAAGCGCCCCTGCGCCGCCGCGGCGGCGACGTTTGCATCCGCCAATCGCGTGTCTGCCTGCGCGCTGATCAATGTCGGGCTGTTGTTGACTGCCGTCGACAACGCCACTTCCAAGTCCATCGGCAAACCTGTCGCCGCCGGCGGCGCCTGCAGTTCAGACGGCGGACGCCCGACCAAGCGGCGATAGGCTTCCACCGAAGCCGCCATCCCACCCTGCGCTTGCACGAGCTGGGTGCGTGCTTGCGCGTAGCGGGCTTGCGCCTGCGCCACGTCGGTGCGCGTCACCACGCCTGCATCGAACTGCGCCTGCGCGTATTCGTGCAGACGCTGCAGGTTGGAGACGTTGGTTTCGCGCGCGGCGACCACCGCCTGCGCTTGGCGCACATTCGCGTACGCCGTCGCCACATTCAGCAAGAGCTGCTGACGCGCGCCTTCATAATCGGCGGTCGCGCCGGCAATTTGCGCCCGTGCAGCGCGCGTCGACGCCAGCACACGGCCTGAACCAAACAGCAGCTGAGAAATATTCGCCGAACTCGTCCACGTTTCTGAACGGCCATTGTCCGGCGTCAGCGGATCTTCGAAGTCGCGATCAACCGCGCTCGCCGACCCCGAGAGCGAAACCTGAGGCAGCGCCGCCGAGAGCGCCTGAGGCAGCGCCTCGCGCGTCGCGCGCAAGCGCTGACGTTGCGCGGCCAATGTTGGGTTGCTCTCCTGTGCGGAGGTCATCGCCTCGGCCAGCGTGTCAGCCTGGGCCGTTCCGATTGCAGCGCTCAGAGCGGCCAGTGAGACGATCAACGTACGCATCAAGGACTTCTTCCTCATTCCCGCCGCAGTGCTTCGATCGGATCGAGCTTCGCTGCGCGATAAGCCGGATAAGCGCCGAACAGCACCCCGACCAAGCCAGAGAAGGCGATCGCCAGCCCCGCATTTAACGGCGACACCACCAAGGGTAGGTTAAATAGTGTTGTCATCCCCCAAGCGCCAGCAACACCAATAACTAACCCGATTATTCCTCCCGCGACGGAAAGCGTCACCGCCTCCAAGCCAAACTGATGAAGAATATCCGACTGCCGGGCCCCGAGGGCTTTACGCAGGCCAATCTCACGTGTCCGTTCGGTGACGCTGACCAGCATGATGTTCATGATGCCAATACCACCGACGAGCAGCGAAACCGCCGAAATTCCCCCCAAAAGGGCAGTGAAAACGCCCGTCGTCTGCGCCATCGTTTCGCTAATCGAACTCAAATTCTGCACCGTGAAGTCGTCCTCGCCCTCACGCGTGCGGTGGCGCTGACGCAGCAGGTTTTCGACGTCCTCCTGCAGGCGATCGAGCACCTGCTCGCTCTCGGCCTTCACCGAAATCTGGCTGACCGAGTTGCCGCGCCCACGCCGTCCAGCGATGCGGCGCTTCACAGTTGTAAACGGCGCCAGCACGATGTCGTCCTGATCCTGAAAACCGGATTGGCCTTTCGACTCCAGCACGCCGATGACTTCGTAGGCGCCGCCGTTCATGCGCACCGTCTGCCCGACCGGGTCCATGTTCGGGAACAGGTTCATCGCCACGGTGTTACCGAGCACGACCACGCGCCGCGCCTGCCTCTCTTCGGTGTCGTCAAACATCCGCCCAGAGGCTATTTCCCAGTCGCGCGCGGCCAGAAAGTCCGGCGTTACACCGTTCACTTCCGGATTCCAGTTGAGGCCGTTGGCGATCACCTGCGTCCGCGCACGCTGCGATGGCGCAACGACCGCGACGTTCTCCAGCTGCGCGATCGCTTCGGCGTCATCGATGGTGAGCGCGTCCCATCCGCCGCCAGCGCCCGCCTGCCCGCGCACGCCGCCGCCGCCGCGCATCGCACCGGGCACAACGATCAGCAGGTTCGAGCCCAGGCTGGCGATCGAGCGCTCCACTTGCGCCTGTGCGCCCGAGCCCAGCGCCACCATCGCCACCACCGAGGCGACGCCGATGATTACGCCCAGCGCTGTCAGCGCCGAGCGCATCGGGTTCGCTCGCAGCGCCCGCGCGGAGCTAGAGACTAGGTCAGACGTGCGCATCATTGCGTGCGCTCCTGTCATTGCGTTGATCTGAAACGATGCGCCCATCGCGCATCTCGATCGTACGCTTGGTCGCGCCCGCCACGTCATGATCGTGCGTGACCAGAACGACCGTCGCACCCTCGCCGTTCAGTTGGTTGAACAGGCCAAGAATTTCGACGCCAGTACTAGTGTCGAGCGCGCCAGTCGGCTCGTCCGCCAGGAGCAGAGCCGGCCTACCAGCAAGTGCGCGCGCGATCGCCACACGCTGCTGCTGACCGCCAGAGAGTTGCGTCGGCCTGTGGTCCATGCGCTGGCCAAGACCGACACGTTGCAGCAGCTCCGCCGCCCGCTCCCGCCGCTCCTTAGGCAGCACGCCGCCATAGATCATCGGCAGCTCGACATTCTCCAACGCCGTTAACCGCGGCAGCAGATTGAAGCTCTGAAACACGAAGCCAATGGTCTGATTACGAAACACTGCGAGATCGTCGTCGCTCATTGCACCAATTTCGTTGCCGGCGATCACGATACGCCCGCGCGTCGGCGTATCGAGACCGCCGATAATGTTCATCAATGTCGACTTGCCGGAGCCCGAAGGGCCAACGATCGCGCAATAGTCACCACGCGGAATGGTGAAGCTCACGCCGTCGAGCGCGCGCACGGTCTCATCCCCCATGCGATAGAGCTTCTCCAGATCCCTAGCTTCGATGAGCGCGCTCATCACGCGCCCCGGATGCGCGGGCCGCCGCCACGTCCGCCGCCAAACGGGCTGCTCTGTCCATTGTTCTCAGCTTGTGGGCCGCCGCCGATGATCACTTCATCGCCTTCGTTGAGGCCGGAATGAACGAGCGTGTAGCCGTTATCGGCGATGCCAGTCTCAACTAGCACCGGCGTCGGCCGGTTGTTACGCAGGACCCAAAGTACAGCTTGATTGCGCACTTCACGACGCGGGCCTGCGCCTGAGCGCATCTGCTCAAGTAATGTGCGCTGCTCGGCTGTCAGCGTCGGCTCAATCGCCGCAATCACCTGCTCGCGAATGCGCCGGAACGCGCCACGGCGGTCACCGCCGCCGCCCTGGTTCGCCGCCACGGCGCTCTCGAACGCCGTTTGCGCCGCCGCGCGTTGTTGTTCGTTGAGCTGCAACGTCTCGCCGATTTGCGCCACCGCGCGCTGTCCACGCTGACCGCCTTGCCCACCCTGACCGCGGCCCTCGCCGCCGCCACGCTGTTGCGCCTGGGCTTCGCCATCGCGGGCCCGCTGGCCGCCGCGTTCGCCACCCATCAGCGCTTGACCTTGCGCGACAAGCGCTTCGTCAGCGGGCCGGAAGCGCAGCGCCGTATTCGGCACGCGCAAGACCTCTTCGCGTTGCTCCAGCACGATCTCGGCATTCGCCGTCATCCCCGGCAGCAACTGCCGTCCCGGATTGTCCGCCTCAACCACCACTGTGTAACTGACAACACCGCTCTCGGCGACGCCCTGCTGGCGCACTTGGCTTACGCGCCCTTCAAACTCACGGTCCGGAAATGCATCGACCGTGAAGCGCACGGCTTGCCCTTCACTCACTTCGCCAATGTCAGCTTCATCGACGGTGATGTTCGCCTGCAGCCGCGAAAGATCCTGCGCGATCACGAACAATGTCGCCGCCTGCAGGCTCGAGGCCACCGGCTGACCGACGTTCACTTGCCGGTTCACGACCACGCCATCGATCGGCGACCGGATGACGCTACGCTGCAAGTCTGTGCGCGCTGTCGCCACTTGCGCCGCCGCCGACTGCACCGCCGCCCGCGCCGTGTCGCGCGCCGCGCGCTGCTGCGACATCAACTGCTCAGAAGCAAAGCCACGCTGCTGCAACAGCGCGTAGCGTTCATATTCCGAATTCGCGACCGCCGCCTGCGCCTGCGCTTGCGCGAGTTGCGCTTGTGCTTGGGTAATGCGTTGCTGGAACGGCGTCGGATCAAGCCGCGCCA
The DNA here is from genome assembly GCA_041398325.1 of Hyphomonadaceae bacterium. GTDB lineage: Bacteria > Pseudomonadota > Alphaproteobacteria > Caulobacterales > Aquidulcibacteraceae > Vitreimonas. Next base: position 120,702 of record JAWKUX010000007.1, on the reverse strand, counting down.
GCTCCTGGCCTGCGCGCACCTGCGAATTGAAGTCCACCGAAACGCTTTGCACCGGGCCTGACACTGTCGAGCCCACATTGGCGGAAACCAGCGGCTCAAGCGTGCCCGTCGCGCTTACCACGCGCGTGATCGAGCCGCGATCAACGGCAGCCGTGCGATAAGGCTCGGCATCGTCCTTCGGCCCAAACAGCATCCAGCCGCCGAGCACCACAACGGCCGCGCCGCCAGTGATAAACAGATTGCGGCCGCGCAAAAACCCCGGGCGCTTGGTCCAGAGGCCGGACGCCGTGCTCTGCACGCGTTCCTTCACAGCCGAGAGTTCCATCACCGATCCTTGCATGACGCAGCGCGCATCAGGGCGGCACTGCCCACGCCGGCGTTACCCCAGTCAATTGAAAACACCGCGAAGGTAGCGCGGCCAAGCTGAACTCAGCCTGACCGCGCACCATTCCGCCTAACCGCGACGGCGATGACCGCGCGCCGCTTGCGCTTCTTCCTGTGTCACACGTCCGTCACTGTTCGCGTCGAGCCGTTCGAACATGTGGGCGCCCATAGCCGTGAACTCCGCACGCGAGAACGTGCCATTACCATCAGTATCTGGGTTCGGGCGATCGGCGCGTTGACGGCGCTCACCGTCTTGTGCGCCGCGCTCCGGACGCTGTGGACGCTCCGACGCCTCGATCACGCCGTTATGGTTGGCGTCGAGACGCTCGAACATCGCGATCGGCCGCGCCAGGAATTCATCGCGTGTGATATCGCCATCGCCGTTTGCGTCGGCGCCCTCGAAACCACCCGGACCACCCGGCCCGCCGCGATGGCCACGGCGACCGCGATGTTCGCCGCGCGCACCACGTTCCGCGCGCATTTCTTCACGCGTCAGCTCGCCGTTATTATCCGCGTCGAGACGGGCGAATTGCGCCGTGCGCCCGGCATCAAACTCGGCGCGCGTTAACACGCCGTCGCTGTTTGCATCGGCTTGAAAAATGCCCTGCCGAGCGCCGCCGCTCGCGGGGCCACTCTGGGCATACGCAAGACCGAAGCCCGCCGTCGCCAAAGCCGCAGCGCCCGCGGCAACAAGCAAAATTTTCCGCATCTGCAATTACTCCTCTGCAGCCGCTCATGGCGGCCAAGCTCCCTCTCATTCTCCGGATGTAGTGCAGCCGCTTTTCGCCCGTTGGTCACGGTTACGACAAAGTGTGTCACGCTGGAAAGAAAGCAAAAAACAAACGGCCGGCGCCTGGGATAGGCGCCGGCCGCTGTATTTGGCCTCAGCGCCTGGGGGGAGGGTCGCGCTGGGCCTGCATGACGGGACACGTGTGGGGGGGAGAAACGTATCGCCGTATGATCAGATGATATGTAGGTGGTGTGCCGGGCGTTTGCCGCAAGTGCGTCAAACTATGTCAGCCGCCGCGACCCGCACCGCCAATCGACGGCGGCGCTTGGCGCCGCTGAGCAGGCGGACGCGCCTGCCCCACCAAACGCACAAACTCAGTGCGCGACAGCGCGTCATTCTCGTCTGAATCATACTGCGAGAAACGCGCGCGCAATTCGGTGTCGAACTCTTCGCGGGTAATCGTGTTGTCGACGTTGCGATCGAAATCGAGCCGGTATGGCCCGATCTGCGATCCGCCAAGCACCAAGTTCGACCAGTTCGAAAACTCGATCGGCGAGAGCGCGCCGTTGGCGTCTGCGTCCGCGCGCGTCCATTCGCGTCCATAGCCGGCCTCGGCCTCCTCGCGCGAGACGCTCAAGTCGCCATTGGTATCGAAGCTCACCAGCATCAGCGCATCCGCCGAGAGCAGCGCGCGGATCGGCGCGGTTCGATCCTGCATCGCGCGGCCGCCGCCACACGCCGCCAAACCGAGCGCCGCGCACGTCACGACAGCGATTGTTCTGATGCTCATGCATTGTCCCCTAAAATTGACGGCCCCAGGAACCGCCCGACCTGGGCGGCGATAAGGCGAAACAGCCCTCGTTCTTGCCAAAGTGTGTCGCCCCACGTGCGGCGCCAAGGTTTGGCACGCTTCAGCCACGCGCGCCCGGTAGATTTTTGTCAACCGGCGCCTCAAATCTCAAGCACATGGCGCCCGAGGACCCCCACATTCTGGTCGTTGACGACCACCGCGAGATCCGCGAGTCGCTCGCCCAGTTCCTACGCAAGAACGGTCGGCGCGCAACGGCGGTGGATAGCGCCGAGGCCGCCCGCCGCGCGATCAAGGAAAATCGCATCGACGCCGTTGTCCTGGATATCATGATGCCCGGCGAGGACGGCCTCTCGCTCTGCAGGCACATTCGCGAAACCAATCACATCCCGGTGATCCTGCTCTCGGCCCGCGCCGAAGAGCTCGACCGCATCATCGGCCTCGAAGTCGGCGCCGACGATTATGTCGTGAAGCCTTTCAACCCGCGCGAGCTCTTGGCTCGCATCGACGCGGTGTTGCGGCGCACTCATGCGCTGCCGCCGAACGTCGAAGCGCCGACTGGCGATGCGCTGCGTTTCGAGAATTGGACTCTAAAGCTCGCGGAACGCGAACTCGTCGACGGCGAGGGCCAAGTGCACGAACTCAGTACCGGCGAATATCGCCTGCTCCTGACCTTCCTGCAGCGCCCTAAGATCGTGCTCTCGCGCGACCAGCTGCTCGACCTCGCCTTCGATGGCGGCAAGGACGTGTTCGATCGCGCTGTCGATACGCAAGTCAGTCGCCTGCGTCGCAAGATCGAGGCCGACGCGCGTTCGCCGAAACTGATCAAGACCGTTTGGGGCGGCGGGTACGTCTTCACCGCCCCCGTCGAAAAAGCGTGAAGCTCTTCAACACCCTTACCGGACGCATGGTGGCGGTCACGATCGTGGCCGTCATCGTCTCCTACGCGATCGCCTTCGCGATCTTTGCTAACGAACGCGGTTCTGCGTTGCGCCGCGCTGCCGAAACCAATGTCGCGGAACGCGTCGCCTTCACTGCGGAACGTCTGCGCGGTGTCGCGCCTGAGCGCCGCGAGTCCGTCGCGGAATCGATCCGCGACTTTTCCATCCGCTACAGTGTTTCTGTGGCGCCGGAAGTCAGCGCCAACACCGGCGGCGGCGGTCAGCGCATCGCCAACGCCATCACTGAGCGGCTCGCCGACGCCAGCGCGCACGCGCAGACTCGCGTCGTCGACGCCCCGCCGCGACACTGGCGTACGCGCGCAAATCGCGGCCGGCGCGATCGCGGCGATGGCCCGCCACCCGATTTCCGCGCCGCAGACGGCGGCCCCGTCCAAATGCGCGGCGGTCCGCCGCCCGGCGAAGCGCCCATGGTGCGCGTCACCGAAGCCGCGGTCTCCGTGCGCCTCGATGACTCGAGCTGGCTCAATGCTACTGCGCGCCTCCCCGGCCCGCGTCCGGCGCCGGTGAGCGCCATCGTCGGCGCGCTCGTTTCGATCATCATCGTCGGCATTGGCGCAGCACTCATCTCGCGCCAGATCGGACGCCCGCTCTCCGATCTCGCCAACGCCGCCCGCGCGCTAGGCTCTGGCCAGACAAATGTCGCCGCCCCGGTTAGCGGCCCCGAAGACGTGCGCCGCGCCTCCACCGCCTTCAACGCCATGGCCGAGCGGTTGGGCCGCCAACTCAATCGTCAACGCCAAATGCTCTGGGCGCTCAGCCACGATCTGCGTACGCCGATCACCGCCATCCGTCTGCGCGCCGAACTGATTGAAGACGAAGGCGAGCGCCAACGCCTCCTCGCCTCCGTCTCCGAAATGGAAACGCTGACCGAGCAGGCGCTCTCGCTCGCTCGCGCCGGCGCCAGCGAAGAAGCGCGCGCCAATGTCGATCTCGCCGAGATCGCCCGCACGCTCTGCGGCGAATTGCAGGATCTCGGCGTCAACATCACGGCAGAAGCCAACGAAGCACTCATGGTCGAATGCCGCCCGAGCGAAATCGCGCGCGCCATGCGCAATCTGGCGGAGAACGCCGCCAAGTATGGCGGCGACGGCGTCATGCGCGCCTATCGCAACGACGCCGGCGAAGCCGTCATCGAAGTGTCGGATGAAGGCCCAGGCGTGGCGCCCGAACTCATCGCCAGACTCACCAACCCGTTCTTCCGCGCCGACGAAGCCCGCAGCGAAGCCAACGGCGCCGGCCTCGGCCTCGCCATCACCCAAGCCATCACCGACAGCCACGGCGGCCGTCTCATCCTAGAAAACCGCACCCCAAAGGGCTTCAGCGCGAAGCTCGTGCTGCCTGGCTAGACACTAAACAGAGCGCCAATTACGCTGCCGCAGCGGCAGTACGCGCATTCGAGACTGTCCGACCGGGGGGCTATCAAATGCCGACGATTACGCTCGCCACGAGCAACGCCGCCGCCACCGGCTTCAACATGCGCTTCTTCGACTCCGGCAACATCATCAACTTGGTCACGGCGGTCTTCGGCGACAATACGACCACCGAACTCTTCTATAGCAACGGGGTCAACGCTGAACTCACGGTTTTCGGCACGTTCGGCAATTTCAATGCGGACGGCGATCCTACAACCGGAACCGCGAACGCGTTCATCTACACCCAAGACCTCTTCGGTGCGTTTCAGACCATCTCGATGACTGGCCTGTCGCTCGATGTAGCGACGATGTTCGACTGGATTTTCACCCTCCAATCGACCCCCTTCCACAACGCCATCTTCGACGGCGCCGACACCATCACCGGCACCGCCGGCAATGATATCATGCTGGGTTACGGCGGCGGCGATACACTGAACGGCGGTGACGGCGACGACGAACTCTATGGCGAAGGCGACGTCTTTAGCATCTACACGCCCGTCGGCGGCAACGACATCCTGAATGGCGGCAACGGGACCGACTTGCTCGATGGCGGCGCCGGCAACGACCAAATGAACGGCGGCGACGGGGCAGATACGATCATCGCATCTTCGGGCATCGACATCATCGACGGCGGCGATGGCATCGATACCCTAACGTTCGACCGCTCGAACACTGCCGTAGCCTTTTCACTCAACCTCAACACCCTGCTCGCTAACGGCCTCTTTTATGACGGCACCACTGTCACGAACGTTGAAAACTTCAATATTCTGGCCGGCGGCGGGGCCGATACCTTCACGATAACTGCCGATGTCGGGAGCCAATTCAACATCAACGGCGGCGCGGGTACGGATCACCTAATCGTCGATTTCTCGACGCAGAGCGGCGCAATCGTCTTCGATACATTCTTCGGTGGCATAATCGATACCGGCGTCGGCACGGTCGTCTATTCAGGATTCGATCGCCTCACGGCCACGGGCGGCTCTGGCAACGATTCCTTCCTAGGCTCTGCCAACGACGACATGATCAGCGGCGGCGACGGCAACGACACGCTCTACGGCGACTTCGGCAACGACGCCATCAACGGCGGCGACGGCGATGACTACATCGACGGCGGCGCAGGCAACGACACGATCAACGCTGGCGCGGGCAATGACACGATTGCATTCAATACCGGCGGCGCCGATCAGATCGATGGCGGCGACGGGATCGACACCGTCTCACTCAACCTCTCATCGCTGACAGCCGGCGTCACGCTTACCCCCGCCACCATGGGCTCGCCAACCGGCGTAACGCTCTCCAACGGCGCCGTGATCCGCAACGTCGAGGGTCTCGGTAGCACGCTCTTCACGAACTTCGACGACACCATGATCGTCAACGGCATAGGCCTCATCGGCTCATCATATGTGGGCGGCGCCGGCTTCGATATTTTCTCGGCGGATTTTTCCGCTTATTCGACGAGCATCGTCTTCGACAAGACGCTGGCGCATCCCATCTTCACGCTGTCCGGTCACGTCCCAGGCGTCAATGCGGACATTCGCGAGTTCGAACAATTCCTGATTACCGGCGGCTCTGCGGCTGACCTTCTCGAAGGCGACTCAGGCAACGACACGCTCAATGGCGGCGGCGGCGACGACACTCTCGAAGCGCACGGCGGCACGAACATCCTAAACGGTGGTGGTGGCGACGATCTGATCATCAGCGGTCTCGACCAGTTCGACAGCGGCCCCAATCCCACCGACACAATCGATGGCGGCGCCGGCAATGATACACTTCGCCTCAACCTCAGTTCCTATTCACAAGCCTTTACCTTCAACATGGCGCTGATCGCATCAGCCGGCGGCCAGACGCTCGCGAACGGTACAACCGTGCGCAACGTCGAGCGGCTGCAAGTTGAGGGCGGCACGGGCAACGATACTTTCCTGATCAGCGGCACACTGCTCAACGGCATTGGCGGCCAGGCCGCCCTCATCGGCAACGGCGGCATCGACACCGCGATCGCAGACTTCTCCGCGCTTAATGCGGGCGTCAACCTCAGCTTCAACACGCTAAGCATGGCCAATGGCAGCGGTGCACTTAACGTCAGCGTTGAGAACTTTACCGTAACTGGCAGTTCGGTCGGCGACACACTCAGCGGCTCATTCGGCGCCGAGACGCTGAACGGTGGGGGCGGTGACGACGTCCTCAATGGTGGCGGCGGCAGCGACGCTCTCTACGGCGGCGATGGCGACGACATCATAAATGGCGGAGAAGATTCCGGTGACGTTCTAATGGGCGGCAACGGCAATGACACGCTCACCAGCGCTTCAATCGGACTTGACTCCAATGAGCTTGTCGACGGCGGCGACGGCATCGACACAGCCATCGTCTCCCGCACAGGGATTTCGGTCGATCTTTCCCTTCAGGCCTCGGCTTTTGCCACAAGCACGGGCGTGACGCTTCCGGATGGAACGATCATTCGAAACGTCGAGATCATCCGGTTCTCCGGAGGCTCGGGCAACGACACGTTCTTTGTCGATTCCACGCTGACAGGCGATGGCCACCTCTTTTCCGGTGGAAACGGCGACAATGACCGTCTCGTTGTCAATCTTGCCAACTGGTCCGGCGCGGTAATCATGGATAACTCCGTAACTCTGGCGACTTCGGCATTCTCAATCACCTTTCTTGTCGATCGGCTCGAGGTGACAGCGGGTTCGGGCAACGACAGACTTGAAGGCAGTTTTGGCTCGGACCTCCTCATCGGCAACGCCGGCGACGACACGCTCTTCGGTGCGGGCGGCAATGACACGCTCAATGGCGGGGCTGGCATCGACACACTTTACGCAGGCGCCGGCGACGACTCACTCGACGGCGGCGATGGCGCCGACGTGCTCTACGGCGACAGTGGTAACGACACCCTCATCGGGGGCCTCGGCGTAGATCGCGCCATCTATTTGCACGAGGCGACGGCGGCCACGTGGACTCGAAATCCCAACGGCTCGTGGACCGTTAACGTCGGCGCAGAAGGCGTGGACACCGTGACCAGCGTCGAAATTCTCGATTTCGCCAATCGCGACGTTGTGCTCGACAACGCGCAGCAAACCTTCTCCGGCGACGGCACCTCCGACATTCTCTGGCGGCGCACCGATGGCCTCACCGCCACCTGGGCGATGAACGGCACGGCTCAATCCGGCAGCACCCTGCTAGGTAACGTCGGCTTAAACTGGAGCATCCAAGGCACGGGCGATTTCAGCGGCGATGGCCGCGATGACATCTTGTGGCAACGCAACGATGGCCTCGTCTATCTCTGGAACAACGCTTCCATCGGCAGCGCGGTGTTCGTCGCCGCTGCTTCAACAGCCTGGGACATCCAAGGCGTCGGCGATTTCAATTTCGACGGCCGCGACGACTTCCTCTGGCGCAACCCGACCACCGGCCAAGTCGCGATCTGGACGATGAACGGGTCCTCCGTCGCCACCCAGGCGGTGATCGGCGGCGCTGGCGCTGATTGGAACATCCAGAGTGTCGCCGACTTCAACGGCGATGGCCGCGACGACATTCTCTGGCGTCGCGACGACGGCCTCTTGGCGATCTGGAACACCAATGGCGCGGCCACCACCGGCAGCAGCGTGATCGGCTCGATCGGCGCCGAATGGCAAATCACCGGTGCCGGCGACTTCAACGGCGACGGCTACGCCGACATCCTTTGGCAGCGCAACGATGGCCTGATGGCGATCTGGGAGATGAACAATACCGGCCTGCTTGCCGCTTCTGTGATCGGCGGCGTCGGCCCGACCTGGCACGTCGCCGATGTCGGCGACTACAATGGCGACGGCCGCGATGACATCTTCTGGCGCAACGATTCAGGCCTGCTCGCGGTCTGGACCATGAACGGCTTCACCGTCACCAGCACCGGAATCACAGGATCGGTTGGAGCTGAATGGGGCATCATCTGACGCGGACAGCGCCTTAGCGCACGCGCTGCACGCGATAGCCGCGTGCGCGGAATTGCGCCACCAGGCCATCCGGCCCGACAATGTGGCCCGCGCCAACCGCGACAAAGTCCACGCCCGAACCTTCCATCTCGCGCGTCAGCACCGTCATCCAGGCGTTGTTACGATCGACGAACAGCATCTGGTAAAGCTCAGGATATTCTTCGCGTGAGTCATCGACGACCGCGCGCTCGAGCGCCGCGTCATCGCCACGCTCCCACGCCGACGACATCTCGCCGATCATCGTGGTGACGTTTCCGGACTCCGCGATCGCTTCCTGCAGCATCTCGCGCTGCACTTCCGGGCTTAGATTGGCGAAGAACGAAAGCTGTTGCTCGACCGTTTCCAGCGCGCGCATGGTTTTGCCCGCGGCGTCGGCATAGGCGTCGACCGAGCGATCGACACCCGATGCCGGATCGTAACCAGCCTGCAGCAATGGCACGACCGTCAATGTCAGCGCCGCCATCCATGGCTGAAACGGCTCAAGCGCGCCCTGCGGCATGCGTAAGCGCGTCGTCACGGCGTTGAGCGCAGCATTCTCTTCCGGCGTCAGCCAGCTCGACAACGGCCGCCCCGGTTCCGCCGCGCCCAAACGCAGCGCCAGCGCTTGCGTTTGCTGATCCGTCTCCGGGTTCATCAAGAGCTCAGTCCAGATCTCGTCGGACTCATCAATCGCCGCGCGCACGCGCGCATTGCCCCAATCGGCGCCGCGCGGGCGCACGTGCACGGTCCCGTAAAGATAGATGGTCGAATCCCGATCGCGCACCGCATAGAGCGCGGGCGTAATGCCGCCTTCTTCCCGCGCCGGCGCCTGCGCGCACGATGCCACAGAGATCGCGAGCAAAGCCGCGACAATCCGCACGAAAGTCTTCATCACCCACCTATCCCTGCGCTTATACCCACGGCGCAAAATTCTTCGCGAGCTTCAACCCCTGCCCGCGATAGTTCGACCCGCTTTCGCCGTAGAGGCGATCAACCGGGCCTGACAAAGGTTCGAACACCAGTTTGCCAACGGGTTGCCCGTCTTCAACGATAAACGGCACGTCGCGCGAGCGCACTTCCAGCACGGCGCGGCCTTCATGTGGCGCAATACCGAAGCCTGGGTCGAAGAAGCCCGCATAGTGGGCGCGGAACTCACCCAGTTCAGGGCGGATCGGCGCCATCTCTGCCGCCTCATCCACCGGGATCAGCACATTCTCTTTCGACGCAAAAATGTAGAACTCGCCCGGATCCAGAATGACGCGGCCCTTGCGCGCTTCCATCGGTTCCCAGAATTCGCGTGGATCGTATGTCGCCAAGCTCTCCAGATCGATCACACCCGCGTGCCGCTTGGCGCGGAAACCCACCGGCCCTTTCATCGCAAGGTCCATGGTGAAATCGATCTCGCGCCTCGGATGCGGCGGTCCGCGCCGCAATCTGATTTGCGAGAGCCGCGTGCCGGTGCGCACCAGCACCGAAAACGTGCATGGAGAGATCTCCGCCCACATCGGCCCGGCGTAACCCATCGGAATATAGTCGAACGACTGCGCGCCATCGGTGATCAAGCGCGTGAACACATCGACGCGCCCGGTGGAGCTCTTCGGGTTCGCGGCGCCGTGCAGATGCGGCGGCAGCGCCAGCCGCTCCTGCACTTGCACGAGATAGACGCAGCCCGTCTCCAGTACGGCGCCGTTGCTGAGATCGATCTTGTGCATGACAAGTCCGTCGTCGAGCCGGTCGGCGACTTTCGCATTCGGCCCCGGCAGGAAACTCGCCCGCAAGCGATAAGCGATCTTGCCCAAGCGCAGATCGAGACTTGCCGGCTGGATCTGATCGTCCAGATACGCGGCGTCCGCGGCGATCCAGCCCTGCTTGATCGCTTTCTTAATTTCGCTGTCGGGCAGAACGCCGTGGTTATTGCTCACGAGGGTTCGCATCCATGCCAATAGGGGGTTCTTGACTGGCTTGCTTGGGGGGCTTTGTCCAGCGCTCCGGCGCCGATACAATGCCCTTATGTACGAGCAAGAAACCGCCGGCATGATCGTGCGCGTCGATCCGCAATTCCTGCCGGAGGAATCGCGCCCCGAGGACGGCCGTTTCGTTTGGGCTTACACCATCGAAATCGAGAACCGCCGTCCCGATCCCGTTCAGCTCATCTCCCGCTTCTGGCGCATCACTGACGAAAACGGCGCCACCCAGGAAGTGCGCGGTGACGGCGTCGTCGGCCAACAACCCGTCATCGCGCCCGGCGGCAGCTTCAAATACACGAGCGCCGCCCCGCTCGCCGCGCCCTCCGGCATGATGATGGGCGCCTATTCCATGCAACGCGAGAACGGCGAAGCCTTCGACATCAAAGTCCCGCTCTTCGCGCTCGATTCACCGCACATCTCAAAACTGGCGAACTAAAAATGATCTTCCAAGGCTTCGAAGAAACCATGCGCCGCATCGTCACCGGTGACGACGCGAACGGCAAATCCACCATCATCATCGACGGCCCGCCGTCAGGCGGCATCGGTGATCCTGCCCTCGGCGGCCTCGCCGAAATTTGGCACGAAGCCACGAGCGGCGCGATCAATCCGAAAGAGACAAACGATCTCGGAGAGACCGTTTCAATCCTCGCGCCCGGCCAAGGCAAAGTGAAAGTGCGCTGGTTTATGATTCAGCCAACGCCGCCAGGTGCGCCGCCCGAAATGATCGCCGCCGCCGCGCGGCAGCGTTTTGCTGAGTTTGGCGCCGAGCACGAATTGCGCGACCAAACTCGTCACCCGGCGATGCACCAAACCCAAACGCTCGACATCATTTGCCTGATCTCGGGCGACGCTTCACTCGTCCTCGACAACGCCGAAACCCGCATCAAACCAGGCCAAATAGTCATCCAACGCGGCACCAGCCACGGCTGGACCGCGCACGGCGGACCAGCGCTTTTCCTTGCCGTGCTGATCGATCGCTCACGCTAGCGCGCAAACGCAGCACGGAAGGGCTTAGCGCTCGCGCGAAACCATCGGCGTGCGATCGCTAGAACTTGGGCAATCCGCCTCTTCGCGCCCGTTGCGGCGTGCGAGCGTGCAGCGCGCGAGTTGTTCATCGGTGCGGAACACAATCCGCCCGCGCGCATCGTACGTCCAAAGATGCGGCCATTCTTCATCGCCCTCCGCCGCTGCCGCACTCGTGGCAACCGTCGTCTCCCGGCGATGCGGCCGCACAACGGGCGGCGTCGGCGCGGGCGTTGGCGGCGCCAACAGGATTGCGTTCACCACCGGCGCGCCGAGCGAACTGTCCGGCGTCTTGATCTCAAACAAGCTAAGCAGCGCAACCGCGAGCGACGCAATCGCAACTGCGGCAGCACGTGAAGCAAGCGCCACCTTGCCGCGCTCGCTCAAATCACCGCTCAAATAGGGGATCGACGCCATAGCGCGCCACACGCGCCAACAATCCGGCAAAATCGCGGCTGACGCTCTACTGACGCTCGAACGTTAGCGCGCCGCTTCCATCTGCTGGCGCATCCACGCGATCCCCGCTGGAACGCCGCGATCGATCATCGACTGATAGTGCCCGCCACGCGGAACGACAACGCGCTCAACATGAACACCAGCCTGCTCCGCTCGCTGCACATAGGTCGCGATCGCCGCGACCGGCACGACACCATCGTCCTGCGCGTTGAAAATCATCACCGGACTGCGAATCTGCGCGACCTGCTCAATCGGCGAAATGCTTCGAATGAACGCGCGTTCGCCCGGCACGTAGGGCTCAAGAATAACTGCGAGCTCATCAAGGGTCGCGACCAGATCGACATCCGGCGCATACGCCACGCAGCCGCGCAAGTTCTCTAGACGCGCACACAGCGTCAGCGACAACGTTCCCGCCGAGCTATGCCCGGCAGTGAATACATTGTTCGCATCAAGCCGCGGAAACTGCTCCAGCGCCAACGCCAACGCCGCGCGCGCATTGGCAACGCCGCCATCGCCATCCTTGAACGCCCGCGCCGCCCGAATGATCTCTTGATCGGCATCGCTGCGCGGCATGCCCGGAATATCGAACGACACCACCGCAAAGCCTGCACGCGCGTAAGGAATGTGCTCTGGTCGATCACCGTCGCCGAGCGTCATGCCATCGAACAGATGACTGCCCGCGGGTCCGATCAGCACCACAGGCAAGCGTTCGCCGGCGGACTCCTCGGGCAAATAGACCCAAGCCCTGCCAGCGCCGTTCGGCAGCGTGAGTTCATGGAAACTGTACTCGTGACGCCCCTGCGCCTCCGCCGGCGTCGCTCCAAACGTCATCGCGAACGCTACAAAAAGCGCAGCCCAAACCACAACTCGGCGCATCACCAGCGACCTCCCAGACACCCCCGAAATTATTCCGCAGGCCACCCACGACACAAGCCGACATCTCGCAAGCGATTGGCGGAACCGCTGATTGTCCCCGTACGCGGCCGGCGCCGGTTTCCGATTGACACGCCCATATTTCGACGATACTGGAACTATCGAAATGAAGAGTCCGCAAGCCGTCGAAGCGCTCGGAGCGCTCGCCAATGAGCACCGGCTGGCGATCTATCGTTTGCTGGTGCAAGCGGGTCCTGATGGTCGCCCCGCCGGCGTGATCGCGGAAAAGCTCGACATGCCGGCCTCTTCGCTGTCGTTTCACCTGGCGCACCTCACGCGCATCGGGCTGATCGAACAGCGCCGCGAGAGCCGCTCGCTCATCTACTCAGCTGACTTCGCCGTGATGAACGGTCTCATTGGATTTCTCACCGAGAATTGCTGCGGCGGCGCCGCCTGCGCCCCGGCGGCGTCAACCAGAAGGAAAGCGTCATGAAACGCCTTCACGTACACGTTGGGGTTACCGATCTCGATCAGTCGATCGCGTTCTATTCAAACCTGTTCGCCGCTGAGCCCACCGTTCTCAAGAACGACTACGCCAAATGGATGCTGGACGATCCGCGTGTGAACTTTGCGATCTCGACCCGCCAAGATGGCGGCGTCCGCCACCTGGGCATCCAGGTCGAGACACCAGACGAACTCAGCGAAGTCTATGCACGCCTCAAGAAGGCTGACGCGCCAGTGTTTGAAGAAGGCGCGACGACCTGCTGCTACGCAAAGTCTGAAAAATCCTGGATCAGCGATCCTCAAGGCGTTGCGTGGGAAACCTTCCTCACCTCAGGCGAATCCACCACCTATGGCGGCGGCGGCGTTGAAAGCGCCGCACCTGAATCGCATGCGGCGACCAAGCCCACGCCCTGCTGCGGCCCCAGCGAACTCGGGTCGGCCACGTGAGCGCGCACCGTCCCTACAACGTCCTATTTCTCTGCACCGGAAACTCGGCGCGATCGGTCTTGGCCGAAGCGATCCTCAATCGCCTCGGCAACGGCAAGTTCGTCGCCCATTCCGCGGGCTCGACGCCAAAGGGCGAAGTGCACCCCGGAACGCTCGCGTTGCTGAAGCGCCTCAACTACGACACCAGCCAATTCCGCTCGAAGAGCTGGGACGAGTTCGCGAAGCCTGGCGCGCCGCCGCTCGATTTCGTGTTCACGGTTTGCGACAATGCCGCTGGCGAAGTCTGCCCGATCTGGCCGGGCCAACCCATGACCGCGCATTGGGGTGTTCCCGATCCGCCAGCCGCGACCGGATCGGATGTTGAAGTCGCACGCGCCTTCGCCAACGCCTATGGCGCGTTGCAGAACCGCATCGCTGTTTTCGTGAACCTGCCGTTCGAAAGTTTGGACCGCCTGTCGCTCCAAGCGCGACTCGACGGCATCGGACGTTCCGAAGGACAAAATGACGATGTCGCCTAGCCCGATCGTGCGCGCACCGTGAGCACACTGTCGCGGCGCCTCGCCGCCGAACTGCTCGGCTCATGCTTGCTGGCCGGCGTCGTCATCGGCTCAGGCGTGATGGCGACGCGCTTGTCGGACGGCAACAACGCGATCGCCCTCCTCGCCAATACTAGCGCCACCGCCGCCATCCTCTTCGTCTTGATCACAGCGCTCGGGCCAATTTCCGGCGCGCACTTCAATCCAGCCGTTACTTTGGTCATGGTGCTTCGCCGCGCCACGCCGCCGCTCGACGGTGTGGCTTACGCACTCGTTCAGATCGCTGGCTGCGTTCTCGGCGCAATGTTGGCGCACGCCATGTTCGATCTGCCGCTCTTGCAGGAAAGCACAACGGAACGCGGCGGATTCAGCCAGATGCTGTCGGAGAGCGTCGCCACCTTCGCGCTCGTTGCGGCGATCTTGTTGGTGTCGAAAACACGCGAAAGCGCCGTTCCAGCGGCCGTCGCGCTGACCATCGCAGCAGGCTATTGGTGGACCGCCTCAACCTCCTTCGCCAATCCCGCAATCACCATAGCGCGGGCGCTCAGCGATACGTTCGCCGGGATCCGACCCGGAGACCTACTCGCCTTCATCGTTGCTCAGATCGCAGGCGCGCTACTCGCTTGGATGTGCTGCGCCTTCTTGCACTCAGGCGCCGCCAAACCCGCTCGCTAGCCATCTATCCCACACCCCGCGCGCCAAAAGCCCAGCAGAATCGCACCTCGCGCCAAAATCTATCCCACACCTTCCAGCCCATGCGATGATGCGCGCATCTCCAGCACGGGAGGCTGATGGTGACGACCAACACTCAACGGCGCCGGAGATGCGGAACGAACGTGATGAAGTGCGAAAGCGGCGACGCCGAAACACTTCTGCTCTGCGAGAAGAAAGAAAGCAGAGGTCCAGTGCGAAGAGTTGGTCTTCGCCTGCACGTCGGCCGGGAACGAACATCAGGCGCTAAGAAGTCGCCGGAACCCCAGCGTCGTGGGTGATCGGTCCGTTGAAAGCGGCAGCAATGCGCGGGGAGAAGACCCGCACCGATCCTCGTCTCATCGCGAAAGTGCTGAGAACCTGCCTGTCAGAAAACGCATGGCCCTCCGGGATCTCCCTGAACGCCTCAGATGTCCGCCGGCCGTGAAAACGCTCCGCGCAAGGGCGCGCTTCGGCACACCCCAATACGAACTCTCCTTTGAAGCTTCACCCCGAAGCGCGCCCTGCTCTCCCAATCATTTCTGTGGAGAGCCAACGCGAACCCGCGATGCTCACAAGGCATGCGCGGCCAACTGCGCATTGCTCACACAAAAACGCCGCCGTCTTTCGACAGCGGCGTTAAAGTTTGCAGGGGTAGTTCCCTACATAGCGGCGAGGCGCATCATGCGGCGGAGCTCATCCGGCTCGCCCGAGGTGCGGCGCTTGCGCGCTTGGCTTGGTTGATAGGCGAGGCGCGCGTGGTCCTGGCAATACGGATGGTTGCCAAAAACCCCGCGGCCGCAGAACGCGAAGTCCGCGTCCGTCGGATCGCCGATCGGATATTTGCACATGCTCTCATTGAGCGTCAGGACCGTCGCGGCCTTGCCGTCCTCAAGCTTCACCGGCTCAAGGTCCGGAATGACCACCCGCGGCTCGGCCGACGGGATCCGCAGGCGCGGCGCCGACGGGCCAACGATCCGCGGACGCGCCGTGCGCACCGGCCGTTTAGCCGGCCGCGACGGGGTGGCCCGTCCCGCCAAGCCCAGGCGGTGGACCTTGCCGATCACGGCGTTGCGGGTGACCCCGCCCAGTTGTTTCGCAATTTGGCTAGCTGAAAGCCCTTCGGCCCACAGCTTACGCAGCAGCGCAACGCGCTCTTCTGACCAGCCCATGTGTTCAAGCCCCCTTGGCCCATGGCCCCGCCCATTTCTGACGGGAATGCGACACACTCCCTTCTGGGCGAAGAAGTCAATGGGTTGTGGTTTTGTCATGTGGATACCCAAGATACAGTAGTTATCCCATGACATGTGGTGGGTTACTCACTTCTTACTAACGGGCTTTCAGCCGGGACCTCGGCTCATTAAATTGAGCAGAGACCGGGACTTGGGCCCGCAACATGGTTAACGAGCGCTCAGACTCGTTAAGGAATCATGAAAGAGCTGTTCTGCGTATGGACACTGCCGTTCGGACTACCCCGCCAGCCCTCACCTCCCGCCACTACGGCGCGGTCAATTGGCTGGGCCTACAGACGCTCGTCTGGCGTGAAATCCGCCGCTTCCTGAAGGTCGGCGCTCAGACCGTCTTCGCGCCCCTCATTCAGACGTTGCTGTTCATGCTGGTGTTCAGCCTCGTGCGCGGCGGCGATTGGCCGGGCACCGCAGAGGGTGGTCAACCGCGCGCGTACGCCGACGGTTTGGCAGCTGGCCTGGTGATGATGTCGATCCTCTCGAACGCATTCCAAAACGCATCCTCGTCGCTGGTCATTGCGAAGGTGCAAGGCAACTCGGTCGACTTCCTGATGCCGCCGCTGTCAGCGCTCGAACTCACCATCGCCTTCATCGTCGGCGCAGCTGCGCGCGGATTGCTCGTTGGCTTCGCCTCACTCATCGCCGTCGCGTGGCTCGCCAACATCGTCCCCGCGAACCCGCTTGTTGCGCTCTACTACGCCATCGTCGCGTCCGTGATCTTCGGCGCCATCGGCCTCATCGGCGGCATCTGGGCCGACAAGTTCGATCACCTCGCCGCGGTGACCAACTTCATCATCGTGCCGCTGACATTCCTCTCCGGCACGTTCTACTCGACATCAATTCTGCCCGAACCGATCCGCACAATCTCGCACTACAATCCAGTGTTCTCGCTGATCGACGGATTCCGCTACGGCTTCATCGGCCACCACGATGCGCCGCTGCTGACCGGCGCACTCATCACCGGCGGCCTCGCGCTCGCGCTAAGCTATGCAAGCTGGGCGCTGATCAAGAGCGGCTATCGGTTGCGGAGTTAAGACTTGGAAGCATTGATAACGCTGGTCCCGGCCGCGCTCGCGTTCATCGCGGGCGTTCGCATGGGACCAGCCCGATCGCGCATAGCACTTCGCATCGCGGCCTTGGTCGCACTGGCTCTCGCAGTGCTTGCGCGCTACATGGGGACCTTGCCAAACTACGATTGGCGGACAATCGCACTCATAGCGATTGGCGCAGGCGCTGCGCTGATGTGCGCCATCGCATTCATCGGCCCGAGCATCTTCAACCGCTGGCTCTACGCGTTGGCAGTCTCCGTCGGTGTCCTCACGCTAATCCGTCTCACCGTACCACGCGATACGATGATCTGGCTGCTGACCGGCATGTCGCCGCCTTAGCTCAACGTCTTCGCCATCAGCGGCAAAAACACATCCATGCGATAGTCCACGTCGGTGTGATCATCGTCGAACTCTTCATACGTGTGCGCGATGCCGGCGGCCGTGAGCTTCGCCGCAAAGCGGCGCATGCCGAAGTGAATCCGGAACTGATCAGACCAGCCGCAATCCATGTAGATCAACTTCAGCTTGCGCAGATTCTCGCCCAGCGTGTCGAACATCACCACCGGATCGTGCTTCATCCAATTCGCCCAGCGCTCCGGAATGAGTTCGCCAGTGCGCGGATCCATCGGCAAACGCATGTTGCGGAATTGCGTGGGATCGGGGTCGTAGAAAGCCGCCTGCCCGAAATCCATCAGGATCATGCGATCCTTGTCCTTCAGCTTCGGCTTGGCCTCGACGTGCTTGATCCACTTCTCGATCGAGTAATCGAACGGCCGCAGCGCATCGACGTCATCGTACAACGTTGGAATGAACAGCGCGTCGAAACCCATGTCGCCGCTATTGATCGAGATCGCGCTCCAGAAATCGGAGCGGTTCATCCCGTGCCACGCCGCGCCATAGCCGCCCGACGACTTGCCAAACACGCCGCGCCGCCCGGCGCCGCCACAGCTGAACTTCGCTTCAACGAACGGAACGATCTCGTCGCAAACGTAATCCGCGTAACGGCCCGAGCCTTCGCTGTTCAGATACTGATTGCCGTAGAGCTTGGTGAAGCAATCCGGGAACGCCACCACGCAGCGCGCCATGCCCTCATGCGTCAAGCGATCCAGGCGTTCAGGCACGTTTTCGCCGCCGGGCTTCCAATTGGTGTGGTTCGGGCCTGCGCCCCAATAGCCCGTGAGGTCGACGAGCAGCGGCAGCTGTTCCGCATGGCTCCAACCCGGAGGTGTCCAAACATGCAACTCGCGCTCGGTCGGATCGCCCAGCGAATTGCCTTCCAGCACAACGGATTGGTGACGCAGGCGATGCAGTTCGCCGCGGGGAATGGAATGGTCTCGTCTCATAAAAAGGTGATGATCCCAGCCGCTTGACCTTGCAAGCGGCGCGGCTCAAAACCCCGCCTTCCCCAAATCCCGAGAGAAAAAATGAGCGCCGCAGAAAGCCATATTCTTCCCGTCTACGCCCCGCCGGAGCAGATCTTCGTGCGCGGCGAAGGCAGCTGGATCTGGGATGAAAAGGGCGACAAGTACCTCGATTGCATCGCGGGCATCGCCGTCAACGCCTTCGGTCACGCGCCGCCATTCCTGGTGAAAACGCTCACCGAGCAAGCCGGCAAGCTCTGGCACACCTCGAACATGTTCAAGGTGAAGGGCCAAGAAGAGCTGGCGGCGAAGTACACGCGCGACAGCTTCGCCGACGTTGTGTTTTTCACCAATTCCGGCACCGAGGCGATCGAAGGCGCGCTGAAGACGGCGCGCAAATTTCACACCGCCAATGGCAATCCCGAGCGCATCGACGTTATCGGCTTCCAAGGCTCGTTCCACGGCCGCTCGTATGCAGCTGTCAACGCCAGTGGTAACGCCAGCTACATTGACGGCTTCGGCCCGCGCCTGCCCGGTTATGTGCAAGCGCCATGGGGCGATCTCGACGCGCTCAAGAGCCTCATCGGTCCAACCACCGCCGCGATCATCCTGGAACCCGTGCAAGGCGAAGGCGGCGTGCGTGCCGCGCCAGACGAATATCTCCGCGGCTTACGCAAGCTCGCTGACGACAACGGCTTCCTGATCATTTTCGACGAAGTGCAATCGGGTGCAGGCCGCACTGGCAAGATGTGGGCGCACCAATGGTCGGGCATCACGCCAGATATCATGGCGGTCGCCAAAGGTGTCGGCGGCGGCTTCCCGATGGGCGCGTTCCTGGCCACCAAGGAAGCGGCGAAAGGCATGGTCCGCGGCGTGCACGGCACGACCTTCGGCGGCAACCCACTCGCCATGGCGATCGGCAACGCTGTGTACGACGAACTCTCGAAGCCGGAGACGCTCGAGCACGTGAACAAGGTCGGCAACCAGCTCACGCAAGCGCTTGAGAGTCTGAAGGATCGCCATCCCGATCTCGTCGTCGCTGTCACCGGCAAAGGCTTGCTGCGCGGCTTGAAGCTCAAGATCGACCCAAAGCCGATCCAAGGCGAAATCCGCGACCAAAAGCATGTGTTGCTGGGCGTCGCTGGCGACAACGTGCTGCGTCTCGCGCCACCGCTGAACATCAGCGAAGCCGAGATCCGTCAGGCGGTCGATGCCATCGACGCGGTGCTTGCCGCGCAAACGGCGAAAGCTGGCGCGTGATCGAGAGTCCGCGCCACTTCCTCGACATCAGCACGCTGAGCAAGGAAGAAGCGCGCGCGATCCTTGACGAAGCGCATGCGCGCAAAGCCGCGCGCATCGATTGGCCGAAGGCCGCGCCTGACGAAGACGCGCCGCTCGACGGCTACGCGCTGGCGATGATCTTCCAGAAGAACTCGACACGTACCCGCGTCTCTTTCGAGATCGGCATGCATCAGCTCGGCGGCAAGTCGATCGTGCTGAACGCTAACGACACTCAGCTCGGCCGCGGCGAAACGGTGGAAGACACCGCCCGCGTGCTCTCGCGCATGGTCGATGCGGTGATGATCCGCGCCAACAATCACGATGACGTCGTCAATTTCGCGGCGGCGGCGAGCGTGCCGGTCATCAACGGCCTCACCGATCTCTCGCACCCGTGTCAGATTTTTGCCGATCTGCAGACGATCGAAGAGCGTATGGGCGACATCACCGGCAAAACCATCGCCTGGCTGGGCGATGGCAATAATGTCTGCACCTCGTTCATGCACGCCGCCGAAAAATTCGACTTCAAGCTCCGCATCGCCACGCCGCCAAACTACGCGCCACGCGGCCAGGAACTCGCGGCGGCGAAAGCAGCTAGCGCCGACATCGAAGCGCACCACGATGCGAAGGAGGCGATCAATGGCGCTGATGTCGTCGTCACCGACACTTGGGTGTCGATGGGCGATACCGATAAGGACGAGCGCATGGCCGCCTTGCCGCCTTATGCGGTGAACGACGAAATGATGGCGCGCGCCGGCAAGGACGCGATCTTCCTCCACTGCCTCCCCGCCCACCGCGGCGAGGAAGTGACCGACAGCGTGCTGGACGGCCCGCAATCAGGCGTGTGGGACGAAGCCGAAAACCGCATCCATGCGCAAAAGGCGGTGCTGCTCTGGTGCCTAGGCAAGCTGTGAGCGTTGCTTCAGGCAGCTAGCGGCCCCATATCGCGCGCTTCATGCCCGCCACTGACGACATCATCGCGCCCTTCAGCCTCGACAATGCGCCCGTGCGCGGCCGCATCGCGCGCGTGGCCGAAGGTGCGCTCGATCCGATCCTGCATCGCCATGACTATCCGCGTCCCGTCGCCTTGCTGCTGGGTGAAGCGCTGACGCTGGCGGCGCTGGTCGGATCGCTGCTAAAAACCGAGGGGCGCCTCGTAATCCAGGCGCAGGGTGAAGGCCTCGTGCCGCTACTCGTTGCTGAACACTTCGATGGCGGACTGCGCGGCTACGCACGCTTAGCGGAGGGCGCGGTGGAGAAGCTCGCAGGCGCCAATCGCATGACGCCAAGTGAATTGCTCGGCGCCGGCAACCTCATCCTCACGCTCGATCTCGGCGAGAACACGACGCCGTTCCAAGGCGTCGTGCCGCTAGAAGGCCGCACGCTTGCCGCGTGCGCAGAGAACTACTTCCGCATCAGCGAGCAAACCGACACCGGCATCCGCCTCGCCGTCGGCGAGGTCATCAATGGCGCAGGGCCATCACAATGGCGCGCCGGCGGCGTGCTGATGCAGCGCATCGCTGGCGACGACAGGCGAGGCGACACGCATGAAGATTGGAACCGCGCCTCAATATTGTTCGCGACGCTCACGGATGAAGAACTGATCGACCCGGAGCTTCCCGCCGACCGCCTGCTCTATCGCCTCTTCCACGAGGAAGGCGTGCGCATGGGCGAAGCCACGGTGCTTGACGATCGCTGCAGCTGCAGCGCCGAGCGGCTCACCAATGTGATGAAGACATTCCCGAAAGACGAGATCGCCGATCTGATCGAGCCCGACGGCAACCTGCACGCCCGCTGCCAATTCTGCGCGCGCGAATACCTGATCGATCCAGCGACAGTGGGCGTCTAAGCCACCTCGACGTCCAGCGCGTAGCCGGCGCTGCGGACGGTGCGGATGGGGTCGCTCTCAGTTCCAACCATCAGCGCCTTGCGCAGGCGGCCGATGTGCACGTCCACTGTGCGCGCTTCGACGTAGACGTCAGAGCCCCACACGGCATCGAGCAATTGCTCGCGGCTGAACACGCGGCCGGGGTGCTGCATCAAATGATCGAGGATACGGAATTCCGTCGGCCCCAAGTGCACGTCGCGCAGGCCGCGCTTCACCCGGTGCGAAACCCGGTCCATGGTGATATCGCCGACCACAACCTTGTCGTCCGCCAGCCCCGGACGGATGCGACGCATCACGGCGCGCAGGCGCGCAAGCAGCTCGTTCATCGAGAACGGCTTGGTGAGATAGTCGTCGGCGCCCACGTCGAGGCCGCGGATGCGGTCGCTCTCTTCGGTGCGCGCCGTCAGCATCACGATCGGCGTGTTGCGCGTATCCTGGCGCGCACGCAGGCGACGGCAGACTTCAATGCCCGGCGCCTTCGGCAACATCCAGTCGAGCACCACCAAGTCCGGCGCGCTCTCATCGGCGACCACTAAAGCCTCTTCGCCATCATTGGCGACGGAGACCCGATAGCCTTCCTTTTCAAGATTGTACTTGAGCAAATCCGCCAAGGCCGCTTCGTCTTCGACGACCAGCACGTGTGTTGCCTTGGCCATGATCTGGATTCCTTACTCCGCAGCGTCAGCGCGCGGGCGCTGCGTTGCAATTTCCTCGCCAGTGACGAGGAAGTGGATGTACTCGGCAATGTTGGTGCCGTGGTCGCCAATGCGCTCGAGATTCTTGGCAATGAAGAGCAGGTGCGCGCACGAAGAAATCATGCGCGGATCTTCGATCATGTAGGTCAGCAATTCGCGGAACAGCGAATTGTAGTGAGCGTCGATATTGTCGTCGGCGTTCCAGACATTGATCGCCGCCTGCACGTCCTTGTTGGCGTAGGCGTCGAGCACTTGCTTCAGGTGTGCACCCGCGATCTTGCCCATGCGTTCGACAGAGCGGGTGAGCTGGATCGGCTCGTCCTGGTTGAGGATCAGCGCGCGCTTGGCGATATTCTTGGCAAGATCGCCAACGCGCTCGAGCTCGCCGGCAATGCGCCAAGCGGTGAGCACGACACGGAGATCGGTAGCGAGCGGCTGGCGCAGCGCAAAGAGTTTGATCGCGCGCTTCTCGATCTCGCGCTGGGCGGCATCGATCTTCGGATCACGTTGAATGACAATCTGCGCGAGTTCGGTGTCGCGGCGGGCTACGGCTGAGAGCGCGTCATTGACGGCTGTCTCGGCCAAACCGCCCATGCGCGCCACCTCTTGGGTGATCGCGTCCAACTCTTCGGAAAATGCTTTGACGGTATGCTCAGCCATTGTCGCCTTAACTCGCCGCGCCATTGCTGGCGCGCTGCGTGATCGGTTCGGGACGGCCATGGGAGTTAGCCGAACCGGCCTGTGATATAATCCTGAGTACGCGTGTCGCGCGGATTCGTGAAGATTTCCTCGGTTGCGCCGGTCTCAACCAGCTTCCCCAGGTGGAAGAAAGCGGTCTTCTGCGAGACGCGCGCCGCTTGCGCCATCGAGTGGGTGACGATGACGATGCAATAATTCTCACGAAGCTCGTCGATCAGCTCTTCGATCTTAGCTGTCGCGATCGGGTCGAGCGCCGAGCACGGCTCGTCCATGAGGATGATGTCGGGGTTCACCGCCACGGTGCGGGCAATGACGAGGCGCTGCTGTTGGCCGCCGGAAAGACCGGTGCCTGGCTGCTGCAGGCGGTCCTTCACCTCTTCCCAGAGGCCGGCGCGCTTCAGCGACCTCTCGACGATTTCGTCCATCTCCTTCTTCGACTTGGCCATGCCGTGAATGCGCGGGCCATAGGAGACGTTCTCGTAAATCGACTTCGGGAACGGGTTCGGCTTCTGGAACACCATGCCGACGCGGGTGCGCAGCACGACCGGATCGACTGTCTTCGCGTAGGCGTCCTTGCCTTCGATTTGAAGCGAGCCGGTGACGCGGCAATTGTCGATCAGATCGTTCATGCGGTTGAAGCAGCGCAGGAACGTGGTCTTGCCGCAGCCCGACGGGCCAATGAAGGCGGTGACCGCGCGATCCGGGATGTCCATCGAGACATCGAACAGCGCCTGCTTGTCGCCGTAGTGAACGTTAACATCGCGCGCGGCGATCTTCGTCGGGGCGCCGACGATCGAGCCAGCTTGCGCCTTCACTGTGGGGGCGGTCATGGCGGGGACGTTGGCCACAGAGCGCTCAGAACCCGCTGCGGAAAATTCCATGATTTTCGACCCCTTAGCTCAGCGCTGGCGCACCGAGTCATGATCCGTGCCCAATGCGAGCCGTATGTAGGGTCCTTCCATGACACTGATGTGAAACGCCCCCTGCGTAACATCAGCCCTCCTCCGCCAATTCCACATAGGCGGCAAAGGCAGAACCGCGCCCAGGCTGGCTCTCGATCAGGAAGCCGCCGCGGTGGCGGTTGACGATGTGCTTAACAATGGCGAGGCCAAGGCCGGTGCCGCCGCGTTCATTGCCGAGTTCGCGCTCGACACGAAAGAAGCGTTCGCCCAACCGCGGCAGGAATTGCTTGGACACGCCAGGACCGGAATCCTCCACGCGAACATAGGCGTAGGAGCGATTGGCGGCGGCGGTCGGAGTCAGTAGCGCAACCCGTCCCGCCTCTTCCCAGCGGCGCCCAGCCTGCGAGGCGGTCTCTTCGCGATCGCCGGAGGCAGCGACTTCGACGGTCACCACACCGCCTTCGGGCGTGTACTTCACGGCGTTGTCGACAAGATTCTGGACGACTTGCGCGAGCTGGAAGCGCTCACCGACAACGCCCACCGGCTGCGCCGGTATGCGCAGATCGAGCGAGACTTTGCGCTCCTTCAGCACCGGCGCGAGCGAGTCTGCAACTTCGCGCGCGACTGCCGCGAGATCCGCGCGATCAGACGGCGGTACGTGTTCATCGAGTTCGATACGCGATAGCGAAAGCAGATCGTCGATCAGGCGCCGCATGCGGTCGGCCTGGTTCTGCATCATGCCAAGAAAGCGATCTCGATCGGCGGCATTGTCGCGCGCCGGGCCGGCGAGCGTCTCGATCAAGAGAGTCAGCGAAGCGAGCGGCGTGCGCAGTTCGTGACTCGCATTAGCGAGGAAATCGGCGCGCATGCGCTCGGTGCTGATTCTTGCGGTTTGATCGTGAAAAACCAGCATTGCGGCGCGATCTGCGCCCCATGTCACCGGAGCAACATAGCAGCGCGTGTGATGGTCAACTTGCGCCGGCGTCTCGTACTCAATCGCTCGCGTCGCGCCTTCGCGCACGGCGGCCTGCACCGCCTCAAGCACATCAGGATGACGCAAGATCGAGGTTAGGAATTGACCGCGCGCTTCGAAGTGCATTTGACGGCGCGCGGCCGCATTGGAACCGACAATGCGCCCTTCCGCATCAACCAGAAGCGCCGGATCGGGCAGCGCTTCGAGCAGTGGCGCGAGTTCAGCGAGGCCAACGAGTTCGATGTGATCTTCGGTGCTCGCGGCGATCACGTAGCGCTCGCGTTCGCGCATCGCCCAGTACGCAGCGGCGGCGGCGAGCACCATGAGCACGGCGGCCCCGACGCTGGTGGCGAAAGCCAACACGGCCGCCAATGCCGCCAGAGCAGCCGCCGCCCACGCGGCCGCAGGCACGCGGTCCAAGCGCAAACGCGGCGGAGCGAGGCGATTCATGGCCATTCCCGACCGGCTTAGGACCCGCCCCCTGAGGGTGGCAAGACGAGCTGTCGGTTTGGCCGCCCCTCACTCGTCATTCAAACGCGAGCGGCGTTCGGACTGTCGTTCGTCGCAGGAGAACGGCGGTTCGTCGTGGTGTGCACTGCGACGCATCCAAAAACGGAGGCGCTGGCATCTGACAGGAGACGGGAGTGGTGCGCCCTAGCTGCCACAGAACAAATCCTTATCGATTTTCAATACCGATTTATTGACTTTCGAGAGGCTGATGGCTAGAGCGAGTGCGTGAGGGAATATGAAAAACGGGGTTCGACTGTTGGTCGGCGTGGGGCTGATGGCCCTGGCCGGATCGTGTGCGGGACGCAATCTCCCGCCCGAACCGGACTCCTACGTCGCCGCTGACGCCATCGGCGCCGAGCGCGCCGCCGAACTTGCGACTTCCCCGGCGGCAACGTGGCTGGACGACCTCAACGCGCCCGAGATGTCGACGCTTGCGCGCGAAGCGCTTGCCGGCAGCCCGGATCTGCAAGTCGTTGAAGCGCGCTATCGCGCATCGCGTTGGCGCGCGCGTGGCTCATTCGGCAGCAATTTGCTGCCGAGCTTGAGCATCGGCGCCGACGCCACACGCTCCGAAGAGCCGACCGGCACTGAAGAACGCATCCGCACCGAGTTCATGACGTCAAGCGTCGTGGCGAGCTGGGAGATTGATCTTTGGGGCCGCCTCACCTCGCGGGCGATGGCGGCCGACCTCAGCGCAGACGCAGCGCGTCGCGATCTGGACGACGCGCGCCTTTCAGTCGCCGGCCAATCTTCGCAAGCGTGGGTCGATCTCATTGAAGCGCAGCAGCTCTTGGCGTTGGCGCAAGAAGATTTGACGACACGCGAGCGCGCGCTCGATCTCACACAACGCCGCTACGACGCGGGTCTGATCTCTTCGCTCAATCTGCGCACCGCGCGCAGCCAAGTGGCGTCCGCACGCGCCGGGCAAGCGCAGGCGCAGGATGCGCTGTTGATCGCTTCGCGCCGCCTGCAAGAAATCATGGGCCGCTATCCGGACGGCACACTGCGCGCTGAGGGTGAGCTGCCTGAGCTTGGGCCGCTCGCCGCCGCTGGCGCGCCAGCCGATCTGCTTGAGCGCCGCCCTGACGTGCGCGCCGCGGAATTTCGTATGCGCGCGGCGGGCTTCCGCATCCACGAAGCACGCGCAGCGATGCTGCCGCGCCTGACTTTGCGCGCGAGCGCCGGCGCGACCGACCTAGGCCCCAACCCCGCGCTCAACAATATCGACGACAGCGTCAACATGGTCTCGAACATCGTCGCGGGCCTAACCATGCCGATCTTCAACGGCGGCGCCCTGCTCTCGGAATCGCGCGCCACCGTTGCTGATCGCCGCGCGGCTGCGGCGACCTACGTGCGCACCTCAATCGCTGCTTGGCGCGAGGTGGAAGGCACAATCAGCGCAGATCAATCCTTCGAAGTACGCGAAGAGCAATTCGCTATCGCCGCCAACGAAGCGCGCGAAGCACAAGCTTTGGCCGAACGTGAGTACGCGCGCGGCGTCGCGACCTTGTTCGAATTGATCGACGCCTACACGCGCCGCATCGACGCCGAGCGCGGCCTCATCACCGCGCGTGCCGCGCGCGTCTCCAATCGCATCTCTTATCACGTCGCTCTCGGCGGCGGCGCCCGCACGGGCGGGATCGACGAAGACCTGGAACCAACGCCATGAACAAGATGGACCTCAACATGATGACGCAGACAGCGCCGGACGAGGAGAGCAAACCCAAGGGATTGCTGGGTGCGATCAGGCGCTTGATCGTGTTCGCGGCCCCCATCGCTGTGCTGGTGGGCGTGGTCGGGATCGTGATCCTGCTCGGCTTGGCAAAACCGCGCGCTGAAGAGAAGGCAGACGAAACGCACCCGCCTGCGGTGCAAGTCGCAGTCGCACATGCGCGACCGACGACGGTTGCGCTCTCTTCGCAGGGTGAAGCGCGTCCGCGCGTAGAGGCGACACTCGCCGCTCAAGTCGCGGGACGCTTAGTGTGGGTAAGCCCGAAATTCGTTGAAGGCGGCGCCTTTGCCGAAGGCGAAGTCATGGCTCGCATCGATGCGGCCGACTATCAATTGTCGGTCGTCCGCGCGCGCGCGCAAGTTGCGCAAGCGCAGGAAGCGCTGGCGCGCGAAGAAGCGGAAGCGGAGTTGGCGCGACAAGATTGGCAGGCGCTCGGCCGTGGCGAGGCGCCGCCACTTGCGGTGCGTGAACCGCAACTAGCACAGGCCCGCGCTGGCCTTGCAGCGGCGGAAGCGGCGCTGCGCTCGGCGGAACTAGACCTCAACCGCGCATCAATCCGCGCACCCTTTACCGGTCGTGTGCGCGAACGTCGCGCCAATGTTGGCGATTATGTCGGTCCCGGTTCGCCAGTCGCGCTGATGTTCTCCACGGACACGATGGAAATCCGGCTGCCGCTTACCGATGCGGACCTACGCTCCATGCGTATCCCGGTCGGCTTCACGGCAAGCTCGTCCAACCCCGGCCCTGCCGCGCACATCACCAACGTTTCCGCCGGGCGTATCGTGGCGTGGGAAGGCCGGTTGGTGCGGACGGAGGCCTCCGTCGACGCTCGCACACGACTGATCTACGGCACCGTCGAGGTGCGCGAGCCTTTCGCGGCGAGAAACACCACCCCGCTTGCACCGGGCATGTTCGTGAATGTGCGCCTTGAAGGCTCGAGCACCGAAACCTTGGTGGCGGCGCCACGGAGCGCCCTCAAGCGCAACGAATTCGTCTACGTCGTCACAGCCGATAACACGATCGACGTTCGCCAAGTCACGCCAGCGCAAACCACAGCCGACGAAGTGCTGTTTCGCGAGGGCGTGGCCGATGGCGAGCGCGTGATCGTCTCGCACATCGCGTCTCCACATCAGGGCACGCGCGTAACGCCGATTGACCGCGCACCTGCGCAACAAACCGCCGACGACCCCGCCGAGCCGTCGCTCGACATCCGCCAGTAGTCCGAACGGAGAACGATAATGAAAGGCCTTCTGGCTTGGTGGGGACGCAACCCGGTCGCGGGCAATTTGCTCATGGTCGCGTTCTTCGTGCTCGGTCTGTTCTCCTTCTTCCAGATGGACAAGGAGTTCTGGCCAGCTGGACGCGGCGATTCCGTGCAGATCAACGCCGTGTGGCCAGGCGCCAGTCCCGAGGACATGGAAAGCCAAGTCACTGTGCGCATCGAAGAGGCGACGGCGTCGCTCGATGGCATCAACTGGGTGCGTTCACGCTCAGGTGAAGGCTATGCCTGGGTCAATCTCACGGCGAACTCTTCTGTTGATATTGACGCCCTGACCGCTGAGGCACGGTCCCTCGTTGACTCGATCAGCGGCTTGCCCGCCGGCATGGAGCCACTGCGCGTCACGCGTTCTGTCGGCCGAAACTGGTCGATCATTATTGGCGTGCACGGTGACGTGAACGAGCGGACGCTGCGTGACACCGCCCAACGCCTGCGCGACCGCATCGCACTCGTTCCCGGCGGCGCCAATACCATGGTTGTCGGCGTTCGCTCGCCGGAAGTTTCGATTGAGGTTTCCGAAGACAACCTGCGCGAATATGGCCTGACGTTCGACGACGTCTCACGCTCTGTGCGGAGCAATTCGCTGAACGCGTCGGCCGGCATGGTGCAGACCGATGACGGCAACTTTCAACTCAGCGCGCGAAACCTCGCCGACACCGCCCTTGAATTCAACAGCATCATCGTGCGGCAAACACCGGATGGCGGCATCGTGCGCGTGCGCGACGTCGCCAACGTCGTCGATGGCTTTCAGGACACCAATCTCTATTCGCGAATGAACGGCGACCCGTCTGCGCTCGTGGTGCTGCAAACGGCTGATCAGTTCAACATTTGGAACACAAACAAGGCCGTCCAGGATGCGCTGCGAGAGTTTCGCGAGCAGCTCCCCGCCGGCGTTCAGATTACGACGATCTATAACGAGACCGAAGATTTCAACGCACTCCTCAACATCCTGTTCTGGAATGCATTGCAAGGCTTCGCGCTGGTCTTCCTGCTGCTGATGCTGACGCTGCATCCGAAGGTGGCGTTCTGGGTGACTACCGGCGTTATGGTGGCGTTCGCTGGCGGGTTCTTCATTCTGCCTTATGTCGACGTCTCGCTGAACTTCCTAAGCGTTTTCGCGTTCTTGTTGGTGCTCGGCATCATGGTCGATGATGCGATCATCGTCGGCGAGGCGATTTACGAGAAAGCCGAAAAGGGTGAAACAGGCGTCGACCACGCCGTCCTCGCAAGCCAACTCGTGCTTAAGCCGGTGGTCGCCTCAGTCTTGACCACGATGATCGCGTTCAGTCCGCTTATCCTCATCGAAGGCGATGTGCGGCAATTCACGCGTGCCATCACCATCGTGGTTTCGTCAACGCTCGTCTTCTCGCTGATGGAGTCGCTCTTCATCCTCCCGGCGCACTTGGCACACATCAAGCGCACCACAGGCGAAGGCAAAGGTGTGTTCGCAGCGATGATGCGGCTGCAGCAAGCCTGCTCAGCCAGCATGCTCTGGTTCGCGCAAAACGTTCAGCGCCCACTCGCCAGCGCCGCTGTGAAGGCGCGTTATTTCACAGGCGCAGTGTTCCTGGGCATCTTCATCATCACCATGACGCTCATGAGCAATGGGTACGTGAAGCAGACGTTCATGCCTGAGGTCGAAGGCGACTTCATGCAAATCTCGATCGAACTGCCGCAGACGACGCCTTTCTCCCGTATGCAGCAGGTGGCAGATCAACTGGACGCGGCTCGCCTGGCGCTGGAGCAAGAGACGACCGACCGCGCCTATCAAGATCCGAACACAGGACGTCAGTCCCGTGGTGTGGTGCGGTCTTGGAGCCAATCGATCGATGACACCGCAATTCGCGCTTATGTTGGGCTGACGCCTCCGGAGACGCGGGACGATCTGCGGTCGAGCGATATCACCAAGCGCCTCGAAGAATTGATGGGGGCCGTTCCAGATGCGGAGCGCCTGAGCTTCTCGCTGAGCGGCGGCAACGGTGGTCCAACCATCGATATCGCCATGATTGGCGAGAACAGTGAAGATCTGCGCCTCGCGGTCGACGAACTCAAAGAGCGCCTAGATCGGTTCTCTGAGGTTCTGAGCGTCCGCGACAGCCAAGAAGCAGCAATCGAAGAGCTCAATATCTCGTTGCTGCCTGGCGCTGAGCAACTCGGCCTCACGCTGATGGATGTTACGCGGCAAGTGCGCCAAGCCTATTACGGCGACGAAGCGCAACGGCTGCCACGCGAAGGCGACGACGTTCGCGTCTACGTCCGTTATCCCCGCGATGATCGGCGCACCCTTGAAAGCCTCGGCTCATTCCGCGTCCGCACATCGGACGGCCGCGAAGTGCCGTTGGCTGCGGTGGCGACGTGGGAGTTCCGTCCCGGCGTCACCGGTCTCGACCGGCGTCAGCGGATGAGTTCGATCATGGTGTCCGCCGAACTGACGAACGCGGAGTCGCGTGCGGAAATCATGCGCACACTCAACGACGAGTTCTTCCCGAGCCTGCAAAGCCGCTTCCCAACGGTGAGCCGGCGCGCGCTGGGTGAGGCGGAGTCACAGGCGGAATTCATGGCGCAGTTGTTGCGCCTGATGGTGATGTCGCTGTTCGCGATGTACTTCCTGCTCGCGGTGACGTTCCGCTCCTACTGGCAGCCGATGCTGATCATGACGGTGCTGCCGTTCGCGCTCGTCGGGGCGATCCTCGGTCACTTCGCGCTTGGGGTCAGCTTTGCCCTCTTCTCATACTTCGGCATGGTTGCGGCGATGGGCGTTTCAGTTAACGACAACGTCGTCCTGATTGATCGGGTCAACCAAATCCGCGGTTACTTCGCGATGCGCCGCAAAGCGGCGGGCCAACAAGCGCCGGAAGCGGAGACACAAGACTTCTTGGCCTCCAACGGGGAAACCTGGGAGGTAGTGCGGATCGATACGGCGCTAGAACTGCACGAGAAGTTCATCGAACGTAGCGTCACGGCAAATTTCGCCTCGGGCCCACTTGAGCTGCGGCATTCTGACCAAATGCGCTGGGAGAAGAGCGAACTGCGCGAGAGCGCTCAGGATCTGGAGGCCATTGGCTTCCAAGTCGTGCGGGTCAAAGCGTATGACGGTATTGTCGAGGCCAGCTCATCGCGCTTCCGTCAGATCGTCCTGACCTCTCTCACCACTGTGTTCGCGTTGGTGCCGATGCTGATGGAGAACGCGGCCATCGTTCAGTTCTTGAAGCCGATGGCGCTCGCCCTTGCCGGTGGCGTGTTGCTATGCATGCCACCTACCCTGTTCATGACGCCCGCGTTGTATATGATCGGGGTCGATATTAAGCGTGGGGTGAGCGGCCTGTTTAGCTTCTACGGACGTTTGTATGGGCGCCGCCGCAAGCTGGCTGCAGCGGAATAACGAACAAGACTCGGAGGTAGGAAATGATGATGTTGACTCGCCGCGCCATGGGCGCGTCGTCGGTCGCGCTATTGGCGGGTTGCGCCACGGGCACAGCCACTGAAACGACCGAGACCGCGGCGCGCGATCCCGCAGCGATCGGCGCCTGGGGCGTAGATCTCAGCGCACGCGATCTCAACGTGAAGCCGGGCGATGACTTTTTCCGTTACGCCAACGGCGCGTGGATGGCGAACACGCAAATCCCGGCTGACCGCACGCGCTGGGGCACGTTCGATATCCTGCGCGAGAAGGCTGACAACGACGCGCGCGTCATCATCGAAGAAGTCGCGCTTGCCGGTGGCGCGCCTGGCACCAACCAGCAGAAGATCGCCGACTACTACAATTCGTTCCTGAACCAAGATGCGATCGACGCCGCCGGTCTCACGCCGCTCGAAAGCGAACTCGCCGAGATCCAAGCGCTCCGCAATCACGAAGACACGATCCGCTTCGTCGCGCGCCCGGGCGTCGCGGTGAACTTCCCGATCGCGATCTTTGTCGGCCTCGATGAGCGCAATCCGAACCGCTACGTCACCAACATGGTGCACGCGGGCATTGGCCTGCCGGAGCGCGAATATTATCGCCGCACCGATGGCGAATTCCCGAACATCCGTCGCGAATACGAAGCGCACATCGCGCGCCTGCTGACGCTCGGAGGCCAAACCAACACCGCTGCGCAAGCGCGCCGCATCGTTGCGCTGGAAACGCAAATCGCTGAGCGCCACTGGCCGATCGCCGATCGCCGTAACCGTGACCGCACCTACAATCTGAAGACACGCGCAGAGATCAACGCCCTCGCCCCGCGCTTCCCTTGGGACGCTGCGTTCGAAGCGCAAGGCCTCGGCGCCGTGCAGGAAGTGGTCATCTCCGAACTCTCGGCGATGGGCCCACTCGCGAACCTCTACGTCCAGACGCCGGTTTCGACCTGGAAGTCCTACCTCACCTACCACCTCCTCCGTAACAACGCTCCGATCCTGCCGAAGACATTCGACGACGAAGTCTTCGCCTTCTACGGCACGACGCTTTCAGGCCAGCCGCAACAGCGCGAGCGCTGGAAGCGTGCAGTGCAAGTGGTGAACGGCGCGCTCGGTGAAGCGATTGGCGCGATCTACGTGCAGCGCCACTTCCCGCCGGCGTCGAAGCAGCAAATGAGCGACCTGGTCGAAAACCTGCGCCGCGCCTACGGCGAGCGCATCGACCAGCTCAGCTGGATGTCGGCCGAAACGAAAGTGGCGGCGCGAGAGAAGCTTGCGACCTTCCGTCCGAAGATCGGCTATCCGGATCGCTGGCGTGATTACTCAGCGCTTGAAGTTCGTCCGAACGACGCGTTCGGCAACGCGAAGCGCCAAGCCGCGTTTGATTGGAACCACGATCTCGAACGCCTGGGCCGCCCGACCGATAAGGACGAGTGGTTCATGACGCCGCAAACGGTGAACGCCTATTACAACCCGGTGTTCAACGAGATCGTCTTCCCGGCCGCGATCCTGCAACCGCCGTTCTTCGATGCGAACGCGGATCCGGCCGTGAACTACGGCGCCATCGGCGGCGTCATCGGTCACGAAATGGGCCACGGCTTCGACGACCAAGGCGCGAAGTCAGACGCGCAAGGCGTGCTGCGTGACTGGTGGAACGAGCAGGACGTCGCCGCCTTCACGCAAGTCACCGATCGCCTCGTTGCGCAATACGATGCGTTCAGCCCGCTCGAAGGCATCAACGTCAACGGACGCCTCACCCTCGGCGAGAACATCGGCGACAATGGCGGCCTACAAGTGTCGCGTCACGCCTACACGCTCTCGCTGAACGGCCAAGCGGCGCCGACGATCGACGGCATCACCGGCGATCAGCGCTTCTTCCTCGGATGGGCACAAGCCTGGCGCGCGCTCATCCGCGACGCGGCGCTGCGCAACCAGATCCTCACCGATCCGCACTCACCGGCGGTCTATCGCTGCAACGGCACGGTGCGGAACATGGACAGCTGGTACGAAGCGTTCAATGTCGAGCCGGGCGACGCGCTCTATCTCGCACCAGCCGATCGCGTCACCATCTGGTAAACGCGATCACAGTTGCGAACTGATTGAGGGGAGCCCGCCCGGGCTCCCCTTTTTCGTGGTCGGGATTTGCGATTAAGGCGCGGATTACATCGGCTGATCGCCCGGCTTGGGGTTGTGGCGGCGTCGCCGCGCTCCGATGATCCGGCCAGGTTGGAGACATCACCATGCTTAGCTTCACTCGCCGCGCCCTGGGCGCTTCTTCGCTCGCGCTGGCCGCGGGCTGCGCAACTGGATCAGCAGGCGGAGGCGGCGCGACCACGGGTGGCGGCAGCGCTGCGATCGGTGCGTTCGGCCTCGATCTTACAGCGGGCGATGCGAGCGTGCGTCCGGGCGACGACTTCTTCCGCCATGCCAACGGCCACTGGCTGGATACGACGGAAATTCCGAGCGATCAGCGCAGCTGGGGCACGTTTGTTATCCTCGGCGAAAAGTCGAATCGCGATCAGCGTGTGATCATCGAAGAAGTGGCGCTCGCGGGCGGCGCGCAAGGTTCGATCCAGCAGAAGATCGCCGATACCTACAATTCGTACCTCAACACAGACGCAATCAACGCGCGCGGCTTGGCGCCGCTGCAAGAAGACCTCGCCGTCATCGAAGCCATCCGCACCCATGAAGACGTGATGCGCGTGATGGCCGGTGCGGACTTCCCGACCAACGGTCCGATCGTCGCTTTCGCTGGTCTCGATGCGCGCAACCCGGATCGCTACGTCGTTACGATCACGCATGGCGGCTTGGGCTTGCCGGAGCGCGAACATTATCGGCGAACCGATGGCGAGGCCGTGCGTACGGCGTACGTCGCCTACATCGAACGCGTGCTGACCCTCGCCGGTCAAACAAACGGCGCGGCCAAGGCGCGATCGATCATGGCTCTGGAAACGCAGATCGCCGATTTGCATTGGCCCGTCGCCGAGCGCCGCCAACGCGAACGCGTCTACAATCTGAAGAGCCGCGCCGAACTCCGCACGATCGCGCCGAACTTCCCGTGGGATGCCGGGCTCGAAGCAGGCGACATGGGCCAAGCGACGGAAGTCGTCGTGCGTGAACTTAGCGCCATGGCGCCGCTGGCGAACCTGTTCATAGCGACGCCAGTGCAGACTTGGAAGGACTACCTCACCTTCAATCTGATCAGCGGCAACGCCGATGTTCTGCCGCGTGAGATCGATGAGGCGAACTTCGATTTCTATGGCCGCACGCTAAACGGACAGCCCGAGCAGCAAGAACGCTGGAAGCGCGCGGTCGATACTCTCGACAATGTGCTGGGCGAAGCTGTCGGCCAGCTCTACGTGCAGCGCCACTTCCCGCCGGAAGCCAAGGCGCAAATGTTAGAGCTGGTCGAGAACCTGCGTCGCGCCTACGCGCAGCGCATCGATCAATCGCCGTGGATGACGGCGGCGACGAAAGTGGTGGCGCAAGAAAAGCTCGCCGCGTTCGTCCCGCGCATCGGCTATCCGGATGTGTGGCGCGATTATTCCGGCATGGATGTGCGGAGCGGCGATGCATACGGCAACGCCAAGCGCGCGAACAAGTTCAACGGCGATTGGGCGAAGGCGCGCTTGTGGCGCCCGGTCGATCGGCGCGAATGGAACATGACGCCGCAAACGGTAAACGCGTCCTACAATTCGGTGATGAACGTCATCACCTTCCCAGCCGCGATCCTGCAACCGCCGTTCTTCGATCCGCATGCAGATGCTGCGGTGAACTACGGCGCCATTGGCGGCGTCATCGGCCACGAAATGGGTCACGGCTTTGACGACCAGGGCGCGAAGTCCGATGCGCGCGGCGTGCTGCGCGATTGGTGGAGTCCGGAGGACGTGGCAGCGTTCCAGCAAGTCACGAACGCGCTGGCGGCGCAGTACGATGGCTTCGAGGCGCTGCCGGGCTTGCACGTGAACGGACGCCTGACGCTAGGCGAAAACGTCGGCGACAATGGCGGCTTGCAGGTTGCGCTGCGC
Organism: Hyphomonadaceae bacterium; assembly: GCA_041398325.1. GTDB lineage: Bacteria > Pseudomonadota > Alphaproteobacteria > Caulobacterales > Aquidulcibacteraceae > Vitreimonas. The sequence goes on along the minus strand of JAWKUX010000007.1, from coordinate 84,926 downwards.
GCTTACGAGCTTTCGCTGAACGGCCGCCCCGCCCCGACGCTTGCCGGCCTCACCGGCCAGCAGCGCTTCTTCCTAGGTTGGGCGCAAGCGTGGCGCTCGCAATATCGCGAGGAAGCGCTGCGCAATCTCGTGCTCACCAACCCACACTCGCCGCCGCGATTCCGTGTCAACGGCGTCGTCCGTAACATGGATGCCTGGTACGAAGCGTTCAACGTGACGCCGGAGGACGATCTCTTCCTGCCACCGGATCAACGCGTCACGATTTGGTAGACTCCGGCCAAGAGGGAGCGCAGCGACGCGCTTCCCTCTTAGTCCGGATATTTCTTCGCCATCGTCTTCCAGCTCTTGACTGCGAGTTGCTTCAGCACGGCCTCATCAATGTCCGCGAGCTTGTTGATGTAGAGGCAGCTACGGCCCGTCTTGTGCTTGCCGAGTTTCTTCATCAGCGGCTCGTTCTCGTAGCCGTTCATCATGTAAAGCACGAGATTGGCCTTGCGCGGGCTAAAGCCGATGCGTGGCCACTTGCCAGTGGCGCCATTGTACTCGCCATAGCCGATGATCGACGGCCCCCACATCGCCGGCTTCTCGCCTGTGATCTCGCGCATCATTTTGTCGACGGCTTTCGCGTCCTTGCGGCGCGTGTCGTCTTCGACGGCGGCGACAAAGGCCGCGACGGAAGCTTTGGTGCGTCGGGTTTTCGGTTCCGGCATGCGCCTACCCTCCGTCGTGCTTAGGCGTCCAACCCATGAGCCGCGCCATCGCTGCGCAGCCGAGCGCGGCGACGCCGCCGATGAGCCACATTGCACCGCTTTGGCCCAGAGCAGAAAAACCGGGACTGACCAGCCCTGCGATCTCAAAAAACGCCCAGGTCGCCACCACGCCATAGAGAGGCGCGAAAACGATCCGCTGGAGCGCGTGCGGGATCAGAGCGTAGACAATGCCTGTCACTAAAGCTGGGCCGATGCCGAAGACATAGCCCATCATAACCAGGATCAAGATGGCCGAGGGCACGCCCTCCCAGGCCAAACTGCTGGAGCCCCCGCCACTGGAGAGCGCCAAGATCAACACAGCGAGGGTGCCCATAAACGGCCCGACAAACGTAAAGAGCAGCAAAGTGACGAAACGATCGGCTCTCTCGGTCATGACGCCGGATGCTCACTGAGGAATGCCGAGATATGCGGATAAATGCCGTCGCGCACGAGCGTCGCGTGATCAGAGCCGGGCATGCGGATGAATTGCTTTGGCTCGTTGGCGAGCGCGTAGAGCCGTTGGCCTTGTTCGAACGGTACGACCGTGTCGACGTCGCCGTGAACGATGAGTACCGGCATGTGCACGTCGCCCATGCGCTCGCGTGAGCGGAAGCCGTCGCGGATCAGGTAGCGCGCAAGCGGTGAGAACTTCGCCGCAGCGACATCATCCACACCAGTGAATGGCGCTTCGAGAATAAGCGCGCGCTGGACGCTCAGTTGCAAGCTCTACCGCGACGCCGGAGCCGAGTGAGAAACCATGAATGACGATGTCGCGCGGCTGGTAGTTGTGGGCGATGAGCCAGTCGTAGCCGGCGCGTGCGTCCAGGCGCAGGCCACGTTCGCTTGGGTGACCGGTTGAGCCGGAATAGCCGCGATAGTAGACAGCGAGAAAGCCTGCGCCGCTTTCGGTGATGCGCCGCCAGCGGCCTTCCCAGATCTGCGGACGACCGCCATTGCCATCGAAGAAGAGGAAAATCGGCTGGCCCGGCTGTGGCGCGCGATACCAGGCGACAAGCTGCTCGCCATCTTCAGTGGTGACGCGAACCGCTTCTGTCTCAGGGAAGTTCGGCGCGACCACTTCGGTGTGTGGATGATAGATGAGGCTATTGGCGCACGACATGAGTAGGGCAAGAGGCAGAACGATGATCGCCGCCACTAGAACAAGAAGCCTAGCCCTCCCGCGCATCGTTCACCTCAACGACCGTCGAAGCCGATCGGTTCGGCCAAGAATAGGTTTGCTCTTATGCTGCACCAAAGTGGCCGCAAGGCATCTGTCGTCAATGAAGCCGATTCCAAGCGGGCGTAGATCGCCACCACCGAATTGACGACGGTCGCCACAAGCATGCGCTGCTGCACACCCGGTGGCCCGGCGGCCTCCGCAATGGCATCGACCTCGCACGAGGTCAGCGTCTCGCCGACGCCTCTCTGTTCATCGACCCAAACGGCGCCACCAAGCGCTTGTACCGAAGTATGAATACTGCTCAGCACGGCCGCGTTCATGCCATGGGCCAAATCAAGAAGGTCGCGCCCCATGGCGTTGATCCGCTCGCCATAGATGCACAGGCGTACGTCCCAGCGCGCATTATAGAAAGCGAATGTATCCGACGTGGCGTCGAATTCGGTCTCGTCGAGAAGCGCCCAATCGTCGTCCAGATCGAGTTCAAAACACTGGAGACCGTGGATCGTCTTCACGCTCGCCTCCGCAGATATCAGAGCCCCTTTACGATCTCGTCCGTCATCTTCTTGGCGTCGCCGAGCAGCATCATGGTGTTGTCGCGGTAGAAGAGTTCGTTGTCGACACCGGCATAGCCGACGCCGCCCATGCTGCGCTTCACGAAAAGAACCGTCTTCGCCTTTTCAACATCGAGGATCGGCATGCCGAAAATTGGGCTTTTCGGGTCCGTCTTCGCGATGGGATTGGTGACGTCGTTGGCGCCGATGACGTAGGCGACGTCGGCGGTGCTGAATTCGTTGTTGATGTCTTCCAGCTCGAAGACTTCATCGTAGGGCACGTTTGCTTCGGCCAAGAGCACGTTCATGTGGCCGGGCATCCGTCCGGCGACCGGGTGGATGGCGTAGCGGACCTCGACGCCCTCTTTCTTCAGCATGTCGGCCATTTCGCGCACGCTGTGCTGCGCTTGCGCGCTGGCCATGCCGTAGCCCGGCACGATGATGACCTTCGAGGCGTTCTTCATGATGAAGGCCGCGTCGTCGGCGCTGCCGGCTTTGTACGCGCGTTGCACGCCGCTTGCCGCCGCGGTTGCGCCATCGGCGGCGCCGAAGCCGCCGAGAATGACGCTGATGAAACTGCGGTTCATCGCTTTGCACATGATGTAGCTGAGGATGGCGCCGGAAGAGCCGACGAGCGCGCCGGTGATGATGAGCGCGACGTTCTCAAGCGTGAAGCCAAGCGCGGCCGCGGCCCAACCTGAATAAGAGTTCAGCATCGAGACGACGACCGGCATATCGGCGCCGCCAATGGGAATGATCAGCAGAATGCCGATCAGGAATGAGAGCGCCGCAAGCGCCCAGAAGTGCCATTCGACGGTGCCGTGCGCCTGCGCCATCATGATGATGAGCAGGCCGATCATGGCGCCGATGCCGATATTGATAATGTGCCGCGCCGGCAGAATAATTGGCGCGCCCGACATGTTGCCATTGAGCTTGGCGAACGCGATGACCGAGCCGGTGAAGGTGATCGCTCCGATAGCGGTGCCGAGCGAAAGCTCGATCAGCGACTGCATGTGGATCGGCGTTCGCACCAGATAAGCGCCGACGTTCTCGTCCGCGGCGATGTGAAAACTTTCCGGCGCGTAGAACGCGGCAGCGGCGACAGCGACAGCAGCGAGACCGACCAGCGAGTGGAATGCGGCCACCAGCTGCGGCATCGCCGTCATCTTGATCGAGCGCGCGATCATCGCGCCAACACCGCCGCCGATGGCGATCGCGGCGATGATAATGCCCCAAGTCATGCCATCGGGGCTGACGAGCCAAAGCGTTGTGCCGATGGCGATGGCCATGCCGATCATACCGAAAGTGTTGCCTCGGCGACTGGTCTCTGGGCTCGATAGGCCTCTGAGCGCCAGAATGAAAAGCACGCCGGAGACGAGATAGAGCAGTGCTGCAAGATCAGCGTTCATGTCAGCCCCTAGGTGGTCCGAACTGGCGATAGCGCTGCCAGCCAGAGAAAATAGTCACGGCAGGCGCCGCGAAGAAAACGACTGCGGCGAGCCAGGTTGGCCAGCCGGCGGCGGTAGCGCCGAGAAAGGCGATGACGTTGCCTATGATCGGCACGAAGGCGACGCAGAAGCCAATGACCGCCGAGAGCCAGACGTTGTCGATCATGTTCGCGTGTATCCACTCGATCACGAAATTGATCTGCAGCACACAGAGGCCGACCCAGATCAGCGCGATGATGCAGCCAAGCCCGGCGCAGCCGCGCATCTGGACTTGGAAGCGGCGCATGTCTTCGCGGGCGCGGGTGCGGTCAAACGTATGCGGCGCAACCGGCGGCTCCTCACCGAGATTGGCGAGCGCGCGCTGCGCGGCCTGCCGAAGCTCGTCATCGCCGACAGCGCCCTCTTCGCCGGCGCGCAACACGTCTGCTTCGAACGCTTCGACGGTCGTCTGCATGGCGACGATGGCGCGCGGCACGTTTCCGCCGCTCGCGCGCCAGCCATCGACAAAGCGGCGCATGAACGCCTCAGCCGAGAGACGCCCTTCCAGATAGGCTTCGATCAGTGCGCGCCAGTCGGCCGGGCTCACGTCACTTCTTCTCTTTCTTCTTGTACATCGCGAGCATCCGCTGCGTGACAAGGAAGCCGCCGAAGATGTTCACTGCGGCGAGGCCGGCGGCGAGGCCGCCCGCGCCCTTGGCGATCCAGCCGCCATCAGTCATCGCGCTTGCGCCAGCGGCGATCAAAGCGCCGACAATGATGACCGATGAGATGGCGTTGGTGACGGCCATGAGCGGCGTATGCAACGCCGGCGTGACAGACCAGACGACGTAGTAGCCGACGAAAATCGCCAGCACGAAGATGGCGAGATAGAAAACAAAAGGATCAACCGCTTCCATTGGCTCCCTCGCGGATTCGGCGAGAGGACTAAGAGGCGGAATTGGCGCCGGGTCAACCGATACTCGTCGCCAGCCGACCGGAGCCGAAACGGACGCGCTGTCGTTAGCCGCCGTAGCGGGTGCGGCACGCGTTAGCGGCGGTGGCGCGTTCGGCGGCAGGCTGCTCCAGCCAGTAGCCCTTGGCGGCGCTGGCGGCATAGCGGCCGGTCATGCCTTCCACGCCCTCCTCGCGGTTTAAACGATCGAGGATGATACCAAGCAGGTTTGACCACTCGCCACTTGCACCGCGCGGATAGGCTAGCACGTCGAGATTGCCGACGGCAGCGACGGCGCCGGCGCAAAGGCTCAGTTCCTGGGCTTGGCTGGCGTTCTGTGCGTGTGCGGGCGAACTGAGCGCAGCAGCGGCAAGCGCTGCAATGATCGCGTGACGACCGGCCATGGCGATTCCTCCGTACCTTTATTCGGTAGTGTAGGTCGCGTCCGCGCGGATGACGAGGCCGACGCCATCCGTCTCATGAGTTTCAGCAGCACGTTCGCCGCGATGGTTGCGGTAAATCAACGTGTGGCCGCGCGCGCCGACGAGCAGCGCTTCCGGCGTGAATGTCAGTTGCGGCGCGCGTTCGAGCGCCTTCTCGAAGTAGAGGCGCAGCAGGTCCTTACCGTGGATCACGCCATCCGGTGAAAAGCCGAGCGCGGCGATGTAAGGCGAGGAGAACTCGATATCATCGGCGTACAACGTAAGGATCGCCTCAAGATCACGCTTGTTCCACGCCTCGTAATAGCGCTTGGCGAATTCGACGTCGTTCATGCAGCGGTCTTTGGAGCAAAGTGCGGATGCACGAGCGCACCGGCCTTGCTCAACATAGCGCCCTTTATGATCTCGTCATCCCAAGCAGGTGCGAATGCCTTGCTGTCCTTGTCGGTCAGCAGCGGCAAGAGCGCGAGCAAGTTCTTGGCGTATAGCGAGGACGCGTCCGACGGCAGGCGCGCGGGCAGATTGGTGAAGCCCATGATCTTCACGCCGCCGACTTCGACCAGCACATCCGGCTTCGAGAGCGGACAATTGCCGCCCTGCGCCACCGCCAGATCAATGATCACCGAACCCGGACGCATCGACTTCGCTTGCGCTTCCGTAACCAGCACCGGCGCGGCCCGACCCGGAATCAACGCCGTGGTGATGACGATGTCCTGTTTGGCGATGTGCTCGGTCACGAGCGCGGCCTGCTTGGTCTGATATTCGGCGCTCATCGGCTTAGCGTAGCCAGCGGCGGTCTCGGCCTGTTTGAATTCTTCGTCTTCAACCGCAACGAACTTTGCGCCGAGCGAAGCGACTTGTTCTTTGGTGGCGGGGCGGACGTCAGTCGCGGTGACGACTGCGCCAAGACGCCGCGCAGTCGCGATGGCTTGGAGGCCAGCAACGCCGACGCCCATGATGAAAACCTTCGCCGCGGCGACTGTGCCCGCGGCCGTCATCATCATCGGAAACGCGCGGCCGTAGAGTTCGGCCGCTTCGATCACCGAGCGATAGCCAGCGAGATTTGCTTGCGATGAGAGCGCGTCCATCGACTGGGCGCGACTGATGCGTGGAACGAATTCCATCGCAACCGCGTCGATCTTTGCGCTCGTGAGCTTATCGATCACGGCTTTGTCGCTGTACGGCTCGAGCAACGAGGCAAAACCCGCGCCTGCTTTAATCTTGCCGATCTCGGCGTCGGTTGGACGGCGCACCTTCACAACAAGGTCGGCGCCGCCAATGCCGCCGTCAGCGCTGATCTCAGCGCCCGCGTCTTTGAATTGTTGATCGGGAAAGCTCGCGCGTTCGCCGGCGCCGGCTTCCACCGTCACCGTGTGGCCGAGCCCCACGATTTTCTTGACCGTCTCCGGCGTCGCCGCGACCCGGGTCTCCCCAGGCGCGCTCTCCTTGAGGACGGCGATCTTCAACGATCAGCCCGCTGTCAGCGCAGGAATGACGAGGCCGCCAATCGCCAACAGCACCCAGAGCGCCACTTGCACCGCCCAGTACACACCCGAAAGCTTGAACGACATACCGACAGCGACGCCAATGAGGACGAACACCACGAAGCCGGCCCACCAGCCGGCGCCGATGGCGAAAGCGAGGGTCAGCAGGCCGACCAGTTGCGCAACCAAGCCGCAGCCCCAGACGGTCGCCATCAGGAACCCATTGAAGGTCGCCTTCTGGTCCGAGATTTCCATGTTTCCGTGCGCGCCGCTCTGCGCCATGCCGCGATCTCCTGTTCGGTTGCGCGGGTGTAAACCGCGCCGCGCGCGCGAACAAGCGGCCCTCGCGCCGCGCCTTCACGGCGGCGCCGCTACCAGTTGACCTCAGCGGCCTGGAAGGTTCGAGACGGCGTCGAAACGGTAATGTTTGGCCGGCGGACGTCCAGGAAGGTTGCCGCCTCCCCCTCAAACCGAGCTGCCGTCAGAATACCTGAGGCATAAGCACCGGTATCCACAGCGATGCGGCGGGCGTCTGCGTGCGGGCGGTCCACCGGCGTGTGGCCGTGGACAACGCGGTGAGAGAACGGGCGTTTCGAGCCGAGGAATGTCTCGCGCGCCCAATAAAGCGCCTCATCCGGCTGATCGGTGAGCGAACGGCTATCGTCAACGCCGGCGTGGACGAATGCGTAGTCGCCGAGTTCGACGTAACGCTCGAGGCTAGCGAAGAAGCTGTGATGAGCCGCGGGAATGCACGCGTTGAGATCGTCGGCAGCGTCGCGCCACGCTTGGGCGGACCCGTTGAACGGCGGCGGACGGACGCCGTATGACATGAGGGTCTCCGCCCCGCCCTGCAGCAGCCAGCCCCGATTGGCCATCGGGTTGTCCAGAAAGGCCATGAGAGATTGTTCGTGGTTACCGCGTAGGAAACGGCACTCGCAGTAACGGGGACCGCCGGCGGCCAGCAAACTGATAACCCCAGCACTGTCGTGGCCGCGGTCTATGTAGTCGCCCAAAAAAACGACAATCGGCGGGCCGGCAAGGCGCGTATCGTCTATGGAACGTGCCTCAAGGAGCGCGATCATGTCGGCCAGGAGGTCGGAGCGGCCGTGGATATCACCCACGGCATAACCCACCCGCCCGTCGAGAAACCTCACGACGCGGGATTTCGACCCCTGAAAGAACCTCAGCACGCCCACACCTGGGATGACAACATCCGCCAACCCCCCTCGCAACGCAGTTCCCGAATTACGCTTCTTAAGCGCGCAGCAACCCTAACCGGTCGCGCGTTTCGTGTATTGTTCAAACACCTCACTACGCACAAAAACAGCGATGCGTGTGACGTGGTGTGGTGGCCCCCGCTTTGCTTCCAGGGAGCGAGGGCGTAGGAACGCCCCAAGGATCGGACTTCATGACTTCGCCAATCTGGCACAGCCGTCGCGCGTTTCTGCGTTCTTTGGCGCTTGCGACCAGCGCCGGCGCGCTTGGCGCGTGCTCCACAATGGCGCCTGCGACCGAAGAGATGGTTGAACCCGTCGAGTATCGTCTCGGCGCGGGTGACCAGATCCGCATCACGGTGTTTAACGAACCGGATCTGACCGGCCAGTTCACGGTCGGCGCCCAGGGCGCGATCGCCTACCCACTGATTAGCTCAATCCAGGCAGGCGGGCTCACGGTTTCGGAATTCACCACAGCTCTCCAGACGGCGCTGTCCGCCTATTTGCGCAATCCGAGCGTAGCGGTGGAAATCACCAACTACCGGCCTTTTTTCATCCTGGGTGAAGTGCAGCGCCCCGGTACCTACCCGTACTCAGCCAACCTGACCGTCCCGAACGCGGTGGCGACGGCGGGCGGATTCACCTATCGGGCGAACCGCACACGGGTTTTCATCCGTCGCGCGAACGAAAATGTCGAGCGCGCATACCCGCTGACGGTCGCCACCCCGGTCCTACCGGGTGATACGGTGCGCATTGGCGAGCGGCTTTTCTAAGCGAACGCGGTTAATCACCGTCACGCTCTTTTCGACACGCCGGCGCGGCGCAAACCATGCATGACCACGCGATGCTGACGACATTGGCTTTGCAGCAATGCTAGGCTTAATGACGGCTTTCGTAATCAACTCGGCCAAGAAGCAGGCTGCGCGTGAACCATATGAACGTGGTCAACAAAGAGCCCTCTCTCAATCCGACACGAAATGAAGCACCGCGCGGATTGGCGGACATGGTCGGGCTCACGGCGGCGAAGAACATGTTCCGCCGGCGCATGTGGCTCATCACCATAGGTGCGGCGACCGCAGCTGTGTTGACGTTCGCGATCATCATGCTGCAGCCGCGGGTTTACACCGCGACATCGATGCTGATGCTCAATCAAGCGCCGACAACAACCGCGGCGACGCAGATATCTCCGCTCGATGCGGAAGTGGCGCTGCTACGCTCTCCGGCCCTGATGAACGAACTCGCCGCCGCGTTAGGCATGGGCGGCACACAGACTACACCCGGCCTCGCCGAAGACTTGGCGCGCGCAATCAAAGTGCGGGCGCGCCCAGAGAGCGGCATCCTCGAAATTCAGGCGCGCTCCTCAACGGCGCTGCGCGCACAGCTGATCGCCAACACCTACGCTGACGTTTACCTCGCCAGCCAGCTCAACATGAGCGCCAACAGCGCCATGAACGAGAATTCCTGGCTTTCGCGCCGGTTGGCCGAACTGCGTGAGGACGTGCAAGCGAAGGAAGACGCACTGAACGCGTTCCGCGCCGAAGCCGGCGTCGTATCGCCGGATGAGCAGCCTGTCGTTGAGCCCCAGCCCGACATCCAGGGTCAGCTGGCTGCGGCACAGGGTGAACTCTCGGAGCACGAGTTGCGTCTGCGTCAATTTCGCGACCTGCGGTCTTCAGGCGCGTCGATGGAGGCGCTCGCCAACGCCGCCAATTCCGCTTCGATCAATTCGCTGCGCGAGCGCGAAGCCGACATAACACAGCGCCAACAGGATTTAGAGAACCGCTATCTGCCGACACACCCGGCGGTGCAGGCCATCCAAGTGGAGCGCCGCGATCTCGACGCGCAGGTTGAGCGCGAACTACAGCGTGCGCAGGCCAGTATGGAGAGCGACGTCACGCGCGCCCGCTCGCGGGTGAACGCGCTCCAACAAGCGCGCCGCGCCGCAACGCCAGCACCGGCCCCGGCCGCGAACAGCGCCGCCACAACACAGCGCCTGCGCGACCTTGAGCAGCAGGCGCAAGAAGCGCGCGCACTCTACGAGTCCTTTATCGAGCGCTCGCAGACGTCAGCCGATGTCTCACAGTTGAGTGCGCCGACCGCCCGCCTGCTCTCCGCCGCCGCGCTGCCGGGGAGCCCCTCTTCACCACAGCTGCGCTTCGCGCTGTTGATGATGCTGGCTGCGGGCCTCCTAGTCGGCATCGGCGCCGGCTTGATCGCGGAGCTGTTCGACCAATCGGTGAAGAACGCAGACGATCTTGAAGCGAAGGTCGGCGTCACGGCGATCTCATCGATCCCAACCATCTCGAAGCGCATGATGCGTCAAATGCCGCCGGCTGAGCGTCATCCTTCGGGTTACCTGATCGGTCGCCCGATGTCGGCGTTCACCGAATCGCTGCGGGTGCTGCGTACGGTAATTGTCTACTCGAAGCTCGATCTCTCTTCGAAGGTTGTGGCCGTCACATCGGCACTGCCCGATGAAGGCAAGACCACGATCTCGATGTGCCTGGCGCGGGTTGCCGCGATGTCGGGCCAGAAAGTCTGCGTCGTCGACTGCGATCTGCGCAAGCAATCTATCAATGACGTCATCGATATCGAAACCGATGTCGGCATCCTGCAAGTGCTGGCAGGCGAGGCGCCGTGGCGTTCGGCGATTGTGAAAGACCCGAACTCCGAAGCGCACGTTTTGCCGATCGCCGCCTCGGGTTTCACGCCGCGCGATGTCTTCGGTTCGGACGCGATGGGCAATCTGATCGGGGAGCTGCGCGCTCACTACGATCTGGTGATCCTCGACTGCGCGCCGATCCTGGCCGTCGCCGAAACCCGCATAGTCGTTGGCCGCGCCGATACGACCGTGCTGATCGCCCGCGCCGGCCGCACCGCCATCGGCGCCATGCGCGCAGCGGTGATGCAAACCGAGGCCGCGGGCGGCAACGTTCTGGGTATCGCTCTGAACTACGTGCTGCCTCGGTGGCAGTCGTACACGGACTCGCTCTACTTCAACGAGTCCAAGTCCTACTACAGCGTCTCGTAACTATTGCGGAGTACGGCGGCGCACGACGATGCCGCTGGTGCTCTGCCCTGGCTCGGCGCGCGCAAAACTTGGATTCCACAGCTCCTGGCGGCGATCGAACAGCGAACGCAAACCGTCCCAGAAAATCAGAGCGTCCGTCGCTACGGCCCATGACATCGAGTAGATTTTGTACTGGCTCGGATCGCCGCTGCCGCCAATGATGGCGCTGGTTCCGACTACGCCGGGGCGTGCGCTGAGATAGTAACGGCGCGCGGACTTCATCGGCTCCAATTGTTCCCGTGACAGCGGGCTCGGGCCAACTACCGCCATGTCGCCACGGATTACGTTGAGGAGTTGTGGGAGACGCTCAAGCGCGTTCCGCCAGCGCACGCGACGCGAAACCGCCTTGCTCACCTCGTCGTTCGCCGCTGCGTCCGCTTCTTCCTTCTTCACGGTCGGTGAGATGCGGAGCGTGAAGCATTTGAAGGCGCGGCCGCCATAGCCAATGCGCTCTTGCGCGACGAATACCGGCGAACGATCGCGCAGCTTTGCAACGCCCGCCGCCACCAACATCGTCGGTAACCAAAGCGGCGCTGAACTCAGAGCGATGGCGAGATCGATCGTGCGCTTGACGGGACCACCAAGCATCGAGTCGTAGGAGACTATCGGAGAGCTCGCGAGATCGCGCCGAAGGCCTGCTTCGAATGTTGTACGACCTTGTTCCGCGTTCTGCGGCCCCGGCTGGTCTGGTGGCCCGCTGGGAAGTTGGATGAGCATCGCTGTTCCTGACCTTCGTGCGAGCGATTAAGAACCTCTCGCGCGAAACTTCAATGTCTGCTGGCCCTCGATTGGGTATTTTTTGCGCAGACGCCTAGTGAGACCACAGATCGCACTTTGCGCGGGAAAACCGCGCCAAATTGCCCCTGCAGTGTGGATAACTTCGCCGTCGCCACTAACATTTGCCCTCGAATTCGCCTGAGTATTGGCTATAGGCTGCGGATTGCTGATGGAGCGGGATTTGCGCGCAAGCGCTCGGGGCGCCCGCAAGGAGTAATGGTGACGTCACCCGTGATTAGCGAGCGGCCCCGGTATCAAGAACCCGGCACGCTTGGCGCTGCCACTTTGCGCTCGCGTCGACCACCGTCGAAGTCGCTTGCACTCGGTCGCTTGCGCCGCGCCGCCAAGCGTCAGTGGCCGCTCTTCGTGTTGGTTTCGCTTGTCGTTGCCAGCGGTGGCATCGGGTACGACCTGGGTGGCGGCGTCAAGCCGCTGAGCGCGCTACTGTTCTGGGCGCCGGTTGGGATCGCCGCAGGATCGCTTACAGCGTTCGTGCACGAGCTTAGCCGCAACACCGTCACTTCGCTCTCAAGCTTTGGCAAGAACCGTGGATACGCCATTCTGGGCGCGGCGCCTGAGCTTACACAGCGGGCGCTGCGCCAGTTGGCGCCAGACAGGCGCTCGCCGCTCGGCATGCTCGCTTTCCAACCGTCGTCGCCCTTCGCGACGGCGTTCCGTGATCTGCAGAACGCCATCAACCGGGAGGGCGTTGTCGCCTTCACCGCCGCCATCCCGAACGAGGGCGCGACGACTGCAGCGCTTTGCACTGCGGTCGCGGCCTCCCAGCAAGGGCGCACCGTGGTCGTCATCGATTGCGATCTTCGTCGTCGCTCGCTGACGCGCTCGCTGGGGTTCGATCCCGATGAAGGCTTGGTCGATGCATGCGAGACCCCGAGCCAATGGCAGAACTTCGTCGGCGAAGAGGATGAGACCGGTCTGCACTTCATCCCTGCCTCGCGCATCCGCAGTCCGTGGCGCAATATCGGCTCCGCGCCGGGCTTCAACGAATTGCTGCTGCGCCTGCGCCAGCACTACGAGCTGATCGTGCTCGATTGCCCGCCCGTGCTTGCAGGCGCGGACGGCGCCGCGACGGCCGGGATGGCCGACAAATGCATTCTGGTGACTGCATGGGACCGCACGCCGATAAGCGCCGTGCGTCAGGCAATGTTGGCGCTGCGGCGCAAGCCGCGCGCGCAAACGGCGGTTTATGTCAATCGCGTCCCGCCGGAGTACCGCTTCGGTCGTTTGCGGGGCGACTAGTCCGCGCCGCAAGCATGCTGTCAGGCGCCAGCGCGCCGCCGATTGAGATAGCAAGCTGCGGAAACACCGGCGCCAGATTGCCTCTGAACTCGCGCGCATGCGCCCAATCTGGCGTCGCGGGGCGTGGAACAACACGCGGACGCGTCGCTTCCATCTTGCGGCGGATCAGGTCCTGGATAAAGGGCGTCGCAGCACCGCCGCCAACGGCGATTGCTTGAACTTCGGAGCTTCCTCGGGCGCGCGCGTCATCGCGCACGATCGCAAGCGCATGATCGTAGGCCTCGCGCAAGCCCTTCTGGAAGTCACGGAAATCTCCGTCCTTCTCAATGTCCTTGAAAGTGAGCGTGATGCTGCGGCCTTGATTGCGCAACGTCGTGCGACCATCGGCCATGATGGCTTCTTTGATGTCAGCCATCTGGTGCATGAGCACTGACCAGAGTTCGGCCCTGTCCTGCTCGCGCTTGGCCCACTTCGCCATGTCGAGCACACGATTGGCGATAACGCGATCAATGAAGTCGCCGGCTTGCTTCAACGTCACGCGCGCTTCCGGAAGTTCGATGGTGCGCGGTCCGAGGCGTGCGAGCGCGGCGATGTCGGTGGTGCCCGCTCCCATATCGACGACGATCATGTGCGAGCCCGCGCCGTCGAGCCCAACGGAGGTGTAGGCTGCTGCGGCCGTGGCTTCGTAGATGAGCCCCATCTCAAGCGACTCGGCTTGGTCCATGGCCTTTGGCAGCGCGTCGCTGATCGTGCGCAACGAGAGACCATCCGGCGACAAGATGCGCTTACCGATGATGGTGCGAAATGCTTCCGCCTCGCCGAACAAGCGCACGATGACTTCGTGCATGCCGGCGCTGTCGCCTGCGCGCCAAGCGGGAGCGGCGTAGCGGCGGGCGAACACGCCCCCTTGCGCCAGCGTCGGATCGGCGGCGATGGCGCGATCGATGGAGGCCAGCAGGTAAGCCAGATAGAGCACGATCAGATCGCGCAACTGGAAGACGCGGTGCGGATCGATCGTCGTCGGCGCATTGGTGTTGAGCGCGCGGTCCAGATCGCTGACGCTCAGCAAGGTCTTGAACGAGCGCAGTGCGGCGCGCTTGTTCTCAGCCTGGGCCTCTGCCTCGCTCAAGGCCCCGCGGCCAAAGAGGACGCGATCCTCATCCACGAAGACGGCGCTATCCAGCAAGAACGTGTTCGGCCCCTCGGCGCTCAGCATAAGGGGGCGCACATTTGCGGGATCGAAGCGCGACCAGGCGCCCGAGGGCGCGACGGCGGCCTTCGAGAAGGCAGTGCCGAAATCGATGCAGAGCGTCCAATCGCTCATGATCGCTTTTTCTTCTCCAATGGCGCGACGCGCGGCTTGATCAGCACCTCACCTCCCCGCGCCACACCACGTGCCTGGATACGCACGCTCTTCGGCGTTTTCGCGACAGTAGCGTTGAGGTCGTGGACGTCAGCGTCAAATGCGACACGTTCATCCAAACCGCCAACACGGCTCAGGCCCCGCTTGCGCGCGGCGCGCGAGAGCGCCTGTCCTAGACGCTCCAGCGCATCCTGTCGGGCGCCTTTCTTTTGGGCGGTCTCGGCCTCGTCGAAGTCGGCCAATGCTTGGGCCAGCGCCACGTCAGCCTCGCTCCAGGCGGCCTCGGCCAAAGCGTCGGTCAGAACGCCCGGCGCCGCGCGTTGCCGCGCGGCGCTCTTTTTGGGTTTGGTTTTCTTCCCCGCGGACATGACCCAGCTCGCGCTCGCGACGCCCGCGCTGCTGCCTAGAGGCGCAGCGTCAGACCAAGCGTCGCCTGATTGACCTCGTAGTCGCGGTAAGCCGGGGAATCAACTTCGTCGTGGCTATAGCGGAAACGAAGCGCGGCATGGGGGTTGAGCATGTAGTCGGCGCCCACTTCCCACTCGCTATAATCGTCCTTGCGGGCGATCGTCTGGTAGTCGCGATTGCCCAAGCGCACGCTGCCCGTGAGGATCACGTTGCGGAGCAGTTCGTGATCGACGCGCAGGCCGTATTCTTCCGTTATGTAGGGCTCGCCCGAGAACGCGCCGATCTGATCGTCCGCGTCACGGCGCGCATCGACAGTGACGGTCGTCAGCTGCGAGGCGTACCACTCAACATTACCGGCGATGGCCACGCCATCGAACGTACCCGCGACACCCGCGTAATCACGCTCGAACTGGCCGACTTGGATCTCGCCGCGCATCAGGTCGGTGTTGAGCGAGAGGCCGACCATGTAGGCTTGGCCATCCGAGTTGAATTGCGGTGAGTTGTCGTAGTCGCGCTCATCAACAGTGGCAGAGAGCAACAGGCCGACGCGCGGGCTGAGCTCGGCTTCGAGGCGACCGCGCAACGAGCTTTCGTCATTGTCGCGGAACGCTTGCACGCCGTCGTACTCGTATGAGCTATTGCTCGCATCGAGGCTCACCTCGAACCGCGCGAACCGGTGGGTGATGCCAAGGCCGGTGTCCATGCGATCGTACTCGACCGGGCTGCCAACGAACGGCGAATCCGGATCAGTACGCGGCGTGACTTGGTGGGAAGCTCGAGCAGAGCCACGGATCGCAGTGTCTTCACCGATGTCGAAGCGACCAGTGCCGCGGATGTAGTGGTCGTCGGCATCTTCGCTTGAGAAGTCCTCGTGGCTGCGGAAGACCGCACCGGCGTCGAACGCCAAAGCGTGACGCGACCAATCGGAGCTCAGAGCGAAGTTCGGCGCGACGCTATAGATGATGTCGTCAACGTCGCTCGGCGCGCCCGAAGGCGCGGCGAAGAGGTTATCGGTGCTGGTCACCGCGAGATCGATCGACGCGCTCAGGTCGAACGCGCCAAGACGGCGGCCAGGCGCATCGTACTCAGGCCGATCACGGTCCCGCACCGAGGTGCTCTCTTGGCGCTGGGCGGTATCGGAAGACTGCGTCTGCGCGGCCGCTTGGACGGGCGCGAGAAACATGAGCGTCGCCGCGAAAAGCGAGGCAAAAGGATTGGTACGCAAGATTTCCCCCAAGCCGCCCTGAAAGAGTGAACGGCCTAGGAATCGGCGCGACCGGCCTGAATCGCAACGAAATGCGCTTTCAGCGGGAATTTGCGCCCTAGATTGATTAACGCGTTGTTTGCGACGGCCCATGTGCCTGCTCCACCCAGTGCCGCACGAGGCGACGATTTGGCAGCAGAATGACTGGATATGGTTAACCGAACGCAACGTTTAGGGGAAGCAACCTGGCGTTAAGCGCCCTAATTTCCGGGCCCCTCGCGGCTAGCCCGCCGACACGGCGTTCGCCGGCTTCTTGTTGTACGCGCGGTACACCATTTCCGAGGGCGGGCCGACCAGGAACTTCTCCGCGCCATCGCTCAGCGCGCGCGCATAGACCTCCATCGCACCATCGAATGCTTCGATGGTGCGATCGATATCGGCATCCTTGTGGGCGTAAGAAACGACGATCGAAGGGGCGATGACGCCGCGCTTGATCAACTCCTGCAACAGAACACAGCGGTACGCTTGGCTCGGCTTCTTGTCCGGGTCGGTAGTGCCAAAGACTGCGTTCGACGGCATGCCCATGACTGTGACGTGTTCATGAACGCCGCGCGCCCGCGCCGCCTGCTCGATGCCCGTCATCAGACGTTTGCCTGCGCGCACCATGTGCTCGATCACTGGCTCGTTCTTGTAGACATCCATCGTCGCGATCATCGCGGCCAGGCCATGGGTCTCACCGCCGTGCGTCGTCGACATCAGGAACACGCGCGGCTTGTCCCACTGCTCCAGATCGCCCAAGCGCATGAACTCGCGCTTGCCGACGAGAGCTGACACCGAGAAGCCGTTGGCGATGGCTTTGCCCCAAGTCGAGAGATCGGGGTCGATGTCATACATATGCTGCGCGCCGTAATTGTGCAGGCGGAAGCCGGAAATCATCTCGTCCAGAATGAAGAGCGCGCCGTCTTCGTGGGCGAGACGCTTCAGTTCGTGAAGGAAGTTGTCCTTTGGATCGGCGCCGCGCGTGGGTTCGAGGATGAAACCCGCAATCTGCTTCGGATACTGCTTCAACAGCGCTTTGACGCTTTCAATGTCGTTGTACTTGAACTTCACCGTCAGGTCGCTGACCGCCTTCGGCACGCCGCCATTGATCGGCGTTGAGCCGATGAACCAATCGTCCACCGCGAAGAACGGGTGGTCGCCGCAAATCGCGATGATGTCGCGGCCCGTGTAGGCGCGCGCGATCTTGACCGCACCCGAGGTGGCGTCCGAGCCGTCCTTTGAGAACTTCACCATCTCGGCTTTCGGAATCATGGAAAGGAACTTCTCGGCCGCCGCGACCTCGATTGCCGCTGGACGCGTGAAGTTCACGCCGTTTTCCAGCTCCGCGCGCACCGCCGCGAGCACCGGCTCGTAGGCGTGGCCAAGCGTTACGGCCCGGTTGCCCATGCCGTATTCGATGTATTCGTTGCCATCGGCATCCCAGGCGCGGCAGCCCTTGCCTCGCACGATGTGGCCCGGCGCCAGCAGCGGATATTGATCGTCACCCTTGGCGTAGGTGTGTGCGCCCCCGGGGATCAGACTCTGGCCCTTTGCACGCAGCACATTCGATTTTTCAAAGCCGGCGTGGGCCATGGTGATCGTCCCTATTTCAGTAGAAGTTTGCGGGCAAAAAACGCTTCCGCGTAACGCTCGCGACACTCGACGCCACGCAGACGTGCAAGGCCGCGAAATGTCTCGTCGTCGAACCAGGCTTTCGAGCGTTGGGTGCCAAAGTGCTTGTGCAGCAGCTCGATCTTGCGGACGAGCACGTCATCGCTCAACGGCACGTAGATGTTCGGTTGGCCGAGATCACCATCCCATTTTGGAATTTCGTACTCAAGGATCAGGTGATCGCGGAACGTGTTCCACGCCAGCTCGCACACAATGCGGTGATCCTGGTGGGCGTCGTTGCGCTGGTGACAGAGCACGACGTCCGGTTTCTCTAAGCGCTTCAGACCTTCGACCCAATCCTTCACCGCCGTACGTTCAGCGGGAAAGTAGCCATCGCGAAACTGACCAAGATGGATGTCGGCCTGCTTGGCGCCGGCAAGAAATTCCATCGCGCTCGCGCGCGCCTCGTCGGCGCGTTCGCCTGGCGCGGAGAGTGCGCACCAATCGACCGTCACTTCGGCGCCTGAAGCGATCCAAGAGAGAATGGTTCCGCCGGCGCCGATCTCAATGTCGTCGGAGTGCGCGCCGAGCGCCAGCACGCGTAGCGCCTTGCCCGGCCGTGCGAGGTCGAGCGCCAGCATCTTACTTCTTCGGCTTCTTGCCGTTGCCGTTGACCTTCCAGGGCATCTCGCCCTTCTCCATCATGTCTTCAAGCACTTGACGGTCACGCAGCGTGTCCATCGAACGCCAGAAGCCGGTGTGCTTGTAGGCCATCAGCTTGTTCTCTTTGATCAGCCGCTCGAACGGTTCGACCACGAGTTCTTCGCCGTCGTTCATATAATCGAAGATTTCCGGCTTCAGCAGGAAGAAGCCGCCATTGATCCAGATCTCGGAACGATCGGAGGTGATGAAGCGGTTGACTTTGCCGTCGTCGGCGATGTCGGCGAGGTGGTAGGTCACCGGCGGATGGACGGCGAGGAAGCAGGCGATCTTGTCCGACTTTTTGAACTTCTCGATCATGTCGTCGAGATTCACGTCGGAAAGACCGTCACTATAATTGGCGCAGAAGATCTCTTCGTTCTTGACGTGATCGCGCACGGCCCAGAGGCGGCTGCCGATATTGCGCCAGACCCCAGTATCGATCATCGCCACGCGCCAATCTTCTTCGCGCGGGCCGAGGAGCTCGACCTTCGAACCTTCGACGATCACGTCGCCGTAGGTCTGCGTCTTATAGTTAAGGAAAACTCCTTAACCGTGTTGGCCTTGTAGCCGAGGCAGAGCACGAAATCCTTGTGCCCATACTGGCTATAGTAGTTCATCACGTGCCACAGAATCGGCTGATGGCCGATCGGGATCATCGGTTTCGGCACACTTTCGGAATACTCGCGGATGCGCGTACCGAGACCGCCGCAGAATAGGACGACTTTCATGACCCCTGCTCGCAAGGCTGAGCGCTGTTGTCCGCGCCGGCCGTTAAGGCTGCAACCATCGTGCCGCTACATGCTGTTACGCGCACCAATTCTTGGACGCGTCAACGATCTCGTTCAACAAGCTGAAAACACATTCGACTTGGCGTTTAACTTGACAAAACCCCCACTCTGACGGCACCTGGGAAATCCCGACAAAATTTGGAAGTCATCACCGGCGCACGAGCGGTCGTGGACGCAAACTGTGCGGCCCGAAACGTGCTTTACGCGCCTGGTGACCGGCGAACCCGTCGCGATTTAGGAAAGCAGTCCATGCCCGTTATCCGTGAGTCTGTTGTCAACCAACTCTACAAGCCGGGTATCGGCCAGGAGCTCTGGGACTTCGCCAACACGCTTTATCCGATCTGTCGCTCGATCTCGGGCAACGGCGTACGCGAGACGTTGGGGCACATCCAATCGAAGATCGACCTCAAAATCCATGAGGTCCCATCAGGCACGCAAGCCTTCGATTGGACGATCGCGCCGGAATGGAACATCCGCGACGCCTGGATCAAGGATCCGCAAGGCAACAAGATCATCGACTTCAAGAAGCACAACCTGCACGTCTTGAATTATTCGGCCCCGATCAGCGGCAAGTTCCAACTTTCGGAACTGAAGAAGCACATCTTCACGATGCCGGACCAGCCCGACCCGATCCCGTACCGGACGAGCTATTACAACATCAACTGGGGCTTCTGCATGAGCCACGACCAGTTGATGAGCCTGCCGGACGGCGAATACGAGGCGTTCATCGACGCCGACCACAACCCAAACGGCTCACTCACTTACGGTGAGTACTTCCTCCAGGGCGAAAGCGACGAGATATTTCTGTTCTCGGCCCATTGCTGCCACCCCTCGCTCGCCAACGACAATTGCTCCGGCATGAGCGTCAACACGCACCTGCCAAGCTGGCGCTGACCGAACTGAAGGGCAAGACCCGCTACTCGTACCAGTTTATTTTCGCGCCGGGCACGATCGGCTCGATCACCTGGCTCAGCCGCAACGAAGAGAAGATCAAGCGCATCAAGAACGGCCTGATCCTCTCGTGCGTCGGCGACCCTGGCGGCCCGACCTACAAGCGTAGTCAAGCTGGCGACGCGATCGTCGACCGCGCTGTCGAAAAGATCCTGCGCGACGAAGAAGCTTCGCCGAACATCGTCGACTTCTGGCCGTACGGCTACGACGAGCGCCAATA
This sequence comes from Hyphomonadaceae bacterium, assembly GCA_041398325.1. Lineage (GTDB taxonomy): Bacteria > Pseudomonadota > Alphaproteobacteria > Caulobacterales > Aquidulcibacteraceae > Vitreimonas. The sequence continues at coordinate 64,536 of JAWKUX010000007.1, read as the reverse complement.
CAACTCGCCGGCGTTCCGCCTGAACGTTGGCCTCCTGCTCCGCTCGCGCTTCGGCCTCTTCCCGGAATACCATACGTCAGCCGACAACATGGAATTCCTGAAGCCGGAGGCGCTGGAGAAATCGTATAAACATACGATGCAAGTGATCGACATCATGGAGAACGAGTACAAGACGGTGAACCTTGCTCCGCACGGCGAACCGAATCTTGGCAAGCGTGGTCTCTACGGCGCCATCGGCGGCGACAAGAAAGCCTACGACGCCAACCTGCCGGTGTTCTGGATGCTGAACCAATCGGACGGTCAGCACTCGCTGCTGGACATCGCCCAGCGCGCAAAACTGCCTTATGAGCGCATCCACGATGCGGCGAAGGTGCTGAGCGAGAACAACCTGCTCGAAGTGCTCGAAGCGAAATAAGCTAACGGGTGTGGGGAACGAGGGCCGCGGCGCTTAGGTGCGCTGCGGCCTTTCGTTTGCATGCTATAATCACGCACCCGTGAGACCATCGACTCTTCGTTCACAACGGCGAGAGATAGCGTGGAGAACACGCACTGGTGAACGAGAGACCATTGCCGACACGCGCGAATGTGTGCGCTCCTTCTCATCGTTAGGAGGGAGACAATTATGTCCTACAGATTGAAACTCGGTGTAGCTCTTGCCGTTGCCGCGTTGGCCTTGCCGACGCTCGCCGCTGCGCAAGATCCTTCGACGCGTACGGATCTCACTATCGTAGGTGCGATCAACAGCGACAGTGTCGAGCAGGTTGCTGACACGAGCGCCACGCCCGCGCCGGATGCACCGGTCGTCTACGAGGACGACGATGCGCCGAACGTGGCTGAAGAAGCTTCGGCTTCCTCGCAAGCGGACTAAGCCCCGCAGACTGCGAGCGGCGGCGATCGGGGTTCGATCGCCGCCGTTTTCGCGTTCGCCCAGAACAAGGAGCCGCGATGTTCCCCAAGATTCAGCGCCCATGCCCTTACAAGAACGATCTCGCCAGCATCATCGATGGCGACGTCTGCCGCGTTTGCGTTCGCAAAGTCCATGACCTGAACGCGATGTCGACAGCCGAACGCGCCGCGTTTCTATCCGCATGCGCCGGAGAGGTCTGTGTTTCCTACAGCTTGCGGCCAACAATCATCGCCGCGGCAATGACCATCGCCCTTCCCGCTGCCGCGCAGGACTACGAGGTGCAGGAAGAAACGGTTCTGGTGGGTGGCTTCAACGCAGCCAAGGTCGAGTACATCGCCGATCACAATGCGCTCGAGACGCCCGAGGCGCCCGTCATCTATGAAGACGAAGGCGCGCCGCAATTGGAAAATTCAACTGCTCCTGCGGCGAACCTCAACGATGCTGTCGAGGCGCAATAGGCTTGCGAGTTGACCGGCGGCGGCGATCGAGCGCGGATCGCCGTCGCCAATCGTCAGCGCGATGTGACCGCTGTCGAATTCACGCAACGCCAGATCGAAACTCCGCCAACGTCCATCGACATAGGCGAGCACCCAGCTGTGCGGGATGAAAGCGTTGCTGACGCCGTGATAGCTTTCGCGCGAGTAGGACACGCCACTCGCCACGCGTGTCGGGATGCCGGCGGCGCGGCCGAGCGCAGCGAGCAGCACGGCGGCTTCGGTGCAATCGCCGGAACGACGGTCGAGAGTATCGAGTGCAGAATAGTGGCCGTTGAAGTCAGCGTCTTCGAGATAAGGAATGCCGCGCTCAAGCAGCAATTCCATCTTACGGGCGTCCGGAACATTGAACCCACGCACGGCGGCGGCCATGGCCCGCAGGCGTGCGTGATCGCTTTGCAGCCACGCGGTTGCGCGCGAGGCATCGGCGAGAGTTGCCGCATCAGTCGGCAGTCCGGGTCCGCAATCCCCGCAAATGTCGAGGGTGACGGACTCGCCATCAATACGCACGCGTTGCTCGCCCGTTGATGGCAACGGGAATGCCACGCCTTCGCGAAACGCGTAGCGAATGCGAATATGACCACGTCGCGCTTCGGCAGAGAGCCTATAGGGTGAGCGCTGCGCCATCGCAGGGACGACGCGATACGGCGGATGCGCGCGTTGGGCTGTCTCCCGATCGGTCAGCCGCACGCGAAACGTTTCGCCGAACATCGGCTGCGCTACCTCAACAACGCGTCCGCGTTCCAACAGCATGCGAGCCACGCCGCGAAGCTGATCGCCATCGTAGCGCCAGCGAATAGCGGCTTGCCGCCCCTCCTCGTCCGGCGCGCCACGCGCCTCGATGACGATGCGTTCAACCGCGAGCGTATCGCTATCGAAGTTCAGAAATTCAAGCCGTGGCGATGTATCGGGAGCCCAATTCTCGATCAGCGCATCGCCATCATCAAAGCGAACATTCGCCGGCAGCGGTACGGTTTCCCGGCTTGTTCCACTTGGTGTCTCGCGCTCTATCTCGACGCGATCGCTGAGGATCTCGGCGCTGGCGCGCGCGCGGAAACGACCGGTGCGCGAGGCGCTTTCGATAGAAACGGCGCGTCCGGTCGCATCCTCACGCAACACCGTGCGCGTGCGCGCGCGATGTGGCATGCCGCCATGTTCGCGTAGGTAGATGTCCTGATACTCGATGAGATCGCGGCCATCCGCGCGCGGCTCGATCGCCAACGAGACGTGACCGAGCGTTGGACCGCTATCGGCGACGATCGAATACCACGCCGTAGACCCGGTGTCCGCGGATGCTGCCGCACTCGCAAACACGCCGGTCGCCATGCAAATCGATGCTAGAATCCGCCTCACGAAACCAAGCTAAGCGAAGCAAGCCAGCGCGCGAGCTCACAAATACGCGATAGACGCCCTCATCACTCCAACGTGAGCCGCCGAGTGACAACACGACAAGCGACGATGCAGAAATGCGGATCTATTGCTTTGTTGGGTGTGATTTGTTTTTCTCCGCGCATGAAGATCGCAAGGTTTTGCGCTGCCATCGGTCTAGCGCTGCTGACAATGCCCGCCAGCGCTCAAAACACTGATCCGGCGGCTCGCGCACGCATCGAGACTTTCCTGAACCGCATGGCGCGCCCCGGCATCGCTATCGTGCGCGGCCAACCCTCTCCGAACATCACCACAAATTCCTATTTCGGCGGCCTGCCACGCATGCCTCCCGAGCTTGGTTGGCCAACCAGCACGATCACCAACACGCCGATGTTCTTCGCCGGCCAAATCGATCTTGCCGACTTGCCCGCGATTGCCGATCGTCAAGGGCTGCCCGAGCAAGGCGTGCTCTGGTTCTTCCTCGCATATGACGGCATCGTTGAAGAGCGCGAACGTGTTGCGGTGCTCTACGATCCTCGCTCCGGTATAAATTGGTCCGAACGCGCCGCGCCCGCTGGGCTCGCGCGCATCATCGATGAAACGCCCTATCTCTTGCTCGACGCCTCTGATCCGTTCGCGCGCCTCGATCTTCCGCGCCCGATGCGGTTTGCGACAATACCCACGTACGCGCTAAGCGGCCCGATCATGGACGGCGAGTTTTCCAGCGAAGCACAGGAAATCGCCGAGACCGCACGGCGCACCGGCATCGAAGCTGCCTTCGGGCCGATGCGCGACGGGCCAAATCCGTGGGAAGTCGAACACGGCCCGACGCCCGAAGGCTGGCCCTATTCCGGTTTCACTGCAGAGCTTGCCGCCGGCGTCGTCGCGATCAGCTTGCCTGACCCCGATACGCGCAACGAACGCTCGCCCAACGCGCGATGGACACACGCTGGACTTCGCTTGCGTGCGCAAATCGCCGAAGAGACAGAAGCACAACAACAACGCTGGCGCAGCCGCCGGTTCGAGCCTTTATCTGCCGAGCAGCGCGCGGAATTTCGGGCTTGGATCGCAAGCGTAAATGCACGCGCGGAAGCAATGCCGACCGAACAAACCGGCGGCTATCGCCTCTTCTACAATCTCGATTACTATTTCCAGCAGACTGATCTATTCGCTGGCTACGCTGGGCTTGCGCGCGGCACGGACATCGCGCTGCCGCCGGATTATCGCGCGCCACACGATTGGATCAGCTCCGGTCCCTTGCTCGATCAGATGCTGGGCTACGGCTTCTCGTGGCAATCCGCGCCGCAGGAGCACTTCAACGACACGCTTCTGCTACAGATCACTGGCAGCGACGACACCTTCTGGCTGCCCGAATGCATGTTGCACTTCTGGATATCGCGCCGCGCCCTCGCCGAACGCCGGTTCGACTACACGACGGCGACGCTAGAGTGCGACTAAAGAAAGGCCCGCGCTCCTCACCGAACGCGGCCCCTCTCGTTTGCTTGGCAGGCGCCGCTAGAACCGCACCGGCATCGAGCTTGGCTTCACACCGCTCTTTTCAGGCTGCACGAAATCCGGCCAGGCTTTGTCCTTGTCCGACATTTCGCTGACCGGCAGCGGCCACTTCAGGCCGAAGGCCGGATCGTCATGGCGGTAGCCGCCGTTTGAATCCGGCACGTACATCGCCGAGCAGAGATAGCTCACCTGCGTATCGTCCACGAGCGTCTGGTAACCGTGGGCGAAGCCGCGCGGGACGTAGAGCTGGCGGCCGTTCTCAAACGAGAGGTCGAAACCTTCCCACTTGAGGTATGTGCTCGAATGCGGGCGCATGTCGACGATGATGTCGTGCACCGCGCCTTGCAGCGCGCGAACGACTTTCACCTCATAGTGCGGATCGACTTGGAAGTGCATGCCGCGAACGGTGCCCTTCTTCTTCGAGTAGCCGGTGTTGTGCTGCGGGTAGCTGACCTCGAGATTGTTCTCGGCAAATTCCTTCATGCAAAAGGAACGGCCGAACCAACCGCGATTGTCGCCAAAGGGCGTCATCTCAATGAGGACGACGTCCTGCAGTGTGGTCTTATGGAACTTCATTCCGCGGCCACCGCCTTGCCCGACGGACGCAGCTCGTTGTTGAGGAGATCGTCGGCGAGGAGTTTCTTGATGTGGGCGATGCGGTTGTAACGCGTGCCTTCGAATTCCTCGACCGTGATGCCGCTCTTCTTGTAGGCGGCGTAGAGTTGCTCGGCGCCCTTCACGGCATCCCATTGTGGCTGGAAGCCTGGGAGCGTTTTCTTGATCTTCTCAAAGCTCACGCGATACGAGCGCGGATCGGGACCTGCTTCGCTGGTGAGTTCGATCGTCGTGTTGGGAACGATGTCGCGGACGATCTCGGCGATTTGGCGGACGGTGTAGTTGTGCGCCGTTTGGCCGACATTGAAGGCTTCGCCGCGGACCAGATCGGCCGGGGCTTCGAGCGCCGCGATAAAGGCGCGCGAAATGTCTTCGATGTGGACGATCGGGCGGATCGGCGTGCCGTCCGACTTCAGGAGGATGACACCCTTGGTCATGCCCCAGGCGACAAGGTTGTTCAGCACGATGTCGAAGCGTTGGCGCGGTGACACGCCGTAAGCCGTCGCCGGACGGATGAAGACCGGGCAGAAATCTTCGTCGGCCATCGGCTTCACGTCGCGCTCAACCAGCACCTTGGATTCACCGTAGGCCGAGACCGGCGCGAGCTTGCCGGTTTCGTCGATCATCTCGTCACCTTCAGTCTTGCCGTAGTTCGAGCATGACGAGGCGAAGATGAATTTCGGCACGCCGGCCTTCTTGGCCAGCTCGGCGATGCGGACCGATGCGAGGTGGTTCACATCGTAGGTGAGGTTCGGATTGAGGTTCGAGAGCGGATCGTTCGAGAGCGCCGCGAGGTGAATGACGGCGTCAAATCCTTCCACATCTTCGAGGCGCACATCGCGCGTGTCGCGGATGATGGTCGGGATATCGACGATCGTGCCGCCATCCTCGAAGGTGCAACGCGAATAGAGATCGGCGTCGAGGCCGACAACCTCGTGCCCCGCCTTCTGCAGCATGGGCGTCATCACCGTTCCGATGTACCCGCGCGAACCCGTCAACAGCACCTTCATGGAACTCTCGCCTCTCTCGTTAAGCCCGCGCGTATCCACCACGCGGATGTCTCTATTCTATGACGCAAGCGCGCCCTGCCCCAAGGCCGGACACGCACGCACTCGCCCCAACTACATGCAAGAAGCGCCGCTCGCGCACTTCGCTAATTCCGGCTCAAAGTGCGCCGGGATCCTTCTTCCAGAAGAGCACCGCTACGGTAGCCGCAACGATCTCAACTTCGCGCCACCACGTCCAGTTAGTGACGTATTCAACGTCGTACTTGGTGCGGGCGCGGATCTTGTCCGCGGTTTCCGTTGGGCCACGGCAGCCGTTCACTTGCGCCAAGCCAGTGACGCCGGGGCGCGCACTGAAGCGCTCAGCGTAGGTGGGGTCGACGGTACGGAAATAGATGTCGTGCTCAAGCGCGTGTGGACGCGGGCCGATGATCGACATATCGCCCTTCAGCACGTTCATGAGCTGCGGCAGCTCATCCCAGCTGGAACGGCGCAGGAAGGCGCCGAGGCGCGTGATGCGCGCATCGTGATGGACCGCCTGAACGACGCCGCGATTTTCCATGACCGACATCGTACGGAACTTGAAAATGCGGAATGTCTTGCCGCCCAGGCCGCCGCGCTCCTGTTGGAAGATGGCGTCGCCCGGGCTGTCGAGCTTCACAGCGATAGCGGTGGCGATCAGCAGCGGCGCCAGCACGACGAGTGCAGAAGATGACGCAAGAATGTCAAACGCGCGCTTCGACCAACCGCCAACCGGTGAGATCTCCGCGACCGGCGCGACGTCGGTGGCTTTGCGTACAACTTCGAACGGCTTGGGCGCTTCCGACGCCTTCGGCGGAACAGGCGGCGTAACCGCAGTCAGGCGGGGACGCGTGCTCGGCTGCGCGCGAACTGGTGCTGAGACGCTAGCGCCTTGTCCGCTAGCTTTAGGTTTCTCCTGCATAGCAACCCCGCGTTACTCGCCTCTTCTGCAGCGAGCTCGTTCAGCAACTTTACTTAAAGACACCGTGACCGCGTATTGCAAGCGCTCACTGGCATCTCAGTACGAAAACCTCAAATCGCTCGCCCGGTGCGCGAAGCAAAGCACCAAAGCGAGACAACCCGCTCCACGACTGTGGAAAACTCTTCGCCGACGAACCCCGCTTAGCTCTTGCTGAAATCGTACGTCGGATAAGAGTAATAGCTAGGCACGCGGCGATCGACACCGTTGAGCGCGACGCCTCGAATATTGGCGCCTGCATCGGCCAGCTGCTGAAGCGCTGTGCGCACCGCGCGCATCGGCGTCTTCTGCCAACGTGAAACCACCACTACAGCGTCAGCTTTTGCTGCAGCGACACGCGTCTCGGCGACGGCCAGCACAGGAGCGCAGTCGAGAACGATGAGATCGAACGAGCCGCGAAGCTCCGCGATCAAGCGGCTCATATCCTCGGCGCCAAAAATCTCTTTGGGTGTGAAGCCCGAGCCGCTGACTGGCAGCACACACATGCCGCTGGCCTCGTCGAGATAGATTGCTTCGCGCCAAGTGACTTCACCGGAGAGCACCTGAAGCAGGCCGACCTCGGGCTCGATATCGAGCACTTCCTTCACAGAACGGCGGCGCAGGTCGCAGTCAATCAGAAGCACGCGCTGGCCAGATAGCGCGGAAACCCGCGACAAGCACAGCGAGACTGTCGTCTTGCCCTCGTTCGGCAGCGCCGAGGTGATTGCTACAACTTGAGTCTTGGGCTGACCAGCAGCGAATAGGATGGTCGTGCGCAGCACCCGGAAGGCTTCCGCGAACGCCGACATCTGCCGTTCGATCATGTAGGCGGCCGGGTGCCGCGTCGCGGTCTGCGACTGGCGCAACTCGCGGCGATGCACACGCGGAATGCTGGCGAGAGCAGGCGCGCCGGTCTTGCGCTCGACGTCATCGGAGCTGGCAAAACCTTCGTCCAGAGCTTCGGCAAGGAACGCTGCGGCAAGGCCGAGACCCAGGCCGAGCGCGAACGACATCACGAATGAGATCGAGAGGCGCGGCGAACTTTTTTCGTTTGGCACAGCGGCTGCGGAAATCATTTCCGCCGGAGCGGTGTTGAACGCACCCTGGTCGGCAAGTTCGTGCGCGCGCTGAAGGAACGATTCATAGACGGTTCGCGCTGCGGCGGCTTCGCGCTCAAGTTCGCGCAAGCGAACCATCTCAGTACCGCCGCCGGCGAGCTGATTGCGCAGCGCATCGAGCGTCGCTTGCGCCTGGGTGACGCGCGCGTTGGCGATGTCGACATCGTTGCGCATGCCGGCCTGGATGCGGCGCGTCTCGGCCGCGATTTGGGAGCGGATGTCGGCAAGTTCGGCGCGGACGTTGGCGAGCGCTGGGTGCGAGCCAGCGTAGCGCGTTTCATAGTCCGCGAGTTGGCGGGCGACGGTCGCTTCCTGCGAGCGCAGCTGGCTGATTACCACGGAGTTCAATACCGTGGCGACCGTATCGGGCGAGCCGCCCTGATTGATCAGGTCCTGGAGCTGCGAATAGCGCGCTTGGCGCTCGGCCAAGTCACCGCGGGCTTGGTTTAGCGACGCCTGAGCATCCGTAATCTGCTGTTCGATCAGCAGCGCGCCTTGGGTGGAAACGAGGCCGGTCGAAGCACGATATTGTTCGACCACGTTTTCCTTGGCTTGCACGTCAGCGCGCAGTTCTTCGAGGCGGGTCGACAGCCAAGTGTTGGCGCGGGCGGCGCTCTCGATACGCGCTTCGATTTGATAACGTTGGAAAAGCTCAACCATGTGGTTGGCGATTTCGGCAGCCCGTTCCGGGCTCTGCGATGTGGCCGAAATCTCCGCGGCGTAGGTCAAGCCACGGCGGCGCACGGTAATGGCGCCGCTCACCGCCTTAACGACCGATTGGCGCGCTTCAGCGCGATAGGCTTGAGCGGCAGGGCTATTGTCGGTGGCTGGCGGCGCATCGGGATCTTCCAGCGAAGCGTTCCATTCCGGGTCGTTCATCAGGTCGAGCGCGTCGACCAGGCGGCCCGTCAGCATGTTCGAGCGGAGCACTTCGAGTTGGGAGTCGACCACGGCCGCGCTTGGCGGCGTGTCCGGGCGGCCGTTCGGCGTTTGAGGTCCCGGCGTCTGTTCGCCACCGCCACTCATCATCACCAGGGCCGTCGCGCTGTATTGAGGCGGCTGGATCATAAACAGGGTGAACGCCGCCATGAAAGCGAGCGCGCCAACGCCGGCGATAAGAATCCAGCGGCGAACCAGGAACTCGAAGATCCACTTCAAGCTGAACGTGCCGAGTTCGCCCCCCTCCTCGGGTGGGAGATTCATCTCACCCGCAGGCTTACGAATGGCGATCACGTTCATTGTGTGCGTTCCTTGCCCACGCGGGTTTAGGCGGGACCCGCCTACCGAAAGCAATTCCTCCGCCAGCAGGGCGGACGCTATCATGTCTTAACTTGGCACACAGCGCAGAGTAGGGCGCGCAGGCGCCGAACGTGAAGAAAAGGCCATGCGTGTCGCTTTCGCGTCGCGAAAACCACTGCGCCCTCGCTCATTTGGAGAATTGCAGAAGGCGACGAAACGGAATTCGCCAGCAGCGTGAGTAATTCGGTCGCCCAGGCGAACGACGCGTCATCGCCTCACGCCGAGCGAGAGAAACACAGGCTGAAAACCGACGCGCCCGCACGCAATCAAAATTCGCCTGACAGGGGAATCTGGACTAGACTGGCTTGGTCGCCGTCCGTGCGTCGCCCTGATGGGCGTGAACCCAGAGGTGCAACGGCTAGCGGAACGGACGGCAAATCGCTGCGTTACCCCCAGGATCGACTGAAATTTGTCCGAAAATTAACTGAGGAAAACTCAACATTCGGGCCCATCAACCTTCCCGGGATCGTCAGCGACAAACGTTGGCGGGCGCCAATTCTGGTGTTTGTGGATTGAACAGGCGGGCAGTGAACGTGACCTACTATCTGGTCCCCCAGTCCGAACCGGCCGTCAGAGACGGCGACCTGAACGGGGCGCAGGCGGCGCCCCGGCCCGCCCAGAAGCGCTGGCCGATGGCGCTTTCGATCTGGGCCGCGGTGGCAGTGAGCCTGGCCATGTGGGCCGGCATCGTCTGGATCATCAGCGCGTTCATGGGCCTGTTTGGCTAAGAGCCCCCGGGGGCGGCTTTGACGGCCCGACTATTGCTCTGGCAGCTAGCTTCCCGTCCGGATCGCCGGACGTCTTGGGCTGCCGATCTTGATGTCCACAGCTTCACCCTCTCCGGCCAAGCCGCTCGTGGCGGTAATTACGCCTTGCTACAACGGCGAAAAGCACGTCGAGAATGCGATCAAGGCGGTTCAGGCTCAGACCTACCGGCCCTTGGTCCACTGCATCGTCGACAACGCCAGTAAGGACGCGACCCCGGAGATCATCGCCCGCCACGCCAACGCGGATGTGCCGATCATTACCGTCCGCAATCCGGAAACCATCACCTTCCAGCAGAACTCGAACAAGGTCGCGTCGCTGATTCCGGCGGAAGCCACGCACTTCCGGATGCTGCACGCCGACGACACCATGCCGCCAGACGCCATCGCCGACATGATGGACGTTGCACTCACCGACGACACCATCGTCATGGTCGCCGGCATCGAGAAGATGAACGGCGTCACGCGGGCGCATCACTTCCCGCCGGAATGCACCGTTTATGAAGCAAGCAACATGCTGGCGCGCTTCCTCTCGGACGAAGCGCACATTCCGACCGCCCACGTTCTCTATCGCACCGACGCGCGGCGCGAGGGCGAGGATTTCTATCCGAACGATATCGTCGAGTGCTACATCGCCGCTGTTTGCCGCACGCTCTCGCACGGCAAGCGCGCTGCCTTCGTGCACAAGTACATCGCCGATACCATCCGCCATAAGGATTCCGGCTCGCTGGTGTTCACGCTGGCGCCGAAGGTTAAGGCGGTGATCTGGGAGAAGCTGCTCTTCATCGAGCGTTACGGCCCCGCGGCGTTGTCGAACACGGAATATAAGCGCGTGCTGAACCGTTTCCTGCGCGTGTTCTACCGACGGATTTTGTTCTGGGCGGTGTCAGGCTCCGCCGACATCGCCAAGCGCGATCTCGGCCGCCTCGCCTCTCGCGGGCACAAGCCAAACCCGCTGGATTTCATCGCATCTGTGGCGGTGTGGCCGTACTACTTGTTCTTGAAGCGCGTGAAGCGTCCGCATGCACCGCCGCGATGGCCGGCCGACGCGACCACCGCCGCTAGCTCGCGCTAAGTTCAAGCGCCCGTAGCGCGCTCACCAAATTCGCCTTCATCGCAGCGACTTTCTCGCGCACTTGCGCCGCATAACGCTCGCGGCCGGCGATCATGGTGGTGATCTGCTGTTTGAGCTTTTCGAAGTCGGCATGATCGACGTCTTGAGCGAACTCACTCAGGCCGACGTCCGCCATCAGCGCATCGTTCTTTGGGCCATAGCTCAGTGAGATGAGCGGCTTGCCCGCCTTCAATGCAGCGATCTGCACATGGTAGCGCGAGGCGATGACCATATCGGTTTCGCTGATCGCGGCCATGGCGTCGTGGATTGAGCTCATCTGTTCATCGTGTGGCGTTAGGAACTTGCGGCCGAGACGCTTTTCGACTTCGCGCGCGGCAGTGAGGTCCGTCGGCGTTTGGCCAATGACCATGCGGACGCCGTGTCCCCGCCCTATCAACCATTGGATCAGGCGGACGTGCAGATCGATATAGTTCTCGTACATCCCGCCGGAGCTGCTCCAGCCATGATAGGTCATCATGCCGACGCCGATGACGAGCGGTGTGCCTACTGACTTCTCGACACCCGGCGCAGGCAACAGGAACGCGAGATCCGGAACGACACCATCGAGCGGGCCATCGACACCGAGGCGCTTCATGAAGTCGTAAGAGTCCTGGTCGCGATAGAGACGTTGTTCTGCCAACGCGCCCGCGCGCTTGAACATCTCACGGCTCAGCGGATTGGTGATCGGGCCTGCGCCGATACTGATGAAGCGCCATCTTACACCCTTCAGCTTCGCGGCCAGGCACCAGCGGCCAAGCACGCTCGGCCAGCCAAGCGGGGTGTCGCGGAAGTCGTCGAACACGCCGGTGCCGCCGGAGAGAATGACGTCGTAGTCGTTCAACGCCCTCAGGCAGCGCACCCAATTCCGCCAGGTGCTGGGCTGGCGCAGCATCAGCGTATCTAGCTTGCGCCAAATGCCTTCCGGACGTGGCGCGGCAATGCCGACAGCCTTAACGCCAAAGCGTTTGGCAACCGCCTCGGGCTTACTGCAGATAGCGGAAATCTCCGCCCCCGGATGCTCGGCACGTAGAAAATCGTACAGCGCCTCAAACGAGGCATCGTTGCCGAAATTGCCTGTGCCGTAGCCGCCGAAAATGCCAATGCGCAGCGGCCGCGTTGCTCGCGCGGTCGCTGGATTGGCGGCGGCCTGCAGCGTGTCACTCGGCATTTAGGCTCCGCCCAGCGTTCATAGCTTCGCGCATGACGTCCCAATAGCGATCCTTGATCGCGCCGGCGCTGAACGTGCCCGCGCGCGCAGCCGCCTTCTTGCCATAGCTCTCGCGCTTGGCAGGGTCGTCCAATGTGCGGATCGCCTCGGCCATCGCCTTAGCGTCGTTGACTGGCACAAGCACGCCGTGCTCGGCGTAGGTCATGCCTTGGATTGCGTGGCGCGGCGCATTGGCGAGAATTTGAGACGGCCCTGAATCGCAATTGGTGGAGATAACGGGACGGCCCGTGGCCATGCCCTCGATCAGGGCGTTCGGATACCCTTCGGAATCCGAGGAGAGGACGAACATGTCCGCCGCCGCCATCAGCGGATATGGATTGGCCAGGAAGCCCGGCAGGATCAGGCGATCGGCGACGCCCAGTTCGCGGGCCAATGCCTCCAACGCGCCACGCGCCGGGCCATCGCCGGCGATGACGAGCTTGCGGTCGCCGCGAGCTGCCGCGAAAGCCCGCACCAGCATGGCGAAGTTCTTCACCTTCACCAAGCGGCCGGCCGACATGATGAACGGCCCATCTACCACCACCGGCGGCGCCTCACGCGACTTCGCCTGAATTGTTTCAACATCGACCGGATTGGGAATGCTGATCAGCTTATCGGCCGGGATGTGGAAGTTCTGAACAAGGTCCTCGGCCACGCCGTCGGACACCGCAATGATCTTCGCCGCGCGCGGATAGAGCGCACGCACCATCGTGCGAGAAACCGCACTGCGCAGGCCATTGGCGAACTGATGCGAGGTATGGGATCGGGCGCTGATCACAAACGGCGCACGCGAACCCAGGGCGTTGGCCCAGTTGGCGCGGTTAAGGAAGCTCAGCGAGATGTCGGGCCGCAGGTCCGCGTGGAGCTTACGTACAGCCATGACGCTATGCCGGAGCGACAACCGGCAGTCGAACTGGCGCACATCGAGCCAATCGGGCGGCGTGTTTCCGGCTGGATCGTTATCCAAGACCGCCAGGGTGATATCGAACTCTGCGCGCTCCGCCTCAGAATGGCGCAGTAGCGTGCACATCACCCGCTCGGCTCCGCCGCCGGTGAGTGAGTTAATCAAGAAGAGCGCGCGTTTACGCCTAGCCACGCCACTCCCCCTTCCGTTTCGCCAGTGAGCCCTGCCAGTAAGCAAGACTTGATCCAACCAAACCGCACAAGACTTGCTTACGACGTCGTCGGCGCCCCACAAGTAAAATCTGGGACGCGGCTGCGTTTGTCGGGCTGAGTTTAGACGGATATGATTTCGAACGAACTCGGCAACGCGTCGCCATCGCTACCGGCGTATCTTCTCTACCCGGTCGCGGGCCTGAGCCTGTTAATCATCCTCTTCGTCATGGCGCGCACGCGCGATCGCGCAGCGGCATTCGTGGTTGGCGCATCGTGGCTGCGCTACGTAATGTCGGCGTTCCACACGATCACATACCGGCCGCTGGCAGCCGGCATGTCGGCCAACGCACTGGCCTCGATGGGCCTTTTCGCCGTCGGCCTCATGAACATCAACCTGCGGCAGCTGACGCTGCGCTTCCTACTGCCATTCTACGTGCTGATCGCGCTCGCCATCGTGAGCGCACTCGGCAATGGCGGTCTCACGCCAGGCCTGCTGACGGTGATCACCAAGCACGGCTATCTCATCGTCATCATCCTGGCGGTCTACGGCGCCATGACCCGCGCGCGCGGGGGCGACTTCATGGTTTCGATGCTCTGGGCGTACTTCCCAGTATTCATTTGGCAGCTGATGTCGGTCGTCTTCGGCTACGGCAAACTAACTGAAACCGACGTCACCGCCATGAGCTATATCGGCGGCTACAACCACGAGGCCGCGTTCTCCGTTACACTGGCGACGTGCTTAACGGCCGCCTGCTTCGCTACACGGATCAACAAGCAGCTCAAGTTCGCCATCATCGCAATCTGCGTCGTCGGCATCTTGCTCGCGAACTATCGAACGACGCTTGTCGCGATCGCGCCTATTCTGCTCATGTATTTCTTCTCATCGTCGATAAGGCCCTTCCCGCTGCGTGACAGGCCATTCATCGTCGCCGCATTGATCGTGACCGGAGCGATTGCGCTAGGCGTGGTGAGCCTGCTGTTTGCGGAACGGTTTAACGACGTCACCGTGGTTACCTCTGGCGACGTGAACTTCTTCAAGCGTCCGGCCGAATACACCGTGGACGAAGGCCGCCTGCTCTCCGGCAGACCTTACATCTGGAGCTCATACATCTTCGCCTGGATAGACGGCGATTTGACGGAGTACGTGATCGGTTTCGGACCAGAATCCTGGAACGACACCTTCCCACTCTACGCCCACAACACCCTGGTCAACTACCTCTACGAGTACGGGGTTGTCGGCGTCGTGATTTTGCTTTGGGTTTGGGGGTCGATGCTGGTTTCGGCGCTGCGCGTGCGACATCCGCAGGGCGGCATTCTTGTCGGCGCACACCTAAGCTACATCGTGCTCAACATGGCGACGATGCCAATGTGGATGGTAGAAGGAAACATCCTTTACGGCCTGATCTGCGGCTACACGCTCTACCTGTTGTCGCTGCAGAGAAAGCAATCGAGTAGCGGCTAGAGGCCGCGCGCGGCCATCCAGCTTTGCAGCTGCAGCACTGCCCAGAGGCGCGCCTCTTCCATCGTGCCGCCACGCTGATAGCGAGCCCAGAAATCGCGCACGCGCTGGGTGTCGAGTAGGCCGTGGCTTGCCAGGCGTTGAGGCGACAGCAGATCTTCCGCCCAGCCGCGCAGCGGCCCGAGCAGCCAACTCTCGAGCGGCGGCGAAAAACCGGTCTTTGGCCGGTCAAACATCTCTTCCGGCACATAACGCTTCAGCGTCTCGCGCAGGACCAGCTTGCCTTTCGCGCCCTTCACCCGCAGTTCTTCCGGAAGCGACAGCCCAAAGCGGACGACATCAGGATCAAGCAGCGGAATGCGGGTTTCCAGGCTAACCGCCATCGAAGCGCGGTCCACTTTCGCCAGAATGTCACCCGGCAGATAGTTGCGCATGTCGTGCAGACACAGCTGATCGATCTCGCTCTCGGGCTGGAAACCGTGGTCGCGACCATTCAGATAACCCGCGCCCGGCACAACCGGCTCGTTGCTCGGCCACTTTGCAAGACTGAGCTCGTGAAGGTCGATCAGCGATGTTGCGCCAAACCATGGGGCAACGCGCTTCAGCGTCGGACCGACGTCGCCGCCCGCGCCGTAGCGATCAGCGAAACCTTTGAGGAAACCCAGGCCCAGGTTGAGCGCTGACACCGGCGCGGCGTTGATCATGGCTCCAGCCGCGCCACGCATCGGCAGTTTGCGCATACGCTGCCACAGCTTCGGGGTCGCGAAGTGACGGCGATAGCCCGCGAAGCCTTCATCGCCGCCATCACCGGACAGCGCGACTGTCACGTGCCGCCGCGCCATCTCCGACACGAGATATGTCGGAATCTGCGAAGCGTCCGCCAGGGGCTCGTCGTACATGTGGCCGAGGCGCGTCACCACAGCGAGCGCCTGATCGGCAGTCACCATTTCTTCGATGTGGTTGGTGCCAAGGTGTTTTGCGATGGCGCGGGCGTGGTCCGCTTCGTTGAAGCGTGGATCCTCAAAGCCGAGCGTCAGCGTGGTAACTGGCCGCGACGCGCAGCGTTGCATCGCCGCGGTGACGATCGATGAATCGATGCCACCTGAAAGAAAAACCCCAACCGGCACGTCCGCCGACATCCGCGCGGCCACCGAAGCCTGGATCAGGCTATCCAGCTCATCGACCGCGTCGCCCATACTCATCGACCGACGCTCAGAGATCGCACCACGCGCCATCTCGTCGATCGACCAGTATTCAACAATCTTCGCCTGCTCGCCGGCTTTCCAGGTTAGCAACGAAGCGGGCGGCAGCTTGAAGACGTTCTCGTAGATGCTGTACGGCGACGGGACGTAGCCGCAAGTGAAGTAGCGCGCGACGTTGTCACGGCTCACCTTCAGATCAAGCGCCTTGAATTTTTCCAGCGCCTGAAGCTCCGAGGCGAACGCCAATCCTTCGCCGCGGATAGCGTAGAAGAGCGGCTTTTCGCCGAAACGGTCACGCGCCAGGAAAAGGCGCTTCTCGCGCCGGTCCCAGAGCGCAAAGGCGAACATGCCGTCCACCTTCTTCAGGGCCGCTTCGACGCCGCGGCGCGAGATCAGCTCCAGCAGAACTTCTGTATCGGAGCTGCCGCGCCAATTGTGAGGGCTCTCGTCGTCGAGCTCAGCGCGCAGCGCGCTATGGTTATAGATCTCGCCGTTGTAGGTTATGACGTAGCGCTCATCGGCCGAGAACATCGGTTGATGCCCGGCCGGTGAAAGATCGACGATCGATAGCCGCAAATGACCGAAGGTCACGCTCTCTTCGGACCACAGACCTTGATCATCGGGGCCGCGATAGCGGATCGCGGCAAGCGCCGCTTCCACTTGCGCACGCGGGACATCAAGGCCCCGGCCCTCAACAACGCCTACGATTCCGCACATCGGCTTGCCCCGCTAGGAGGCCGAAACGAGCGCGCGCGCCTGCCCGATCTCGGCAGCTTGGAAAGGCGCGATGCCTCGGTAGATGTCAAGCGTGCGTTCTGCGACCGCGTTCCAGGTCAGATAACGGCCAGCATCGGCAACGTAAGCCATTGGATCTTCAAGCGCGCGCTTCAGCGCCTCGGCGATCGACTCGGGCGAATTGGGATCGAAATAATTCTGCAGCGGCATGCCGAAGTCGCGATTCTCCGGGATATCGCTCAGCAAAATCGAGCAGCCGGCGCCGATCGCCTCCAGCACCGCGTTCGAACTGCCTTCGTGCAGCGAAGCGTTAATATAAAGCTTTGAGCCGCGATAGAGCGGCGCCATGGCGCTGCGCGTGAACTTGCCTGCAAGCACCGTTCGCTCGGTCAACAACGGCTGCAGGCCTTCGACGTAGTCGGTTTCGTCCAAACCGCCTGCAACGATGAGTTTAGCCGGATTCTCCTGCCCCTTCGCAAAGAGCTCGTAGCCACGGAGCAAGTTTGCGACGTTCTTCTGCGCCGTCACGCGGCCGACGGTGAGGATATAATCGCCCACCGGCTGATTTGCGTCCGGCTCGACCGGCGGCAGCGGATCTGCGGCGTTGGCGATGACGTGGACATTGTCCTTGATGCCGCGACGCGCCAGGCGTTCGGCCAGCGCCGGCGTCACCGAGATCACGGCGTCGGCAAAGCGCAGCTGATATTCCGCCAGCAGGAAACCGAGCTTGCCGAGCACGCCCCATTTGCCGACCAGATAGTCGGCCGAGCCATAGCGCACGACCGTCTTCGCACCCATGAGTTTGTAGGCCCAGAGGAAGATGGCCGATCCCAGACCTTGGAAGTGTACGATGCGCGGCTTCAACCGCAGCGCCATGAAGATTGCGGCGACATAGTAAAGGATCTTGTCGGTCTTCATGATGTTCGAGCGCGGCGCCTTCATCAGGCGCACGCCCTTGAACGTGTCCGACTTGATGTTGTCGGCAAGGCCCACGAGCGTCACGCGATACTGTCCGCTCGCCGCCACTAGCGGGAACAACATCTCGGCGTTCTTTTCGGCGCCGCCTTCGACATCGGGCACGCCTCGCGCACCGACGACAAAGATCAGCGGAGCTTCCGCGCCTGGATTGGAGTCAGGTGTTATGGACATATCTCGTCGTGCGGCTGGCGCGCGAGACACATGCGTCTCATCGCTTGTCCGTTTTATGCCTCAACGACGAGCGCACGCAACAATTCTCACCTGCTGCGCTACTGCTTCGCGCATCGCGCTCCGACATTATTCGTTAGCCATATTTGCGTGAAACACCGGTTCACCGACAAGCATGTGCGCGCGGATGCGACCCTCATCGTTACCCCAATTCACGCGCGGGCTGTTAATCGTAACGCCTCGGATTTCCACAACGCCGACATCGTGATTGAACTCGATAATCGGGGTGGCGTCGCGATCTTCGATCGTGAGGTTTGCAATTTCGATCTCGATATCTTCTTCGCCTCCAATCCAGAGGTGCGAAGAACTCGCGTTCTCGTTGGCGTCGCGGCCACGAAAGTTCGGATCGCGGCTGATGCAATTCGTCAGCGTCGCGCGATCGCTCCAGATGCGAAAGTTTCGCTTATTGTCCTCGGCGACGCAATCCAGCAACACAACGCCGCGACTCTTGCAGTCGAACCCGCCATCGGTGGAACCTCGCGCGATGCAAGCTTCGTAACGGATGTTGGCGTTATCCGGTTCGTCTGAAAAGCCATCACCGTTCCAGTATTCAACTCCATTGAACTGCTGGAATCCGTCCATTTCGCAGCGCCGATATGTAATCGCGTGCGCGCGATCGTCGAGAGCACAGCCGACGGGAATGCGGCCACGCTCGGTAGCGGTCCCGCGCGCTGCGCAATCCTCAATCAGTCCGTTGCGCGAATTATAGCGGATACGCAGAAAGCCGCGCTCGACACCCGAACCCCGGCAGCGCCGGAGCACAAAGCCATCGACGGTCGCGTGACCTTCGCCATCGGCGGCCGTGTTTTCAAAGAAGCGATAGATGTTCTCGAACGTACAATCTTCGATGGCGACACCGGACACCGGCCCCGCGGCGCGGAAGGCGCCGTTGCCGATGTCGCGGAAGTCGAAATGCGAGAACTTGAGGTGGCTTGCGCCGCGCATCAGCTTGAACGCCTCCGGCCCCTCTTCAACGTCTGCGCGCCGGCCACGTAGCACCGCCGCCATCGGTGCTGCCGTCGCGATGCTAACGCCGCGAACATGAATCTCGTGGCTCGCACGACCGCCGCGCGACAGCTCCACAGCGCCATCGATCACATACTCGCCGCGATCGGCCGCAATCAGCACTTCGCCGCCAGGCTCAAGATACTCGATCAAGTCCGCGACCGCGGAAAGCGATGCAGGTGAAGTCCAAGACGAACCGTCGCCCTCGCCATCCGGTGTAACGTGGACAGCGTTAACGCGCGCCTCCGCCTCACCCGCACAGCCCACGAGCGGAATGGCTGCCAATACGGAACGACGGGAGACGTGCATCGGCGCATCCTGCGTTGTCACTGCCTGAGCGTCTACCGCGCGCGCGTTGCGAGCTACGTGGAAGGCGCTACGTACGCTTTTTCGCCTGGGCGCGGCTCGCGCGGCTTGATCGGCTTGAAAACACCCGTACCGGTAATCAGCGTGCGATCACCGACCCAGATGCGGCCGCGGACGACATAGAGGCTATCAGCCGTGGACATCACCTCGCTCGCCCCCTCCACCCATTCGCCCAAATGAGCGCTAGAGAGAAAATCGAGCGTCAGTCGGACGGTGACCCAGTAGGAGGAAGTCTCAACCGAGACGATGTGCCCCCAAGCCATGTCGGCAAAACTCATCAGCATACCGCCGTGAGCATTTGTCATCCCGTTGGTGTGATGGTCTTCGACGCGAAAGCCCATCGCATAGGCGCCATTCTGCGCGCGCCGGTAGAGCGGGCCGATCTGGCGCACGAAACCTCGCCGCCAGTCGAGCGCGGTATAGCCTTCAGGAATTTCGAATTGTGCGGGCGCGGCGACATCGTCGGACATACCCGCATCCATTCCGCGCTCGGCCGCGCGACGCAAGACCCAAACATGACAAAGGGCGCGACTAGCAGGAGCGGGCCTCGCCCCTCGCTGCCAAGACTCACTCGTGGAACAACGTACGTGACTATTCGAAGAGGAGATTGTCTTCCGGATTGTCGAAATCTTCCACGAACGCTGCCGGCGCGGTGACCGGACGCGGCATGCAGTTGATCATGTCGATATGGACATCAAAGGGTGCCGCGCGGATCGCCGGATGAAAGCCGACATTGTGCAACATGACCTGCACCTTGTGGCCGCGCCCAGCCCAATAGGCTTCGATCTTGTTCTTTAGTTCCTGCGCTCCGGCACAGGAGCAGAAGTCATGCTCGCCGGCGCCTCGATTTGTGGCGGCGAAGCACTCTCGCCTGCTCAACCCTTCATTTCTTCGCTAGGGCGAACCAGCACCGCCGAAACGTGCCGGCGTGGCGACGGCTTCCTGTGAAGGATTTTCGCGCGCGCGCACTTGCCGAAGCGTGTTGATGCGCTCGCGCTCGATCATGAAGAGTTCCAAGGCGCGCCCAGTGAGGTTTCGCCCATTCGCAACGCGCAGGCTCATCGGATTCACTTGCTGGCCGCGGCGCAGCACCTCGTAGTGCAGGTGCGGGCCCGTCGAACGGCCGGTCGTTCCGACATAGCCAATGACCTGTCCCTGCCGCACACGCACGCCCGCCCGCATGCCGCGCGCAAAGCGCGACATGTGGGCGTAAGCAGTCTCGTAGCCATTCGCGTGCCGGATACGAATATAGTTGCCGAACGAACTGAACGGCCCCGCTCGCTCGATCGTTCCATCACCAGCAGCCAAAATCGGGGTTCCCGTGGGCGCGGCGAAGTCAGTACCGCGGTGCATGCGCGAATAGCCCAGGATTGGGTGACGGCGCATACCGTAGCCGGAGGAAAGACGGGCGCCATTGATTGGCGTCTTCATCAGGAAGCGCCGGGCGCTCTTGCCGTCGGCGTCGTACCAATCGGGACGAGAATCCCCTGGCGCCATAAATTGGTAGAACTCTCGCGAGCCTCGGCTCGACTCAAGCGAGACAAACAGGAGATCACCGGTGCGGACGGTGTTGCCTTCGTCGTCGTAGAAGCGCTCGAAAACCAATTCGAAATTATCGCCCGGGCGAACGTCGCGTTGGAAATCGACGTCGTAGGAGAACGCATCCGCGAGCGCGGCGACCTCGCGATCGGTCGCGCCAAGCTGAAGGGCGCTCGAATAGAGGCTGGTCTCGACCGGCGCAGCGATGCGTGCGATCTCGAACGTCAGCGGCATCTGCACTTCGCGGGCTTCAAAGCCGCCGGCCGCCGTGCGGTTGGCCGCGACCGAGGCGCCAGGCTCCGATCGGAAGGCAACGCCGGTAAGGCGCGACTGCGCGCCATCGCGTTGGAAGTAAAGACTGATCGTCTGCCCCGGACGCAGACGGCGCGGGTTATAAACGTCGGCGATCGAAGAGAGCGCTGCGCTCGCGTCGGACGACGAAGCGCCGGCGCGCGTCAGCAAGCCAGCCAACGTCTCGCCATTGGCGACTCGCACCTCTTTGGTTTCGTGACGAAGGTAAACTTCTGTAAACGCCAATTGCTCGGCGCGGCGCGCCGCTTCTTCGCGCGTGGCTACGCTTTGAGCCGCAGCCGCGTCGGCGGCGGCGCTGAACAAGCCTGCATTCCAGGCCAACCCCAGACCCACCATGGACGCAGCCGCCATTAACCCGGCGGCGGCCAGTCCTTTTCGGGCCTTCATGAGGCGATGAGCGAATTCTGCTCTCAATCTCATGCTCCAATAGCTGCCATCAGGAAGAAAAGCACCCAGAACAAGTGTTTTCCGCCGTTTGGTTATCCAGCCAGAAACCGTAATGACGTCATCCAGTTAGCTGGACAGCCGACCAAGAGGCCGGCTTTAACCCAGCAAGGACCACGCCAAGCAGAAGAGTATGGCACATAGGTCTAACCAGGCCGTTGCGAGTCAAGAACGAGAGCTGACGCAAGCTCCGGATGACCCGCCGCCCCCACGCCGGCTGATTGCCGGTTGGTCCATGGCGCTTGGAGCGCTGGGGATAAGCCTGCTTTTGCTTGCCGGCGGCCTCTGGCTTGTTCGCTTTTCAATC
The DNA here is from genome assembly GCA_041398325.1 of Hyphomonadaceae bacterium. GTDB lineage: Bacteria > Pseudomonadota > Alphaproteobacteria > Caulobacterales > Aquidulcibacteraceae > Vitreimonas. The sequence continues at coordinate 42,461 of JAWKUX010000007.1, read as the reverse complement.
GCTTCCTTCATGCTCGGCGCAGCGCTCTCTGAGCGCGGGGCGGACGCCGATTTCCAATTTATTAACTTAGACTTAGACAGCGCGGCGCTGGCGAACGTTCGTTTTGGGTCAGAGACCGACCCAGATGCGGCAATCCCCTTGGTGGAGGTGCGATGGCGCTGGAACGGGCTTTCGCCGCACGTCCATTTCCTGCGAGTGGTGCGCCCACGGCTCCATGTGCGCCTGGACGAGACCGGGCGCGTCTCGGCCGGCACGCTCGAACATCTCGGCGGCGGCGTTCCCGGTCGGCGGCGGCTTAGCATTCCCGCAATCGAGCTTGAAATCCTCGAAGGTGAGGCGGTGATCGAAGCGCCGTTCGGCGCTATCACGGCGACCTTCCAAAGCTCGGGGACCCTGGGCGAGGACTTCTCCGCGCTCGGCGCCATCGCCCGCACCTCACGGCCAGGCCGCGACTTCGCGCTTGAGGCCGGCGCGGCAGAACTCATCGCAATCTCGCGCGACGACACAATTTCCTTCCGGCTGAGCGCCAACGCCAACACTGTTGTCTGGGACGGCGCGCGCATCAGCGCACCGGCAGTCCGCATCCTTGGCCGCGCGCCGCTCAATCTCTCGCGGTACGACATCGAGCACACCAGCCGCGCCGCATCGCTCAGTGGTCCAGGCGTCAGCGCTCAGACAGTGACAACCTCGCTGAGCTTCGAAGGCATCGCGCACGAGACAACATTGTCGCCGGAGACATGGGCCGGCCAGGCGCGCGGCAGCGCGGCAGCGTTGCGTCTCGGTGGAAGCTTGCTGCAGCAAGCTCGGCTCGAAGGCCGCGTCGAAGGCGCCGATCATCGCGGCCAAGGCCGCTGGTCGCTTGCGGGAGCGCGGTTCGACGGCATCTCTATCATCTCTGAGCAACCTAGCGCCAACGGTGTTTTCCGCTTTGATCTTCGCGGCGAGGAAACACTCTCCGGCGAAGCGCGCGTCGTCTTTGCGCAGACGCGGCTCGACGAAACTGCGCAGCGAAATTTGCGCACAGCGTTTCCTGACATTCCGGGCGCGCCTGTAGGCCCCACCTTCGCGCAGGCTGAGCGCGCGCTCGACGCCGCCGCCGATCGTTTCGATCTTTCCGTTCCGGTTAGGCTGAGCACGGTTGACGAGGGCCTGCGCTTCCAAATCGCGGCTCCAGCCGAGGCGCGCGCGGCGAGTGGTGCGCGCCTTCTCCTCTCGCCACTGCGCCAGGATAGTCCGGCGCTCGTTCTGCAATGGCCCGGGCCGTCGCTTTCGGGTGCTGTCGCGCTGGAGCTTAGCGGCGGCGGCGCGCCCACCGCGTCGCTCCTGCTCGACACATTGAATTGGACGCCAACCGCGCCGTTCGAAGCCGATGGCACGATCACTCTCGCAAATTGGCGTGCGGACAACGCGAGCATCACCACCGACGAACTTGGCATCGGCATCGCGATCCAACCACAAGGCGGTGGCCAGATCGACCTGCGCGGGCCCGCGCACATCACCGGCCCGCTTGGAGACGGCGAAGTACGCGATCTCGTCGCGACGCTCGATGTCGGCGTGCAATGGGGCAATGGTTGGCGCGTGACGCCGAACAGCGGTTGCCTCCCGATCCGCCTGGGCGGCATCGACGCCGCCGGGCTCTCCTTCGCCAACGGCAACTTCTCGCTCTGCCCGCTCAATGGCGCGCTGATCGCGGCGGACGCCTCGCGCAACATGTCTGGCGGCTTCACTATTCGCAGCCTCGCGCTCAATGGCCGCCTGTCGGGCCCCGAAAGCCAACCCGCGCGCTTGAGCGCGTCAAATGTGATCGGTCTCTTCCGCGGGCGCACCGGCGACTTCACGCTTGCGATTGAAGCTGATGCGCCGCGTCTCACCGTTCACATGACAGAGGAACGCACGCTCGCAGTCTCGCTGCAGCGCCTCACTGCCGATGCGCATATTGCTGAAAGCTGGAGCGTCGCGGGTTCGTTCAACGCCGGCGCACTCACCGATCCGGCTCTGCCCGGAACCGTCAGTGCGATCGTCGGCGCTTGGACCGCAGAACCGGAGGACGGCAAGCCCGTTATTCGCGTAAGCGCTGGGGAAGCGCTGCTTACGGCGAACCGTCCCGCGACTGAAGCCGACCGCCCCCTCTTCAATCCGCTACGCATCGTTGAAACCAACGCCCTGCTGCAAGCGGGCGAAATCACCGCCACCGGCTCGATTTTATTGGAAAATCGCAGCCGTCAGCTCGCGCACTTCAATGCGCAGCACGATGTCAGCGAAGGCGCCGGCAGCGCCACGGTGAACGCCGAGCGCATCGACTTCGGCCCACAACTGCAACCTTATGAAATCACCGAACAGGCACGCGGCTTGGTCGAAGGCGTGCGCGGACCAATCTCGGCGAACGCCGAGATCACGTGGACGCGTGAGGACTTGCTCGGCACGGGCGTCGTGCGCCTCGATGGCGTCTCGCTCTCGACCGCAACCATCCCGATCGTCAATGACGTGCGCGGCGAAGTGTACTTCGACAATCTCTGGGAACTAACGACGCCGCCTGGTCAACAGGTCTCGATCGGCGAGCTCAATCCGGGCATTTCTGTCACCAACGGCCGCGTCACCTTCCAATTGTTGGGGGAAGAGCGCGTCGCAATCCAACGCGCCGAATTCGATTTCGCATCCGGCATCCTCGCGATGCAGCCGACAACGATCTCCCTTGGCGCCGATGAAACCAGCTTCGAGCTCATCCTCAGCGATGTCGACGCCGCCGATCTCTTGCGCACGCTGAACGTACCCGACCTCACCGCGACCGGCCGCCTCGAAGGCAGATTCCCGCTGCTGCTGACGCGCCGGAGCGCCTTCGTTGATGGCGGCGTCATCCGCGCTGTGGGCGACGGCGGCGTACTCTCCTACACAGGCCAGGCCGGCGCCGACGCTACTGGCATTTCACGCATCGCTTTCGACGCGCTGCGCTCCTTCCGATACGATCAACTCTCACTGACGCTCGACGGCGATCTGAACGGCGACGTCATCTCGTCAATCGAATTCAGCGGCCAAAACTCGGGACGGCCAGTTGATCTTGGACCAATCGCGCCCGTGCCAGGTCTCGGTCGCGTCACTGTTCACGGCGTACCGTTTGAGTTCAACGTCCGCGTCACAGCACCCTTCCGCCGCCTCGCGCAAACCGCCGCCACGATTACCGACCCGGGCGCGCTCATCAATCAGAGCCGCGAAAACGAGCAGCAAGAACCGGTTGACCCGGACACCCCTAGCCAAAGATAAAGTCGGGCTTCAGAGCGGATTCAGCTCGGAACGGCTACGAAAGTAGCCAGGAGTTTCGCGTTATGCGGGCAGCCCTGTTGACCAGCTTGGGTGCGGCGGTCCTCGCCGCTGGGTGCATCCCAGTCCAAATCCAAGCGCCGGATGAGCCGATTGAGATCAATCTCAACGTCAACATCCGTCAGGAAGTCATCGTGCGGCTCGAGCGCGACGCTGCTGAACTACTGGATCAGAATTCTGATCTCTTCGGAGGCGACACGCCATGAAACGCCAATTGATCCTTGCTGGTATCGCCGCAGCGGCAGCGGTGGCGCTGACGGCCACAGTGGCGATGGCGCAAGCAGGCGACGCGGTGTTGTCGCAAGCGCGCGCAAGCGGCCTGATCGGCGAACAAGCAGATGGCTATCTCGGCTTCGTCCCCGGCGCGAACATCTCCGCTGACCTGCGCGGCCGCGTTGATCAGAACAACATTCAACGCCGTCAGCTCTATACCCGCCGCGCGACGGAGCGCAGCGTCTCAGTCAACGAGATGGCTGCTGCAGTCGCGTGCGAGGTTTTCCAACGGCCGCGCATCGCCGTCGGCGAGCGCTACCGCAACGAAGCTGGCCAATGGCGCCAACGCACCGAGGGCGCGGAGATCGAAGTCCCCAGCTTCTGCGGCGCGTAACCTCGCGGCGTCGTGCCACTGGCGCCGCCGCGCGGGTGGGCGCACATAAAGCGCCATGAAGATCTTTCTGCTGACAGTGTCGCTCGGCGGCATTCTTGCCGCTGTCATGTTCGGCGTACTGACCAATTGGGACGCGTCCTACATGAGCGTCCACGGGTGGATCGCGCTCGGGCTCGGCACCTTCCTCTCGCTCGCCGTCGGCGGTGGGTTAATGGCGTTGGTGTTCTACTCAGCCCGCAAGGGCTACGACGACCGCATCGAAGTCGACACTCCGCCTGATCACGACTGATCCTTATGGTCTTTGCGAGCATAATGTGATAAACGTCATCACAAATGGCTATAGGCGACCAAATCCGTAAGTACCGCACCCAGGCAGGGTGGTCCCAGGCCTGGCTCGCCGAGCAGCTCGGCGTCAGCCAGAACACCATTTCCAGCTGGGAAACTGGCCGCACGGAGCCCAGCCGGCAGGATTCGCGCCGAGTGGCGCAGGCGCTCTCGGTCGAAGTCTCGGCCCTTGAGCTAGTCGATGAAGCGGCCAGCGAGGGTCCATCCTCGAACCCAAAGCGGCGCTTCAGCAGCCTCTACACGCACGGCTTCGTTCGCGCCGCCGCTTGCGCGCCCGTGGTCGTGCCCGCCAACCCCGCCGCCAACGCCGAGGCCATCCTTGAATTCTGGCGCGAGGCCGACAGCGCGCGCGCCGCCCTTCTGCTCACCCCCGAACTCTCCCTCTCCGGTTACTCCATCGACGATCTTCTGCTGCAGGCGCCATTGCTTGATGCGGTGGAAGCGGCAATCGAGCGCTTGTGCATTGAAAGCCGCGACCTGTTCCCGATCCTCATCGTCGGCGCGCCCATTCGAAAAAACGAGTGCGTCTACAATTGCGCTGTCGTCATTCATCGCGGCGAAATTCTCGGCGTCGTGCCGAAGAGCTTCCTGCCAAACTATCGCGAATACTACGAGAAGCGCCATTTCGGCATCGCCTCCGATAGCCCGCGCCATGACGTGCGGCTTGGCGGCGTCGACGTGCCGTTCACGAGCAAGATCGTCTTTGGCGATCGCAATCTACGCGACTTCACCTTCCACGTTGAGATCTGCGAAGATTTCTGGGCGCCAACGCCACCCTCCACATTCGGCGCCCTCGCCGGCGCCAACATTCTGCTCAATCTTTCGGCGTCGAACATCGTCATCGGCAAAGCCGACGATCGCGCGGTGCTGTGCGACAGCCAATCACGCCGCGCCATCGCCGCTTACGTGTTTGCTGCCGCCGGCCACGGTGAAAGCACAACCGACCTCGCTTGGGACGGCCAAGTCATCGCTTACGAGATGGGCGAAAAGATCGCCGAAGGCGAGCGCTTCGCACGCGACCCCAAAATCGTGATCGCCGACATCGATGTGAACCGCATCGCCCAAGAGCGTCTGCGCAACGGCACCTTCCGCGATTCAGTCGCATTGCACGCAGACAAACTGACGGGTTGGGCCCTGCGCGACTTCACGCTCGACAAGCACCCGATCGCCACATCGCCACTAGAGCGCAAGATTGATCGCCTGCCCTTCGTGCCGGATGACCTCAGCAAGCGCGATCGCGATTGCTTCGAGGCCTACAACATCCAAGTCTCCGGCTTGGCCAAGCGTATCGAGGCCACCAGCACCAAACGCGTCGTCATCGGCGTCTCCGGCGGCATCGACTCCACCCACGCGCTCATCGTGATCGCCCGCGCTTTCGATCTCCTGGGTCTGCCCCGCAAGGGCATCATCGGCGTCACCATGCCGGGCTTCGCCACTAGCGACGCCACGAAAACAAGCGCGTGGGAGCTGATGGCAGCGCTCGGCATCGACGCGCGCGAAGTCTCCATTGAGCCTCTGGCCCAACGCATGCTCGAAGATCTCGATCATCCCGCGGCGCGTGGCGAGCCGGTCTACGACGTCGCCTATGAGAACGTACAAGCCGGCCTACGCACTGACTATCTCTTCCGACTCGCCAATAAGGAAGGCGGCTTCGTCGTCGGCACTGGCGATCTAAGTGAGCTCGCGCTCGGGTGGTGCACGTATGGCGTCGGCGACCACATGAGCCATTACAATGTCAATGGCGGCGCGCCGAAGACATTGATCCAGTATCTCATCCGCTGGGTCGCGGATTCGAAATTGTTCGACGCCAAGACATCGAATACTTTGATCAAAGTTCTCGAAGGTGAGATTAGCCCCGAACTCATCCCCGGCGCCGCGCCGCAGAGCACGCAAGCCGTCGTCGGCCCCTACGAGTTGCAAGACTTCAATCTCTATTACTTCACACGCTACGGCATGAAGCCGAGCAAGATCCTCTTCCTTGCTCAGAGCGCCTGGGGCGACAAATACGATTACGCCACGCTGAAGAAGTGGCTTGGCGTCTTCATCAGCCGCTTCTTCGCCAACCAGTACAAACGCAGCGCCGTGCCGAACGGGCCGAAGATCGTTTCCGGCGGCGCACTCTCGCCACGCGGCGATTGGCGCATGCCCAGTGATGCCAGCGCCGCAATCTGGCTGAGCGAACTGGAAGCCAACACGCCCGAGACTCTAGACTGATCGCCACAGCATCGCCTAAGCCCGCACAATGAATCTCGACGACCTCATCGCACTTGCCTTCGCCGCCGGCCGCGAGATCATGGCTGTGCGCGCCGCAGGTTTCGATGCGCAGATCAAGAACGACGGCTCGCTCGTCACAATCGCCGATCAACGCGCCGAAACGATCATCGAAGCGCGGCTAGCGGAGCTTGCGCCGGGCGTGCCAATGCTCGGCGAAGAAGCTGTAGCGGCCGGGCGCGTCGCCGATTGCCGCGGCGAGTTTTTCTGCGTCGATCCGCTCGACGGCACGCGCGGCTTCGCCAAGGGCGGCGACGAATTCACGGTGAACATCGCGCTTGTCGAGGCGGGAACGCCCACGATCGGCGTCGTCTACGCGCCCGCCACCGGCGAACTCTATGCAGGCGAGCCGGGCAAAGCGCTCGCCGCCAAGTACAATCCGCAAACAGCGCAGTTCATAGAACCCGCAAGACCAATCAGCGCAAACGCGACGCTGCCGGCGCGACCAAAAATCGTCGCGTCGGATTTTTCTGGCCGCAACGAACGCACAGGTGCATTTATCAATGCACTGAGCGGCGCCATCACGCACGCCAGCTCATCGATCAAATTCTGCCGCATCGCCGAGGGTGCCGCTGATCTCTATCCACGGTTTGGCGATGTCAGCGAATGGGACGCCGCCGCCGGTCACGCCATCCTGCGCGCCGCCGGTGGCGACATCATGCTGCTCGACGGCAGCCCGCTTGTTTATGGCGGCAGAAACGGCGACTTCTTGGTCCACGGCTTCGTCGCCTATTCAGGTGATGAGGCAAAGCAAGCCGCGTTGGCGGCGCTCAAACGCTAAGGCGCTCGATCAAACGCTGCATGAACACAGCACCCTCCTCAATCTGCGAGCGCTCGATCCATTCGTCCGGCTGGTGCGCTTGCTCGATCGAACCCGGCCCGCAAATCACCGCTGGAATGCCTGCACGCTGAAACAGTCCCGCCTCTGCTGCGTAGGCAACGGCGCGCGTTTCGTTATCGCCGGTAAGAGCGCGCGCTAACGTTTCCGCCTCGCTGCCGCGATCGATCGCTAAGCCCGGCGTGTTGGTGCGGCGCGTAATGTTGACGCCGCCTTCTGGGGCGCGCGTCTTGATCGTGGCATCGAGTTCGGCCGCAGCCGCGCGGAAACGCGCTTCAATCGCGTCGCCCTGCGCCGCTTCGGGGCAGCGGCAATCCCAGATGAAGGAGCAACGCCGCGCCAGAATATTACCGGCCGTCCCGCCCTCAACCCTGCCGATTGTCATCGTCGGCCCCGGCGGGTCGAAGTGGGGGTGCGTCGCCGCGCACGCTTCGACGCCCATGTCCGAAACAAGCGACATGAGTTTCACCGCTTCCATGACTGCGGAGACGCCCTGATCCGGCAAGCTCGAATGCGCTTCACGGCCAACGACCTCAACAATGAACGAGCGCACACCCTTATGCGCGGACACGACCTTCATGCTCGTCGGCTCGCCAACGATGACGGCGGACGGTCTGTTCGCCTGCGTGGCTAACTCGGCGATCATCGACGGCGCGCCAAGGCAGCCGATTTCCTCATCATAGGAGAGCGCCAGGACGATCGGCCGCGTCAGCGCCGCCGCCTTCGCTGCATCAACATGCGCAAGTGCCAGCGCGATGAAGCTCTTCATGTCCGCCGTGCCTCGGCCATAGAGCTTGTCGCCGCGCTCGCTCAGCACCCACGGATCGGATGTCCACGGCTGATCGTCCACCGGCACGACATCGGTATGGCCCGAGAGCACAACGCCACCGGCGACATCGGGTCCGATCAAGGCGTAGAGATTGGCTTTCGTGCCCTCGGCGTTTGCAACACGGCGCGAAAAGATGCCGCGTTGGCGGAGAAACTCCTCCACCCAAGCAATCAGCTCAAGATTGGAATTGCGCGACGTCGTATCGAACGCGATCAGCCGCGTGAGAACATCGAGCGTCGCGCCAATCCCGCTCACTGGGCCACTTGCACCGGCGCTTGCCCTGGCTCTTGGTACGCCAGCAGCAGAATCCGGAAGCGCAGCGCTGCGTTCGGCGGGATCGGGCCACTGCCGCGCGCGCCATATCCGAGCGAACCCGGGAAGGTCGCGATCACTTCATCGCCGGGGCGCATGTGCGAGATCGCTTCCGAGAAGCCTTGGACGACAGCAGCCATCGGGAAGTCCACCGGCTCACCGCGCTGGAACGAAGAGTCAAACACCTCGCCGCCATCAACGAGGCTGCCCTCGTAGTGGACGACCACCATTGCATCCATCGTCGGCTGGCCGAGCGATTCATCCAGGCCACGGCGCGTGAACTGAAGCTGCAGCCCAGACGGCAGCGCCTGCGCATCCTCTTCGACACCACGATTGATCGGAGGCGGCGCCTCCGGTTCTGGCACACGATCCATGACACTTCCATTTCCGCACGCTGCGAGCGCCAGAGTGGCTGCCGCAAGAATAAATCTCATCATCTGTAAAGCGCTTCCGATTGCTCAATGATCCAGGATTCAGACTCAGCTGCACGTTCCCACTCACGGAACGCTTCGTCGCTGAAGACAGCGTCGCAATAGGCCTGCGCAAACGCAGGCGTTGTAACTTTGTAGGTGCGCAGCCGCGTGCAGACGGGCGCGAACATGGCGTCGGCGATCGAACGCTGGCCCATCAGGAATGGTCCGCCGTGCTTGTCGAGCAGGCGCTGCCAGAGCACGAACAACTGCACCAAGTCGGCGCGCGTATTGGCGTCCCAGTCCTGCTCCTTGTCGAGCCGGCGGCGTACGTTGCACGACATAGCCTCGCGCACAGCGGCAAAGCCTGCGTGCATCTCGCTTGCAGCCGCACGCGCCTCCGCGCGCGTCAGCGCATCAGCCGGCCATAGCGATGGCGCTTGCTCGGCGGCCCATTCGCAGATGGCGAGGCTTTCGCAGATCACCGCGCTCTCGACATGCAGCGCCGGCACCCGTCCGTTAGGCGAGACCTCACGGATCTCCCTGATCAGCGACTTGCCATACCCCTCGCCGCCCAGCGGAATGATCTTTTCGTCGAAAACGATGCCGCCCCATTTCAGCGCCAGCCACGGGCGCATCGACCAGGACGAGTAATTCTTGTTGCCGATATAGAGGACGGGCGGGGTCATCGTTCTGGGCTTGTTTCAGAGCCGGAAAGGGAGATCAAGCCGCCGAGGCGCCCGTTTCCCCCACTCCGAGGCCCGTCCCTTGCTTCGCCTCGCGCGCGAACAACCCAGGGCCAATTCGTGCGTCTCGAAACGATACACCCCCGTGAACTTGGTGCGGCCGACGCAACGCTTTGGCGCGCGCATCAGATGGCTGATCCGGCGCTGGCGAGCCCATATTTGACGCCAGACTGGGCCAAACTGATTGGCGCGGCGCGGGACGACACGCGCGTCTGCGTGATCCAGGACGGCGCAGGTTTTTTCGGGGTCCAGCGCCATTCGCGTTTCGCCGCCATGGGCTTGGGAGCGCCGATCGCCGACTATCAAGGCGTGGTCGGCGAGCCGGATCTGCCGCTCAACGGCGCCGCGCTTTGCCGCGCGCTTAAGGTGGGCCGCATTGATCTTACCCACGCGCCAGCTGGCCAAGCCGCGCTCAGAGGCGCAGTCGCCGGCCAAGAAGCTTCATGGATCGCCGACGTCGCCGGCGGCCGCGATCTTTATGAAGCTGCGCTCAAGCAACGCCGTAGCGAATTCGTACGCCAGACCGACAAGAAACGGCGTAAACTCGAACGCGACCATGGTCACGTTGAGTTTCGCGCGCAATCGCCGGCGCGCGCTGACTTTGAAACACTTCTTGCGTGGAAGAACGCGCAACTGAAACGATCTGGCCAACCACAGATTTGGGCCACGCCCTGGATCGCTCAGACTCTGAACGCCTGCTTCGAAACGCGCGACTGCCGGTTCGGCGGCGCGCTGTTTACGCTCTCCGTCAACGGCAAGCTCGCTGCTGGCGCCTTCTGCTTGCGCAGCGTCCGCGTGCTGCACTTCTGGATCGTCGCACACGACAACGCATACAATAGCTACTCACCAGGCGTTCTACTGGCGCGCTGGATTGCGGGCTGGGCTGGCGACCACGGCATCTCCGAACTCGATTTCGGTCCAGGCGACTACCAGTATAAGCGCCAGCTCTCGACCGGTCAGCGCATGCTTGAGCGCGGCGTCATCGCCGGCAACTCGTTTTCTGCCGCCGCGCGCCGCGCCGAGCACGCCGTTCGCGCGCGCATTGAGCGGCTACCGCAACAGCGCCTCGCGGCGCTCCCGGGCAAAGCCATGCGCCGCCTCGACCTCATGCGCGCGCTCCACGCTTAAACCCCGCCCAATGGGCTTCCGAACTTCCGTGACCTCCCCCAACGGGCATGGTAGTTCCCTCGCGAGGGATAGCTAAGCGCCGCGCACACTCCCGGCGCGCGCTCGGATGGAGGGTAATAATGCGTCGAATCTTCAATGCGTTGGCGATGGCTGTCGTGGTCAGCGCCGGTTTTGTCGCCACTGACGCCCACGCGCAGTTTGGCCGACCGCGCGCGACCGAGAGCACCACTCCGACGGTGCCGCGCTGCGCTCAGAGTCTCGGCACCATCGCGATTCAGAACGGCGACACCTACCAGGGTTGGCGCCAATACAACCTTCAGCCGCCGGCCGGCCTCCTCCGCGTAGTCGTCCAGCAGTCAGGCTGCTTCACGTTGGTTGAGCGAGGCACTGGTCTTCAGGCGGTTCAACGCGAACAGGCGTTGGCGGGCGGCGGTCAATTGCAGCGTGGTTCCAACGTCGGCGGCGGCCAGATCCGCGCGGCTGACTACGTGCTGCTCGCGGACGTCGTCGCATCCGACAATAATTCCGGCGGTGGCGGCTTCGGTGCAGCACTCGGCGGCGCGGTTGGCGGCACTGTCGGCGGCATCATCGGCGGCATGGGCACGCGCACGCAGCAAGCACAAACGACACTCTCGCTCATGAACGTGCGCACGTCGGAAACAGCGGTCGTCACCGAAGGCAACGCGCAAAACCGCAACATCACCTGGGGCGGCGGCGGCTTCCTCGGCGGCGGCGGCGCAGCACTCGGCGGCTATACCGACACTGAAATCGGTCGCGTCGTCACCGTTGCGTTCATCGACGCCTACACGCAAATGGTCACGCAACTTGGCGGCATCGACACGAGCCAATCGGCGGCAGCGGCTGCACCGCAGCGCACTTACCGCACGACGCAAGCGACGCCCCTGCGCTCACGCGCTGGCGGTGGCCAGACGCTGCGCAATCTGCCGGCTGGCGCGATCGTGTATCCGACGGGCGAGCGTGACGGCATGTGGTGGCGCGTTGCTGACGAGAACGAAAACGAAGGCTGGGTGAACAACGACTTCTTGCAGCCAGCGCAATAGACAAAGACATCGTTCGACAATCTTGGGCCGCGCGCTGTTCCGGTGCGCGGCCCTTTGATTTTGCGGCGGAACCGGACCGCGAGGCGTTCCCCCGCCGTTCCTTACGCAGCGGCAGCCGATGCAGGATCGTGTTCGGCCACAAAGTGGCCGGGAGCGACTTCGATCCATTGCGGGCGATACTGCACCGCATCTGGATCATCGATCACACGTGACTTCAAGAACCGCAGCGGCGCCCGCGTATCGAGCGGACTCGGAAGATCGCCGACGAGGCGCACGCGCGGCTTGTTGCGCGCGACGTCAGGATCAGGCGTCGGCGCGGCCGCGAGCAGCGCCCGCGTGTAGGGGTGACGTGGATCGCGCAGGATCACTTCGGCTGGGCCGTATTCGACGGCACGCCCGAGATAGAGCACCAGCACATTGTGCGAGATCTCCCGAACCACCGCGAGATCGTGGCTGATGAAGAGGAAGCTCGTCCGGTACTCCCGTTGGAGTTCCGCCAGCAGCTTCAGGATTTGCGCTTGAATCGAAACGTCGAGTGCCGACACGGCTTCGTCACACACGACGAGCTTCGGCTTCAAGATCATCGCCCGCGCAACGCCAACGCGCTGGTTCTGACCACCCGAGAGTTCGTGCGGATAGCGGTTGATAAGGTCAGGATCGAGGCCGACCTGACGCATCATCTCTTTCACCCGCTCCTCGCGTTGCTCGCGCGTGAGCGTCGGTTCGAAGGCAAGCAGAGGCTCCGCAATCGAAGAGCCTAGGGTCATGCGCGGATCGAGGCTCGCGAGCGGGTCTTGGAAAACGATCTGCAAGTCCTTGCGCGACTGGCGGATCGCTTCGCGCTCGCTTGGCAGCAGGTTACGGCCAAGGAATGTCACATCGCCTGCATTGCGTGGCAGCAATTGCACCACCGCACGCGCTAACGTGGATTTGCCACAACCGCTTTCGCCAACAATGCCGAGCGTTTCACCGCCGCTGAGATTGAAGCTCACGCCATCGACAGCGCGAAGCGGTTTGCTGGCGCCCAAAATCGAATTCGACTTCACCTTCACCGGGAAAGTGACGCGGACATCCTCGACCTTCAGGATCGGCGGCCCCTCTTCCGGCGAGGGCAACGCCACGTAGCGCTCACCATCAATGCGCGGCACCGCCTTCAACAGCATCTTGGTGTAGTCGGCCTTCGGCGCGGAATAGATGTCCTCGACCGCGCCGGTCTCGACCACCTCGCCACGACGCATCACTGCAACGCGCTGCGCCATGCGGGCAATCACACCCATGTCGTGGGTGATGAGCGCGACGGCGGCTTGAGTGTCTTTCCGCAGATCCTCGATCAGGTCGAGCACCTGTGCTTGCACGGTGGCGTCGAGCGCCGTTGTCGGCTCATCGGCGACCAGCAGCGCTGGCTCCGCCATCATCGCCATGGCGATCATCACGCGTTGGCGCATGCCGCCGGAAAGTTCGTGCGGATACTGAGCGAGACGGCGCGCGGCTTCCGGAATGCGCACGCGCTCCAGCCATTCGATGCAGCGTTGGCGCGCAGCTTCGCCTGTAACTTTGAAGTGGTGCTCCAGCACCTCGCCCATCTGAGTCTCGATCGTGAGGTGAGGAGTCAGCGCTGTCAGCGGATCTTGGAAGACGAACGCGACGTGGCGGCCGCGCACCTGGTCCAGTTCTCGGCGCGGAAGGCCGAGCACTTCGCGCGCCTGGAACTTCACCGAGCCGGAAACACGCGCGTTCTGGGCGGTCAATCCGAACGCAGCCAGGAATGTCTGGCTCTTGCCCGAGCCGCTTTCGCCGACGATCCCCAGGCACTCGCCCTTGGCAATCGCGAAAGAGACGCCTTTGACCGCCTCCACGTCGCCGTCGGGCGTGTCGAAGGTGACGGCGACATTGGAAATTTCGAGAACGGTTTCGGTCATGGCCGCGGAGACTAGCCAGCGTTCGCCTCAAGTCCACCACCAGCTGCCGCAACGGCGCCGGAACAAGACGAAACGCCGCGGCGCACGGCTGCTTCGACAAAACCCACGCCACTCGCTAAGCCATCGGGACAGACGGAGCGGTCCCATGGCGCAAATGAACTTCCTTACCCAGTGCACCTTCGATTTCGGGGCCCTGGCGCAGCTGCCGAAGGTGCTAAAGGCCAACGGCGTCAGCCGCCCATTTGTGGTCACCGACCCCGGCCTGAAGGCCAATGGCCTGCTCGACACGCTGCTCGGCGCGTTGGGCGAGCCACCCGCGGGTGTGTTCATCGACACGCCACCTAACCCGACCGAATCCGCTTCGCACGCAGCGGCGGATGCCTATCGCGCCTCGGGCGCGGACGGGATCATCGCCTTCGGCGGCGGTTCATCGATGGATTTGGCCAAAGCGCTTGGACTCATGGTCACGCATGAAGGCCCGTTTGAGCGCCTCGGCGGTTCGAAGCGCGGAATGAAGTTCATCACCAAGATCCCGCCGCTGATCGCTGTGCCGACGACGGCGGGAACCGGCAGCGAAGTATCGCCTGGCGCGGTCGTTGTTCTCGACAATGGCATGAAAGAGACGTTTGTCTCCGCGCACCTCGTGCCTGTCGCGGCCGTCTGCGATCCCGAACTCACACTCGGCCTCCCTGCTTCGCTCACTGCCGCCACCGGCATGGATGCGATGACCCACTGCATTGAAGCGGTGCTGACGCCGGTCGTGCATCCGCCGGCGGAAGCAATTGGCATTGATGGCGCAGAACGGATCGGCAAGTGGCTCGAGGTCGCGGTGAAGGACGGCAGCAACCGCGATGCACGCTGGCATATGATGATGGGCTCGTTCGAGGGCGCGCTGGCGTTCGCGAAAGGCCTGGGCGCGGTGCATGGCCTTTCGCATGCGCTTGGCCGAATCCATGAATTGAAACTGCATCACGGCACGCTGAACGCGGTGATCCTGCCCCACTCGCTCGCGATGATCGGCAACGCCGCGGAGGAAAAGTTCGCGCGCCTGCGCCGTGCGCTCTGCCTCGCGCCGAACGCCGACCTGCCGCAATACATCGCTGATCTCAACGCGCGCATTGGATTGCCGGCTGGCTTGAGCGCTATGGGCGTCAAAGCCGAGCACGGCGAGGGCGCGATCGACTACGCCGTCAGCGATATCGCCACACTCTCGAACGCGGTGCCGTTCGACGGCGATAAGTACCGCGAGCTGTTCAAGCGCGCACTGTGAACACGAATGCATTGATCGACATCTTGCTGCGGGTCCGCGAACTCGTGGCGCTGCCGGACAATGACTTCTCATGGTCGAGCTGGGGCGACGCTGAGAACGCGTTCGCCGAGATTGATGGCATCATCGCGCAGCTACATCGCGGAGAAGCGCCGGATCGGCTGACGATGAAGGTGCTGTTTGCACCCACAGGCCCAATGCAGGAGCTGAGTTTGAGCAGCGGTTGGGGCAATCGCTTCCTACAGCTCGCGAGCGAATTCGACGACGCCATTGGCGACGCCGAACTCTAGGCGCCGGATCATTCCACGCGCGCGAGGAAATCCAAGATCGCGTCCCACGCATCGGGCTCATCGAGCGCAGGCGCGTGCCCCCTGTCCTGCACCGTGATCGCTTCGACGTTCGGGCTGGCGGCGGCCATGCTCGCCGCACCCTCTTCAGTCAGGATATCTGAGCTATCGCCACGCAAGCTGAGCACCGGCTTGCTTGCGAGCGCCAGGAAATACGGCATCAGATCTGGCGCGGGCGCGTCCGGATCGAAATCGGCGAAGGCGAGCGCGATGTGGGGATCGTAGTCGAGCTCAAACTGGCCGTCGTCGCGCCGGCGGAACGTGCGGCGCGCGAAGGCGAGCCAGAATGCGTCATCGTCCAGCCGGTCTGGGAACGCGGTCCCGTTGGTCGAGCGAACGGCGGCCGCAGCCTCCTGCAACGTCGCCACCGGCTGCACATTGCCGACATAGGCCGCAATGCGCGAAAGGCCCGATGTATTCACCTGCGGGCCGACATCGTTCAGCACCGACGCCGCGATACGATCAGGCGCAGTCGCCGCAATCACCAATGTGATGAGACCACCCATTGAAGTGCCGAGGAACACGGCTTTCGCAATACCAAGATCGTTCAGAAGCTTCAGCACGTCCTGCGCGTACACAGCCGGCACGTAGTGCGCCGGATCTGGATCATTGGCGCTGTTGCCCCGTCCGCGCATATCCGGAACGATGACACGGCGGCCAAGCGCCGCGATGCGCGGCGCGATGACTTCGAAATCGCGCGAGTTGCGCGTGAGGCCATGGAGGCAAACCACCGGAAGCCCAGTCACAGGCTCGAGCGGCGGATAATCGCGTGCGTAGAGCGAGAGTTCGTCCACTGTTGCGATGATGCGCTCTTCGTAGCCACCGATGCCGATTGGCGCGCCCGCGTCCATTCTCTTCTCCGTCAGCCCGGGACGCGATTCTGCGTCACCGTTGCATTGGCATCGACATACTCAACCGCCCGCATCGCCTGCAACCGCGCGCCCCAGCGTTGCTGCACAGAGGTCCGTTCACTCGCCGCAACGGCTTCACAGGTGCGCAGCACAATCTCGGCGCCGCCGACCGTGAAGCGATCGAAGCAAAGCCCCGCAAACGCCCTCTGCCGCTGAAGTTGAAATTCTACCTGACGCTGCGCCTGCTGGAGTTGTCCGCTCGCCGCCATTGCTTGGGCGCGCGCAATAGGGCCTGTTCCACGGAAGCGCACAATGAAGCCAACAGACGCGGTGCTTGTCTCTGCCTGCGCGAGCGCGGCCGCCGCGTGCGCTTGCGCCTCAGCGTGCGTCTGCGGCAGAGCCGCGACGAAGAGAGCGACAGCCATGAGCGCGCCCGTGACGACGATGCCCGATATGCGCAGAGCGTTCACATCCATGCGCGGAGCTTGGCCCTCTGTCGTCATGCGGTAAAGCCCTCTCGCCTATCGCGCCGACAAAGTCTGCGCCGCAAGGCTGAGGTCGAGGCGTCCGCGGCCTGCGGGGCGCACGCAAGTCGGCGATCCGGCAGCAATCGGCGTTGCATTGGCCGAGCGCGCGCACTCGATCTCGCCAAAGTTCGCCGGGAATGGCGTCACAGCGCGGGTGAAGAGCACGTTCTCAAGCTCGCGGCCGCGCAGACCAGTCTGCGCCGCAAGCAACGCCAACGCCGCAGAGACATGCGGCGCTGCCATCGAGGTGCCCTGCAGGAACGAGTAGTAGCAGCGCTGCGTCGAGTTCGAGTTCAGCGGATCGTAACAACCGCTTTCGGTGGCGCGCGTTGAGAGCACGCCATCTGGGCGACCGTCATTGTCGCTATCGGCGAACACGTCACCGCCTGGGGCCAAGATGTCCACCTCAGGACCGAAGTTCGAATAGAAAGCGAGTCCGCCGCGCGCATCGCCCGCGCCGACAACGATGACGTTGTTGCAGTTCGCGGGCGCGTAGAGCGCCGCGCGGTTGGCCTTGTTGCCCGCGGCAACCACGACAACGACGTTGCGCGCCACCGCGGCGTCAATCGCCGCTTGCATCGAGGCCGGACATGGCGCCTGGATTGTGAGGCTCATATTGATGATGTCGGCCTGCGTGCGGTTCACGATTTGCTCGCCTGTCGCCGTCACTGCGGGCGCGAGACCCGCCGCCCAGCGAATGCCGGAGACGATATCGGCCAGCTCGCCGCCACAACGGCCGAGCACGCGCACTGGAATGACGGTCACATCCCAAGCGCCACCGGCGACACCGACGCGATCGTTGGTCGCCGCTGCACCGATCGTGCCGGCGACGTGCGTTCCGTGATACGAGTTTTCCGCCGTCGCTCCGCAGCGATCGCCAGCATCATTGGCGTCGGCATCGATACCATCACTATCGCCGCCGCGTTCAGGATTATTGATGAGGTCAATGCCCGATGTGACGTTGGCGGCATTGCGCATATCCGGGTGCGAGAGATCAAGCCCAGTATCGAGCACGGCGACACGCACCGTACGCGCACCAATTTGTTGCGCCTGCCAGAATGCGACGAAGCCAGCGCCACCCGGGGACGCATTCGCGCCAGTGGCGGCGCGATAGTGCCACTGCAGCGCGTAGAGCGGATCATTCGGTACGCCGCCAACAGGCGTGGGCGCCGGTGTTGGATTTTGCGTCGTGGGCTGCGTAGTCGGCTGCTGAGTTGACGGCGGCGGCGGCAGCGGCGGCTGATCGCGGCGCGGCGGGCGCGTGAAGCCGCTGTCGGCGATGTAGTTCGGCTCGACGTATTCGAACTGACCTGATTGGGCTAGACGCTGAATGGCGCAGCGTGTTGCGAGCGCAATGTCATTCTCAAGCTGACCTTGGCTGACGATTCGCGGACAACGATCCGTCGGGCTCCACTCGATCGCCGCGGGCGGAGCTTCTTCTGTAGTTTGTCCGCCCTGTTTGTTGCGGCGCAAGGCCGTCGGGCTCACGCCGGATGTCAGATCGACGGTGACGACGCCGCCCGGGCTCACGCGGATTTGTCCAATCACACCCAAGCGGCGAAGTGTGTCCTGGGCAGCATTGCTGGCGGCCGTCGTCGCTTCCGTCTCGGCGCGCGTGCGCAATTGTGTCGCGACATTCTCTGGTAGCTGCTCAAGCGCATCGATACCTTCGGTGCGCACAGCGCGCGCGAAATTCGAGGCGAGCCCCATGTCGGTCGCGGCTTCCGAGAGTTCCCGCTCGACCTGCGCGCCGATCAAGATTTGTCCCGGCGCGATGAGAATCGGATCAGGCGCCAGGATCGCCGCCATGTCCGCTTGTGGCTGCACCGCACCCGATAACGCGCGCGCCTCAAGCGGCACTTCTGCCATAGGCGCAGGCCCCTGCTCTTCGACGCCGGCGCCGCCGGTCATACGTTCCCAAACGTGGCTGAGCTGGTCACACGCGCCCAGCGCCAGAATAGGCGCAAGTGCGAGGGCTGCCAGGCTCCACCGGCGTTGCGACATCGCTTGAACTCCCCACCTAAATTCTAGGACACTGTCCCAGGACTTTGGGACGTTAGCTTGGCGGCCCCCGATGACAAGGCGATGTCGGGAGGCGTCCGTGGAGAAGGCCCGGTAGCGGCGTAGATGAGCATTTTCCCCATAGCGGCGAACCTCGCCGCGGCGCGCAGTTCCGATGCGCCGCGGGTGCGGACGGAGGACGAGGCTACCACCTTGGCGGGTGGGCCGGTGTTCCTCGCCGTTGAGGAATTGCCTGAGCAATTCGAAACGCCTGCGGCGGCTGAAGATGCCGTGCCCGAATTATACGGTACAGGGCTCTATGAACTGATTTGGCGCGAGGGCTACTGGCGCGTAACGATGCGCTACTGGCGACCAGCACCACCAGCGCCCGTTGCTCGCACCGGAAACGCTGCTGCGAAAAAGCCACTCGGCCACGCGCGGACGCCAGAAGAAGCACGTGTGCTGCTTGGCGCACCTGCGGAGCTCGTGAGCGAAGTGCTGCCGAAGCTCTACGCCGACCACAAACAGCTGATGAAGCGCTGGGGTGACGCCGTGCGAAACGGCCTCGGCGAGATCGTCGAGCGCGAAGGCAAGTTCGCTATCTCGCTGACGTTCTGGCGGCCGATCCACGCGCCGGGAGTAGCCGCACCGCTCGCGCCGATCGAACGTATCGAGCTTGCCGAACGCGTCGCCGCGCCGCTCAAGCCCCAAGCGCCCCAAGCCGAGCTCGACATCGGCCTCTTCGAAGACCAAGCGCCTGAAAACCCTAACGTCGTGCTTGTCACCGAAGAAGGCGACGGACGCTTCCGAGGCAGCGAATAGGTATGTCACCAACCGAACTTGTTCGCTTGGCTTAGCCCGGCAGCGTGACGCGGATGAGCGCACCCTTCGCTGCATCGAGAATGACGATGTCGCCGCCATGGGCGCGAGCAATTGAGCGCGCGGCCGCCAGTCCGAGCCCTGCGCCACGCGTGCCCTCTTCATTGAGCCGCACGAAAGGCTCGAACACCCCCTCACGCTGCTCAACAGGAATACCCGGACCGTCATCTTCCACGTCGATGATCACGGCGCCATTCTCGGCGCGCAGGTTGATCCGTGCCGCGTCCCCGTACTTCAGCGCGTTCTCCACCAGATTCGCGAAGAGCCGCTTCAGACCCAGCGACTGGCCAGTGATGATGAGGCGCTCTTCGCCCTCGAACGTCACGCTGCGGTGCTGATCCGCGTGGTCGTCGGCTATGCTTTGCAGCAACGCCGAAATGTCGAGGCGAACGCGTGCCTCTTCGGCCGGGTCGTCGCGGGCAAAGGCAATGAAGCTCGCGACCAACGCTTCGACCTCGCCGATCTCCTTGGCCATCTTCTCGCGCTGTTCCGGCGGCGCATTCTCGGCAGCCAAGCGCAAGCGCATCAGCGGCGTACGCATGTCGTGGGCCACAGCGGCGAGCGTCTTGGTGCGATCAGCGATCAGCGCGCGCAGGCGCGCCTGCATCGTGTTCACGGCACGCGCCGCGCCGCGCAATTCCTGCGGACCTTCCTCGACAACTGGCTCGCTCTGCGGATTGACGCCGACGGCTTGCACAGCATCGGAGAAGCTACGGATCGGGCGCGTCAGATAGCGTGCAAACAACAGCGCCATGATCGACAACAGCAGCAACGTTCCGCCGATAATGCCCGCCGCACGCGCGATCCAGCCAAGCTCGGCCCAGTTGCGGCCTTGCCGCATCACGAGCCAACGCCCGTCCGGTAACTGCGCGCCGATCTCGAACCCCGAGATCAGCACGACGCCCTCGGGCGCCGGCGCAAACATCGGCGGCGCGGGCGGCAGTGGCGCAACACGAGGCGCGGACGGCGGCGGCTCGACCCGTTCGACGCGGTCCACGCGCGCAACCGGTGCAGGCGGCGCAGGCGGCGCCATTGGCGATGGCGGCGACACGGCGACCGGCACGTCAACCCTCAGCTCAGTGTTCGGCAGCTCGAAGTTCTGAACTTCTCCATCTGGACCATGGATCTCAACCGTCTCGGTTTGCCCATCGCTGCGCCTGATAATGACGCGCCCACTCTCAATGCGAACGCGCTGTTCGAGCCGTTCAGCAAGGCGCTCAGCGGCGGCCGCCTGGCGCTCCGCCAAAGCCTCCGCACGCGCCTCGATGCGTTCACGTTCACGTTCGCGGTTGACTTCCGCAGCGCGCTCATGCGCGTTCATCCGCTCATGGTCTATTTCTAAGTCACGTATGCGGTCGCGCGCGGCTTCCAATCGCTCGGCCGCCTCTTCATGCGAGCGCCGCGCTTCCTCTGCAGCTGTCTGCGCATCCTCGATGGCCTGCTGAGATGCTTCCGTCCAGTCCTGCAACTCAGCGACTCGAAAAACGAACGTGTCGTTCTGCACGATGTTTGCGGCCTGGATGCGCACTTGCTCCGGCTCGAGATCCAGCGCCGCAGCAAGCTGATGCTGCGTCGGCGCCATGGCGACGGAGTCCGCCTCCTCCGGCGGCTCGGCGCGGACCACCCAAACCATGCCGCGTTCGTTCATCGGGCGATTGAGCGCAATCATGTGATCGTAACCGGCCTGGAAATTCTCCGCGACCGTGTCGGCACGCATCACGTCCGGTGGCCGTGGCGGCAGGAAAATCACGATCGCCAGCGTCGCGATGAACGCCGCCGCAAGCGCGATCGCCACCAGCGCGCCAATATATGCCGCAATCGGGAGGCCGCGTGTTTCGCGCATCACGAGGTCGGCTTCACCGCGAAGAGATAACCCTCACCCCGCACCGTGCGGATAATCTCAATACTGCCGGGGCGCTCAAGCTTGCGACGCAAGCGCGAGACTTGAACGTCGACAGCGCGATCGAACACATCCGCATCATTATCGAACGCGTAATCCAGCAATTGCTCGCGCGAGAGCACGCGTTGCGGGCGCTCCACGAAGGCGCGCAGCAAACGGAACTCACCCGCCGACAGCGGGATCACGACATCATCCGGATCGATCAATTCACGGCGTGCGATATCGATGCGGAAACCGGCGAAGCGCACGCTTTCACCGGGGGCGGCGCTGTCATTGTCGCGCCGGCGGAGCACGGCTTTCGCCCGCGCCACAAGTTCACGCGGATTGCAGGGCTTCGACATGTAGTCATCGGCGCCGATTTCGAGGCCAACGATGCGATCCGCGTCATCGCCGAGCGCCGAGAGCATAATGATCGCGGGTCGCCCCTTGCCCGAGAGACGTTTGCAGGCTGAGAGGCCGTCTTCGCCCGGCATCATGACGTCGAGTACGATCAAGTCCGCGCCGTTGCTATTGAGCACCTTCTCCATTGCCGGCACGTCGCCAGCGGAGGTTGCTGCGAAACCCGCGCGTTGAAACACCTCCACCAATCCATCGCGGATAGCGGAATCGTCGTCGACGATAAGCACGCGCGGCGGCTGAGCGGTTTCGTTCATAACCGCCATATTATTGGGGCCGCGGTCCGGCCAACAGCGGAAACACCGTTCCACCGATTGTTTCGCCGGCCGGTTCATCAAAATTGGTCAATACAATCACCGTCCACGCGCCGTTCCCAATCAGCAGCGTGTTTACACCGGGCGAGCCGCCGGCAAACCCGATCCGTGCGGTCGAGCGCACAGCTTGCGGTTCGCCGCGCAGCACTTGCGCCGTCATCTCAGGATTCAGCAGGCGATGTTCGCGCAGCGCATTGTCGAACGCCAGCATGTCCCGCGCCGTCGAATAGGCGTTCCCGGCAGCGCTGCCAGCGACGCCGTGAAAGCGCGAAACATCCCGCAATGGCGAGCCTGGGCCCATCGGCCGGCCAGTGAATCTGGCCGTATTCGGCGGCGCTCGATCGTAGCGAATGAAACCGGTGTTCGTCATCCCAGCCGGAATGAACACATGTTCGCGGACATACCTCTCGTAGGATTGTCCCGTCACTGCGGCGATGATCTCGCCGAGCACAACATAGCAACCGTTGCAATATTCCTCGCCTTCACCGGGCGCGAATGTCGGGGGTTGGGTCGACACCAAAGCGTAATACGCGTGATTGCCATCGAAATCGCTTTTAGGCGCCTCGCGAAAGGCTGGCCCAAAGAAGTCCGCGACGCCGGCTTGGTGGGTCAGCAATTGTTGGATCGTGGCTGTGCGGGTGGTCAGGTTTGGATAGTCTGGTAACACATCGGCGATCGTCGTTTCGGGTGTCAGTCTGCCGTCCTGAATCAACTGGGCAATCGCCACGTGCGTGAAAGCCTTGCCAATCGATGCCAGGGCAAAGCGTGTGTCCAAGTTCACCGCGGCGCTCTGCGCGGCATCGATCGATCCGTAAGGGCGAGCGAGGATCTCGCCTCCGTCACGGGCTACCAGCAACACGCCACTGAATACGCCGTCGCGCTGCAGGCCCGCCAGCCATGGGTCCAACGCCGCCCCGATTTGCGCGTCCGTCATCTGGGCATTCAGCGCCAAAGGCGGCAATTGCGGTCGCGGCGGGCCGTCGTCCTGGGCCTTTGCTGATGTGACCATTACGCTCAGGCCCAGCGCCAACGCAGCGAAGTTGTTAGCCATTTTCACGAGGACCAGCCCCATCAAATCTAGAAGCTGAGAGATACTGGGGCACTGTTTCGGCAATGTTTCAGCGCTGACGCACTGTAGCAACGTAGCCGCCCCATGGTCCGCAGCGTATTCAGCCCGCCGGGCGGGCCAAGAGGGGTAAGTCATGAAGCTTCCAATCGTCCTGGGCGTCGCTGTCGCGGCCCTGACTGTGGTCGGCGCGAACGCTCAATCCACCAGCCGCCATATCATCATCCACGGCGACGGCGACTCGATCAGCCAGATCGACGCCGATGAAGACGGTTGGGTCACGCGCGCCGAGGCATCGACGGCTTTTGAACGCGTCTTCGCCGATCTCGACACCAACGACGACGGCAAGCTCGACGAAGCCGATCACCGCGACGTCCGCGTCGATGTCGCCGGACCGAACGTGCGCGTCTTCCGTCATGGCGGTGATCGCGAAGAGAACGTTCGCATCATCACCGACGGCATGGACCCCGAAACCGAAGCACGCATCGAGCGAGAAATCGAAGAGGCTGTGTCACGCGCCGAGGCGCACGCCGAGCGCGCTGAGCGTGAGGCAGAGCGCGCCGAGCGGCGCGCGGAGCGGGCCGAGCGCGATGCCGAACGCCACGTCCAACGCGTTCGCGAGGGCAATCGCGAAGTCATCATTATCCGCGGCGACGGCGAGGACGGTACGTGGACATCGATGAGCGGCATCGCGCCGGTGCCGCCGGTTGCGCCGGTGCCGCCGGTCCCTGCGGCGCCGTTCATGATGTTGATCGCGAACTCCGAGGAAGCCGACCGCAACGGCGACGGCGCTCTGAGCCGGGAAGAATTCGTCGCCCAGCATCTGCGCTTTTTCGACGCCAGCGACGCTAACGGCGATGGCCGGGTCCGCTTCGCTCCGCCGCCGCGTCCGCCTGAGCCGCCGGCCCCCCCCGCTCAACCCGAACCGCCACGCCGGCGCTAGTTCGGGCCCGGCCGGGGCCTCATCCAGCCCCGGCCGGGAGCCTTGTTCACCGGCCCGTGACGCAGGTCACAGCACCTAGTGCATCCAATCCGTACCTTGGCTGCATCAGAGGTTCAGACGAACCGAAACGCCGAGAAGGGAGTAAAGCCAAATGTCCAAGTTTCTTTGCATCGCCGCCGCGTTGGCTTTCTTCGCGCCGGCCGCGTTCGCCACACTTAACCAAGCAGCTCTGATCGTCGCCTGATCCCCCAAACCCGCCTGCGACGGTCAATCAAGGAAGCCGCGAACCACCCTAGAGGTTCGCGGCTTTTCCTTTGCACGCTTGCATCTCCGCAACGCACTTAGCGCATCCCAGAAATGGGCAACGTGCGCGCGCTGTTCGCTGCGCCACTTTCCCTCTGTTGCGGCGACGCGAGTGAAGGCGCGGATTCTGTCGGCAAGGTCCGCGCTTTTGTTTGAACAGCGATGCGAAAACGAACGCAGAAAAATCTTACTGCGGCGCATCCAAGCGCGGCGTCCTCGGCATCTCATAGTCAACAGACACCGAACACCATGAGGGAAAACACCATGACCAAGTTTGCTTCTATCGCCGCCGCCTTCGTCCTGTTTGCTCCGGTCGCCATCGCGATCTTCGCGCAAGCTGCCCGGATCGTCGCTTAGTTCCTGCCCACCCGCCTAGCGACGGTCAAAAACGAAGGCGCGGAGCTTGAGCTCCGCGCCTTTTGTTTGCGCAAACGTAACACCGCGAAGTTCGTCGAACCTGCATCCGCGAAGAGCTTCAGCTGCATCTCTTTGTCAACACGGAAATAACCAGGTCAATTCGAAAGTCACAACGATGAAGAAGTTTGCATTCGTCCTCGCAGCATTCGTGCTCTTCGCACCGGTCGCGTATGCGGCGTTGCATCAAGCCGCTCTGATCATGGCGTAATCCTCCCCCGAAACGCACCATCAGACATCAAGGCGCGGATCGTCCTCCCATGATCCGCGCCTCTTCTTTGCTAGCCGCTATTGCGAATACGCACACGCACATGGGCGCTCTGCCCATCAGCATCGACAACTGTGACGTTGTAGAAACCAGGCGCTGACGGCCGCCAAATGGCGCGGCCGCTAGTCTCTTCACTCGCGACGCGGTCACCTTCCGCATACCATGTCAGCGGTGAACGCCCGCCGCGCGCTGATAACGAAAGCCCGCGCGCGTCAGCGCCGTAATCCAACACCAGCACTTCCGCGCCGGATGGCGGGAAGAGAATGGAAAGCTCTTCGCGATCGCCACGCTCAAAGCGCGCGAGCGCCGGCGCCAGCGGCTCATGCTGCTCCAACTCATGCTCAGGCGGCGGCGGCGCGCCAATTAAATCGAACGCATCGAACAGAATAGGCAACGCTTCGCTACGTCCCGTGCGTCCAGGGCGCGGCGTGCCATCGGGGCGGCCAACCCACACGCCTATCGCGTAACCGTTCGAGACACCAAGCGCCCAGGCGTCGCGAAAGCCATAGGACGTGCCTGTCTTGAACGCGACTTGCGGCGCCCCTTGCGCCACTTGTGCGGGGATGCGACCGGCGGGATGCGGCGATGTCGCCAAGATTTCCAGGACTCGTTCGGCAGTCTCCGGCCGCACGAAGCGGCGCGTGAACGCGAGCGGCGCGACATCGCCCGTAACCAGCGGCCGCGCGTCACCACGATCGCCCAACGCCGCATAGAGCTGCACGAGATCTTCCAACGTCATACCGACACCGCCCAAAGCGAGGGCAAGGCCCGGCTCTGCATTTGCCCGCTGCGGCATGCGTACATCTGCGCCAGCGCGCGTGAGCGCGGAGCGGAATCGTCCGGCGCCGATACGCTCGAGCGTCGCGACGGCCGGCAGGTTCAGGGAATGACGCAGCGCGTCCTCAAGCGTGACGTCGCCATGGAAACGGCGGTCGAAGTTCTCAGGCAAATAGCCGCCGAAGCGCCGAGGCGCATCCCGCACCAAAGTCTCGGGGGCGGCGATATTCTCATCGAAAGCGATAGCATAGAGGAACGGTTTCAACGCCGAGCCCGGCGAGCGTACTGCCCGCGTCATGTCGATATAGCCGCCGGCGCGATCGCGCCCTGCACCGCCGACGCGCGCACGCACGGCGCGGCCATTGATCTGCACCGCAAGAATGGAAATCTGCGCGTCGCGCTCAAGCTCAACCGCGCGCGTTCGCACCAAAGCTTCCAGGTCGCGCTGCAGCGTTGCATCGAGCGACGAGCGCACCACGCCCTCACCCGGATGGGCCCGCACCAGCGCGTATGCGGCGTGCGGCGCCGAGTACGGGAACGACGAACGCGTCGGGATGGCGCTTTCCCTGCCTTCCTCGGCGCGGCGGCGATTGATCAGGCGAGCGCTCACGAACATGTCGAGTACTCGGTCGCGCGCAGCACGCGCCGCCTGCGGATGCCGGTCCGGCCGCCGCGCTTCCGGCGCTTGCGGCAACGCAATCAACAGCGCCATCTCGGAGTCGTCGAGCCATTCCGGGTCGCGTTGGAAATATGCCCGCGACGCTGCCCGCACGCCCTGCAGATTGCCGCCATAGGGCGCCAGTGTGAGGTACGCCGCCAGAATCTCGCGCTTCGTCATTCGCGCTTCGATCTGAATCGAACGGATGATCTCAATCAGCTTCGACCCAACGGTCCGTGGCCTGGGCTCCAACAAACGCGCAAGCTGCATCGTAATCGTCGAGCCGCCCTGCGTGACCCGCCCCGCGCGCGCGTAAGAAACACTTGCCCGCGCGAGCGCGATCGGATCGAAACCCGGGTGAAACCAGAAGCGTTCGTCCTCGATCGCGATCAGCCGGCGCTGAAATTCCGGATCGATTTCATCGAGGCGTGCTTCCAGGCGCCAAGCGCCATCACGCGTCGTGAACGCCATCAGCCACTCGCCGTTATGATCGAGCACAACCGGCGACACCTCGCGCACACGCTGCAGCGGCGGCGCAAACAGCGTGTCCAGCATGAACAGCGTCAGGAGAAGTGCGCCAAGCGCACTTGCCCAACGCTTGCCGTTCGCCGTTAGCGGCAGCGCGACACGGGGGCCGCGACGCATCACGCCTCCTTTAGCCGCCGCGCGGCGCGATCACGACCGTGCCGGTGTCGGTGCGCGACATCACGCCTGGGCGGTACATGTCTTCAACCTGCGCCGCTGGCATCGTGTAGCGGCCCGGTGTCACCGCGCGCGCGATATACGCGTACCGGAACTGCCCGCGCAGATTGGCCGAAGCGACGTAGCGATCGTCGCGCATCTCCTGCACTTGTGTGTAGGTGATCTGCCCGATCCAAGCGAACGGCCCGTTTCGCGCGACGCCGTTATAGTCTGTTTGACCCGCGCCATCGCTCGGATTGAGCAGCGTCTCGATCTCCAGGCCCGCCGGCAGCAGATCGACGAGCACGGTCGGGAAGTTGCGCGCGCCTTCGGGTTGACCCGAGAGCACGACAACAACGCGGTCGCCCTGGCGGAGAGAGCCCAGATCGGCGATCGACCCATCCATGCGATAGACAGTCTTATCGATCGCATAGCCCGCACGCATCGAAGGCGGCGCCTGCAGCGGCGCACCCGTCAACGATTGCGTCCGCCACACCGGCCCGCGCGCCGCATTCCGGAACACGAGGCCAGCGGCCAACTGTTGCGCGTTCGCCATCGTCCGACGCGCCGTCAGCTCCTCGCCATTCAGCGTCACGTTCACCGGACCCGCGCGTTCCTGCAAAGCGTTGGCCGCGAGCAGCAGCTGTACTTGCTCTTGCGTCATCAGATTGCCGGCGTCCGGCGCATCGCGCTCAAGGCGCCGGCGCAGACGATCCACCAGCTCAGTCTCGCCCGCCTCAGCGGCCAAAGCGAGCACGCCTGACAAATCGCGCAGCGGGGTCTGATACCAGTCGCCGATGTTGCGATAGCCGAGCGCCTGCTCCGCCATGCGGAAGGCGTTACGCGAGCGCGCACGGTCGCCCATGTGCGCCAGCGCCGCACCGATCTGGGCCCGCGCCAAAGGCGAAGGCTCATCGCGCAAGCGGTTGTCGTGGAAGTAGCGGAGTTGGCCGATGTCGGCCTCGCCCGCGCGCGCCAGCACGTAGAGTGCGTAGGCCGCTGAACGAGAACGCAGCAGCTCGCTCGTGTCGTTGGAGCCCGGCCAGCGATAGACATCGAACTCATAACGCACGGAGCCGAAGTCATTCAGCCGCGCCACGCGCCGGAGCGCACTGTACGCCTGCTGCATCGGCTGACGCGGCACCGCGTAGCCCGCACGCTGCGCCCGCAACAGGAAGTCCGTCGCATAGGCGCCGAGCCATGGCGTGGCGTGGCCGTCGCCCGCACTCCACAAGCCGAACGAGCCATCCGGCGCTTGCCGATCGAGCAATTGCGTCGCCGCTTCTTGGATGCGGCGGCGGATGCGCGGATCGGCGGTGCGGTTCGCCTCGGCCGCGAGCGTATTGTAGTAAAGCAGCGGCATCGCCACCGAAGTCAGCTGCTCGGTGCAGCCGTACGGATAGCGATAGAGCGAATCCAGCAACGGCGCCGGATCGATGCCCGCCAGGTTCGAGAACGAGTAGAGCGCCTGCGCACTTGGTTGGAAGCTCGCGAGTGCATCCGCCGGCGCCCGCCACGATGCGCCAGAAGCTTGCGGCTCTGTGCGCGTGATAGTGATCGGCATGAACGGCGCACGCGATTGGATGTTGTAGGTGCGCTCCACCGTCGTGAAGCCCTGCGGCCCTTCCAGACGCAGACGGATCTCACCAACACCCAAGCCGCCACCCGTGATCGGGATCAGCGCTTGCTGTCGATTTCCACGCGTCAAGTTGAACCGGCGCGGTTGCGCTTCGATTTGCGCCGCCGACGAACCGCTCACCGTCACCGTGTAAGCGCCGTTTGGCCCCTCCACGTTGTCGATATTCAGCGCACCCTGAGCCTCGTCGCCAGGCGCGAGGAAGCGCGGCAGGATCAGTTCCGCCACAACAGGATCGCGCACGACGATCTGTTCGGCATCCTGGCCAAGCGCATTCTCGCTCCATGCCACGGCCATGAGCCTCAGCGTGCCGTTGAAGTCTGGGATATCGATCGGGATCATCGCCCGCCCGCCGCGCACCTCCACGATATCAGAGAACAGCGACACCGTGCGCGTCGGCACGACAGTGAGTCCTTCACCGCCCAACGAGTCGCCGCCTTGGCGCGCCGTCGCGGGTGCTCCGAGGTTCGGGTTGAGCAAGCGGCCATAATCGTCGCGGATCTCCACGCCCAACGCACGCCGACCGAAGAAATAACTCACCGGATCCGGGCTGTCGTACTTGGTGATATTGAGGATGCCCTCATCCACCAGCGCGATCGCCACGCGCACGCGCTCACCTGCGCCACCGCCACGCACGCGCACAGGCACTTCGATGCGCGTCCGCGGTCGCACATTCTGCAAGCCTTCACCGGCCTCAACCGTCAGCGTACGCCCGCCCATATCAACTGGCACGTAAGCAACGCCAATGGCGCGGCGGGGCACCGGCAGGTTCACCGGATCGCGTGGTGTCATCACAGTCACCAGCACATATGCGCCCGAACCCCATTCCGCCCCCACCGGCAGATCAATGGTCGTACCGTTCGGGTCGACGCTCACGGTGCGGGTTTCGATTACGCGATCCGTGGCGACAACGATTTGCGCTTGGCCCGCATATGGCGGACGGATCTGCACGCGGGCACGCGCGCCCGGCCGCACAGGGTCGGCCGGCGCAACAACGCTGACCATATCCGGCGTCGCGTCGTCGTCAGCGGGGCCGCCCCAGCCGACGCCGAAGCGTTGTGCGGCAACGATCTCATCGCCACGGCGCAAGATCAGGCGATACGAACCAGAACGCAGACCCTCTTCCGAGATGCGCAATGCTTGGTTCGCGGCGATGTCGGCGGTCGCGCCATCAACCGGAATGTCGCGTCCGGTACGACGCCAGCGCCACGAGCCGCCATCGAGATACCAGTCGTAGCTCCACTCTTCGCGTACGATCTGCCACTGCACGCCGCGCACTGCGACACGTTGGCCGTTGCCGTTGAGCGCGATGACGTCGTAGCCGACGACTTCACCTTGGCCGGCACGGCGGTTTTCAAATGTCGGCCGCAGACCGAAATAGAAGTCGTTCAGCCGCACCGGCACCGTGAAGCTCTCACGCACCACGCGCCCGCCCGGATCAGCGACGCTCGCAATCATGCGCGCGCGCAGCGGCATGCTCGTCTGCGGCTCATCTGGAAGCCGGAACGAGAGCTGCGCCGCACCCGTGCCGTCTGTGACCGTGCCCGGCAGTTGGAAATAGCGCTCGTCGAAGCTCTCGCCGGCGACGCCGAAGCTATAGCCTTCCTGTTCCGGAAACGGGTTCGGATCGACCATCAGCCGGCCCTCAGCCTCAACAGCGAGGCCGGAGCCCGGCGCGCCATAGAGGAAGTCAGCCTGCACATTAATCGGCCGCGATTGCCCGCGGCGAAGCACATCTTCGCTCGCCTCGATCTGCACCCGCAGACGTTCCGGCACGAAGTCTTCGACCGACCAGCTGACAGAGCCGGCGATTGCATCCTGC
This sequence comes from Hyphomonadaceae bacterium, assembly GCA_041398325.1. Lineage (GTDB taxonomy): Bacteria > Pseudomonadota > Alphaproteobacteria > Caulobacterales > Aquidulcibacteraceae > Vitreimonas. The sequence continues at coordinate 11,630 of JAWKUX010000007.1, read as the reverse complement.
CCGTCGACGATGAGTTGCGCACGCCACACGCCGCGCGGCGACGAGCGGTCGAGATCGATGTTTTTCGCAATAGCGCCGCCATCGACGGCTTCCGTCATGCGGATGCGCCGTGCTTCGGTGCCGTTGGGGCGATAGACGACGAGCGTCGATTGCCGGTTGGAGATCGCGCGGCCGACCTGGTCACGGATCAAGCCGATGAGACGCACACGCTCGCCCGGCCGGTAGATGCCGCGCTCCGTATAGAGATAAGCATCGACATCGCCCGGCGCGCGACGGCCATCGACACCACGATCGGAGAGATCAAGACCCGGCCGCTGCAGATCAAGCGCCGCAAAGTCGCCCTCAGCGCCGTACGCCATCACATAACGCGCGCGTGCCGGACCTTCGCCGTTCACCAACGCATCGTTGAAGCGCACGCGGCCATCGCTGTCGGTGCGCGTCCGCGCAAGCTCTTCGTTGTTAGATGCAATGAGCGTAAGCGTCACGTTGCTCATCGGCCGCGCCGTACGCAGCGAGCGCACAACGACATCGAGACCCGTCGCGCCGGAGAAGCTCTGCAGCGCCATGTCAGTGTAGAGAATCCAGCGATAGGACGAGGCAGGTGAATCATTGCCGCGACGGCCATCACGTTGGCCCGCCCCTGGGCTAACGTCCTTCACCTTGACGACATACGCGCCCGGCCGCAGCTCGCGCAGCGCCCCGGCGAGCGAAAACACTGTCGTCACCGCGCTGTTGCGCACGCGCGTGTCGACGTCGATTTCACCTTGGTACACAGAGACGCCGACGCCTTCGGCCGCGCTGTCAAAGCCCCAATAACCCCAGCCGCCTTCTTCGTTGTTTTCGCCGCGATCGAGTTGGTGCTGCGAAAGAATGCGATCCGGCACCCGCAGCACTTCGACTTCAATGCGCGAGACGTTCACGGTTTCAATAGCGATGCCGTCTGCTTCCGAGCGCGGCAGGATCACGCCGCCGCCGGCAAAGCCAACGTACGCCGGGCGATCGCCGAAGGTCAGCGTGAAGGTTTCGTCGTACTCGGTCCGCTCGCCGGTCTGTGAAGGCAGACCTTCGCGGATCGTCACTTGGCGCTCTGGCTCAAGCGGCAAGCCGCCGAGGCACAGGAGGTTTCCGGAAATATCGACTTGGAAAGGCGCTGCGGGCTCTAGGGCGATGTAATCGGCGAAATTGACTGAAGGATCGGTCGAAAGGTTCTGCGAAAATTCCAAGCACGCGCGCGGCTCAGTGCGATCCATCTCCGCGCGCAGGCGCAAGAACGCCATACCATCGACTTGCGGCAAACCGGCCCGCGCCGCGTTCGCGCTACGTGCATTGCCGCCGCCGCCAATCGAACCGAGCTGCGCAAACTCAAACGCTGGCGCACCGAGCGAGACCCGCCCGAGCACAGCTCCGCCCCAAAGGCCGACCAGCAACGCGATAGAGGTCGCGAGCACCGTCGTACGGTTCGCCACCGCCCAATCGCGCGCAGGCGCTGCCCAGGACCAATTCCAGTTGCGCGGGTCGACGCGCTCAGCGAGCGCTTTCCAATCAAAGGCCATGTCGCGCGTCTCCCATCCCACCTAGGGCGTCGGCATCATGCTTGCCCGAGGCTCGCGCAAGCGACAACCCACCATTAAATTCCGGCAAAGTTTAGTTCGCCGCTGCTGTTGCTCAGTGCGCGACGACGTGTTTCAACAGGCTCAAACAAAAATGACGCTGGCGGCGCCTTTGCCGTCAAAGCGGGAGGATAGCGATGAGCGACGGCGCCAAGCCCGCGTTTCCGGCCATGTCGATTGAGCAGGCCCACAAGCTGCTCACCGCCCCGGGCACGCCGCTTGAGGTAGGCGAGGAAGAAGTCCGCGGCATCCGTATGAAAGTATGGAAGAACGCGCCGCCGACTCTGCGCCAAATCTATGCCCTGGGCGCCCTGTTTGGCCCGCGCGATCACCTCGTCTTTGAGAACGAGCGCGCCACCGTCGCCGCCTTCCAGGCCGCCGCCAACAAGTTCGCTCACCAACTCATCGCTGACGGCATCAAACCCGGCGACCGCGTCGCCATCATCATGCGCAATTTGCCGGAATGGCCGGTGGCGTTTTGGGGCGCGGTTCTCGCCGGGGCAATCGTGACCCCCTTAAACGCGTGGTGGACCGGTCCGGAACTCGAATACGGCCTCACCAACTCAGGCACCTCAATCGCGATCGTCGATATCGAGCGCTACGAGCGCATTCGCGAGCACGTCGATAACTGCCCGGTGCTACGCAAGATCTACGTCTCGCGTTCCAAGGATGACATCGCCGACCCGCGCGTCGCGAAACTGGAAAGCGTTATCGGCGCCACCAACGACTGGGCGTCGATACCAGCGTCGGCGCCGCCCGACCTGCCGTCTCAGCCAGATGATGATGTCGCAATCTTCTACACCTCGGGCACAACCGGAAACCCAAAGGGCGCGATCATCTCGCACCGCAACATCATCTCGAACATCTTGAACAGCGCCTCCGCGCAAGCGCGCGCATTCTTGCGCCGCGGGGAAGCGCCGCCCGCACCCGACCCGAACGGACCACAAAAAGCGTTCTTGATCTCGGTGCCGTTCTTCCACGCAACCGGGTGCTTTGCGATCATGATCCCGTCGATGATGACTGGGAACAAGATCGTCATGCAGCGCCGCTGGGATTGCGACCAGGCGTTGCCGCTGATGGAAAAAGAAAGAGTCACCCATTTCGGCGGCGTGCCGACGATTGCGTGGCAAGTGCTCGAACATCCGAAGGTTGACGACTACGATCTCTCTGCGATCGAAGGCGTCTCTTACGGCGGCGCGCCCGCGGCGCCTGAGCTTGTGAACCGGATCAAGGCCCGCTTCCCGACAGCGCAACCCGGCCAAGGCTGGGGCATGACAGAGACCTCCGCCACCGCAGTCTCCAACGGCGCCGAAGATTATATGCGTAAGCCCGCCTCCACCGGCGTGCCCTCCGCCACCGGCGAAGCGAAGATCGTCGACGACAAGGGCAATGAGCTGCCGCGCGGCGAAGTTGGCGAGCTGCTCTACAAGGGCCCTATCGTCGTGCGCGGCTATTGGCAGAACGAGAAAGCCACCGCCGAGACCTTCGTCGACGGCTGGATCAAGACCGGCGACCTCGCCAAGATGGACGATGAGGGCTTCATCTACATCGTCGATCGCGCCAAGGACATGCTGATCCGCGGCGGCGAGAATATCTACTGCGTCGAAGTCGAGAACGCCCTCTACGATCACCCAGCTGTCATGGACGCCGCCGTCATCGGCAAGCCGCACCACACGTTGGGCGAAGAGCCGCTCGCGGTGGTGCACCTGAAGCCGGGAACGTCAGCGACAAGCGAAGAGTTGCGCCATCACTGCGCGCAGAAGATCGCCGCATTCAAAGTGCCGGTGGAGGTGATCTTCTGGCCCGAGACGTTGCCCCGCAACGCCAACGGCAAGATCATGAAGCGCGATCTAAAAACGCAGATCGAAAACCCGCAATTCTAGTTGATCTTGAAAGCGCTCCCGTGAAGCGCAAGTTGAGCGGGAGGAGACCAGCTCTATGACCAAGATCGTTTATGAAATCGTCCGTCACGATGGCGGCTGGGCGTTCAAGCTCGAGGGGACGCTTTCGAACACCTATCCCACACACGACGCCGCCTATGCCGCAGCCAAACGCGTCGCCATTGAACAGATGCGCCCAGGCCAAACCGCCGGTATTTCCTGGGAAGACGAGCGCGGGCGCTGGCACGACGAAATCTCGCGGGGCGATGATCGTCCGGAAGTGGATATCGTCGACAAGAACTGAGCTATAAGCCGCTCCCGCGAGGAGCAGCATGGAAGATTTTCGAAGATGGGCGGTACGCGCCGCCGAGTGGGGCGTCGACTATCGCGCACGCGTGCGCGATCTGCCGGTCCGCCCCGACGTGCAACCCGGAGAGATCGCGACGCAAATCGCGGCCTCCCCTCCCGAGACCGCGGAAACCTTCGAAGAGGTGTTCGCCGATTTCGAACGCGTCATCGCGCCAGGCATGACCAATTGGCAGCACCCGCGCTTCTTTGCCTACTTCGCCGCCAACGCCGCACCGCCGTCCGTCGTCGCTGAGTATCTCGTGAAGGCGATGGCCGCAGTTTGCATGCTTTGGCAAACCTCGCCGGCCGCGACCGAACTTGAAACCAAGATGATCGATTGGCTGCGCCAAGCCTTCGGCCTGCCTGAGGGGTTCAAGGGCTGCATCCAAGACACAGCCTCCACCGCAACGCTGGCGGCGGTGCTCGTCATGCGTGAGCGCGCGCTTGGCTTCACCGGCAACAGCGCAGGCCTCTTCGGCGCCGCGCGTTTGCGTGTCTATTGTTCGCCTGAAGCCCACTCCTCGATTGATCGCGCCATCTGGTTCTCCGGCATCGGCGCCGACAACCTCGTCCGCACTCCGATCAAAGGGCCGCTGCGCGGCGCTGATCCCGAAGCCCTGCGCGCGCTCATTCGAGCCGACATCGCCGCCGGCATGAAACCTGCTGGCATTATCGGCAATGTCGGCGCCACCGGCGTCGGCGCGACCGATCCCATCGCTGCGCTTGCCGCCATTGCACGCGAATTCGATCTTTACCTGCATGTCGATGCGGCGTGGGCCGGGACGGCGATGATCTGCCCTGAGCTTCGCCACCTGTGGGCGGGCGTCGAAGGCGCCGACAGCATCGTCATAAACCCGCACAAATGGCTGGGCGCACAGTCGCCCTGCACCGCGCATTTCGTGCGTGATCCCTCAACGCTCACGCGTACGCTCGCCGCGCGACCGGATTATTTGCACACGCTCGGTCAAGACGAGGTCGTCAATTACAGCGAGTGGGGCGTTCCGCTTGGCCGCGAATTCCGCGCGCTGAAGCTCTGGTTCCTGCTGCGTGCCTATGGGCTCGAGACACTGCGCGCCATGATCCGCAATCACATCGCCTGGTCGCGCGCGCTCTGCGAGAAGCTGCGCGCCGCGCCGGGCTTCGAGATCGTCACCGAGCCCAACTATTCACTCTTCTCCTTCCGCTATCGCGGCACGAGCAGCGGCAATCTCGACGATCTGAACCTAGCGCTTGTCGAGACTATCAACGCTGACGGGCGCATCTATCTGACACAAACCCGAGTCGATGGCGCCGTCGCTATTCGCTTTCAAGTCGGCCAGTTCGAATGCACCGAAGACGACGTGCTGAGCGCCTACGACGTCATCACGGAGATCGCGGCGCGTCTCTAGCTGGCGATCAGAGCGTCGCCAGCCAATCGATGATGAGGCCAGTCGTCTCCTTTGGCGCTTCTTGCTGCGTCCAATGGCCGATTTTCGGGATCACGTGCGAGCCGCGATGATCCGACGTGTTCGCCGCCATACGCTCGAATGCCGCCTCGGCGCTGCCGCCGAACATCTTCAGCACCAAATCCTGCTCACCGACGATAAACAGCGACGGCTGATGGATCACGCGATCCGGGATCGTGCTCATATAGTCGAAGTCGCGCGTATGATTGCGATAGCGATTCAGCGGCCCGCGGAAACCTGAGCCCGTGAACTCCTGCACGAAATAGTCGATGTCCGCTTCGCTCATCCAGGCCGGGAACGGCGCCGGATCGATCAAGCCATCAAGCAGCGCATCGCCATGCTTCTTATCCGGCGCGCCCCAATAGCCAACGGAATCGCCGCTACCGGCGTAGTAGAGCTTGCGCAGTCCGCCGCGCACATCCGCTTCGAACGCCGCTTCAGCGACGCCTTCGTCTTTGAAGTAGGCTTGATAGAAGAACTTGCCCTGATCGACGTACATCATCTTGATAAGGTCATCGAGCGACATCGGCGGCAAACCGAACCACGGCACGCTCAAGCCCGCGACCGCGCGCACTTGCCTGGGATGCAAGACTGCCGTGTGCCAAACAATCGGCGCGCCCCAATCGTGTCCGATCAGCACCGCCGGCGCGCCTGGTGAAAGCGCCTCGATAACGCCGGCAACATCTGCCGCGATTTCCTTCATTGCGTACGCGTCAACCGCATGCGGCTTGTCCGAGCCGCCATAGCCGCGCACATCGATCGCGCATGCGGTGAAACCGGCAGCCGCAAGCGGCGCCATCTGATGTCGCCACGAATACCAGCTTTCTGGGAACCCGTGGACCATCACGACAAGCGGCCCCTCGCCCTGGATCGCGGCGCGAAGTTTGATCCCGTTCGTCTCTATCATGCGGAATTCGGGTTTCATTGGGCCAGATCCTCGGGAAGTGTCGGTTGCGTGAGAATGCTTTCGTATGCGCGCCATTGCGCGCTGTTGTCGGGCCCCGCCTGTTCCGCGTAGGCGCGGATCAGATCCTCGCCGGAGGAATAGTTGATGACATACGAGCGATAGTGGTCCGCGAAGGCCAAGCTTCTCTCGGCGCGCTCACGCGAAGTCACACTGTAACGCTGCAGCAATTCCAGCGCTCGGGCCCGATCGATCTGGCCATCGAGATACATCTGATTGACGGTCAGCGTGGCGCCGCGCAATTCCTGCAGCGCCTCGAGCAAGTCCGCCAACGCCGGCGCCGTCGCCGGGTCGAGGCCTGCAAGCGGAAACAGCGTGTCGCGCTCGAACGCCAATTTCTCTTCGCCCGGAAAGGCGAGGTCGACGCCGTAATTGCCGCCGCCTTCGTTCAGCGGTCCCTGGGGCGAGAACAACGGCATGATCGAATACTCAACCCAGCCGCGCTCGCGATACAGACGCTCAGCCGAGATCCCCTGAACATGGTGGCCGGGATAGCCTTCGTGACAACCGTAGCCGATCGCCGCATCGATAAAGACCGGTTGATCCGTGTTCACTTGGATCAGGCTGTGATTGTCGCCCTGATAATAATTGTAAGCGCCCCACGATTGTCCCGTGACCAGTGAGAGCTCGAAACGTTCATTCTCAGGCAGCTCGATGTGCTCAGCGGTGCGGCGGCGGCATTCCGCGATCGCCGCCTGCATCACGGCTAACAACCTATCGTGTGGAATGACGTAGCGATTGCGCAGCGCCTGCACGCGATCGGCCAACGCCCCTCTGCCCGGCACAATCGCATCCAGCCGTTCCAACGCCGCATCGTAGCTCTCAAGCGGCCGCAATGTTGGCCGCAACGCGAAGAGCCGCTCAGCTTCATCCGCGAACGGCACGCGCTCGCCATCAATCATGTCGAGGCGGAAGCGCGCGCTTGAAACATAGGCCGCCAGCGCTCGCGCGCGCCGTTGCACCGCCGGATCGCGCACCTCGGCGAGTGCGGCCGCAATCTGCGCGCCGAGCGCATCGGCAGCGGCTTTCAGGTCCGCCGTTGACCGTGGGTGCGCCTCGGCCTCAACCTGCCATTCGGGTGGACCATAATAGGCGTCGATATAGCCCTCTTCATGCGTGCCGACTTCCAGTGCGAGGCGCACATAGCCCTCCGCAAGCGGATTGAGATCAGGCTCGACGCGTAGCGCGCACGCCGCCAGCAACAGAGCCAAAACAAGAACCAGAGCCCGCATCGATCCCTCCGACGCGCAACCTAGCAGCAAATTCACGCGCGCACGCTGTTTACGTCGCGAGAACACGTCAACTCGCCTCTTCCGCCTCGCCAATAATGTCTTCCGCTTCCTTGTTAAGAGCCCGGCCCTCCTCGCGCGGGACAGTGAACGGCGTCGGCTGCGGCGTCGTTGTGTTGTTGCGCCAAAGGCCGCGGCCCGCTTCGATGCCACCGACAAGCTGTTGCTCGAAGCGCTCAGTGTCGCGCTCGCGGACATCCTCAATCGTCTCGGCAATTTCGAGATCCGAGAAGCCGAGTTCGCGCAACACGGCGCCCCCGAAGGTGAGTGAAGACTCGAAGAGTTCGCGCAATTGATAGTCGACGCCGGCCTTGACGAGGCGCATCGAATGACCGCGGTCAAAAGCGCGCGCATACACCTTCGCGTGCGGAAACTCTGACCTCGCCAGCGCGGCGATGCGATCTGTCGTGTCGGGCTTGTCAACACAGATAACGATCACTTCCGCTGTCGCGGCACCGGAGGCGCGCAACACGTCGAGCCTGGCGCCGTCGCCATAATAGACCTTAAAGCCAAACCGCGCGGCCACCTGGATCATTTCGACGTCTGTTTCAATCAACGAGATGTCGACGCCGCGCGCCAGCAGTGCTTGGCTGACGAGCTGACCGAAGCGGCCGAAGCCGATGAACAACACGCGACCGCGGAGGTCGCGCGCTTCTTCAACGCCGTCCATCGAAACTTCCGGCGCCGGCGTCAAGCGCGCGATCGCGAGCACCACAAGCGGCGTAAGCGCCATCGATATGACTACGATCGCCGTCATGATCGCCGCGAAGCGCTCATCGATGACACCGGCGGAAAGCGCCGCGGCGAAGAGCACAAAGGCGAACTCTCCCCCCTGCGCGAACAAGGCGGCGCGCCGGATGGCCTCTTGGTGATCGGCCTTGAAGACGCGCGCAACGGCATAAATGCCGATGCCCTTGACCAGCATGAAGGCGGCGACACCAGCCGCGATAACCCGCCAATCCGCCAGCACGACGGCGACGTTCAGCGACATGCCGACGCTAATGAAGAACAGCGCCAGCAGGATGCCGCGGAACGGCTCAACGTCCGCTTCGAGCTGATGCCGGAAGGTCGAATCCGAAAGCAGCACGCCCGCAAGGAACGCGCCCATCGCCATGGTCAGCCCGCTCATGTCCATAAGCAGCGCGACGCCAAGCACCACCAATAGCGCCGCAGCCGTCATCACTTCGCGCGCACCGGAGCGCGCAAGGACGGCGAAGAATGGGTTGAGCGCGTAGCGTCCAGCCAAGAATACAACCGCCACGGCGCCGATGCCGATCGCGATACTTTGCCAAAGCGGCAGCGCGTTTTCCTGCGCGCCAATCGTCAGTCCAGCGATCACCGCGACGGCCGCAAGCAGCGGCACGATCATCAGGTCTTCGAACAGCAGGATCGAAACGTTGCGTTGGCTCGCTTCGCTTGAGCTCTCGCCAGCGTCATCCATCATTTTCATAATCACCGCGGTCGACGAGAGCACAAAGCCCGATGCGCCGATGACCGCGGCCGCCCACGGCAAGTCAGCGGCGACGCCAACAAGTGAGAGCAGCGCGATACACGTCACCACCTGCGCGGCGCCGAGACCGAAGATTTCCTTGCGCAATGCCCAGAGCTTCGCTGGACGCATTTCCAAGCCGATGATGAAGAGGAACATCACGACGCCAAATTCGGCGACGTGCATGATGTTCTCAGGGTCCTTGAAGAGGCCAATCCCGAACGGGCCAATTACCAGCCCGGCCGCGAGGTAACCCAGCACCGAACCAAGCCCCAACCGGCGGAATAGCGGCGCCGCAATCACCGCAGTGCCGAGCAGCGCCACAGCGTGCTCCAGGCCCAATCCACCGCCCGCAACAGCCTCAGCCGCCATCAGCTTAACCTTTTCAAAGAGAAGGCTCTCATGTGGCGCCGTTTCGGGCGCGTTTGAACCCCTCCACATGGCTCGAATCGTCTATGCTTGCGGCTTCCCCTTCTTCGGAGCGCGTAATGATCGAGAACACGAAGCTGACCGCGCTTGTCGCGTCGCGCATCTGCCATGACATGGTCGAGCCGATGAGTGCGATCATCCAGGGTCTCGAGATGATCAAAGACGGCGACGGCAAAGCCGATCCGGACGCGCTGAATTTGTTGGATCATGGCGTCGGCAAAGCGTGGGCGAAGCTTGAGTTCTTCCGCTTCGCCATGGCCGGCGCGATGGCCGAAGGCGATAGCACGATCGAAGAAGGCAAGGCAGTCGCTGAGAAACTCTACAGCGTGCTGAAGGCTGACCTGGTGTGGTCGGCGCCGAACGTCGCCATGCCGCGTCCGGCAGTGCGGGTGATTGTCAATTTGTTGCTAATCGCCAACGAATGCCTGCCGCGTGGCGGCAAAGTTGAAATTACGGCATCGAAACAAGACGAGGGCGGCGAAGTGATCGTCACCGCCACTGGCCCGCGCGCCAAGCTGAAAGAGGCCACCCTTCAAGCACTGAGCGGCGAAGGACAAGAACTGACTGGTCACACCATCCAGCCGACGTTGACCGGCCTGCTCGCCCGCCAAGGCGGCGTCGAACTGTCCGCCCGCGAAACGCCGGGCGACCCGGAAGGCAAGATCGAGCTGGTCGCGCGCTCGGCGGCGTTCAAGCTCTGAACGCGCCATAAGCCTAAAGGCTCCGTTAACCGGCGCGTCCCAACAGTTCCCGGCACTAATCGGGAGCATTCGCATGAGACGCTGCCTTGTCGTCGACGACAGCCGCGTAATCCGCAAAGTGGCGCGCCGCATTCTCGAAGACATGCGCTTCGAGATTGAGGAAGCCGCTGACGGTCTGGAAGCGCTGCAGGCCGTGCGCCGCCGCATGCCAGACGCCATCCTGCTCGACTGGACCATGCCAGTAATGAGCGGCATCGATTTTCTGCGCCAGCTGCGCCAAGAGCCCGGCGGAGACAAACCGACCGTCGTGTTCTGCACAACAGAGAACGATGTCGAGCGCATCAGCGAAGCGCTGAAGGCCGGCGCGGACGAATACATGATGAAGCCGTTCGACGGCGACATCCTCCATTCCAAGTTTGCCGAGGCGGGCCTCATCTGATGCTGAACGAGGCCGAGATCGCGCTGGTTGCTCGTGAAGTGAAGACGCGCACGGGCGCGGTGCTGACCAAGGACATGGCTGGCGCCGTGGCTATTCGTCTGCAGCCGCTGGCGCGCCGCGAGGGGTTCGCTAGCGTGCCGGAACTGATCGGGGCCGCGCGCATCCGCCCGGATGGCGCGCTCTGGAACGCCATCGCCGACAATCTCGCGCAAAGCGACACCCGTTTCTTCCGCGATCGCTCGCAGTTTGAGAAACTGCGCACCTCGATACTTCCCGCCGCCCTGAAACAGCGCGCCAATGGGCGTGTGCGAGTTTGGTCCGCAGGTTGCGCGACCGGCCAAGAAGCCTATTCGCTGGCGATGATCGTCGACGAGATGCGCAACGAGGGTTTGAACCCGGCGGTTGAGATCGTCGCGACCGATCTTTCCGAGCGTCTGCTCGATAAGGCGCGCGCGGGGCTCTACACTCAGTTCGAGGTGCAGCGCGGGCTGCCGATCCGGAAGCTGATCGCTTACTTCGAAAAAGCCGGCGATCTGTGGCGTATCTCCGATCGGCTGCGCGCGGGCGTGAAGTTCGAGCCACACAACCTGATGAAGCATCCTGGTCAGCTCGGACAGTTTGATGTGATCATGCTGGCGCACGTACTGCCCTCTTTCGATCACGAGACCAGGATCGATGTGCTGCGCCGCGTGGCGGATGCACTTTCGCCGGACGGCGTGCTGATCCTCGGCGCTGGCGAGACGCTGCCGGAAGGTTGCGACAGCTTCACACTCGAAGGCGGCATTGCACGGAAGCCGACGAATGCACGGGTGGCCGCGGCCTAAGGTGACGCCCGTCATCACTGACACTCGTCAACAATGAACTGACGTCTTGACGCGCTCGCGGTTTTCGCCGCGTGCTAGCGCCATGACCGATCAACCACGCACAGCAGACAGCATCGCAGAATGGCGCAATGGCTGGCGCGTTGCATTGGGCGCGGCCGCGGGCATGGGCACCGGCGTTTCGCTCTACCTCTACGTCGCCAGCATTTTCATCG
>JAWKUX010000006.1:0-171676 GCA_041398325.1 Hyphomonadaceae bacterium | reverse complement strand
TCAGGCTGAGCTTGCGACGCACCGGACGGTGCATCATTCGGCGGTGCAATTGCAGAAAGAAACGTGGGATCCGAAGGCTGAGGCGGTTCGGACGCTCTCTTCCTACAATGTAGAAACCAATTGCAGCGCCACGGTCGTGATGTCCGTTCTTGCAGGCGCCGGCATCGCGTTCTTGCCGACATGCGCGGCGGCGTTCATGCCAAATATTGTTATGCTGGGCGAAGAACCTGCGGCCTCGCCGAAGCTCTATCTGGTGTACGATCCTGCCATCGCACGCGTGGTGCGCGCGAAGAGTGTTCTGGAATGGCTCAAGGACATTTTCGCGGTGAGCACTAATCCGTGGTTTGCGGAAGAATTCGTCCATCCGCGCGAATTCGCGATGCGGCCAGGTGCAGGAAGGCTCTCTTACGAAGCGCCGGACTGATAGCTCAGGGGTGCTTAGGCTAATTCCTCGAACAAGCTTGGCTCGTTTTCGCGCCAGCCTTCGATCTTCAGCATTTTGAGTTTGGTCTTGATGCCGCCATTGGCGCTGAAGCCGACGAGCTTGTCGTTGGCGCCGACGACGCGGTGGCATGGCACAATGATCGCGAACGGGTTGCGGCCGAGGGCTTGGCCGACGGCGCGCGCGCCGTCGGGATCGCCGATGGCGCGGGCGATTTCGCCGTAAGTACGGGTGGCGCCGGGGGCGATAGCGCGCGTGGTTTCATAGACGCGGGCGTTGAAGGCGGGCACGCGGCTCATGTCGAGTTGCACGGCGCGTAGCGATTTCTTTTCGCCGCGCAGCAGCGCGCTGATGTCTTCGATGGCGCGCGCGATCTGCTTTGGGGGTTCAAGTTCTTCGGCGTTGGGGCAAAGCCGCATCAGGCGGATGCGGGTGGACTCCGGGCTGCGCTCGGGCAGCTGCGCGCCGATGATGCCGCGCGGCCCCCAAGCGAGAGCGCAGCGGCCGATGGCCGTATCGAAAAGCGCGTAGGCGAACATCTCTCGTTTCCGCTCCATTTCGTTCCGCTGCCGCCTTGCCGCGGAGGACTCAGGGATGTAGAACGTATAGAGAACATGAGTCCGCGTCCAGCCTCCTTTGGCCTTGTTGAAGGCCCCGCCCAAGATCCTGGGTTCGCTGGGAAGCTGACCACTATGGCTGGTCAGCCGCTGCATGAAATTGGGCCTGCGGGCGCGGGCTTCGAGGCGGCGGCTTTGGGGTTCACGTTGGCGCTGGCGGCGCAGTGGGCGGCCCCCGCGAATGTGTTCTGGGCTGGCGAAGATGCAGCGTTCGCCGAGGAGGGCGCGCCTTATCCGGTCGGGCTCGCGCAATACGGCTTGGCGCTTGATCGGCTGATCGTGGCGCGGGCGCGCAAGCGTGAGGATGCGTTGTGGGCGGCGGAGCAAGCTTTGGCCGCGACCGGCGCGGTCGTGATTTGCGCTTTGGGCGCGCAAGGCAAGCCGCTCGATCTGAAAGCCAGCCGGCGGCTGTTGTTACTCGCGGAGAGATACTCTTCTCGTTGCTTGCTGCTGATGCCGGAGAGCGGGCCGAGTGCTGCGTGGACGCGCTGGCGTGTGGCGTCGGCGGCAAGCGATGCGTCGCCGGATGAGCTTGGGCTGCCGGCGTTTCGTGCAGAACTTACACGCTGCCGCGGTGGGCCGGCTGGCGCCTCTTACATTGTAGATTGGAATGCGCATGAGCGAAGCTTTGCTGAGCGCACGCTGGCTCGCGATTTATCTGCCGCGCCTGAAGACGGATCGGTTGATCCGGGCTGGGCGCGGGCCGTCTGACGATCGCCCACTTGCGGTTTATGCCAAAGAGAAGGGCGCACTGCAGCTTAAGGGCGTAGATCTGCGCGCGAGTAAGCTTGGCTTAAACTTGGCGATGTCGCTTGCCGATGCGCGGGCGATGCAGCCGAAACTGGAAGCGATTGAGGAAGAGCCGGAGGAAGACGCGCGCACGCTCGATAATATCGCGGCGTGGTGTGAGCGGTTTACGCCAATCGTGGTGGTCGATCCGCCGGAAGGGCTGTTCCTCGATATTAGCGGCTGCGCGCATCTCTTTGGCGGCGAGGAGAAGCTACGTACGGAGATTGTTACCCGCTTGCGTGCGCAAGGTTTTGGCGCGCGCGCGGCGATTGCGCCAACGCCCGGATGTGCTTGGGCGTTCGCGCATTACCGGAAGCAAGGCACGGAGAACGACTGGCAAGCAGGGCTTGCGGTGTTGCCAGTGGATGCGCTGCGTCTCAATCCGAATGCGGCGGCGCTTTTGCGGCGCTTGGGGCTAAAGACAATTGGGCAAATTCAGCGTGCGCCGCGTTCGTCTTTCACGGCGCGCGCGGGTGAGAACGCGATGCTGCGGCTCGATCAGGCGCTCGGCCGCGCGCAGGAAGCGTTGACGCCGCGCAGGCCTGCGCCGCCCGTGTTTGCGTTGCGGCGCTTCCTGGAGCCGATCTTTACGGCTGAGGCTGTGCTGCAGGTGGCGCAGGATTTGTGTGGCGATGCTATCGAGAAGCTCGATGTGCGCGGCGCGGGCGTGCTGCGGGCGGAGTTGGTGCTGTTCGGGGTCGACGGCCGCGATCGGGTGATCGGGATCAATGTCTCGAAGCCGTTGCGCGAGGTGAAGCCGTTGATGCGGCTCTTCCGTGAGAAGCTGAATATTGTCGGCGAAAATCTCGATGCGCAGTTTGGATTCGAGGCGGCGCGGCTGGATGTGGTGCGGCTGGCGGCGTTCGATGAGCGGACGCGGACTTTGGTTGCAGTAGAGGCGGGCGTCGCCAACGCGGAAACGATCAGCGGCATCGTTGATGTGCTGAGTTCGCGGCTAGGGGCAAAGCGCGTCGTGCGCCCGCAAGTGCATGATGAGCATACGCCGGAGCGGGCGGCCGGATGGTGCTCAGCGCTGGTGGCGAAAGAACAGGATAAGGCGGTGAAACCGCCGTCAGATGGCGTTCAGCGGCGACCGGTGCGCTTGTTTTCGCCGGGTCAGCAAATCGAAGTGATGGCGAGCGTGCCGGATGGTCCGCCGATCCGCTTTCGCTGGCGGCGGGTGATGCGTGAGGTTGTGCGCGCCGAAGGGCCGGAACGGATCAGCGGCGATTGGCAGAAGCACGAGCGAACGCGCGACTATTATCGCGTCGAAGACAAGCAAGGCCGCCGCTATTGGCTTTATCGCGAGGGCTTGTACGGCGAGAGCGACGCCATTCCGCGTTGGTTCGTGCACGGGCTCTTCGCATGAGCGGCTTTGCAGAACTCTGCGTGACGACCAATTTCTCGTTTTTGCGAAGCGGGTCGCATCCGGAAGAGATGGTTGAACAGGCGATCGCGCTGGGGCTGAGCGGGATCGGGGTTGCTGACCGTAATACGCTTGCCGGCGTGGTGCGCGCGCATATCAAAGCGAAGTCGATGCGCGAGCAAGGCAAGGGCGACCTTCGCTTGATTGTCGGCTCGCGGCTCGTGTTTCGTGATGGGACGCCCGATATCGTGGTCTATCCCAGGGATCGCGCCGGCTATGCGAACCTCACACAGCTGCTGACGGTGGGAAACCGACGCGCGCCGAAGGGAGAGTGCTGGCTCGATTTCGCGGATTATCTGGCGCGCGCCCAAGGTCTGCAGGCGATCCTGATTCCGGCTTTTGATCTGGGCGATGAACCCTTTCCGCTCGGAACATATTTGCAGCAGATGCGGCGTGCGGCGGGTGAGGCGTGGTTGGCGGCTCCGTTTCAGTTCAATGGCGAAGATCGCCGCCGTATCCGGCGCTTGCAGCAACTGGCGGCGCAAACCGGCGCCCGGCTGTTGGCAACAACCGAGCCGCTCATTCATCACGGCGATCGGCGGCCGCTGCTCGATGTCGTGACCTGCATCCGTGAGAAGAAGAAGCTGAGTGAAGCGGGCGCGTTGCTGGCAAAGAACGCGGAACGACAACTAAAGCCGCCTCAAGAGATTGTGCGGATATATCAAGGCGCGCCGGAAGCGGTGGCGGAGAGCTTGCGATTTCTCGATGGCATTGGCTTTTCGATGGAGCAGCTTCGCTACGAATATCCGGAAGAGGTGGCAGAAGGCTATGCCACGCCGCAGGAGGCGCTGATCGCGCTGTCTTGGGAGGGGGCGCACAAGCGCTATCCGGAAGGCATTCCAGAGAAGGTCTCGGCCGCACTCACGCGTGAGCTCGAGATTGTAGGGCGCATGCGCTATGCGCCCTACTTTCTCACGGTCGCAGACATTGTGCGCTTCGCGCGCTCGGGCTTCGACAAGGATGGCAAGCCGGTAGATAAAATTCTGTGCCAGGGACGTGGTTCGGCGGCTAATTCCACGATCTGCTATTGCCTGGGCGTCACCGCGGTCAATCCGGCCAAGAGCGAATTGTTGTTTGAGCGCTTCGTGTCCGAAGAGCGGGGCGAACCGCCGGACATTGACATCGATTTCGAGCACGAGCGGCGCGAGGAAGTTATCCAGTACGTTTACAAGAAGTATGGTCGCGATCGCGCTGGGCTGGCGGCGACCTTGATTTGCTATCGCGGGCGCAGCGCCATTCGCGAAGTGGCGAAGACATTTGGTTATTCCGAAGATCAGGTCGGCAACCTGGCCAAGATGCTGCACTGGTGGTCGCGCGGTGTCGAGGAGAAGGACCTCAAAGAGCAAGGCTTCGATACCAACGACGAAAGACTGATGCAGTGTGTGGAGTTGGCCAATGCGTTGCAGGGCTTCCCGCGGCACTTGTCTCAGCATGTCGGCGGATTCGTTATCACGCGCGAGAAGTTGGATGATGTCGTGCCGGTGCAAAATGCGGCGATGGAAGATCGCACTGTCGTTGAGTGGAATAAGGACGATCTGGAAGATCTCGGTATTCTGAAAGTCGATCTGCTCGGCCTGGGCATGCTGACGTGCTTGAAGAAAGCCTTTGATCTTTGCGCCGCGCATTATCCGAATGAACCGCTGGTGAAGCTCGATTCATCCGACACCAGTGACGAGCGCGTTTATAAGATGTTGCACCGGGCGGACTCGGTGGGGGTGTTTCAGGTCGAAAGCCGGGCGCAGATGTCGATGCTGCCACGGCTGAAACCGAAGGATTTTTATGACATCGTTATCGAGGTCGCGATCGTGCGCCCTGGCCCGATCCAAGGCGGCATGGTGCATCCCTATTTGAAGCGGCGGCAGGGTTTGGAGAAGGCGTCGGCGCCGAAGCCGGAATTGTGGGAAGTGCTGAAGCGGACTTTGGGCGTGCCGCTGTTTCAAGAGCAGGCGATGCAGATTGCCATTGTCGCGGCCGGCTTCACGCCATCGGAAGCCGACAAGCTGCGTCGCGCCATGGCGACGTTCAAACGCGTCGGTACAATTGGCACGCTGAAAGACAAGTTCATCAACGGCATGATCGGCAATGGCTATGACAAGGCGTTTGCTGAAGCATCGTTCGCGCAGATCGAAGGTTTCGGCGAGTACGGCTTTCCTGAAAGCCATGCTGCGAGCTTCGCGATCCTTGTCTACGCGTCTTCTTGGCTGAAATGCTATTATCCGGATGTGTTCGCAGCGGCGCTGCTCAATTCGCAGCCGATGGGATTTTATGCGCCGGCCCAGATCGTGCGCGATGCCGCCGATCATGGCGTGCAGATCCGGCCGATCGACGTGAACCATTCGAATTGGGACAATACGCTGGAGCCAGGACCGGTGGCGTCGACGCGGCTGCATAAGCGCCATGAAGAGATGGCCGGTGACATTCGCTCAACACATGCGATGCGTTTGGGGTATCGGCAAGCGCAGGGCCTGAAAGAAGAAGAGATGCGCCAGCTCGTCACCAATCGCGGCGGCGGTTACGATTCTGTGCGCGATGTGTGGTTGCGCAGTGGGCTGCCGTCTTCAACCATTGAGCGCCTGGCTGACATCGATGCGTTCCGTTCGCTTGGTCTCGATCGTCGCGATGCGCTGTGGGCGGCGCGGGGGTTGAACCGGGTTGGCGGGCAGGAGGATTTGCCGCTGTTTGATCAGGCGGGAGATCGCACGCGCGAGCCGGATTTCGATTTGCCGCCGATGTGCTTGGGTGAACATATCGTCGAAGATTATCGGACGATGGGATTGTCGCTGAAGGCCCATCCGGTGTCGTTGCTGCGTGAGGAGCTTGGCGCGCGGCATGTAATCAAGTCAGAGCGGCTGACGCGGATCAGGAATGGCGAACGCGTGCGTGTTGCGGGGCTGGTGCTTGTTCGCCAGCGTCCGGGGACAGCGTCCGGCGTTATCTTCATGACACTTGAGGATGAAACGGGTATCGCCAATATCGTCGTGTGGCCGAAGTTATTTGAAGAGTATCGTCGCCAAGTCTTGGGTGGACGGCTGGTGGCGATCGATGGGCCGGTGCAGAGTGAGAGTGGCGTCATCCACGTGATCGCCGAACGTGTGCACGATTATACGCCGCTTTTGGCGAAGCTCTCCGCGCAAGGCGAAAACCTCGACGCCTATGGGCCGACGGATGAGCCGCGCAAGGCGACCTACGAAGATCCCCGCCAATCAGGCCATCCGCGTAATGTGCGGATTAATCTCGATGTGGTGAAAGCCGCTGGCGTGATGCCGAAGGGGCGGAACTTTCACTAGCCGCGCCAGCGCGCGAAGAGCGCGGTGGGCAGTAATTCGCCGCGGCCTTCGTGCGGCAGGCACATTTCGCCAGCCTGCCACTCGCCGCCCTCGAACATTTGCTGCGCCGTTTGCGCGAGCGCCAAGTAGGAGAGCCGCACCGCGTAGACGGTGGCGATCATGAAGCCTTTGGCGCTGGCGCGGTCTGCGGGATTGGTGCGAAGCAACGTTTGGCAGGCGTCGAGCAATTCCGGTAGGTCGGCTTCGAGCCGCCAGGTTTCGCCGTCGGGGCCGCGCCCGAATTTCGGCGGATCGAGGATAATGCCGTCATATCGGCGGCCGCGGCGGATCTCGCGCTTTACGAAACTTAGCGCATCGTCGCATATCCAGCGGATCGGCGCTTCGCCGAGGCCCGCCGCTTGCTGGTTATCCTTGGCGAAGCCGATCGCCTTCTTCGACGCATCGACATGCGTGACCTTCGCGCCGGCTTTCGCGCAGACGAGCGAGGCAAGGCCGGTGTAGCCGAAGAGGTTCAGCACTTCGGGTTGCGGGCCGCGATGCGCTTTCAAATACTCGCGCGCGTAGCGCCAGTGGACGGAATGTTCCGGGAAAAAGGCGAGGTGGCGGAAGGGCGTTGGGCGCGAGACGAATGAGATGTCGTCCCACTTCAGCGGCCAGCTTTGCGGCAGTTCGCGATTGAAGCGCCAGCGGCCGCCGTCTTCATCGTCGCCTTGAGAGGGTGCAAAGATTGCGTCGGCAGCGTCCCACTCGGCGGCTGCGCGCGCGGGCGCCCAGAGCGCTTGCGGCTCGGGGCGCACGAAGCGGTACGGGCCGACTTGCTCGAGCTTGCCGCCATTGCCGGAATCCAGCAGGCGGTAGTCGCGCCAATCGTCAGCAATCAAAAGCTCAGGCGCGCGCGCCGTCATATCCGCGTCTCCGCCAAAGATCGTAAAGCATCACGCCTGTGGCGATCGCAAGGTTCAAACTGTCGGCGCGGCCGCGCATCGGCAGCTTCACCAATGAATCGCAGGCGTCTTCCATGTGGGACGGCAGGCCCGATTGCTCGTTACCCATGAACACGATGGCGCGCGCGGGCGCTGGGCGATCCGCATCGAACGCCGCACCCTTGAGCGACAAGCCCATCATGTGCGCGCCACGTTCGCTGCGGAAGCGCAGCAGCTCTTCGAACGAGGCGCGCGCGAGCTTCATCGCAAACAGCGACCCCATGCTGGCGCGCACCGCTTCGACCGAGAATGGATCGCAGGTTTCGCCAATGAGGATGACACCGCCGGCGCCGGTAGAGTCCGAGGTCCGTAGAATGGTGCCGAGATTGCCGGGATCGCGGATGGCTTCCAGTGCGACGATTGTGTCGCCGCTGATCTCCGCCAGCGGCGTAAGCCGCTGCTTGTAGGCGCCTATCACCGTTTGCGGATTGTCGCGCTTGCTGATCTGGGCAAGTACGCTCTCGCTGGTCTCGATCAGGCGCACGCGTCGCCCCTCGGCTTGATCGAGAAGCGCGCGAACCTGCTCGCGCTGTAACGCGGCGGGCGAGAACAGCAGGATCTCCGGCCACACGCCAAGGTCGGCCGCCTCAACCGCAAGGCGCGCACCTTCGGCCAGGAACAGGCCGGTTTCGGCGCGTCCCTTCTTCAGGTGCAGGCTCTTCAGCGTCTTGATCTGCGGGTTGGAGGTGCTGGTGATGTGGTGGGCCATGTGAGGCCACGTTCTCCCGGGGGTTCGCTCTCTGGGGTTTTCCAGTTTTCGCCTAGAACGGCCGGCATTAGAAGGGCGTTAAGACGTTAACAAGTGCGCGCGATGCGGGAAAAATGATCGGTCTGATCTTCTCCGAGGTGATCTTCGTTCTGGTTGCGGCCGGGCTTGGTTTCGCCATCGGTTGGCGTGCGTATGTGATGCTGGCCGCACGGCGCCGCGATGCGCAGGCGCGCGAGATCGAGCAATTGCGCGCCGCGCTTACCGAAGCGCAAGTACGCCGTGCGCGTGTGTCATGACTAACCCGGTCGAACCCGCCGCGCGGCGGCGCTCGCTCCTGATCGTCGGCCTGGCGGGCGCCGGGATATCCGCGGTTCTCGCTTTGATGGCGCCGCATGACGCCGCGCTGTGGCGGACGCAGGGCGTGCTGCGCGACCGGGTCGAGACGGCGCTTTCGGCGGAAGGCTTTCCTGGCATTGCCGTGGAGATGCACGGGCAACGCGCGGTCTTGCGCGGGATCGTCGAGAGCGAGGCCGACATCGTTGCTGCGCGCCGCGCGGCGTTGACCGCAGCAGGCGGCGGCGGACCCTGGGCCGGCGGCGTCACAAGCGTGAATACTCAGGCGGTGCTTGTAGGCACGTTTGAGCGGCCGTTTGCTTGGAGCGTGAAGCGTGAGGCTTCGCGCGTGGTGCTGAGCGGCGCGGTCCCGAGTGAGACGACGCGTGGCGAGCTGATGACTGAGGCGGGGCAATCCTTTCCCAATCTCGAGGCTGTCGACGATATGCACGTTGCGGGCGGGGCTGCTTCGCCGCGCTTCTCCGAGATAGCACGCAGCGCCGTGCGCGCGGTGGCGGAACTGAACACGGGCGAAGCGCGCATCATCGACAACCAGATCGTGGTGATCGGCGATGGCGCGCAGCCGGGTGTTACCGAGGTGCGCGAAGCCTTGGAAGAGCCGCCGGCGCCGTTCCGGTCGCGTCTGGCCGTCACCATCGATGGGCTCGACGTCGATCATCCCGAACTGCAAGGGCTCAACCTCAACGATGGCGATGCCGAAACCTGCGAGCGCGCGTTCGACCGTTTGATGGAGCGCAACGTCATCACCTTCGCTGAAGGTTCGGCGGCGCTGGCGCCAGCGAGCCGTGGCGTGCTCAACGCACTCGCGTCGGTGGCGCTGCGCTGCGATCGCTTCTCGATCGAAGTCGCGGGTCACACCGACAATACTGGCGACCGCGCGATGAACATGGATTTGTCGCGCCGCCGTGCCGATGCGGTGGCGTCTTATCTAGCTGGGCAAGGCGTGGCGCGCACTCGTTTGACGGCGCATGGCTACGGTCCCGATCGTCCGCGCTCCAGCAACGCGACACCCACAGGTCAAGCCGCGAACCGGCGCATCGAATTTTATGTGAGCGGTTGAGATGATCTATCTGATCGCAGAGATGGCGCCCTGGCTTCTGCTGACCATGCTGTTCGCGGCCTTGGCCGGCGGGATGCTAGCGGCCGAACGGGCCGCGCCCGCCGAAGCTGCCGCGCAGCGCGAGCGCGAGCACTTGCTGCGCGATCTCGTGCGCTTCACCGGCGACGGACCTCTGGATCACGAGGTGGAACTGGACGTCGCGCCGACGCAGCGTCTGCTGGAAATCCGCGATGGTCGTATTGCGGAGTTGGAGCGTGCTCTGGAGATGGCGCGCGGCCGTTCAGACGAGCTGACGAGCGAACTCGCCGAGCTGCAGCGGGGCGGGCAGCTCAACGATCTAGACGCTGAAGAACTGGTGCGACTGCGCGCGGCCGAGGCGGAGCGCGCACGCACGGTCGATGCGGAAGTCTCGGGCGTTGAAGATGAGCGCGTGGCGCTGCAGGAGTGGCGGCTGCGCTATTTCGAACAGCGCGTAAAGTACCTCGAAGGACATGCTCGCGCTGCTTTGCAGGCGCCGATGGAAGAGCCGCAGCCGATTGCGGAGGCGGAACCGCCGCGCTTGGAATGGGCGGCGCGCGAAGCGTCCGCGCGCGCGGCGTTCCTGGAAGATGAGCTGCGTGCAGCGCGTGCGCCGGCGACGCCAGCCCCGCTTGCCGAGCCAGAGGAGAACGAACCCGAACCGTTTGCGTCGGACGCGGATGTCGACATGCTGTTGCGCTGGCGGATGCTCTATCTGGAGCGCCGCGTCGCGCATCTGCAGGAGCAAGGCGCGGTAGTGGAAGCACCGGCGCCACCGCCAGCGCCGGTGGAGCCGGTCGCTGATCCGGATCGCTGGAAATGGCGCGCCCGCTATCTGGAAGCGCGCGTGCGCCACCTCGAGCAGCGTCCTGTGCAAGTCGTGGTCGCGCCGGTTCAGTCGGCACAGGAGGCCTCGCCTCAGCACGTTGCCACGCTTGCCGCGAGCCGCCGAGCAAAGCCGCCGGTGCTGCCGGCGCCGCGCAACGGTGCGCCGGATGATCTCACGCTGATTGAAGGCGTGAGCTTGTTGCAGCAGACCACGTTCTACTCGCTCGGCATCTTCCACTTCGATCAAATTGCGGCCTGGAGTGAAGAAAACGTCGCCTGGGTCGATCAGTATCTCCGTCTGCAAGGCCGCATCGATGAAGAAGCATGGATCGAGCAGGCGAGCGACCTCGCACGCGAGGGGCCGGCCGCCGCGCGACGCGTTCTTCAGGACGAAGACGTCTAGGCGTTATCCGACGCGCGGTCAGACGCCGGCGATCAGCACGGCCAGCACCTCTGCCCCGTATTTCTTGAGCTTGGCTTCGCCGATGCCGGAGACGCGCCCGAGCGCCGCTAGGTCGGTCGGCTTTGTGCGGACCATGTCCGCAAGCGTCGCATCGTGGAAGATCACGTAGGGCGGGACGCCGTTGGCGTGCGCGGTTTCGCGCCGCCAGGTTTTGAGGGCTTCGAACAGTTTTGCGTCGGCGCCGTCGAAACCGGCTTTGGCGTCGCGCGAGGCGCGGCGCTCTTCTTTGCTGCGGCGCGCGGGTTTGGCGGCTTCGCGGATGCGGACGCTGCGCTCTTTGCGGAAGATGGCGCGCACGGCTTCGTCGTCTCCGATTGAAAGCGTGGGGCGCTGATCGTCGCCTTCACTCAGTACGCCTTCGAACAGCAAGTGCGCGATGACGTTGCGCCAGATCGGTTCCGGTGTGTCGGCGCCGATGCCGAAGGTGGAGCGTGACGCGTATTGTTCATCGAGGCCGTCGCCGGTGCGGCCGAGAAGGTGGTTCACGACGCGCCCGCGGCCGACGCGTTGATCCATGCGCATGACGGCGGAGATTGCTTTCGCGGCAAGTTCGGTGACGTCGATCGAGACCGGCGGATCGGTGCAGATATCGCAGACGCCGCACGGCTCGACACTCTCTTCGCCGAAATAGCGGCGCACGCCGCCGCGCCGGCAAGTGAGGCCATCGAGAAAGGCGAAGAGTTGCCGCGCCTTTTTGATCTGAACGGCTTTGACTTGATCGGTGGCGTTGGATTGGTTGGCGAACATGATGGCGCGGCGGAGATCGCTGGCGCTATAGATGCAGAAGCCTTCGGCGTTTTCGCCATCGCGGCCGCCGCGACCGACTTCTTGCCAATAGGCTTCGATGCTCTTGGGTGAGTCCGCGTGGATGACGTAACGCACGTTGGGCTTATCGACGCCCATGCCGAAGGCGATGGTCGCGACCATGACGACATCGTCTTCTTCCTGGAAGCGATGTTGGCGATCGGCGCGCAGGGCGGCGTCGAGGCCGGCGTGATAGGCGAGCGCGGGGATTTTTAGCGCTTGCAGATTGGCGGCGGTTTTTTCGACGTTGTCGCGGGTGGCGGCGTAGATGATGCCGGATTTGCCGCGGCGGGCGCTGACAATGTTGTAGATGCGGTCTTGGTTTTTCGGCCCTTTGCGCTCGGCGCTGAGCACGAGGTTGGGGCGATCGAACGAGGCGATGAAGCTTTGCGCGTGTTCGAGGCGGAGTTGCGTGCGGATGTCGGCCTGCGTTTTGAGGTCGGCGGTGGCGGTGACGGCCATGCGCGGGACGCCGGGAAAGCGATTCGCGAGTTGGCCGAGTGCGCGATAGTCGGGGCGGAAATCGTGGCCCCATTGGCTGACGCAGTGCGCTTCGTCGATGGCGATGAGCGCGATCGGGCATTGTTCGAGGAAATCGAGGAAGCCTTGGGCGAAGAGGCCTTCGGGCGAGACGTAGAGAAGATCGAGTTGGCCTTCGCGCGCGGCGCTGAGCCATTCGCGACGGGCGTCGCGATCGAGTGTTGAGTCGAGCCGTGCGGCGGCGACGCCGGCGCTGCGGAGTGCGGCGACTTGATCCTGCATCAGCGCGATCAGCGGCGAAACGACGAGGCCGACGCCTTCGCGTAGCATGGCTGGGATTTGGTAGCAGAAGCTCTTGCCGCCGCCCGTTGGCAGCACGGCGACGACATCGCGGCCATCGAGCACTTCGCTGATGACGTCGCTCTGCAGGCCGCGAAAATCATCGTGGCCGAAGACGCGTTGCAGCGTTTCGCGGGCGGCGGTGAGATCGGCCATGGGCGCTACTTAGGTGCGCGCCGCCGCTTTGTGCAATCCGAGCGCGCCGAAACAAATCGCGGCTTGGCCGGCCCAATAGATCATCCAACCGGCGAAGCTCCGCCAGTAGGCGAGCGTCGGGTCGGGATCGTGGTGGAACATCTTCCAGGCGACGAAGCCGTCTGAGATGAAGAAGAGCACGGCGCCTATCATCACCACACGCCGCCCCCACGGCAGCGTGAAGGAAGACATCGTCATCAGCGTGAGGACGACGGTGTAGATCGCCATCGCCACGAAAATCTCGCTGTCGCTCGGGACGAGTGCGGATGTCGAGACGAAGGCGGCCGCCACAATCGCGAGCATCGCGACAAGTCGCACGGGTTCACGCTGCACCCCGCGCAGGCCGACGCCACTGCGTAGGAAAAGCGTGATGTAGAAAAGGTGA
Source organism: Hyphomonadaceae bacterium (assembly GCA_041398325.1). GTDB lineage: Bacteria > Pseudomonadota > Alphaproteobacteria > Caulobacterales > Aquidulcibacteraceae > Vitreimonas. Next base: position 158,497 of record JAWKUX010000006.1, on the reverse strand, counting down.
CCAATGAGGAAGGCGAGCGAGCCGCAGAGAAATGTCTCGGGGCGCCACGCGAGCAACGCGTCGCCGAGTGCGCCGAACAGCAGGCCAGCCGCCAGCAAGCGCGAGCGCGCCATGAGCGCGACGAGGCCGAGGATGACGATGCTCGACGCTTTGAAGATCGTGCCGACCACATAAGGTGGCGCGCCCTCATAGAGGCTCGAGCCGTACGCGCCGTAGGCGATGGCGAGGATAGCGGAGAGGACGAGAAGCGCGCGAAGCACGAAGGCATCATTCCTGTTGTTGCGGATCGCGTTGATAGGTGCACTCATAAACATCGGTCGCATGATTGAGTGGGCATTCGCGCATGACGTGATCCCGAACGAAATTGTAGTTCTCGGGAAAATCGGGATGCACCTGCAGACGCAGGGACCAGTTGCCTTGGGAGTCCAAGTGCTCCAACAACAGCCTAGGCGGAGTTAGCGACCACTGCCAATATTCGTCGTAGCCGTACGAATATCTGATCGCCGGCGTCGCCGCCGCGAAGTCTTCTTCAGCAACAAGGTTCGCTGCTTGTTGAAGCGCGGAACCCAGACTTTCTGGGACTTTGATCCCGCACGCCACATGCTGATCGCGTGGCCAATTCCAGTCATACCAGGCAAGGTAGATTTCTATTGGCTCCTGCTGGGCGGTACTCACGATCCACTCAACGTGACCGCCAACTTCCGACTCGCAATCTCCGATTTTTCCTTCCTTCGTGAGCAAAGAGCCGGGCAGCGCCCGGCAATGGTAATACGCGCGGCGGTCTGACTCATCTCGGGCCCACTGCAAGTTTTGCTGCTCTATGCACTCGCGCCGAAAAAGCGTGAGTAGCCCTTCCGCCGTGGACTCGATTGGTTCGCTTACTCCAGGCGGCGCTTGCTGCGGTTTTGGCGCGCACGACGCGAGCGAGAGCGCGCTCAGCGAAAGCGCCGCGGCGCATGCGACGCGAACCACAGGCGCGCAAAGCATCAATCCCTCCGTGCCGGCTGAGCGTAGCCGAGTTTTTGGTTCAGCGCGCTGAGCAAATCCTGCGCGATGTCGGCGATGACGCCGCCGGGCGGAAACACCGCCGCCGCGCCCATGTCTTTCAGCGTTTGCACGTCCTCCGGCGGGATGACGCCGCCGACGACGATCATGATGTCGTCGCGGCCGCGTTGTTCGAGTGCGAGGCGGAGCGCTGGAGTGAGCGTGAGGTGGCCGGCGGCGAGGGATGAGACGCCGACGATGTGGACGCCGCTGGCGATGGCTTGGTCGGCGACTTCTTCAGGCGTCGCGAACAGCGGGCCGATTTCGACGCCGAAGCCGAGATCGCTGAAGGCGCTGGCGACAACTTTCTGGCCCCGGTCGTGGCCGTCTTGACCCATCTTGGCGACGAGGATTTTCGGGCGCTTGCCTTCGGCGTCTTGGAAGGCGGCAACGCTTTGGCGCGCGCGTTCGACGGCGGTGTCGTCCGCCGCTTCGCGCGAGTAGATGCCGGTGACGAGGCGGATCGGCGGCTGGTGGCGGTTGAAGGCGCGTTCGAGCGCCGATGACATCTCGCCGACCGTGGCCTTGGCGCGCGCGGCTTTGACGGCGAGATCAAGCAGGTTGCCGCTGGCGCGGGCGCCGTTCTCGAGCGCTTCGAGAGCTGCGTCGACTTCGACTTGTTTGCGATCGGTCTTGAGGCGCGTCAGCTTTTCGAGTTGCATCGCGCGCACTTTGGCGTTGTCGACCTTCAACACCGGCACGTCTTCTTCCTGCGCCAGCTTGAACTTGTTCACGCCGACGATGGTTTGATGGCCGGTGTCGATGCGCGCTTGCGTGCGGGCGGCGGCTTCTTCGATGCGGGCTTTTGGCAAGCCTTGGTCGATGGCCTGCGCCATGCCGCCGAGTTTTTCGACTTCTTCGATATGCGCCCAAGCTTTTGCGGCGAGGTCCGCGGTGAGGCGTTCGACATGGTAGGAGCCGCCCCACGGATCGGCGGGGCGCGTGACGCCGCCTTCGCTTTGCAGCAGGATTTGCGTGTTTCGGGCGATGCGGGCGGAGAAGTCTGTTGGGAGCGCGAGCGCTTCGTCGAGCGAGTTGGTGTGCAGCGATTGCGTGCCGCCATAGGCCGCGGCCATGGCTTCGACGCAGGTGCGGACGGCGTTGTTGTAAACGTCTTGCGCGGTGAGAGACCAGCCGGAGGTTTGGCAGTGCGTGCGGAGCGCACGTGACTTGTCGTCCTTCGGATTGAATTGCGCGGTGAGCTTCGACCACAGCAGCCGCGCGGCGCCATCTTGGCGATCTCCATGAACGGGTTCATGCCGATCGCCCAGAAGAACGAAAGCCGCGGCGCGAACTTGTCGACATCCAGGCCGCCGGCGATGCCTGCTCGAATGTACTCGACGCCGTCCGCGAGCGTGTAGCCGAGTTCGAGGTCAGCCGTCGCGCCGGCTTCCTGCATGTGATAGCCGCTGATCGAGATCGAGTTGAACTTCGGCATCTCGGCGGCGGTGTAGGCGAAGATATCGCCAACGATGCGCATCGACGGCTTGGGCGGGTAGATGAAGGTGTTCCGCACCATGAATTCTTTGAGGATGTCGTTTTGGATCGTGCCGCTGAGCTTGGCGTGCGGCACGTTCTGCTCTTCGCCGGCGACGATATAGAGCGCCATGATCGGCAACACCGCGCCGTTCATAGTCATCGACACGCTCATCTGATCGAGCGGGATGCCGCTGAACAGCGTACGCATGTCGAGGATGGAATCGATCGCGACGCCCGCCATGCCGACATCGCCGACGACGCGCGGGTGATCCGAATCGTAGCCGCGGTGCGTCGCGAGATCGAAGGCGACCGAGAGACCCTTCTGACCGCCAGCGAGATTGCGGCGATAAAAGGCGTTCGAGTCTTCGGCGGTCGAGAAGCCCGCATACTGTCGGATTGTCCAAGGCTGCTGGACGTACATCGTCGGATACGGCCCGCGCCCGAACGGCGCCATGCCGGGAAAGCCGTCAACGAAATCCAGACCGGCGCGATCGGCGGCGGTGTAGGCGGTTTTCACGGCGATGCCTTCGGGCGTCAGCCAATCTTCGCCGGTCGGCGGCGGCGCTTTGGCGATCTCGGCGTCGAGCGCGAGTTTAGAGAAATCGGGAAGTGTCATTTCGGCAGTTCTCGCATGGCGGGTACAAGTGAGCGCCAATGATCTAGGGCGTCGTTGACACGCTTGAGCGCAGCAACGCGCCGCGAATTCCTGGCGAGCGTGGCGCGGATGATGATCAATGCTACGAACAGCGCGATGCCGATCATGCGCGCGACCCGCGCCCCGTCACTTGGCATCGCAAATGTCATGGCGAAGGCGAGGCCCCAAAGCACTGTGAGTACGAACTCGAGCCGCCAGAAAGCGCCGAGCCGCTTCTTCTCACGCTCTGCCGCTGCGTACGCAGGCCCCAATTCTGTCGCATCGCGCGCGGCCTCAAGCGCCTCAATAGCGCAAAGCGCGTCCGGCGCGATCGCGTCGCGGGGGAGCGTTGTTTCGCTCATGATTCGGCACCGCCGGAGGCGAACGCAGCGAGCGCGGCTGTGTCGCCGCGAAACGCGTTGAGATCGATCGGGCCGTCGACGCCGCGGCGGCGTCCGCGATTGTGGTGTTGCCAGATGAGCCAGTCGCTTTGCCGAAAGCTTGGTGGCGCGGCGATGGAGCGGATCCAGAAACGCTCGCCGCGCAATTCTGCGAGGTGCGCGTCGTGGAATTCGCGCGTCGTGTAGATGATGGGGCGGACGCCGTAGTACGCTTCAAGGCGATCCATGAAGACACGCGCCTCGGCGATGACGTCCGGCATGGTCGGCCCCTCGCGGCAAGGACCCATGTGTTCGAGGTCGACGGCGGGCGGCAGCGCCCCTTCGAGGCGCGGCACGACTGCGATGAAGTTCGACGCCTGCCGCGCGCCGGGCTGACAGAGCGTGAAGAAGTGATAAGCGCCGCGATAGAGGCCGGCAGCTTCAGCTTCGCGCCAATTGTATTCAAAGCGTGTGTCGACGTGATCGGCGCCCTCGGTGGCTTTGATGTAGGCGAAGGCGACGTTGTCTGCGGCGAGCGTCGGCCAATCGATCGCGCCTTGGTGGTGGGAAACGTCGACGCCCTGAATGTAGCGGCTCGCCCACGGCGTCCACCAACCGCCGGCGGCCGCGAGCATTGCGCCCGCAGCTAGCAACGCCAACCCGATAAGCGTCAGCAGAAGAGGGCGACGCGCGATCATCTTTGGATGTGAGTGCTTAGAAGTGCTGTGTGAGCCCTCGCAACATCTTGCGAGGTGTAGCCCGGAGGCGCGAAAGTCTTGCCGACTAAAGGCGCTCGCATGAGGGCGAAAGTGATCAGCGCGCTTCCAAAGATGCCGAGCACTGGCGCATACCAGGGCAAATCCATGCCAACCCACGCGTTCATGATCGCGATCACCAGAATGAGGTTGAGCGTGAATTGACGCCAATAGAACTTGGCGATTGGCTCGAGCAAAGCCTGCGCGTCCTCGATCGCGTAGAGTCCGTGTAGGTCCTTGCCCTCAGTTGCTATGGTCAAGGCCTTCTCGAATGCTTCGCGGCTTATGCCTGATGCGTGGATGGCGCTCATGGCTTCACCCCCAAGGCTGTGTGCAGTGTCTCAAGTTCTTTGAGAGCGTTCTGGCCGGCGTGGATGAATTGATCGACGCCGGCGGCGCGCAGCGCGGTTTCGCGATCGCCTGGCTTGCCTGCAAGCAGAACCCAATCGGCGCCGGCGGCTTTGAGACGTTGGGCGCAATTCTCGGCGTGTTCGGCGTAGCAAGTATCGGTGCTGGCGATGACGGCGACGCGCGTTTTGGAATTGCGGAACGCGTCGATGAGCGTGTCCATTGTCGCGTGCGCATCTTCTGGGCCGATGGCTGCGACGCCGCCGGCGGCGAACAGATTGCGCGCCCATTGTGCGCGTGGGCTGAACTCCGCCAGCGTCGCCATGTTGGCGAAGAAGACGGCGGGTGAGGACGCCTCTGCCTTCGCGCGTAGCGTTTCGAATGGTTCGGCCCAGCGGATGGGGGCGAAGCTGCCGGCTGCAAGCCGGCGGTCCGTTGGCTCGAACTCCGGCAGCGCCGCGCCGAGCAACGGGAAGTCGGTGACGCCGGTGATGGTTTCCCGGCGCGTGGCGATTGCCGCGCGTCTGCGCTCGCGAGCCTCGGCAACTTGGGTCCGCAGCAGGTCGAGCGGTGCGCTGTGTGTTTCCATCTGCTGCATCAGCGACCACGCGCGGTCGGCCAGTTCGCGTGTGAGCTTTTCCACGAACCACGAACCGCCGGCGGGATCGGCGACGTGGCCGAGGCGGCACTCTTCGGCCAGCACGTGCTGGGTATTGCGCGCGACGCGGCGAGCAAAGGCAGTGGGGTGACCGAGCGCGTCGGTGAGTGGGTAGGTGGTGATCTCGTCGGCGCCCCCGATGGCGGCGGCGAACGACGCAGTTGAGACGCGCAATATGTTCGTCCACGCATCGTAGCGCGTCATCATGCGGCGCGAGGTGAAGGCGTGGATGTGCGCAGCGCGATGCTCAGGCGCTGCGCCGGACGCTTCCAATACTCGCGCCCAGCAGAGGCGCAACGCGCGGAGCTTTGCGGTCTCGATCAAAACGTCTGGGCCGATAGAGACGGCGAAGGAAAGGAACGCGTTGGCTTCCGGAGCGAGCTGTTCTCCGACCACGCGCAGATAGCCAATTGCGCTGTGCAGGGCACTGGCGATTTCTAGAACCTCTGTACCACCGGCCTCGTGGACGGGGCGGGCGTCGACCCGCAACACGCGAACCGTTGGCAGTTCCCACCGCAGCCGAGCGACGAGGCGCGCCAGATGATAGCGGTCAGCGCCCTGAGCGCCGTCGCGCATCAACGCGCCGGTGGGGTCCAGATTAAGAGCGGTGCCGAGCGCTGCGACGCCCTTCAGTTTCGTTTCCAAGAGTTCTGCAGCCCACAGTGCGCGGGGCCCAGCATCCAGCGAGATTGGTGCGGCTTCGAGGATGACGCCCGCGAGCACGTGATCGAGATCGGTCGCTGTCTTGATGGCGACGCCATCGCGGCCTTCCGGGTCAATCACCAGTTCGATCGCGCCGACGCCGCCTTCGAGGTCGGCGAGAATTTCACGATTGGTGCGATCCACATCGGGGTGCGCGAAGCTTTGCCGGATGAGCCAGCCGCTCTTTGCAGCGCCGCGTACGAACGGCGCAGCGCCGGGCATGCCGGAAATGTCAGTGGCGGTGTGGATGTCCGGCTCGCGATAGAGTGGTTCGAGCGGAATGCCGTCGGCGGTTTTGCCGACGAGCCGTTCCCAGCTCGCGCCCTTCAGCCCTTGCTCGACCAGGGCGCGCCAGTCCGCTTCGTCGGCGGCTTCGCCCAGCTGCAAGGTGCTCTCAGACATTTCCGCTCCGCTTGACGCCATGTAAGGCATCGACGCGCTTTTGAACGCACGCTACGCCTGATGGCAACCGGAGAAAATCATGGCTCTGCCCCCTCTGTTCAACAAGTTGCGTCTCCCAGCAGTGGGCGCCCCACAATTCATCATCGCCAACCCCGAATTGGTCATCGCCCAGTGCAAAGGCGGCATCGTGGGCTCGTTCCCGGCGCTTAATGCGCGCCCGCAAGAAGTGCTCGATGATTGGCTTTACCGCATCAAGGACGAACTGGCGGCGTATGATGAGGCGAACCCCGGCGCGCCGGCTGCGCCGTACGCAGTGAATCAGATTGTCCACAAGACGAACGAGCGGCTCGAAGCGGACGTTGCGACGTGCGTGAAGCACAAAGTGCCGATCGTGATCACGTCGCTCGGCGCGCGGCCGGAAGTGAACGACGCCGTGCATTCGTATGGCGGCATCGTTTTGCATGACATCATCAACATCAAGTTCGCCGAGAAGGCGCTTGAGAAGGGTGCTGATGGTTTGATCGCCGTTGCGGCAGGCGCAGGCGGTCACGCTGGTGCGTTGTCGCCGTTCGCGCTGGTGAGCGAGATCCGCGAGTTCTTCAACGGCCCGCTGTTACTCTCCGGCGCGATTTCGACCGGCCGGGGCATCCTCGCTGCGCAAGCGATGGGCGCCGACCTTGCCTACATGGGCTCAGCTTTCATCGCGACGACGGAAGCGAACGCGCCTGAGGCCTATAAGCAGATGATCGTCGACTCCGCCGCGAACGACATCGTCTATTCGAACCTTTTCACGGGCGTGCTCGGCTATTACCTGAAGAAGTCGATCGTCAACGCCGGGCTCGATCCCGACAATCTTGAGCAAAGCGACGCCAGCAAGATGAAGTTCGGCGACAGTGGCTCAAAGGCCAAAGCCTGGAAGGACATCTGGGGCGCGGGTCAAGGCGTTGGCGGCGTGCACGAAGTGGTCCGGACCGCTGATCTCATCGCCCGCTTGAAGCGCGAATACGATGAGGCGAAGCGGGGATTGTGCGCCAGCTAATCCTACAGCGTTCGGCGTAGAGCGCCTTGTGAATCAACGCGCCCGCCGCCCAACATAGCGATTCAATCCTACAGCGCCGAGGCGCGCTTAAGCTTCTCGCATCATCGAGGAGCTTCATGACCGACCCCGCACCACCGCTTGAAAAAGCCGCCATCCAGTCGCTGACGTTGCGCAGCGCAGCCGTGATCGCCATCGCGGCCGCGGCCGATCGCCTGGGCATCATTCTGCCTGACGGCGCGGCGCAAGAGATCGCCGCTTCGCTGATCGATCTTATCGTCACGCTCGGCCTGATCGGCGTCGCCGTGGGCCGCACACGCGCTCGCACACCCATCGTCTGAGGAAACATCACATGCGCCATCCCTTGCGCGTGCTCGCCCTTGCGTGCGCGCTGACCGTCACGCCCGCCTGCGCCGCGTTTCAGCTCGGCCAAACGCGGATCGAAAACCCTCTCTCCGCCGCGCAAACCATCGATCAGCGTGCCTATGCGCTGCTCCACAGCTATGCGGCGATCGTGGAAGAGGCGACTGACATTGTCGCCGATCCGGCGACGCCGCTCGCGTTCAAACGCGCGCTCGGCCAAGCGGAGCGAGCAGCGACACCGGCGGCGGAGACGTTGCAGATTGCCGTCACCGCCTACATGCGCGCCCGCGCCGATTTCGATGCGGCGTCGAGCGCCAACCAAACCACGATCCAACGCGCCGCGACCGCACTCAGCGTCGCCGCGCGGCGGCTGAATGAAGCGGTAGCGGCGGCGCAGGCGCCGATTGCCGAACTCGAAGGTCTGGTCCGCGCGCGTCGCGGCTAAAGGAGAACATAAAATGCTCAATCTATTGCTGCAGCTTCAGCTCCTGCTGGCCGCGCTTTCGGCGTTCTTGCCGCTCGTGCCCGAAGAATATCGCGTCCGCGCCGCCGAGATTCTCGACGTTGCCGCCAAGGTGCTCGGCGCCAGTGGGGTTGTCGCCAGCAATGTCGATGATCTCGCCGTAAAGCTCGCCGCGATCCGCGCCGAAGTGGAGACTATGGCCGCAAGCGGAGGCACGGTGAGCGTCGAACAACTCGACGCCGCCATGACGCGGGTACGCGCAGCATCCGCCGCCTTCCGCGCTGCGCTCGCCAGCGCGGAGGCGCCGACCTAGCCTCTGCCAAGGGGAGGCGCCGCGTGTCTCGGTGGCTGCCTTGCTTCGCTCCGGTCGCTGGTTGACCTCGGCGCCTCCCCGCTCTTTTGTGCGCCCATGAGCCAGCACATCCTCGCCATCGACCAAGGCACCACGTCGACGCGCGCGATCGCGTTCGATCTGAGCTTCCAGCCGAAGGCGACTTCACAGATCGAACTGAAACAGCACTTTCCGCGGCCTGGCTGGGTTGAACACGACGCCGAAGAGATCTGGGCCGCGACCCTCGAGGTCTGTCGCGAGGCGATCGCGAAAGTGGGCGGCGCCGTCAACATTGCCGCCATCGGCATCACCAATCAGCGCGAAACCACGGTCGTCTGGGATCGCAAGACCGGCGCGCCGGTACACAGGGCGATCGTTTGGCAAGACCGGCGTACCTCGGATGTTTGCGCCGCGCTGCGCGGGGCGGGGCACGAGCAGAAGGTCCAAGACACCACTGGACTGCTGCTCGATCCATATTTTTCCGGCACCAAGATCGCTTGGATATTGGACAGCGATCCGGCGCTGCGCGCCCGCGCCGAGAAAGGCGAATTGGCGTTCGGCACCATCGAGACGTTTCTCGTGTGGCGTCTCACTAACGGCAAAGCCCACGTCTCCGATGTCACAAACGCCTCGCGCACCTTGCTCTACGACTTCAACACGCGCGATTGGAGCGACGAAATGTGCGCGCTCCTGCGTGTGCCGCGCGCGATGTTGCCCAAGACCGCCGCCTGCGACGCGCATTTCGGCGATGCTGACCCTTCCCACTTCGGACGCGCTATTCCGATCCATGGCATGGCTGGTGACCAGCAAGCGGCGCTTGTCGGCCATGGCTGCTTCAAGCCGGGTATGGCCAAGTGCACCTTCGGCACGGGTGCGTTCCTGGTAATGAACATGGGCGTGTCGCCGCCGAAGTCGAAGAATAGGCTGCTTGGTACTGTGGGCTATGAGGCGGGCGGTTCGTTCGCCTATGCGCTCGAAGGTTCAATCTTCTCAGCTGGCGCCACAATGCAGTGGCTTCGCGATGGTTTGAAGCTGATCAAGACATCCGCGGACTCCGAAGCCATCGCCTCAAGCCTCTCCGACAATGGCGGCGTTTATCTCGTACCCGCGTTCGCGGGGCTCGGCGCTCCGCAGTGGAACGCCGAAGCGCGCGGCACGATCATAGGCCTTACGCGCGACTCGCGGCTCGATCATCTCGTGCGCGCGGGGCTCGAAGCGGTGGCGTATCAGACCGCGGATTTGCTCGATGCGCTCCGTGCCGATGGCGCGCAAGAAATCGACTCGCTGCTCATCGATGGCGGCCTCACCGCCAATTCCTGGGCAATGCAGTTTCTTGCAGATGTTTGCGGCGTTGAGGTCGCGCGTCCGCAATTCCAGGAAGTCACTGCGTTGGGTGCAGCGAAGCTCGCAGCGTCTGGCGTGGGACTCATCAAGTCGCTCGACGGCGCGGGCGCGGCGCCCAGCGCACGCTGGTCGCCGCGCATGAGTGCATCTGAGAGGAAGCGCCTGCGCAGCGGTTGGCGCGCCGCGGTTGCGGCGGCCTTGGCTGCGGCGAAAACGGCCTAGGCGGCTGCTTTCTTCACGCGCAAGGTTGCGTAGGTCGGGGCATCAGACTAAGTGCGCCCCTTCGCGAGCCCGTAGCTCAGTCGGTAGAGCATCTGACTTTTAATCAGAGGGTCGCGGGTTCGAATCCCGCCGGGCTCACCACTCATCCATTGATCCGAGCGTACTGACGCAGCGCGCCTAGCGCGTCCATGTCCGGCAGCGCCTAGCATGGCGGCGAGTGGAGTGACGCGGAGTACCGTACCGCGCCACGGTGCATAGGCGGCGGATGCGAATAACGATCCATGGTTCTGGCATTTTTGTCTCGTGAGGCCGTGCCTTCGGGAGGCAAACTCATGTTTTTCATGAGGGTTCCGGCCCCACAGTGGTCACAGCGCTGTGACGATCGCGCCACAAGCGCTTGGAAATGGCCCGCACAGGCGCCGTAGGCTCTGGCCGAAAGGGCCTCTCTGAATGAAGCTGCGCACCTCCTCGAGTTTTGGCGGGGGAGTGTTCTCGGGCTCAAGCCTTTGAGGACATCGCGCAGGGGCGATGAGGGGACGGGGCCGTGCCGGGAGGGGCGCGGCCCCACTTCATTTTGGGGAAAAGTCCTTCCAGTGAGTATCTTGAAGGGCGGTTATTACCCCGTCGCAATGAGCGGCACAAAATCAACGCTCCCCCGAAAAATGCGTCTTGAACCCTTGTGTTTGATGGACTTCCGAGTTCGGGGGCGCCAGAAATTGCTTCAACGACCGCGGACGGTGGATCTTTGACGGGGGCAACGCCGTTAATGGAATCACCGCACCGGGTCGCAAGCGCGCACCGCGCGAAGACTGCGTTGCGAGCGCAGGGGATCCTTTGAGAGGGGTGAATATGAAATCGCGCATCACCAAGACTGTCGCGCTTGCGGCATTGATGGCAGGCGCCGCTGGCGTCGCGAACGCCACTGAAGGCTGGTATGGCCGTGGCGATATCGGTTGGTCGTTCGACGGCGAGATCGATGTCAACGATGACTACGCCAATTACGAGTTCGGCTCTTCGACGCTCGAGCACGATTGGTCGCAGCACCTTGGCCTCGGCTACGCGTTCCAGAACGGTTTCCGTCTGGAAGGTGAACTCGGCCACCGCTTCAACCAAATCGAACCGACGGACACGATCGACGCGGGTGGCGATGTCCACGCATGGTCGGCGATGGCCAACCTGTTCTATGATTTCAACCGCGGCGGCCGTCTTGAGCCGTACATCGGCGTCGGTGTCGGCGCTGCGCGTTTGAACTACAACGTCAACGACCACTCGGCTCTCGCGTACGCTGAGGGCGAAGACACCGTCCTCGCCTATCAAGGCATGGTCGGCTTCGCTGTCGGCCTCGGCGAGCAGTGGGACCTCGACATCGGCTACCGTTACTTCGTCGCCGAAGGCGCCGAGGGCGACGGCACCGACACGTCGATCGGTTCGACGACTGTCGTGACTCCGTTCACGACGGACGCCGATTACGAGCACCAAGCTCTGACGGTCGGTCTGCGTTACCAGTTCGCAGCGCCGGCTCCGCCTCCGCCGCCGCCGCCGCCGCCGTACGTTGCGCCGCCGCCGCCGCCGCCGCCTGTGGCTGCTGCGTGCCCGACGTCGGAATTCGTTGTGTACTTCGAGTGGGATCGCTCGAACCTCAACCAAGCTGCGTTGGAAACCATTGATGCCGCGGTCAACCGTGCGCGTCAGTGCAACGTCTCGGGCACGGTCGTTGTCGGCCACACCGACACGTCGGGTTCGCCGACCTACAACCAGGGTCTGTCGGAGCGTCGCGCTTCGGTGGTCCGCGACGCCCTCGTGGCGCGTGGCATGGCCGCTGGTTCGATCCAAACGCAAGCGCGTGGCGAAACCGATCTCGCCCGTGCGACGCGCGACGGCGTACGTGAGCCGCTCAACCGCCGTACGGCGGTGACGATCACGTTCCGCTAATAGCGTAGCGCGACCCAAGACTAAGCGCGGGCCCGGCCAAAAGCCGGGCCCGTTGCTATTGGGAGGTGGTAAAGGAGGCTTTCGCGGTAAGGAGGGAACGATTTTGGTTAACGTGCGACCCCTAAAGCGCTAAGAAGAATAAGGCGGCGATGTGGCGGACTGCCGGGTTGCTGAGCCGATGCACGTAGGGGGAAGGCACATGACGAAGAAACTGAAGCGCACAATTGCGCTTGCTGCGTTGCTTACCGGCGTCGGTGGTATCACTGGCGCAGCTAACGCCACTGAAGGTTGGTACGGCCGGGCTGATGTTGGTTGGTCGTTTGATGGCGAAGCTGATTTCGGCCCGAGTCCCGGCTTTGGCGGCTGGGGCGACGCTACGATGGACCATGATTGGACCCAGCATCTAGGGCTTGGCTACGCGTTCCAGAACGGTTTCCGTCTGGAGGGTGAACTCGGCCACCGCTTCAACCAGTTGGACGGTCCCGGCGTCTTTGGCCACGCTTTCGATGAAGGCGACGTGCACGCTTGGTCGGCGATGGCCAACCTGTTTTATGATTTCAACCGCGGCGGCCGTCTTGAGCCTTACATCGGCGTCGGCGTCGGCGCTGCGCGCATCAACGTGGGTGGCACCGACAACATCCCGCCTGCGTGGTTTGTCGATGGCGAAGACACCGTGTTCGCCTACCAGGGCATGGTCGGTTTTGCAGTCGGCCTCGGTGAACAGTGGGACCTCGACATTGGCTATCGCTACTTCAAAGCCGACGGCGCTGAGTACGACTCCATCCAGGGCGGCTCTACTTTGGTCGGTGAAATGGATTACGAGCATCAAGCTCTGACGGTTGGTCTGCGTTACCAATTCGCGGCCCCCTCCGTTGCGCCGCCGCCGGTTCTGCCGCCCGTGACGCCGCCGCCAGTGGCGCCGCCTGTCGCGCCGCCTCCGTGCCCGACGTCGGAATTCGTTGTGTACTTCGAGTGGGATCGCTCGAACCTCAACCAAGCTGCGTTGGAAACCATTGATGCCGCGGTCAACCGTGCGCGTCAGTGCAACGTCTCGGGCACGGTCGTTGTCGGTCACACCGACACGTCGGGTTCGCCGACCTACAACCAGGGTCTGTCGGAGCGTCGCGCTTCGGTGGTCCGCGACGCCCTCGTGGCGCGTGGCATGGCCGCTGGTTCGATCCAAACGCAAGCGCGTGGCGAAACCGATCTCGCCCGTGCGACGCGCGACGGCGTACGTGAGCCGCTCAACCGCCGTACGGCGGTGACGATCACGTTCCGCTAATAGCGTAGCGCGACCCAAGACTAAGCGCGGGCCCGGCCAAAAGCCGGGCCCGTTGCTTTTGGGGCAGGTGTGCGGGGTGGACACTTTCGATGCCCCTGGGGTACCTCCGCCTTCATGTCCACCGACAATCTCGCCTCCCAATCGCGCGCCGCCTGGGGCGTCGCGATTGAACCTCTGCTTGAGCGCTTGGACAGCGAAGGCGAGGGTATGGCCGTGCGCACAGAGGCGTGGTCCGCGGTCAATTCCGGCTCGTTTGAATTGAGCGGCCTCGCTGCGATGCGCGGGATTTTGCTGAACGCTGTGACCGCGCTGCCGGCCGCGCCGGAAGTGGTTGATCTGATGCCCTCGCAGCGCGTGCGCCCCGACGGTGAGGTGATCAACGTCGAGCATGGCGCTTCGATCCGCGTGCGCGTGCGCCCCGAGGCGCCGATCCAAGTTGCGCTTACTGGCCACTACGACACCGTGTTCCCTGCCGCGCACGCCTTCCAAGCACCATGGCGCGAGGGGGAAGTGCTGCGTGGCCCCGGGGTCGCCGACATGAAGGGCGGCATCAACGTGATGCTCGCGGCGTTGCAGGCTTTTGAGGCGCTGCCGGGCGACAAGCGCGTCGGGTACGAGGTGCTGCTAAGCCCTGACGAAGAGATTGGCTCCATGGGCAGCGCGCCGCTGCTGGCCGAGCTCGGCGCCCGCGCGCATCTCGGCATGACCTATGAGCCCGCGCTTGCAGATGGCGCGCTGGTCGATGCGCGGAAAGGCTCCGCCAATTTTCACTTGGCTGTCAAAGGTCGCGCCGCTCACGTCGGTCGCGCCTTCAGCGATGGCCGCAGCGCTGTGTTGGCTGCTGCCGAAGCGGCGCTCGCGCTCAACAAGCTCAACGGCCAACGCGACGGCGTGACGTTCAATGTCGGCGCCATCGACGGCGGTAGCGCTGTCAATGTCGTCCCCGAACGTGCAGTGCTGCGCTTCAATGTGCGCGTGCCGGACGCCGAAGGCGCCGGCTGGGCTGAGCAGCAGGTCCGTCGCATCGCTCAGGAGACCGGTCTGCGCGATGGTATCGAAGCGCATCTTCATGGCGGCTTCACCCGTCCGCCCAAACCATTGAACGAGCAGCAGCGCGTGATGGTGTCGTGGACGCGCCAAGCCGGCGCTGCGCTCGGTCTCGATTTGAAGTTTCAAGCCTCGGGCGGCGTCTGCGAAGGCAACAACCTTGCCGCCGCCGGCTGCCCGAACATTGACACGCTTGGTCCCTGCGGCGGCGGTCTGCATAGCGAACAAGAGTTCGCCCTCATCCCGAGCTTCGCCGAACGTGCCAAGCTCTCCTTCCTCTTGCTCGCCGGCGTGAACAACGGCGTGTTCGACTTGCGGAGCCTTCGTTCGTGAGCGCACCTGCTTATGTCATGCGCGCTGCCGGTCCCGCCGACCTGGAGGGCTTCAAGCAATTGCGCGAAATCGCCGGCGCGGGCTTCACCAGCCTGATGCTCGACGACAAGGCCATGGCCGCAAAGCTTGCCTTCTCTGAGCAGAGCTTTGGCTCAAGCACGACGACAGCCGGCCCCGAGCGCTACTTCATGGCGCTTGAACACATCGCCACCGGGGCGCTCGCTGGCTGCTGCGGCGTGAAGTCGACGATCGGCGAGACACCGCCGTTCTTCAACTTCCGCATGTTCACCGAGGCACAATCCTCGAATGTTGTGAACCGCCGCTTCGATCTGCGTGTGCTGATCGGTGTCAATGACTTCACTGGCTCTAGCGAAGTCGGCTCACTCTTTGTGCGCCCCGAACACCGCGCCGCCGGTGTGGGGCGCGCATTGGCGCAGAACCGCTACATGCTGATGGCGGCAGAGCCGCAGCGCTTCCGCAGTCAGGTGGTCTCTGAATTGCGTGGCGTCGTCTATCCGGACGGCAGCTCGCCGTTCTGGGAGGCGGTAGGCCGTCACTTCTTCAAGATGGATTTTGCCGAGGCCGACAAGCTCAGCGCCACCACCGACAATCAATTCATTCTCGATCTCATGCCGCAGCATCCGATCTACGTCGACCTGCTGCCGCAGGAGGCGCGCGACGTCATTGGCAGATGCCATAAGGATGGCGAGGGAGCCCAGCGTTTGTTGGCATGGGAAGGCTTTAGCTTTTCCAATGTCGTGGACATTTTCGATGGCGGGCCGCTGATGAGCGTGCAGCGCGATCAGATCCGCACGCTGCGCGAGTCCAAGCGCCTCACAATTGAATCCGCCGCTCAGCTTGCCGGCGCCAAGCGGGGCTTGATCGCGGTGCCGAGCATCCGAAATTATCGTTGTGTGGCTGCGCATGCCTTGGTTGCGAATGGTGTGGCGAGCGTTGATTCCGCCGTGCTCGCTGCGTTGAAGCTCGATGCCGGCGCAGACGTTTTGGTTTGGGTTGACGATGCGAACTGAGCTCTACATTGGCGGCGCCTGGCACAAGGGCCATGGCGAACGCTTCGCCTCTTACGATCCGGCGACCGGCGACAAAGTCTGGGAAGGTCACGCCGCCAGCGAAGACGATGTTGCCGAAGCGATGGCGGCGGCGCGGCTGGCGTTTCCCGCTTGGTCACGCCGTCCGGTTGAGGAGCGCATTACCATCGTGCGCGCGTTCGCCAAGGAGATCGAGAAGCACGGCGCCGAGATCGCGCAGACAATCAGCCGCGAAATGGGCAAGGTCGCGTGGGACGCCAAAGGCGAAGTCGCTGCGATGATCGGCAAGATCGAGATATCGATCCGCGCCCAGGCAGAGCGCGCGGGCGCGCGTGAAGAAAAGGCCGCCTTCGGCGCGATGACGCTCTCGCATCACGCCCACGGCGTGCTTGGTGTGTTCGGTCCGTTCAATTTCCCCGGCCACTTGCCGAACGGCCACATCGTGCCAGCGCTCCTCGCTGGCAATTGTGTGCTGTTCAAGCCGAGCGAAATGACGCCGGGTGTCGCCGCGCTGATGATGGAAGCATGGGAAACGGCGGGCTTGCCGGCGGGCGTGCTCAATCTGTTGCAAGGCGCGCGCGAAACCGGTGCGGCGCTGCTCGACTCGCACGGTCTCAATGGTGTGCTATTCACTGGCTCAGCCCAAACCGGCGCACTCATCCATAAGAAGTTCGCCGGTCGCCCGGACGTGATCCTCGCGCTCGAACTCGGTGGCAACAATCCGCTGATCGCTTGGCCGCCGGTTGATGCGAAGGCGGCCGCCAACCTCATCGTGCACTCGGCTTTCGCCACCAGCGGTCAGCGCTGCTCATGCGCGCGCCGTTTGATTGTGCCGCAGGGCGCGGAGGGAGACGCCATCATTGCAGCGCTCGCCGAGCTTGCGCCCCAAGTCGCCGTGGGCCCCGCGACGCAAATGCCTGAACCCTTCCTCGGTCCGCTCGTGAACGCGCACTCGGCCGAACGCGCGGTGAAGTTCGAGCAGGGCCTCATCGCCATGGGCGCGAAGTCCATCGTCCCCGTGAAGCGCGATGGCGCCTTCGTGCATCCGGCGATCGTTGACGTCACCGGCCTGACGCCGCCCGACGAAGAGCTTTTCGGCCCGGTGTTGCAGGTCTATCGCGCGCCAGACTTCGATCACGCGCTTGATCTCGCCAACGCGACCAAGTTCGGCCTCGCCGGCGGTCTTATCAGTGACGATGCTGCGCTATGGACGCGGGTGAAGAACGAGATGCGAGCCGGCGTGCTCAACTGGAATCGTCCAACCACAGGAGCGTCGGGTGCGATGCCGTTTGGCGGCCCCGGTCTATCTGGCTCGCTGCGCCCAAGCGCCTACTACGCGGCTGACTACGTCGCGTTCCCGGTGGCGACGCAGCTTGCCGAGAAAGCCGCGCCGATTGCAGCGCCTGGCTTGCCAACGTGAGCAGTGCGGAGGAAATCAACTTCGACGGTCTCGTCGGTCCGACGCACAATTACGCCGGCCTCTCCGAAGGCAACCTGGCCTCCGCCCACAATGCAAACATGGTGGCGCGCCCGCGCGAAGCGGCGCTACAGGGGCTGGCAAAGATGCAGCGCCTGCGCGCGCTAGGATTGAGCCAAGGCGTGTTGCCGCCACATGAGCGGCCGAACATCAAATGGCTGCGCTCACTCGGCTTCACCGGTTCTGACGGCGAAGTCTGGGAGCGCGCGTGGAGGAGCGAGCCCACGGTCGCGCGCGCCGCGCTCGCCGCTTCCGCCATGTGGGCCGCCAACGCCGCAACAATTTCGCCGAGCGCTGACGCTGCGGATGGCCGCTTGCACGCGACGGTCGCGAACCTGCAGACGATGCTGCATCGTATCCTCGAAGGCGAGCAGACCGAACGTACGGTGCGCCGCTTGATGCCAGACGAGGCGTGTTTCGCTGTTCACCCGGCACTGTTGCCGCACGAAGCCCTGTCAGACGAAGGCGCCGCCAACCACATGCGCATGGCCGCGAGCGCCGGCGCGCCGGGTGTTGAGATTTTCGTCTATGGCCGCAAGGCGAGCGAGACGAAGCAGGGATTCCCCGCGCGACAAACGCTCGAAGCGTGCCGTGCGATCGCCCGCAGCCACGCGCTCGATCCTTCGCGCGCAATTTTCGCCCGCCAAGCGCCTGCAGCCATCGACGCAGGTGCGTTTCACAACGACGTCGTCGCCGTCGCGCACGAGCGGGTGCTTTTCCATCACCAAGACGCGTTCGCCGATAAGGCAGGCCTCTATGCCGAGGTGCGCGCTAAGGCGCAGGGTTTCGAGCCAATCTTCGTCGAAGTCCCGCGCGCGCGTGTTGGTCTGGACGACGCGGTGACGTCCTACCTCTTCAACTCGCAGCTCCTGCGCTTGCCTGGCGCAACCACGCTCACACTGATTGCACCAACCGAGGTGCGTGAGAGCAACAAGACTGCTGCTTATGTCGCCGAGATGATCGCGCAGCCGAATGCGGCGATCGGGCAGGTTGAGTATGTCGAAGTTCGCGAAAGCATGCGCAATGGCGGCGGGCCGGCGTGTCTCAGGCTGCGCATCGTGATGACGCCGGAGCAACGCGCCGCCGCGACGCAGGGTTTCTTCCTGGACGACGCGCTCGCGGCAAGGCTCGAAGCCTGGATTAGCAAGCATTATCGCGAAGAGCTGGCGCCGGATGACCTCGGCGATCCCGCACTCGTGACCGAGACCCAAGCGGCGCTGGATGAACTCACGCGTATCCTGCCACTGGGCGCTGATTTCTATCCGTTTCAGCGGGTCTAAGCCGCGCGCGCTTGACACACGCCGCTGAGGGCGTCACGAAGCGCGCCCTTTTGTTGCACGCCCCAGGCCTTGGCCGGGGCGTTTTTTGCCGTGCGGGAGAGCGTGATGACTACATCAATCGGCCTCGATTTCGGCACCACCAACACGGTCGCGACGACGATCAATGCCAGTGGGCAAGCGGAGGCCGTGCACTTCTCGCACGACGGCGCAAAGTTCGATGCCTTCCGCTCGGTGCTCTGCTTTTGGCAGGCCGAGGACGACGACACGCGCCGCACCATTGTCGAAGCGGGTCCCTGGGCGATTGATCAATTCCTCGAACTAGCGGGCGACTGCCGCTTCATTCAATCGTTCAAGACCTTCGCCGCCAGTTCGCTCTTCTCCGACACCTTGATCTACAATCGGCGCATGAAGTTCGAAGAGCTGATGTCGAGCTTCTTGCGACAAGTGCGTTCGCACGCTGGCACGGATTTCTCCAAACGCGTCATCGTCGGTCGCCCGGTCAAATTCGCCGGCGCCGCCCCAGACGATGCGCTGGCGCGGACACGCTATGAAGCGGCGCTCCGCGCGGTGGGGTTTGAGGAGATCCACCACGTCTATGAGCCCGTCGCGGCGGCTTGCTTCTTCGCTCAGCGCCTCAACACCGACGCCACCATCCTCGTCGCCGACTTCGGCGGCGGCACCAGCGACTTTTCGATCGTGCGGTTTTCGCGTGGTCCGAACGGACTGGGTTATCAGCCGCTCGCACATACCGGTGTCGGCATAGCGGGTGACGCGTTCGACTATCGCATTATCGATCAGGTCGTGGCGCGCGCTTTCGGCAAGGGCTCAGAATATAAGAGTTGGGACAAGATCCTGCCGGTGCCGAACGGCTACTTCACCAAGTTCAGTCGTTGGAACGAGCTTTCGATCATGCGGCACTCGAAAGACTATCGCGATCTCCAGCAACTCGTGCGCTCAAGCCTCGATCCCGACCGCATCCGCGCCTTCTTGGCGTTCCTCGATGCAGACGCCGGCTACGCCATGAACCGTGCCGTCACCGCCGCGAAGGTGGAACTCTCGCATGCAGAGGAGGGCCTGCTCTCATTCCACGTTGCAGGGGTCGATATCGAGCGGAGGATCAAGCGCTCTGAGTTCGAAAAATGGATCGCGCCAGAGCTTGAGGAAATCGGCGCTTGCGTTGACCGCGCTCTGGGTGAGGCTGGCATGAAGGAAGGCGATGTTGATCGCGTCTTTCTCACCGGCGGGTCGTCATTCGTTCCTGCCGTGCGCGCGGAATTCGAGCGGCGCTTTGGCGCGGCCAAGATCGAGACTGGCGATCAACTCGTATCCATCGCCTACGGCCTGGCGCTCATCGCGCAGGAAGACGACGTCAGCCGCTGGGTGGCATAGCTCAAACAAAATCGGCGGCCGCATCGCTGCGACCGCCGACCTCTATCTCAGTTCACGCGCGCCGTTAGTTCACGGATTCCGCGCGCAGCTTGTATTCGCCATTGTCCGTCTCATCGAACAGAAGGTCGATGGAGGGGTGCTCGACGGGTTCGCCGCTGTCGTCAGCAATCAGGTTTTGCTCGCTGACATAGGCGACGTAATGGCTATCAGAATTCTCTGCAAACAGGTGATAGAAGGGCTGGTTGCGGTCCGGGCGCACGGGCTCGGGGATCGCTTGCATCCATTCCTCGGTGTTCGAGAACTCCGGATCGACGTCGAACACGACGCCGCGAAATGGAAACAGCTTGTGCTTCACAACTTGGCCGATGGAGAATTTGGCTTCTTGCATCTTCTCCTCCTCTATCTCCTTCCTTCTCTCTCGCTAAAGTAAGGTATGTAGCGATAACGCCGCTCACAAGGATGAGTCCCATCGCCGCCCCATGTGGACACGGATATGTGTCTTATGGACCGCGTTTTCCCGCGAACGGGGCGGAAAGCAGGCGAATCAAGGGTGTGCGGGCGGCGCGAACCGGCTAGCATCACAGATGAACAGGCAAGTTTGCAGAGCGGTGACGCTCCGCTGGATGAATTTACGATGAACAAGGATGGGTGGACGCAGGCGTCGCATGGCGGCGCGCGTCCCGGCCCGCGGCAGCGACCGCCGATCTTCGCGGCGCTGGATCTGGGCACGAACAATTGCCGCCTGTTGATGGCGCATCGGAACGCTGACGGCAGCCTGCGTGTTGTCGATGGCTTTTCACGCATCGTACGTTTGGGTGAAGGCCTCGCGCACACGGGCCGTTTGAGCGAAGGCGCGATGGCGCGCGCGTACCAAGCGCTTGCCGCGTGCGCGCAGCGTATTGAGGCGCGCGAGCCCGTCGCCATCGGCTGCGTCGCCACGCAAGCGTGCCGGGCTGCGACGAACGGGGAAGTCTTTCTCAATCGCGTCGAGAAGGATCTGGGCCTCAAGTTCGAGGTCATCTCGGCCGAGGACGAAGCGCGTCTCTCTGTGCTGGGTTGCACGAGCCTGTTGGAGCCCGAAGCCGAGCACGCGATGATCGTCGACATTGGCGGTGGCTCGACCGAGATTTCGTGGGTGGCGCCAAACGCCGTGCGCAACTCTGGCTTGAACCCGCCAATCCTCTCCTGGGGTACGTGCCCGATCGGCGTGGTGACGCTCGCGGAGGATGAGCCAGAGCCGGAAGGCGACGCCAAGTTCGCCTGGTACGAAGCCGTTGTCGCGCGCGTCGCCGAAACCATCGCGCAAGTCGGTGAGGCGCAGCATCTGCGTCAGGCGTTCGCCGACGGGCGCGGCCACATCATTGGCACCTCCGGCACCGTCACCTCGCTGGCCGGTGTCTTCCTTGATCTGCCGCGCTACAACCGTCAGCGCGTCGACGGCATGTGGTTCGACGTGAAGGACTGCCGCGCCACCATTGCCCGGCTTCTGTCGCAAACGCGCGAGCAGCGGGCGGAGAATGCCTGCATCGGCAAGGACCGGGCAGACCTCGTCGTCATCGGCGGCGCCATCCTCGACGCCGTGCTGCGTGTTTGGCCGACGCAGCGCGTCCGCGTCGCAGATCGTGGCCTGCGCGAAGGCGTACTGATGCGCTTGATGGCGCAGCACCTGCCATGAGCGAAGAAAATCCCCCGAAGCGCCGCTGGACCGGCAAGCCGAAGACCGGCGCTGGCGGCGAGCGTCAGCTCTTCAAGCGCGTGAAAAACAAAAAGCTCGACGAGAGCTCGCGCAACTGGATGAAGCGGCATCTGAACGATCCCTACGTCGCGCGCGCCCGCGCCGACGGTTATCGCGCCCGCGCCGCCTACAAGCTCATCGAATTGAATGACGAGTTTCACTTCCTGAAGAAGGGCATGAAGGTCATCGATCTTGGCGCCGCGCCGGGCGGCTGGGCTCAAGTCGCTGTGCAACGCGGCGCGAGCGCTGTCGTGGGTGTTGACCTTCTGCCGATCGAGCCGCTCGCTGGCGCGAGCTTCTTCGAGCTCGATCTCTTGGATGAAGCTACTCCGCCCGTCCTCCTGGACGCACTCGGCGGCGCGCCCGACCTCGTGCTCTCCGACATGGCCGCCAACACGACCGGCCACGCCCGCACCGATCAGATCCGCACCGGGGCGCTCGCGGATGCCGCTGCCGACTTCGCGCTCGCGTATCTCGCGCCCGGCGGCGCCTTCGTCACCAAGGCGTTTCAAGGCGGCCTCGACACCGCGCTGCTGACGCGCCTGAAACAAGGATTCGCCACTGTGAAGCACGCCAAGCCGCCAGCGAGTAGGGCGGAGAGTTCTGAGGTTTACGTCGTCGCGATGGGACGCAAGGCGTGAAGCTGGAGACGGCGCTCTACGCCGAACAAAATGCGGTCTGGCCGCGCAGCGGTCGGCACATACTCGCGCACTTCGATGAAGAGACGATCATCGTCTATCAAGCTTACAAGACGAGCACGCGCGATTGGAGCATTCCCCGCGGCCAACTCGGTGGACCGGAGTTCAGCTTCAACCGGATGAGTTGGATTAAGCCCAATTTCCTCTGGATGATGTATCGCTGCGGGTGGGCGTCAAAGGAGGCGCAGGAGACGGTGCTTGCACTCAGGATTGAACGTGCGTTCTTCGAGTCGGTTCTCGAACAGGCCGTACCTTCGTCGTTCGACGCGACCTTGTACTCCGATCAGGTCGCTTGGAAGGAGGCGCTGGCGTCGTCGGACGCGCGTTTGCAGTGGGACCCTGATCACGCCCCCTCGGGTGCTGTTGTTGAGCGTCGCGCAATTCAACTCGGTCTTCGCGGCCAGATGCTGAGAACCCTCGCAACAACGGCGCTCCGTGAAGTTATTGACATGACCGCGTTTGTGCATGAGCAAGCGGCGCTTGTTGCCACACCTAGTCTGTTGACGCCGGTTGAGCGGCCCTATCTCCCGGACAGCGCCGCCGCGAAGCGTCAAGTCGGCCTCGCGTAATCGACTTAGCGCAGGAGATATCTGACCTCGGTCTTCACCGGATCGCGCCCGTCGCCCCATTCGTAGGTTTCCCAGGAGAAGCCACCGATTGCGTGTTTGTTGACAGCGCACCATTGGTGGATCGCCATGTGCGTTTGCGGAAGTCCGTTGAGTGGGCCGAGATGTACAGCCGTGGCCACACGCCCCTCCGGTGTCGAGAGACATTTCACCGCGCCAGCGTCGGAGAAGCTCTTCGCGACTTCGACGCCAAAATCGATTTTCATTGCCGCCTCCCGCTGCGTCGGGTGGTGATAGAGAAACACCTGGCGCCCGCTGCCGAGGTCGGCGCGCCCCGCCAGGAAGGCCTTCACCTGATAGATCGCAGGCTCCCAGGCGGTCGGGATGTCCTTGATTTGCACGCTGTCCGTCACTGCCGCGATGAGCTGCGGCGTGACCGTTTCGAGGGCGACCTGCATCATGGAATGCTCCTATCCGAACGGCAGTCTGGACAAGGCGGCGAAGAATCTCTACCAGCCGAACATGGAAATCCGTGAAGCTCTGACCTTTGACGACGTGCTCCTTGAACCGGGCCCGTCGGAAGTGATGCCTGCTGACGTCAACACCGCGACGCGCCTGACCCGCGGCATCGCCCTCAACATTCCGCTGATCTCAGCCGCCATGGATACGGTGACGGAAGCACGCCTCGCCATCGCCATGGCGCAAGCCGGCGGCCTCGGCGTCATTCACCGCAACATGACGCCCGTCGAACAGGCTGACCAAGTGAAGATGGTCAAGAAGTTTGAGAGCGGCATGGTGATCGATCCGATCACCATCCATCCGGACATGACGGTCGGTGAAATCATCCTGATCAAGGAAGCGCGCAAGATCTCGGGTTTTCCTGTTGTCGATCGTGAGAACGGCCGCCTCGTCGGCATTCTCACCAATCGCGACATGCGCTTCGCCGACATGAACGAACGCGTCGCCGATCTGATGACGAAGGACGATCTCATCACGGTCCGCGATGGCGTGAACGAAGGCGAAGCTAAGAAGCTTCTGCACAAGCACCGTATCGAGCGTGTGATTGTCGTCGATGGCGGCAACAAGGTCACGGGTCTCATCACGGTGAAGGATTTTGAAAAGGCGCAAGCCTTCCCCAACCGCGCCAAGGATGAGCAGGGCCGTCTGCTCGTCGGCGCCGCCTCCACGATCGGTGATGCCGGTTACGAGCGTTCGATGGCTCTGATCGAAGCGGGCGTCGATGTTGTTGTGATCGACACCGCCCACGGCCATTCGAGCGCAGTGCTCGCCGCCGTCACCCGCGTGAAGCGCGAGGCCAACAAGACTCAGATCATCGCTGGCAATGTGGCGACAGCCGACGGCGCGAAGGCGCTGATCGATGCGGGCGCAGACTCGGTGAAAGTCGGCATTGGCCCGGGCTCGATCTGCACGACGCGGATCGTTGCGGGCGTTGGCGTCCCACAGCTGACGGCGGTGATGGATGCGGCGAAGGCTGCTGGCAAAGCTGGCGTGCCGGTGATCGCCGACGGCGGCATCAAGTTCTCGGGCGATCTCGCCAAGGCGCTCGCTGGCGGCGCTGAGGTGGCGATGATCGGTTCTTTGCTCGCGGGTTCTGAAGAGGCGCCGGGCGAAGTGATGCTCTATCAAGGCCGCTCTTATAAGAGCTATCGCGGCATGGGTTCGCTCGGCGCGATGGCGCGCGGCTCGGCGGATCGCTACTTCCAAAAGGAAGTCACCGATCAGATGAAATTTGTACCCGAAGGCATTGAAGGTCGCGTGCCGTTCAAGGGGCCGGTCAGCAACATCATCCATCAGCTCATTGGCGGCTTGCGCGCTTCGATGGGCTATGTCGGCGCCGCGGATCTCAAAGAGATGCGCGAGAAGGCCAAGTTCGTGAAGATCACGAGCGCTGGCTTGCGCGAAAGCCACGTCCACGACGTCTCGATCACGCGCGAAGCGCCGAACTATCCGCTGGGCTCGTGAGCATCCGTCCCCTGAGCGACGCGGACTTCGGTTGGGTGCTTGAGCTGAGCGCGCGCCACGAACGCGAGACTGGCAAGCTCGATCCCGGCAAGCTCGCGGCGATGCGCGCGGCGTCATACAAATGTGATGTTGTCGGCGATGAGGGTGGCTACCTCATCACGTTCGATCAGGATGGCGCCTACGACAGTCCGAACTTCGTTTGGTTCAAGGACCGCTATCCGCGCTTCGTTTATGTCGACCGCATCGTCATTGACCCGGACGCTCGCAAGGCGGGGCACGCGCGTACGCTCTATGAGCATCTGTTCGAGAGCGCCCGAGTTGACGGGCACAAGGTTGTTGGCTGTGAGGTCAACTCCGATCCGCCTAACCCAGCGTCTGATGCGTTTCATGGGCGGATGGGTTTCAAGGTCGTTGGTCAAGCGTTGCTCGGCAACGGCAAGACCGTGCGGTATATGACACGCGATCTCTGAGGCGCGGGATACGCGTATTCTGTCGATCAAATGGAGGCTAGAACCTCCGTAACGTTCTTGTGGGGACCTCCCGATGCGCAACGGCGCCCGCCAGCAGGCGGCAATTGAAATTCTCACCTCGCTCGAATCTCAGCGCCAGCCCGCGGCTGACGCGGTGAAGGCGTGGATGCTTACGCACCGGTTCGCCGGCTCGAAGGATCGCGCCGAGATCGGCGATCTTGTGTTTGGCGCGTTGCGCTGGAAGCAATCGAGCGCTTGGCGGATGGGCGCCGACACGCCGCGCGCCTGGGTCTGGGGCGCGCTGCGTTGGGGGTTCGGCCAGAGCGCGGAATGGATCGAGCAGAGTTTGGCCGACGATCCGCACGCACCGTCGCCGATGACGGACGCCGAGCGCGCGGCGCTGAACGGCGATAACATTGCCAGTGCGCCCGCCCACGTACGTGGCGACTTTCCAGAATGGCTGAGCGAAAGCTTCCTGCGCGCGTTTGGCGACAACGCCGCCGCAGAAGGCGCAGCGCTTGCCGCGCCGGCGCCACTCGATCTGCGCGCCAACACGCTGAAGGCCGATCGCGACAAAGTCATCGCCGCGCTCTCTGAAAGTCCGAAGTTGAAGGAGTCTCCGCAAGCGGCGCCGCATGCGCCGGATGGCGTGCGCATTCCGTGGTCGCAGGGGCGGACGTTCCCGTGGGCGACAGAGCAGAGCTTCGTCAAAGGCTGGTTCGAGGTGCAGGACGAGGGCAGCCAGATTGCGGCGCGGGTGTCTGGCGCCGGGGCGGGGATGCAGATCGCCGATGTGTGCGCCGGCGGTGGCGGCAAGACGCTGGCGCTGGCGGCGCTGATGCAGAACAAGGGCCAGATTTTCGCGCATGACATCGATGGCCGGCGTCTGGCGCCATTGAGGGAGCGGCTTGATCGCGCCGGCGTGCGCAACGTGCAAATTCGCGCGCCGATGCGGACCAAAGATGTGCTTGCAGATCTTCGCGACCGCATGGATGTCGTGTTTGTTGATGCCCCATGCACGGGGTCCGGGACGTGGCGGCGCAACCCGGATTCGAAGTGGCGCTTGCGGCCGAATGCGCTTGCGAAGCGGTTGGAAGAGCAGCAGCTGGCGCTGGTGCTGGCGGCGCCTTTGGTGAAGAGCGGCGGGCGGTTGGTTTACGTCACCTGTTCTGTGCTGCCGGAGGAAAATGAGGATGCGGTGGCGGCATTCCTCGGATCATACGCCGATTTCACGCCTGTAGGATTGGAACTCGCAGGTCTGCCAGCTTATGAGCGCGCGATTGGGCTGCAGATGACGCCGCTCAAGACTGGCTGCGACGGCTTCTACGTCGCGGTGCTGCAGCGCGCCTAAACCTCGATGTCGACGTGCTGACCCAAATGCTCGGGCAGCTCGCGCCGCGGATCGCTGGAGCGCGCCTCTGATGCGTGGCGCTTCTTGTGGGCGATGGCGGCTGGATCGACGCGGAGTTTCTCTTTCACCAGATCGCGATGCGTCACCGCCGCCCCGTACTCCACCGGGGCGCGCTGGTGCTGCTGATCCGTCGCCGTGTTGACCGGCGCGGGCGCAGAAACGGGCGCGAACGTCGTCATCAGAAGCCATCATGTCACATCGCGGTTAGCGCGCCGTTCGGATGTGTTGCTAATATTTGCTAAGGCTAACGGGACGAAAACCACGTGAAGCGGCTTGATATCGCTATCGCCGGATGTGGCGTCGCCGGGCTCGCGTGCGCGACATTGTTGCGGCGTCTCGGCGCCAACGTCGTCATTTTCGACAAACTCGAAACGCCGCGCCCGCTTGGCTCTGGGATCATTTTGCAGCCTGTGGGTCTGCGCGTGTTGGATGATATCGGCGCGGGTGAGGCTATCCGTGAACTTGGCATGCCGATTACGCGCTTGTTCGGGCGGGCGCAGCCGCGGGGCAATATCGTGCTCGACGTGCGCTATGCGGCGCGCGGCGCGAGAACGCCGGGCGGGCTTGGCGTGCATCGCGGCGCGCTGTTCCAAGTGCTGCACGACGCAGCGCTTGCGGCGGACGCCGAGCTCGAGAGCGGGCGTGACGTGGCCGGCATTCGTGGCAAGCGGCTCGTGTTCGCCAATGGCGTCAGCGCAGCATTCGATCTGATCGTCGATGCGCTCGGCATGCGGTCGCCGCTTGCTGGAGGGCCGCCGCAGCCGTTGCCGTTTGGGGCGTTGTGGGCGAGCCTCGAATGGTGCGCGCCGTTCGATCCGGCGACTTTGGAGCAGCGCTATCGGCAGGCCAACAAGATGGTCGGCGTCATGCCGATCGGGCGGCTCAAGGGCGAAACGCGTAAGCAGGCGGCGTTCTTCTGGAGCCTGAAGCACGCCGATCGCGCGGCGTGGCACGTGACGCCGATCGAGGCCTGGAAAGATGAAGTGCGCGCGCTCTGGCCCGAGACCGAGCCGCTGCTGGCGCAAATCGCCCACCACGACGATCTCGTGTTCGCCACGTACGCGCATCGCACTTTGCCGGACCCGGTTTCGCGTGACTGTGTGCATGTGGGTGACAGTTGGCACTGCGCCAGCCCACAGCTCGGGCAGGGCGCCAACATGGCGCTGCTAGACGCGCTGGCGCTGGCGCGCGCGTTGGAGACCCAGAGCAATCTCGACGCGGCCATCGGCGAATATGCGCGGCTGCGCATGCTTCACATCAAGCTCTATCAACTGGCCTCCTGGATGTTCA
The DNA here is from genome assembly GCA_041398325.1 of Hyphomonadaceae bacterium. Lineage (GTDB taxonomy): Bacteria > Pseudomonadota > Alphaproteobacteria > Caulobacterales > Aquidulcibacteraceae > Vitreimonas. The sequence continues at coordinate 130,394 of JAWKUX010000006.1, read as the reverse complement.
CGCCCGCCTACCAATCCGACAACACCGCGTTCGCGTTTCTGCGCGACTGGATCATGTCGCCGCTTTCGCGCGCGCCATTGGCGCCTGCTCTGCTCGCCGGACTGGTCGCTGGCGAAATCGGCGCGCCGCTCAAGACAATAGGCGCGCGTCAGCACCGCCGTTCCGAGTAGCGCGAAACGAAAATCGGGAGCAGGGCGCGTGGGACGCGCTGGGTAGTTCCTGTGATGCAGCGTGCGATCGCTCACACACCGCCGCGTGTCGCCACGCGCCCTTTGCGATTGTTATGCGACGGGCCGTCACGAGGAGGTTTTCACTCCCTTGGACCGGTCCCCGTCGGCGTGGAGGTTTCTGCCTGGAAACCCCGTATCCTCCTGCGGTTTGCGCCTTGCGCTGCTCTCCCGAGGGCTTCGGTGTGCTCTGTCGCCTTCATCGCTGAAGGAATTGCCGCGCCGGTTCGAGGGCGCCCCCTCGCACTTCGCTTGGCCGCTCCCGGGTCGCCGGGCGCGTTACGGACAGCACTTACACGCTCAATCGCGCCCCTCGCGCTCGCTTGGCTCGGCTAGCCTGTTGAACCTCCCGTGCGAGGGATGCGTGCATGATAATGCAGGTGCTGGGGTGTAAAGGATAGATCTTAATGTGCTGCCGGAACTCGTGGCGGGACGCGAACCGGTGCTTCTCTGGCCGGGGACGGCCTCGTAAAGACGGCGGTAGCCTTTGGCCACCATCCATGATTAGCGCAAATGCACTCGTGAGAACGGTCAACCAGGCTGTCATCTTGAGTTCGCGATCGGGATGGCGCGTAAGTACGAACCACGGATTGTGTGAAAACTCCGAGCTTAACGAAACAGCTGCCTACGACATTCGGATACTTACTCTTGGGGATGTCGCGATTTAGCAAGCGCTGAAGAACATTGCCCGATCGTGCTGCGGCGACTTTCTTCGCTTCGTTCAGAATGAACTGCTCGCGGTTATCTTTGATTGTCTCGTGTTCATCGGCATGAAGGGACATGAGGAACGCGTCATCGTCCTCCCGCCAATTTTCGATGATCTTATGAAGCTCCGGCATAGTCTTGGGCGCGGTCTGGTGTTGCAGGCATAGCCTCAGGTGTGGATTCCAATTCGACGGTGGGAAAGCAAACGTCGGCCGTTGCGACGTCAGGAATTTCTGGCCATGGTGTCAGGCGACTTTGCTGAGTTTTGTCGGGGACACACTGATCCGTGCGGCATGCGCGATGTGTGTGAACAAGCTGCTTGCAACGTTTGCCACGTGCATCAAAGGTATCCGTAATAGATCTTGAGTGGTCGCGTGCACGCCATCCATGTTCATCGGCATGAGTAGGCGCGGGAGCACGATAGTAGAGCGGTCGAGTCGCTGCGCGGCGTGAGGTCGAATACCTATCGGGCCGAGTTGGCTGTTCTGTTTGTCGCCACTGTAAACGGAAGCGATCACCCGGATTGTCAGGTAGACGATAACGCTGAGCCCGATTGCTCGCGCCCAAGGATTGCTGAGGAATGCCGTGGCCTCGAGCATGTAGGGTTCGATTGCAACCCAACAGCTCCGACAAACACTTAGCGCTTGGTCGAAGAGCGCTCTCGTCGCCTGCCAACCCTCGTCGGCGACCTGAGTAATTCCCGCCCAGTCCATAAGCCGTCTCCCCCGAGATGGTTAACGAACCTTAACCCCTGTGGATAAGGCTTCAACCTGCTCATGGGTAGCCGCTTTATTGCGAGTGTTTCGCAACTGTGCGCGGTGGACGGGCGGCGCGCGGTGTTCGACCCTTGCCCATCCCGACAAGCGGATGGGAAATGCGCATGCCTTATGCATCCTCGGCGAATTGACGCCCCGAGCGACGCACTCCATTTCAGGCCATGGCGCAGAACACAGCGACGGCTCCCGAGGGCATCACCGCCTCCGCAGCTCATCACGAACACGTTCTCATCATCGATTTCGGCAGTCAGGTCACGCAGCTGATTGCGCGGCGGGTGCGCGAGAACGGCATCTATTGCGAAATCCATCCGTACAACAAAGTCGACGGCGCTTTCCTGAAACGGTTCGCGCCGAAGGCGATCATTTTCTCCGGCGGACCGGCGAGCGTGATGGATCAGGGGTCGCCGCGGGCGGCGGACGAAGCGTTCCAGATGGGCGTGCCGATCCTCGCCATTTGCTACGGCCAGCAGACGATGACGGTGCAGCTCGGCGGTGTTGTCGAGGGCGGGCATGCGCGCGAGTTCGGGCGCGCTGACGTCGAAGTGAAGAAGGCGTCGCCGCTGTTTGAGGGCGTGTGGGACGTGGGCTCACGCTACCCGGTGTGGATGAGCCACGGCGACCGGGTGACGAAACTGGCCGAAGGTTTTGAAGTGATCGCGACAAGCGAGAATGCGCCGTTCGCGATCGCCGTCGATGAGAAGCGCCGCTATTACACGACGATGTTCCACCCCGAAGTGGTGCACACGCCAGATGGCGCCAAGCTCCTGAAGAATTTCACCCATCGCATCGCCGGCATGAAGGGCGATTGGTCGATGAAGGCGTTCAAGGCCGAAGCGATCGCGCGCATTCGCGAGCAAGTCGGCGACGGCAAGGTGATTTGCGGGCTCTCTGGCGGCGTCGATTCAAGCGTGGCGGCGGTGCTGATCCACGAAGCGATCGGCGATCAAGTGACGTGCGTTTACGTCGATCACGGCATGATGCGCTTGGGCGAGAGTGAGCAAGTGGTGTCGCTGTTCCGCGATCACTACAATATTCCGCTGATCCATGCCGAAGAGAGCGCGCTGTTCTTGGGCGCGCTTGCGGGCGTGTCCGATCCGGAAGTGAAGCGCAAGACCATTGGGCGTCTGTTCGTTGAAGTGTTCGATGCGAAGGCGTCAAGCGTGGGCGGCGCGGAATTCTTGGCGCAGGGCACGCTCTATCCGGATGTGATCGAGTCGAAGTCAGCGACGGGCGGGCCGTCGGTGACGATCAAGTCGCACCACAATGTCGGCGGTTTGCCGGAAGACATGACGCTGAAGCTGCTCGAGCCGCTGCGCGATCTGTTTAAGGATGAAGTGCGGGCGCTGGGGCGTGAGCTGGGCTTGCCGCACGCGTTCGTCGGGCGTCATCCGTTCCCGGGGCCGGGGCTCGCGATCCGCGTGCCTGGTGAAATCACGAAGGAGCGGCTCGATACGCTGCGCCAAGCCGACGCGATCTATCTGGAAGAAATTCGCAAGGCCGGTTTGTACGATCAGATCTGGCAGGCGTTTGCGGTGCTGCTGCCGGTGCAGACGGTCGGCGTGATGGGCGATCACCGCACGTACGAAAGTGTGCTGGCGCTGCGCGCGGTGACGAGCACCGACGGCATGACCGCGGACTTCTTCCCGTACTCGATGGATTTCCTCGGCCGCACGGCGACGCGCATCATCAATGAAGTGCGCGGCGTGAACCGGGTGGTCTACGACGTGACCAGCAAGCCGCCAGGAACGATCGAGTGGGAGTGACGGGCACTGGCTGGCAATGTCTAGCAACGGCAGGCATTTCGGCTGAGGGTAAAAGAACTTTCCGCTAAGCGATAGACTGTATGTAAACACAGTATTGCAAGGACGCGGAACATGCCTCATGTGGCGGCCAGGACGGCCAGCCGGGATCGGGATACTGGTCGTTACCAGAGCCACCGACCCGAGCAAACCCTTCTCTATCAGATCGTTGACGAGTATTACCCGGCATTCGCTGCGCTTATGGCAGAGCAGGGAAAGGAATTGCCGGGCTATGTGCAACGGGAATTTGAAGAATTTCTCCAATGCGGGCGGCTGGAGCATGGCTTTCTACGGGTTCGCTGCGAGTCTTGCCACGCCGAGCACCTGGTCGCTTTCAGCTGTAAGCGTCGCGGTTTCTGCCCGAGCTGTGGGGCGCGGCGGATGGCCGAAAGTGCCGCCTTGCTGGTTGATGAAGTACTGCCTGAACAACCCATGCGTCAGTGGGTGTTGAGTTTCCCGTTTCAGCTGCGTTTCCTGTTTGCCAGCCGGCCCGAGATCATGGGGCGGGTGCTGGGCATCGTTTACCGCGTCATTGCCACGCACCTGGTCAAGAAAGCGGGCCATACCCACCAAGTGGCCAAGACGGGCGCGGTCACCCTGATCCAGCGTTTTGGATCGGCGCTCAATCTGAATGTTCACTTCCACATGCTGTTTCTCGACGGTGTGTATGTCGAGCAATCCCACGGCTCAGCGCGTTTCCGCTGGGTCAAGGCGCCGACCAGCCCAGAGCTCACCCAGCTGACGCACACCATCGCCCACCGGGTGGGTCGCTATCTGGAACGGCAAGGCCTGCTGGAACGGGATGTCGAAAACAGCTATCTGGCCTCGGATGCGGTGGATGACGACCCGATGACACCCCTGCTGGGGCACTCGATCACTTACCGTATCGCTGTCGGTTCACAGGCGGGGCGAAAGGTGTTCACTTTGCAAACTCTGCCGACCAGTGGTGATCCGTTCGGTGACGGGATTGGCAAGGTAGCCGGGTTCAGCCTGCACGCCGGCGTGGCGGCCAGGGCCGATGAACGCAAGAAGCTCGAACGGCTGTGCCGGTACATCAGCCGCCCGGCGGTATCCGAGAAGCGGCTGTCGTTAACACGAGGCGGCAACGTGCGCTACCAGCTCAAGACGCCGTACCGGGACGGCACCACGCACGTCATTTTCGAACCATTGGATTTCATTGCAAGGCTGGCCGCCCTGGTACCGAAGCCCAGAGTCAACCTAACCCGCTTCCACGGGGTGTTCGCACCCAACAGTCGGCACCGGGCGTTGGTCACGCCGGCAAAACGGGGCAGGGGCAACAAGGTCAGGGTGGCTGATGAACCGGCAACACCAGCACAACGGCGAGCGTCGATGACATGGGCGCAACGGCTCAAGCGTGTTTTCAATATCGACATCGAGACCTGCAGCGGCTGCGGCGGCGCCATGAAAGTCATCGCCTGCATTGAAGACCCTATAGTGATCAAGCAGATCCTTGATCACCTGAAGCACAAAGCCGAAACCAGCGGGACCAGGGCGTTACCCGAAAGCCGGGCGCCACCGGCTGAGCTGCTCCTGGGTCTGTTTGACTGACGAGCCTGAAGGCCAACGATACCAATCAAAATGCTGCGTTCACAGCGCCGCGGCAGGGATCCGCCGTGCTGGTTGTCGGAAAAGGAGCCGCTAGTGGGAAAGAGGAGGGTAAATTTTCAGCGTTGCTGGCTCCCCGTCAGCCGGATTGGGTTGCATCGCAGGGGTGTCGAAAGAGTCAACTGCGGTCCAAAGCTGTTGGACTTGGGTGAAAAGGGCGTTTATTCTTCCTATACGTTGTCGGCAGCGGGCCAAAAAGGAATACGTCCATGCCCATCGAGGTGAAACCGGCTGTGAGCGCGGGTTCAAGCATATAGCCCGACAGGCGCGTATCCTTGCCGATCACGACACGATGGCGGTGGTCACCGCGACGAAAGACACGGCCAGCCGCCATGCCGACGCGCAAGGCGGTTTCCGCCGTCATCGCGCCTTCGTTGGCTTTGCCACGAATACCGTCTGTGCCGAAATATTTGCGCACCATAAGGTCGATTATCCTGTCGTCGGGTCGCCCTCAAAGGGGACATGCCTGCTGAACCGCGAATATAGAGAAATATCCCGAATGTGCAGTTAACGAATTCTTGCGGTTTCTTTCAGCGCCGCCAATACCGCCAGCCCGTCGCGCAAGGGGCGCGGCTCGTGTGTGCGGATGAAGTCAGCTCCACCTGCGGCGGCGGCAAGCTCTGCAGCGAGTGTCGCGGCCCCGACATCCCCCGGACCACGGCCTGTGAGCGCGCGCAGAAAGGATTTGCGCGAAACAGACAGAAGCACCGGCAAATCGAAGCGCAGCCGCAATTCATCGAACCGCGCCAGCACCGAGAGCGAGGTTTCGGGAGCAGCCCCCAGAAAAAACCCCATGCCGGGATCAAGGACAAGGCGGTTGCGTTTGATACCGGCACCCGTCAGCGCCGCGATGCGCGCGTCAAAGAACGCCGCAATGTGATCCATGATGTCGCCAGCGGGTGCCTCGCGCCGATCTGCCTGCCCGTCTTGCACCGAATGCATAACGACGAGTTTGGCAGATGATTTCGCCAATTGCGGATAGAACGCAGCGTCTGGAAAACCGCGAATATCATTGAGATAGGCCACACCACGCGACAAGGCATAGGCTTGCGTCGCGGGTTGATAACTGTCGAGCGAGACGGGAATGCCATCTGCCTTGAGCGCGTCCAGCACCGGCGCGATACGCGCGATTTCTGTGTCGGACGAAACAGGCGCGGCGTCGGGATTGCTGGATGCCGGACCGAGGTCGATCACATCTGCCCCCTCGGCCATCAGCTTACGCGCCTGCGCAATGGCTGCGTCTGGCGCCAGATACCGGCCTCCATCGGAGAAACTGTCCGAGGTTATGTTGACGATGCCGAAAATGATGAGCGATTTATTCATGGGGGCTTCTATAATAATAATAATCGAGCATGAGTCTCATACGGATGCTCGGGTCGAAAGGGAATCCCCAGGCGAGTAACCTGTTTGCGGTGATCCATTAGCTGCAGGAGCAGAAGAGCATACATCTGGAAGCAAAGCCAGGAAAGCGGCCTATGGAGCTGTGCGGCAGCGCTCAGTAGGCAATTTTTCAAAATATTGTTAAGCCTTTTCTGAGCATGGTATTTTTCATGGTATTACCAATTAGCAGGAAAATAAGCCATTGAATATAAAAGATAAAAATGTCTTGTTTACAATAGAGTGGGAATAGGGCTCTCAGAGGCGGTTTGATCGAGATCAATACGGACCGGAATTAGGCGTGTTCTCTAAAGTTGACGCTAGCGTCATTTTTGGAGAACGGCCATGCGTGTTACCATCGTCGAACAGCCCCCGCAGGATGTGCGCACCTTTGAAGAGGTCGATCTCGCCGAGAAGCTCACGATGGGGGACGTGGAGACTATCCGCGAGATTTTCCGCACGCCGCTGATCGGGTCCTTCAACTGGGATTACGACAGCGCCAACGCCAAGATCCGCCGGCTCTATGAGCTCGGCAAAGTGCACAATTGGAATACGACGCTCGACGTCGATTGGGACGCGCCCTGCGATCTCGACGATTTTCCGACCGAGCCGTCGCTCAGCGCGCTCAATGGCTATCCTGAGTATGAGGCGCTGTCGCACGAGGAGAAGGTTCGCTTCGCCTGGAAGGGCCACGCCCAGACCATGAGCCAGTTCCTGCACGGCGAGCAGGGCGCGCTGTTGGTGGCGTCGCAGCTGGTGTCGTGTGCGCCGACGGCTGACGCCAAGCTCTATGCGGCGTCACAGACTTTCGATGAAGCGCGGCATGTGGAGGTGTTCAACGCCTATCTGCGCCGCCGCTGCAAGATGGTCTATCCCATCAACAGCAACCTGAAGGCGCTGATAGACAAGGTGCTGGCCGACGAACGCTGGGATCTGAAGTTCATCGGCATGCAGCTCATCATCGAAGGGTTGGCGCTGGCTGCGTTCGGCGCGCAGATACGCACCACAAGAGATCCGCTGTTGAAGCAAATTCTCGAACTGGTGATGCGCGACGAGGGCCGTCACGTGGCGTTCGGCGTCAACTATCTTGAGGACTGGATCAAGGTTCTGCCGCAGCAGGAAATTGAGGACCGCGCTGAGTTTGCCTATCAGGCTTGCGTCATCATGCGCGACCGCCTGTTCGGCATGGATGTGATCCGCGAGTACGGCTTCGACGAAGAAGCGGCGCGCAAGCACATCATGGACTCAACCGTGATCAATTTGTTCCGTGAGCTGTTGTTCGAGCGCATCATGCCGAACTTGAAGCGCGTCGGTCTGCTCACTGAGGCCATCCGGCCGAAGTACGAAGCGCTTGGTGCGCTCCGTTACGAAGACATGGCGGGTGATGTGCTGATCGATTGGGGCCAGCTTGAGCGGCCATTGCCGACAAAAGAGAATTTGGCGGCGGCGAAGGTCGCGGCTGAGTGAACTCTCCCCACTAGGGCGGCGCGTCTGCCACGCGCCGCCCACCTTGTTTTGGACCCCGGGCCGCCTCGCCGACGAGCACACGCTCGCGTTTGCTTGACGGACGGCGCCGATGTGGCTGTAGAACTGCCAAGAGCCAAATTCGGCGCGATGTTGGGCGGGTGTTCGAGTGGCAGTGAAGAAGGCCGCGACCGATCTCCCGCGCTGCAAGTGGCCGGGTAGTGATCCGCTTTATATTGAATATCACGACCACGAATGGGGCGTGCCGCTGCGCGATAGCCGCGCGCTGTTCGAAATGCTGCAGCTTGAGGGCGCGCAGGCGGGGCTTTCGTGGATCACCATTTTGCGGAAGCGCGAGAATTATCGCCGCGCCTTCGATGGCTTCGATCCGGTGAAGATCGCGCGCTACACGCCGGCAAAGATCGAGAAGCTGATGGCCGACGAAGGCATTGTCCGCAATCGGTTGAAGATCGAGGGTGTGGTCGCGTCGGCGAAGGCTTATCTGGCGCTGGAGAAGGAAGGGCTGAGCTTCTCCGAATTCGTCTGGGACTTCGTCATCGGCAAGCCGATCGTCAATCATCTGAAACCGGGCGGGCCGGTTCCGGCGGAGACGGACATTTCACGCCGGCTCTCGTGGGCGCTGAAGAAACGCGGCTTCAAGTTCGTGGGGCCGACGATCGTTTACGCGTTCATGCAGGCGGTGGGCATGGTCAACGATCACCTTGTAACCTGCCATTGCCATCCTGATTTCAAGAAACGCGGGAAGCGTTAGCGCCATATTCGCCCCGGGAACCTTGCGGCAAACGGCCAGCGGGGGTTGTGCAGGGATGGCCCGACGCTAGAATCTGATCGCGATGGAAGAAAAGCTCATCCGCACCTGCTCGATATGGCGGGCTCTGGAGGTCGTCGGCGACACATCGACGATCTTGATCCTGGAAGCGAGTTGGCTTGGCGCGCGCCGGTTCGATCAGTTCCGCGCACGCACGGGCTTGCGTCAGTCGCTGCTGAGCGACCGGTTGAAGAAGTTAGTCGCGGCGGATGTCATGGCGAAGGTGCAGTACTCGTCTGCGCCGCCGCGTTTTGAATATCGGATGACCCGCAAGGGGCTCGATCTTTATTGGCCTTCGCTGATGATGCTGCGCTGGGAGCGCCGCTGGGCTGCCGCTGCAGGCGACAAGTGCGAAGTCGAACTCACGCACAGGACCTGCGGCAAGCGCTTCGAACCAACGCCGACCTGCACGGCATGCGGTGATGAGATTAGCGCCAAGGACATGTCTTGGAGTCCGGGGCCGGGTGTCGGTTGGATGTCGGCGCAGTACAGCCGACGGCGTCAGCATCGTGACTCGCCGGGTGATCGGCCTCCGTCTTCGACGCTGATGGATGAAGTCGCGCAGATCATGGGCGATCGCTGGGCGGGGCTGGTGCTGCGTGCGTTGTTCACGGGGCTCAGAAAGTTCGACGAAATCCTGAATGACTCCGGCATGGCGACGAACATTCTCTCCGAACGCCTGCAATGGCTGATCGGCAAGGGCATGATCCGCACACATGAATATAGCGCCGTGCCGAAGCGCTATGAGTACCGGCTGACGCGCAAGGGCATCGACTATTATCCGGTGCTGCTGATGCTGATGCAGTGGGGCGACAAATATTACGTCGCGCCCGAAGGTCCGCCACTTTTGCTCCGCCACAAGCGCGATGCGCATGATCTACGTGCGATCGTGGCGTGTTCAGAATGCGGTGGCGAAGTGCGGCCGCAGGATGTGGATTTCAACGTCATCGAACCGGTGCGCGCGGCGGCGGCGAGCGCCTAAGCCTCGCTTGCATACCCGGAGTTACGCCTCTAGCGTCTTCGTATGAACGAAAAGAGTGCTGGGAAACGCGTCGTCATCATCACCGGCTCCGGCAAAGGGCTAGGACGCGCGTTTGCGCTGAACGCGGCTGCGAACGGCGCGTGCGTGGTCGTCAACAATCGCAAGCGCGACAACGAGTTGAGCGCGGCGGATGCCGTGGTGGCGGAGATCAAGGCCGCAGGCGGTGAGGCTGTCGCCAACTATCAAGACGTGCGCGACGCGGGCGCGGCGCAAGGCCTTGTCGATGCGGCGCTGAATGCGTGGGGCAGGTTGGACGCGCTTGTGCTCAATGCCGGCATTAACGGCCCGGCGGCGCGTTTTTCTGACCAAACCAGTGGCGCTTTCCGCGAGGTGCTCGAGACCAATTTCTTCGCAAACCTCGCCATCGTTCAGTCGGCGCTGCCGCATGTCATCGCCTCGGGCGCTGGGCGCATTGTCTTGGTCGCTTCCTCGGCAGGGCTCTATGGCGTGCGTGGACGTGCGCCCTACGCGGCATCAAAAGGCGCGTTGGTGGGGCTTGGCCTCACGCTTTCGCATGAACTGTGGCGCGACGGCGTTGGCGTGAATGTGCTTGCGCCTTACGCCACAACGCAAATGACCGCCGACGTGATGGCGGCGCAGGGCGAGGTCGGTCAGCGTATGACGCCGGAAAGCGTGGCGCCGCTCGCCACCTACTTAGCGAGCGCGACGTGTGACGCGAATGGTGAGATTTGGGTCGCCGGCGGCGGCTACGTGCGCCGCGCGCGTATGATGGAAGGCGACGGCGCGCACTTCACGGCGGTGAGCGATGTCGCGGTGGCGCTTGAAGCTGGACGGCCCATGCTTGGTGCGGCGGGCTTTCCAGGCGCGGAAGCTTCGTTTGCGGACTTCGCAGCCAAGGGCGCGGGCTAGGCTCAAAGAAAACGGGCGTCTCTTTCGAGACGCCCGCAAGTTCCTAGGAGAAGTGCTCTCGCAGCTTAGAATCGCTGCGTGAGCGAGATGCCGAACTCTTGCGGCGGACCGAACACAGAGAAGCCGATGCCGACGTTCTTGATCACGTGCAAGCGATAGTCTTCGTCGGTGAGGTTCTTGCCGTAGACCGAGACCGTGAAGCCGCCGGGCGATTCCCATGACGCGAAGGCGCTGAGCAGACCGTGCGCGTCTTCCAGGACTTCCGGATTGTTCGACGGGTCGAAGTAGAACTCGTCTTGCCACTGGTAGTTCAGACGGGTCGCGAACTCACCGCCAAACAGATTCCATTCGCCATCGACGAACACGTTGTACTGGTGCTCCGGCGAGCGCGGCAGCGTGTTGCCATCGTAAGGCAGAGTGCCGACGCCCGACACGGCGTCGGAAGTGTAGAACGCTTGCAGGCGCGTGTAGGAGCCGCCGATGACGATGTTCTCATTAACAGCGAACGCCGCTTCGACTTCGATGCCGGACGATTGCGCGTCGGCGTTCGAGGTCGCGAGATTCAGGCCCAGCAATTCGTAGACTTGAAGATCGTGGTAATCGAGCAGGAAGCCTTCTGCGTTGAAGCGCAGACGGCCATCCATCCACGTCGTCTTCATGCCGACGGCGTAGTTGTCGAGGATTTCGCTGTCGATTGGCGTTGTGGCCTGAGACGCGTTCTGCGCTGTGCTGACGAACGAGCCGGCTTTGTAGCCGCGGTCATAGCTAATGTAGAAGCGCGCGTCGTCGACCGGCTCCACCGAGAGGGCGAGGCGCCACGTCGGCTCTTCGAAGGTCTCGCTTCCAGTCACATTGTACGGAGAGCCTGCCGGGCCGAGCGGAATGCCGACCGGCGGGTTCAAGCCACCTTCGTTGTCGATCGCGATCTGGTGAATCTCGCGCTCGTCGCGCGTGTAACGCAGACCAGCGGTGAATTCGAAGTATTGCGCGAACGGCACCGTCATTTGGCCGAAGACGGCATAGCTGGTGTTGGTCGCGTCTTGCAGGAACGAGGTGTCGCCGCCGAAGCTAGATGGCGCGATTGGCAGTGCGGCGTCCACGATGAAGCGTTCGTCGCGTTGCACGTTCTCCTGCATGAAGTAGACGCCCGCGACCCAGTCGATGTTCGAGCTGTCTGGCGAGACGATGCGGAATTCCTGGCTGATCTGATCGGAGTCTTCAGAGGCTCTGTCGTCGACCGCGAGCGGGAAGCCGGGGAACGGCAGGCCGCCGAGGTTATCGCGCCACGAGTATTCGTTGTTGCGATAGGAGGTCAGCGACACGAAGCTGAAGTTCTGCCCCTCGTGCTCGGCGCGGAACGTCACGCCGTAATTGGTGCGTTCTTGGTAGTTGTTCGGCGACGAGAAGCTGTCGCGGATGTCGAGGCCTGTGCGCAGGCCGTTGACGATGCCGATGAAAGCCGGGTTTGTTGATGGTGTCGTCACCGGGATACGGGCGTGGCCGTCCATATCGTCGTTCGAATAATCGACGCCCGCGAGGAACGACCAATTGCCCATCTCGGTGAGATATTGGGCGCGCGCTCCCCATTGCGTGCCGCCTTCGAGACCTTCACTCGTCGGCGCATATTCGGCGTAGCCGTCGTTGGTGTTGTAGCCGGCGGCGAAGCGGACAGCGGAATTTTCACCCAGTGCCGTGTTGAACACGGCTTCGGCGCCGTACGATTCGAAGCTGCCGGCGCGCACGGTGACGCGGCCATTGGTGTCGAACGTCGGTGCGTTGGTGTAGATGTTGAGCGCGCCGCCTGAGGCGTTGCGGCCGTAGAGCGTGCCCTGCGGGCCGCGCAGAACTTCAACGCGGTTTATGTCGAGGAAGGCGAGCGCGCTGGCGCCCGCGCGTCCGATCGAGACTTCGTCGATTGAGATGCCAATGGACGGGTCGCTCGCGGCGGAGTCGCTCGTGGTGCCGACGCCGCGAATGTAGAGTTGCGGTTCGCCGATGTTGAATTGCGTGAGTGTCACGCCGGGGGCGCGGCTCGCGACATCTTGAATGCCGACGGCGGCGCTGCGTTCGAGATCTTCTTGCGTGAACGCGGTGATTGCGACCGGCACGTCTTGCAGGCTTTCTTCGCGGCGTTGTGCGGTGACGACGATTTCTTCGAGTGCTGCGCTGTCTTCGTCCTGCGCGAACGCGGGCGCTGCGCTGAGTGACGTGGCGGCGGCAATCACTGCAAGCGATGCGCCGAATACGTTCAGCCTTCTATAGGTGGCCATGTGCTCCTCCCCTCCTAGGTGTCGTTGTTGTCCCGAGGCTTGCAATAGAAGACTGACCATGTAAATCCATTTATGCAAGCGAGCGTGCTGAGAGAGGCCGAGTGGTGCATTTAGGAACCAGTTGGGTCGGGCCCGCGGGAGCTGTCTGGGCTCTCGTGGCGCTGATTTGGTTGATTTTATCTTGGGGCGAGACGCGCGGACGGGCTTGGCATCAGGTTTTGGCAATCACGCCGCTCGCAGGGTTCGCCCTGGCGCTTTGGGGGCCGGCCAGCCTCGCGGCGGCAAGCACGATTTGGTTGATCATCGGGGCAGGGATCGCCGCGGCGCTGCTGGTGGCCTGGGCGTGGGGCACGGCCGCGCGCAATCACGGTGTGATGGACATCGTCTATCCAATCACCGTGCTTGTCGGCGCGCTCGCTGGCGCAGGGGTGGTTAGGTTCGGTCAGTGGATCGTGCTTTCGCTCGTGCCGATCGCGATCTGGTCCGTACGCCTCGCCGTGCAAACCTATGGGCACAACATGGGTTCGGAGCGCGAACCCTACGCTTCATGGCGCAAGCGCTTTGGCGCGAAATGGCTGTGGTGGAGCGGTTTTCAGATCCATCTGCTGCAGGGTGTGACGGTTTGGATCTGGTGTGCGCCGATCGCATTTGCCCTCACGGCGCCTGAGCCGCGTCCAGTGTGGCCGCTCATCCTTGGCGCAGTGATCTGGCTGGCGGGCTTCGCGCTGCAAATGACGGCCGATCAGCAGCTCGCAGCGTTCAAGCGCGATCCGAACAATCGCGGCAAGCTGCTCGACACGGGTGTGTGGAGTTTCGTCCGGCACCCGAATTATCTCGGCGAAGCGACCATGTGGTGGGGCTATTTCGCCTTCGCTCTGGCGCACCCCTTTGGGTGGCTCACGGTTTTCGCGCCGCTCTATGCGAGCTGGTTCATGGGTTATGCGTCGGCGGCGCCATACAAGGAGCGCCACATGGCCAAAACTCGGCCCGACGCTTGGGCCGCGTATTGTCAGCGAACGCCTCGATTTCTACCCTGGCCGCGCTCCCGGCAAGGGGCATGAGGTTTCCGCGGATCCGTTACTTGCATTACCGGAGTTAAGGGTGTTAGCCTTCCGGGCAATGAGGCGAACTAGGCTCGGGAGGAAGGCTCTCATGGCGGCGGACGGTAATATGCGGCGGATCGAGACCGGCGAGCTGACCGGCGTCAATCTGCTCAATCCGTACATCCAAGGCATCTATGAGCCGGTCGCGAAGGAGGTGACTGCGCTTGATCTCAAGGTCATCGGCGAACTGCCGAAGGATCTGCACGGCGCCTATTATCGCAATGGCCCGAACCCGGTGCATGCGCCGCAGAACCTCCACCATTGGTTCGATGGCGACGGCATGCTGCACGCCGTCCATTTCGAGAACGGTAAAGCCGAATATCGCAACCGCTACGTCCGCAGCAGCGACTTCAACGCCGAGGTCGCGGGCACAATCGACGCGGGCGGCGTGTTGCTGCCAGCCAATCGCGCGCGTGAGAACAAAGTCTATAAGGATACCGCCAACACCGACGTGATCATTCACAACGGTCAGCTCATGGCGCTTTGGTACATTTCCGGCACGCCGGTGCGTGTGAACGCCCGCACGCTCGAAACAATCGGCAACGAGACGTTCGGCGGCAAGCTGCCGCGCAATGTATCGGCGCACTCGAAGGTCGATCCGGAAACGGGCGAGTTCGTGTTCTTCGATTACGCGCTCTACGAGCCGTGGATGACGTTTGGCACGGTCAGCCCGACGAACGAGCTGGTTCACTTCGAGAAGGTCGAGCTGCCTGGTCCGCGCCTGCCGCACGACATGGGGCTGACCAAAAATTACGTCGTCCTGCACGATCTGCCGGTGATCTTCACCGAAAGTGGCATGCGCAACTCGATGTGGCAGATCAAGGTCGCCGATCAGCCGGCGCGGTTCGGCGTCGTGCCGCGTCGGGGCCGCGGCGATGAGATCAAGTGGTTCGAGACTGACAGCTGCTACATCTACCACGTTATCAATACGTGGGAGGAAGGCGATGAAGTCGTCATGACCGCCTGCATGATGACGCCGAACGGCTTTGCACCGAACCCTGAATACGGCCCGTACGCGGCGATGGTGAACATCCTGGCGCTGCATGCCGTGCCGGTGGAATGGCGCATGAACATGCGCACCGGCGAATGTAAGAAGCGCATCCTCGATGATCGCATCGGCGAGTTCCCGGTGGTGAACCTCGATTACGCGGCGAAGAGGACGCGCTGGTCTTATCACGTTGCGATGGCGCCGGATCAGCTGCAGAAGTTCAAAGGCCTGTTTAAGTACGACCTCGAGACTGGCGACGCGAAAGAATACATGTTCGGCCCCGGCAAGTTCGGCTCCGAGCCCGCCTACGCGCCGCGCATCAACGCCAAGAGCGAAGACGATGGCTACGTCATCGTATTCGTGACCGATGAGAACACGGGCCATTCCGAAGCGCAGGTGATCGACGCGCAGAACTTCGAGAAAGGCCCGATCGCGCGCGTGCAGCTTCCGGCGCGTGTGCCGGCGGGCTTCCACGGGACCTGGGCCCGCGGCGATCAGATCGCCGGCTAATGTCGGCGTTCATCTATGACGCCGTGCGTAGCCCGCGCGGCAAGGCGCGACCCGATGGCGGGCTCGCGGCGCTGAAGCCGCAAGAACTTGTCAGCGGGCTGATTGAGGCGATCGCTTCGCGCGCTGGGGCCGCGCCAAAGCCGGACGCGCTGCTGCTTGGCGCGGTTGGCCAAATCGGCGCCCAGGGCGGCAACATAGCGCTTGTCTCAAAGCTGCATGCGAAGTTGCCGGACGAAACGGCCGCGTTCACGCTCAACAATTATTGCGTCTCGGGCTTGACCGCGATCGGCCAGGCCGCGGCGCTGGTGGCAGCGGGACAAGCCAAGAGCGTGCTCGCAGGCGGCGTCGAGATGATGTCGCGCGTGCCGTTCATGGCCGACAACGCCGACTATTACGCGGACGCGTCTTACGACCGACGCACCCGCTACATCCCAGTCGCACTCGCCGCGGATCGGCTTGCCGAAGACATCGGCGTGACGCGCTCCGAGATGGATCAAGCCGCGCTTACCTCGCAGCAGCGCACCGCCGCTGCCGAAGGAACGCCGTTGGTGGCGTCACGCATCGCCCTGAACGGACTCAATCGTGAAGAGTGCGCGCGGCCGTCGACGACATTGGAAACGCTTGCCGGCATGGCGCCGGCTTTCCCCGCGCTCGCCGATCAGTATCGCGATGCGCTCGGCGGCCGGGCCATTGATCACCGTCACACTGTCGCCCACGCGCCGCCGATGGCGGACGGAGCGGCGATCGCGTGCGTTGGCGCCGAGGGGTTGGGTAAGCCGCGTGCGCGCGTGGTGGCGTGGGCGGAAGCAGGTGGCGATCCAGCTCAATCTCTGACCGCGGGCTTCACCGCGATGGACCGGGTGCTCAGCAAAGCCAAGCTCGCACTGAGCGATCTTGATCGTATCGAGTTCATGGAAGCGTTCGGCGTGACGATTGTGAAATTCATGCGCGAGCGCAAACCCGATCCAGCGAAACTCAATGTCGGCGGCGGTCACATGGCCAAAGGGCATCCGATGGGGGCCACGGGCGCGATCCTGCTCTCGTCGTTGCTTGACGCTCTGGATGCCGCGGACGGCAAATATGGTCTCGTTGTTGCGGCGGGCGCATCTGGCGTTGGCAGCGCCATGCTCGTGGAGCGACTGGGATGAGCGCCGACCGCCTTGCCCTTATCGAGCGTCACAAGGGTTTGATCGCACGGGCGATCGACGCGGTGGAGACGCGCAAGAGTTGGAGTCCGTTTAGGGACTCGCCGTCAACCAAGATCCACGGCCCCGAGAAGCCTGCCGCCGGCAAGGCTGCGTTCGAAGCCCAACTCGGGAAGCGCTTCCCGCTTGAGCAGCCGGGAGTCACGCACTGGGTTGGCGAAGAAGTCTCGCCATACACACAGGAAGCGCTCGCCATCACCTATCCTGTGAGCGACGCGAAGGCGCTGATAGCGGCGGCGTCGAATGCGATGCCGGCGTGGGCGAAAGTCGATCCGGAGCTGCGGATGGCGCTTTGCGCCGAAATGGCGGTGCGCTTGTACGAGCGCAACTTTGAGATGGCGCAGGCGGTGATGCACGTCGCCGGCCAAAGTTACACGCAGGCGTTCAGCGGCTCGGGGCCGAATGCGCTCGATCGCGGCATTGAGGCGCTGGCCTACGCCGCGAAAGCGATGCGCGGCGTCGCGCCACGCGCCAACTATCATCGTGATTTCGCCGGTGAGCCGGTTGCGCTCAGCAAAACCTACACGCTGCAGCCGCGCGGCATTGGCCTTGTCATTTGTTGCGCTTCCTTTCCAACCTGGAATGCGTATCCGGCGATGTTTGCCAGCTTGGCGACAGGCAATCCTGTGATCGTGAAGCCGCATCCGATTGCGGTGCTGCCGATGGCGATCGTGGTTCAAACGTGCCGCGAAACGTTGAGCGACTATGGCTTCGATCCGAACCTGGTGACGTTGGCGGTGGACACATTGGCCGAGCCGGTCGCGGGTCAGTTCATCGACGATCCGGCGATCCAGATTGTCGATTTCACCGGCAGCCCACGTTATGGCGGCCACCTTGAGCGCAGCGTCACGGGCAAGTTGCTATTCACGGAAACGGCGGGCGTCAATTCGATCGTCATTGAGTCCGTCGCCGGTCTGACGGAGGCGGCGCGCGCCGTGGCGCGCGCGACGTGTCTCTTCTCGGCGCAGATGTGCACGAGTCCGCAGGTTGTTTATGTGCCGAACGACGGCATCGCGACCGCCCTTGGCCACGCGAGCTTCGATCAAGTTGCGGAGGCGATTGTCGCCGAGATCGACGCGATCGCTGCAAACCCGGCGCAGGCGTCCGCGATTATGGGCGCGGTGCAGGGTAAGGTGAGCTTGGACGTTGTCCGCGAAACCCGTGAGGCAGCGGAGAAACATGGCCTGCGCGTGCTGCGCGAAGCGAACCGCTATGAGCATCCACAATTTCCGCACGCGCGGACGATGACGCCGTTGGTGCTCGCGGTGGCGCCGGCGGATCAGGCGCTCTACGCCGAGGAGCGGTTCGGGCCGGTGCTGTTTATCGTCGCCGCGGCGAACGGCGAAGCGGCTGTGGCGGAAGCGACGGAGCTGGCCAGAACACGCGGCGCGATTTCATGTTACCTCTACTCTACAGACGAAGCCTTCATCGATCGCTCGGTCGAGCTCTATGAACGCGCAGGCGCCAACCTTTCGATCAATCTCACTGGCGCGATGTGGATCAATTTCGCGGCCGCCTATAGCGATTATCACGTCACGGGTCTCAATCCCGCTGGTAATGCCTGCTTGACGGATATCGCGTTTGTCGCGTCGCGCTTCCGTATCGTGCAGCGGCGCCGTCCGGTCGCGGCCTGAGATCAAAAGAAGAAGCTAAGACGTTGGGAGAGGAAGCGGTTTCATGATTGTGGTCCCGGCCGAGAGGATCGCCGCCTTCAAGCAGAAAGGGTGGTGGGGCGAAACCCGAATTGACGATCTGTTCGAGAAGCACGTGCGCGAGAAGACGGATCGCGAAGCCTGTGTCGATCCGTTCAATTGCATGGATATCGTCGGGCGTGAGCCCCGGCGCCTGAGCTGGTGGCAACTTGAGGACCTTGTCAGCCGCTACGCGGCCGTCTTTACGGCCTACGGCCTGCGCAAGGATGATGCGCTGGTCGTTCAGTTACCGAATACAGTGGATCTGCCGGCGATCTACCTTGCGTGCGCCCGTCTCGGCATCATCGTGAGCCCGGCGCCGGTTCAGTACCGTGAGCACGAGCTTGGCTATATAAGTGAGAGCATCGACGCCAAGGTGGCGATAACCGCCAGTCGTATCGGCAAGTACGCCCATGGCGAGATGCTTGTGCGAGTGAAGACGGCGCATCCAAAGTTGCAGCATGTCTTCGTGCTGGGCGACGCCGTCGAAGGCGCGACGCAGATCGAGCCATTACTGAACAGGGTGAAGCAATCCGAGCTCGCCGCCGCACAACGCGCTGAGCAGGAAGCCAACATCAGCGCTGATGACATCCTTACGATTTGTTGGACGTCAGGGACCGAGGCGCGACCCAAAGGCGTGCCGCGCAGCCATAATGAATGGATCATCATGGGCGAAGGCGTCGTCCATGCGGGCGACATGGAGGATGGCGATCACCTCCTCAACCCGTTTCCCATGGTCAACATGGCTGGCATCTCGACATCGTTTGTCAGCTGGCTGTTGGTGGGTGGCAAACTCGTCCAGCACCAGCCGTTCGATTTGCAGGTGTTTCTGAAGCAGATCCGCGACGAGAAGATCGACTACACCGTCGCGCCGCCTGCCATCCTCAACTTGCTGCTGCAAAACGAAGCCCTGCTGGAGGGTATTGACTTCGGACGCTTGCAGAACATCGGCTCGGGCTCCGCACCGCTTTCCGAATGGATGGTGGATACCTTCCACAAGAAGTATGGCGTGCAGATCACCAATTTCTTCGGCTCGAATGAGGGCGCGTCGTTCCCGAGCACGTATCGCGATGTGCCGGATCCGGCCCAGCGCGCGGTGTTTTTTCCGCGTTTCGGCGAAGGCTTTGTGTGGGATTCGAAGTTGCACGATCGCATTGTCACGCGGCTCGTCGATCCGAATACCGAAGAGGTCGTCACTGAGTCAGGCAAGCCAGGTGAGTTGCGCGTGAAGGGCGCGACCATCTTCTCCGGCTACTGGCGCGCGCCGGAGATCAATGCGCGCGCGTTCGATGAGGATGGCTGGTTTCGCACCGGCGATCTGTTCGAACTCGCCGGCGACCGGTTGCAATTCTATCGCTTCGTCGGACGCTACAAGGACATCATTATCCGGGGCGGTATGAATATCTCGTCGGAAGAGATCGAGGGGCACCTCATCGGCCACCCGGCTGTCGCGGACGCGGCTGTCGTCGGCGCGCCGGATCAGACTTTGGGCGAACGGCTTTGCGCGTTCATCGTCTTCAAGCCGGGGCAATCGGCCGATATGGCCGAGATCAATCGCTATCTTACACAGGAGAAGAAGGTCGCGGTGTTCAAGCAGATCGAGCGGCTTGAGTTCATCGAAGCGCTACCGCGCAACCCGGTTGGCAAAGTGTTGAAGCGCGAACTCCGCGAGAAATTGCAACAACAAGCATGAGCAACACGTTTCCGTACAAGATGCGGCTGCCGGTCTTCTGCGCGCCGATGTTTCTGGTCACAGGGCCGGAGCTTGTCATTGCCGCTTGCAAGGCGGGGATTGCAGGCGCCTTCCCGACTCCAAACACACGCACGAGCGAAGAGCTCGATGCGTGGATGGGCGAGATCACTGGCGCGCTGACGCCAGGCGATGGCCCATGGGTTGCGAACCTGATCACCCATTCGACCAACACGCGCCTCGCCGACGATCTCCGTCTCGTCGCCGAATATAAGCCGCCGATCGTCATCACCGCGCTTGGCTCGCCGAAGCCGGTGATGGAGACGGTGAAGAGCTATGGCGGGTTGGTGTTCGCCGACGTCGTCAACTTGAAGCTCGCGCGCAAAGCGGCGGAAGCGGGCGTCGATGGGATGGCGTGCATAAGCGCCGGAGCGGGTGGCCACACCGGCCATCTCTCGGCGTTTGCCTTCATCTCGGCAGTGCGTGAGTTCTTCGACGGCTACATCACGGTTGGTGGCGGCATCTCCGATGGCGCCGGTATCGCGGGCGCGATCGCTGCCGGTGCGGACTTCGTCTACATGGGCACGCGTTTCCTGCCGACGACCGAGAGCCGTGCGCAGGATGCGTACAAGCAGATGATCGTTGATAGCGACGCGGATGATCTGGTCGTGTCCGCTGCGATCACCGGTACGCCGGCGTCGTGGTTACGAGCGAGCCTCGCTGCCGCGGGGCGCGATCCGGATAATCTCGGCGACCCAGCAACGCGCGACTATTCCGGCGACAACGCCAAACGCTGGCGCGACATCTGGGCTGCGGGACAGGGTGTCGGAAAGACGCGCGCGATCGAATCTGTCGCGCACGTCGTCAATCAGCTTGAGCGCGAGTACGCCGCAGCCGTCGCGCGCTTCAAGTCGCTGACTTAGGCGCGCGCGACGACGAAGCTGACGACGGTGCCGAGAGATCCGCCGATGTTCAGCGTCTGGTAGGTGCGCGCGCCCTCGACTTGATAATCGCCCGCCGTGCCGGTGACCTGCCGGCCTGCATCAAGCAACATGCGTACGCCAGTCGCGCCAACAGGGTGGCCAACGCCGATCAAGCCGCCGGAGGCATTCACGGGGCAGGCGCCGCCAATATTGATGACGCCATCTTCGATCGCGCGCCAGCTTTGGCCCGGCGCTGTGAGACCGAAGTGATCGATGGCCATGTATTCGGTCGAGGTGAAGCAGTCGTGCAATTCGATGCCGCTGAGTGCTGTGACGCCGGGCAGATCGGCGCGCTTCCACGCGTCGGTGATAGCCTTACGCACGTGCGGGAAGATGTACTCCTGCCCTTTGCTGCGCTCGATCTTGTCGAGGAAGCGGATGCCGGCATTGGCATGGCCCCAGCCGGTGATTTGCGGAAAGTCCGAAGACTTCGCGCCGCGCTTCTTGGCGTAGGCCTCAATGAAGCGGTCTGAGGCGACGATGACGGCGACTGCGCCATCGGTGATCTGGCCGCAATCCTGGCGGCGGGTGCCCGGTTCGATGATCGGGTTTAGATCATCGCTGTCGGTGAAGGCTTCCGCATCGAAGCGCCACTTGCGCGTCTGCGCCAACGGATTGCGCATGGCGTTGGTGCGGTTGATCTCGGCGATGCGATTGAGATGGCGGCGGTCGAGCCCGTAGCGCGCGTCGTATTCGGCGGCGATGCGCCCGAACACGGCCGGCCACATGAAGCGGCACTCGATGTCTTCGTGTCCCTGCCACGCGGCGGCGTTCTGTACTTTCGAGGCTTCATCGCCCGGCAGGTTCTTCTCTTCCTCAACGCCAAGGATGAGCACGCAGTCGTAGCGGCCAGCTTCAATTTCCGCTGTCGCCGTTAACACCGCGATCGAACTCGATGCGCAGGCCGCTTCGTGGCGCATCGCCGGCTTGCCGTAAAACTCCGGCTTCACCTGCGCGACCATCGCGGCGAGGTGGCCTTGGTTGCGATAGAGTTCGCCGAAGGCGTTGCCGACATGGATCGCGTCAATCTCCGACGCGTCGAGCTTGGTCGCCTCGAGCGCACCATCGATGGCCTCGCGCATCATGTCGGTGAAATCCAAACCCTCGCGCGACCACGCGCGCGCGAAGTCGGTTTGGTGTCCGCCGAGCAGATAGATCGCCATGGGGCCTCTCAGAATGCCGTTTCAACGCATGCTAAGGGGTAAGTACGGAAATGCAAGTAAGGTTCGTCACCCGCGCGCGTAGGTGACGCCGCCATCCACGATCACGGTTGAGCCCACGACATAATCGCCGGCGCGCGAGGCGAGATAGATCGCCGCGCCCGCCATGTCCTCGGTCGTGCCGACGCGCTTAGCGGGGATAGCTTGCGCGACCATATCACCGTGATCGCGGGCGACGCGGTTCATGTCCGACGGGAATGCGCCGGGTGCGATAGCGCTGACGGCGATGTTGTCCTGGATGAGCCTGAGCGCCATGCGCTTGGTCAGATGGATGAGGCCGGCTTTGCTGGCGGCGTACGAATAGGTCTCCTGTTGGTTCACCGAGACGCCGTCGATCGAGACGATGTTGATGACCTTGGCGAGATGACCCTTCGCTGCCCCGCGCTTCAGCGCGTCGTGAAGCTTCTGCGTCAGGAAGAATGGCGTCTTGACGTTGAGGTCCATGACCTTGTCCCAGCCGTTCTCCGGAAACTCATCGAACGGCGCACCCCACGCAGCGCCGGCGTTGTTGACGAGAATGTCGAGCGTGTCTTCGTGACCGAGGAATGCGTCGGCCATCTTCTGCGCGCCATCGAGACCTGATGCATCGACGACAAGCGGAATGCAGGGGCCGATTGCCGAGAGCTCGGTCGCTGTCTCTTCCAGCGCCCCGCCTTTGCGGGCCGAGATGTAAACTTTGGCGCCCTGATGCAGGAAACCTTCGGCGATCATCTTGCCGATTCCGCGCGAACCGCCGGTGACGAGGGCGACGCGGCCTTTGAGTGAGAAGAGATCTTGCATGGCTTAGCTCTGCTGCTGCTTTTGTTGTTCGGCAATAATGGCGTCGTCGATCTCGCGGGCGCGGACGGCGGCGGGGCGCGTATGCAGGCGGCTCATATAGGGCTCGAACGCGGGGCGCTTCTCCAGCGTGCCAAACTGCGTGCCCCACATGATGTGGGAGCCGAAATAGACGTCCGCGGCTGTGAAGCGGTCGCCGGCGATGTAGGGTGTGTCTTTCAGTGCGTATTCTAACGCATCGAGCACATGCTTCATCGAGCCGAAGCCCAACATGCCTTGCTTATCGGCCGGCGCCTCCCAGCCCATCGCCTTGGCGTTGGCGGCCGCTTCCACGGGGCCGGCGGCGAAGAACATCCAACGATAGTATCGGGCCTTTTCTTCGTTGCTCTTTGGCGCGAGATCGGCTTCGGGAAAGACTTCAGCGAGATAAGTGCAGATGGCCGCACCTTCCGTGACGACAGCGTTGCCGTGCTTGAGGGCCGGCACTTTGCCCATCGGATTGATCGCCAAATATTCGGGCGCCTTCATGCTTGTCCCATAGCCGAGCAAGACCGTCTCATAAGGCTGGCCGATTTCTTCCAGCATCCAGCGGACAATGCGGCCGCGTGACATGGGATTGGTATAAAAGGTGAGCTTATCGGCCATGGACGTTCCTCCGTGGCCTTTGGCATAAACCGCTCATGGCCAAGAGCAAGAGCGTAACGATCTACGGGATCAAGAGCTGCGACACGATGAAGAAGGCGCGCACGTGGTTGGACGACCACGGCGTCGCATACGTGTTCCACGATTACAAAGCCGAAGGCATCGACAAGCCTTCGCTCGAACGCTGGGCCAAGGAGGTTGGTTGGGAGATGTTGCTCAACCGCGCCGGTACGACGTTCCGTAAGCTGCCGGACGCGCAGCGCGAGAACGTGACGGAGAAGAAAGCGATCGCGCTGATGCTGGAGCAGCCCAGCATGATCAAGCGCCCCGTGTTGGACGTGGGTGGCAAGCTATTGGTTGGGTTCAAGCCGGAGGCTTACGCGAAGCAGTTCGGTTAGACGCGTTCCGCGATCCAGCTCGCGCTGACGTCCAATATCTCCGTCAACACCTCAGAATCCTTGCGTCCGCTCTTGGCGGGCGCATGGAAGCTGTGATCGGCGTGTTCGGAGAGCTTGAGCGTTGCGCGCTTGCCCAGACGTTTGACGACGGGCTTCAACAGGTCGAGCTGCGCCAGCGCATCGTTCGTGCCTTGCAGGAAGAGCATCGGGGTGGCGATGCCATCTAGATGCTTGGCGCGCTCGTCGCTTGGCTTGCCCGCCGGGTGAAGCGGAAAGCCGAAGAAGATGAGACCGCGCACGTCCGGCAACGGATCAAGCGCCTGCACTTGCGACGTCATGCGCCCGCCGAACGACTTGCCGCCGGCGAATAGCGGCAGCGTGGGCGCCAGCTCATGCGCCATGGCAATCGCTGCGCGGACGGCGCTGTGGGCGAGTGACGGCGAGTCGGGCCGCTTCGAGCCGCGCTCCATGTAGAGAAAGTTGAAACGCAACGTCGCGACGCCACGCTCAGCCAAGCCTTCGGCGATTGCCGTCATTGACTTATGCGCCATGCCCGCCCCTGCGCCGTGCGCGAATACGAAGGCGGCTTTCGCGCCGGCGGGCGCGAGCCACAGTCCAGAGACCGTTGAGTCGCCAACTTTGAGTGTTACGGGGCTCATTGAGTAGTCATTGCGAGAATTCGTTGGCGAGATTGTCGAGCGCGGACGACCAGCCGAACTGATAGCCTTGCTCCATGCCAGCATCGTCGAAGGACGCGATTTGCAGGGTGAGTGCGAGGTGGGTGGCGCCGGCTTGCGGCGTCAACTCCACGCTAATGAGCGCGGCCGAGACGCGTTTGTCGCCATGAACGACATCTTCCGCGAACACGAGCCGCAGATCTTTGCGGATATCCAGATAGTGCACGGTGGCGACATAGTCGGCGTTGCCCGGTTCGATGCAGCGCGAGATATCCTTGCCGCCTTCGCGAAAGTCCGCGGCTTCGTACTCGATGCGGATGCTTTCAGCCGGTGATGACCAGCGCTTGCGGACTTCAACGTCGGACCAAGCCGCGAACACGCGCTGCGGCGTCGCGCTGTACGTGCGCTCCATGACGATGGTGGCGTGAGCGATTGCGGGCATCGGCCTACGCTCCTGGATACATGTGAAAGAGCGGTTCGCTCTCCTTCACCGCGCGGGCGAAGGCAGGCCAGGCCTTGAGGCGTTCGAGATAAGCGGCGATGCGCGGAAAGGCGCCATCAAGCGGGACGTTGCGCGTGCCGTACCAAAGCGCAGGCGCCGCTGATGCGTCGGCGAGCGTCAAGCTGTCTCCAACGATGAAGGTGCGGTCGCCAAGCTGAGCGTCAATGACGGAATAGATGCCGCGCACGATGCGCTTTGCTTCCTCAACGCCGTAGGGATCGCGCTGGTTCGAGGGCCGGATGTTGTCGACGACGACCTTAGACATTGTCGTGTTCAGATGATCGAACACCCGGTCCCAGCGGCGCACTTCGAGTGCGGTGTCGGTGTCCTTCGGGATGAAGCGCGTGGCGCCGGGATAGTAAGTGTCGAGATACTCGATAATAACGCTCGTCTCGGTGGTCATGGTCTCGCGATCGCTGTCGAGCAGGATCGGAAACTTGCCCATCGGCCACTTCGCGATGAAGTCGGCGTAGGTGTTCTGATCGACCGTGATGAACTCGAACGGCGTACCGTTCTCGTATAGCGCGGCGAGCACTTTCCACGTGTAGGAAGAGATCGGGTGTCCGTAGAGGGTGAGCATCAGTCGTCTTTCGTTTCATCGAGAAATTTGCCGAGGCGATCCAGGCGGCGTTCCCAGAGGGCGCGACGTTCGGCGATCCAGAGTTCGGCTTGGGTGAGGACTTTGGGCTCAATCCGGCACGTGCGGGTGCGGCCAACCTTTTCAGAGACGACGAGTCCTGAGGCCTCGAGCACCGCAAGGTGCTGCATCACGCCGGGCAGCGACATGGCCAAGGGCTTAGCCAGTTCGCTGACGGTGGCGGGGCCATGGATGAGGCGATCGACCATGGCGCGGCGGCTAGGGTCAGCGAGGGCCTGAAAGGCCAAATCCAAATGGGCTTCGGCTCTGAACACAAATAGTAAAGTAATGACTTAAGTAATATCTGGCAACCGGGGCCGCATCCATTTCGGAGGCCGGTGGCTGCATACTGGTCGAAATGGAGACTCTCGCATGATCAGTGGCGGCTGGGACAATTGGATGGTGGCGCTGTTTATCTTTGGCGCGGTCGCGATCTCGATGCTGGGCGCGGGCTGGTCGCAGTGGCTGGAGCACAAGCGCCGCAGTCAGGCGATGGATGTGGTCAAGGCGGCGCTTGAAGCCGGCAAGGAACCGCCGGCAATTATTTACGAGCAACTGAACAAATCCAAAGAATCGAAGCCGCCTTGGGGCGAGGTGATTGTCTTCTCTGCGCTTGGCTTTGGTTTCTGGCTCGCGTTCGCGAACGCTGATGAAGAGAACCGAACTGCGTTCCTGGTCGTCGCTTCCACCATGACTGTTACTGCGCTGGGGTGTCTGGCGCTTGCCATCATGCGTCCGGGCGGTGGCAAGAACGATGACGCCGAATGACGAGGCGCGTCTCCTCGCAGCGGCGCGCAAAGGCGATAGCCGCGCCTACGCAGCTTTGGTCGACGCGCATCAACAAGCGGTACGTGGGTTCTTGAGGCGGTTTGCAGGGCATTGGGCCGATGCTGACGATCTTGCGCAGGAGGCGTTCGTGACTGCCTGGGCAAAGCTGTCGCGCTTTGAAGGCCGGTCGAGTTTTCGTTCCTGGGTGAGCGGCATCGGTTTTCGCATTGCGCGCGACGCCAAGCGCTCGTGCGGCCGCGCTCGGGTCCGCGACAGCGACTGGTTAAGCGAGCGAGACAATGTTGAAGAGGGCCCGCCGCTCGAAGATCGCATCGCGGTGCAGCGCGCGCTCGCGGAGCTTCCAGACGAGCAGCGCGCCGTCGTGGCGCTCTGTCTGGGGGAGGGTTTCTCTCACAGCGAGGCAGCCGAGATCTTGAAACTGCCGCTCGGCACGGTGAAATCGCATGTGACGCGCGGGCGCGAGCGTTTGCTGCGCGCGTTGGAGACCGACGATGGACGCTGAAGCCCGCCTTGCTGCCGCCCTGAGCGCCGTCGCCGCGCCGGTGCGCGACCCGGCGTTCACGATGGCGGTGATCCGCGCGGCCGAGGCGGATCGCTTCAAAGCGGCGGCAGTTCGCTCAACGCTGACCTCCGGCGCGGTGGCCGCTGCCGCCGCCTGTTTGGCTCTGATGCTGGCAGGCTGGACCAACCTCAACTGGGATGGGGTCCAGAGTGGTATTCTGGGCGCAGGCGGCATTTTCGCCCTGGTGGCGACCGCCCGGCTCATGACACAACGTTTAGCACCTGCGGCAGTCCGCTGAGCGCCTTGCATCCAAAGGCTCGGTTCGGCGCATCTAGTCAGCAAAAGGGGCAATAGACCCCGGGCTATGGAGATACCTTGATGGATGCGGATATCTTTGTTCCGTTTCTCTTTTTTGGATTTTTGGCGGCCATTATCCTGGTCCCCATTTACCTTCGAGAACGAACCCGCCAATCGGCGCACCACCTGATCGCGCAGGCCCTGGAAAAGGGTCAGCAGCTCGATCCCGCGCTCATGCGCACTCTGACCGAGGGGCAGAAGAAGCCCCAGGATAAGGCCCGTTCGAGCCTCGGCGCGGGCGTCGTGCTCTTGGCTCTGGCTGGCGGTTTTGCCGCGGCTGGCTATTTCGTCGGCGGTTACGCAGAGGAAGCCTTCAATGGCATGATGGTCCCTGCTGTCATTTTGGGCGCCTTGGGCATCGCCTTTGTCCTGCTCAGCATCGTCGACTATGCGACAAAGAAGAAGGAAGACTGAGTGGTAACCTGTGGCGTCTCGGGGGTTCACACATCTGGCGGAGGCCACAGAAGCTGCGCTGATTATCGCAGCCCAGGCCAAAGACCAGGCGGCCTTCGGGGAGCTGGTAAAGCGACGCCAGGGCTGGGCCCGGGCCTTGCTCAGGAGAATGTGCCAGAGCCACGCTGAAGCTGACGATCTTGCTCAAGAGGCGTTCATCAAGGCGTGGGATAGATTGAGAGACTTGGAAACCCCGGCGGCTTTTCCGGGTTGGTTTAGGAGGATTGCGGTCACCACGTTCCTGATGGCCAAACGTCGCCAGAAGGCCGTGTTCGAGGAAATCGACGACGCATCGCCCATCGCGTCGGAGGATTCCACCCCGGAAGCCGCAGCCGGAGCAAAACTGGATCTGGAAAGAGCACTTGCCAGATTGTCAGATGCTGAGAGACTTTGTGTGACGCTGAACCACGGAGAAGGGCTCAGTCACTCAGAGATAGTCGAAATCACAGGTCTTCCCCTGGGCACTGTGAAATCACACGTACTAAGGGGGACAGACAAACTTAGACGGCTATTGGACCCAGACGCATGACTGACTTCGACGCCCTGTTGAAGCGCTCCTTTGCAGAAGCTCCGGAACCCGCAGATGACGGGTTCGTGGTTAATGTCGGCCACGCTGTCGCTAAACGCGAAGCGGGCCTGAAGGTGCGCAGTTACATGCAGTACGGCGCGATCACGATTGGCGCGGCCGCTGTTTCGTGGGGGCTCTACGCGATTGCCGGTGCATTCGGGCAAGAATTGATGGCGTCGGTGGGTCTGGAAGTTGCGCGTGCGCACGCCGCCGTCAGCACTGTGCCGGACGCGGGCGCGGCCGCGCAGGGTTTCATCCAATCCATGGGCGCGGGCCTGACGCAGATCCTGTTTGTCACCGCCGCTTTGGCCGGTGGCGCTGTCGCCTACCGGGCGACGCAGGACTAAGCGGGGCTAACCAAATTCAAGCAAAGGCGGCCCGACGGGCCGCCTTTCGCGTATCTGGGCTCGATGCTGGCGCCGCAGTGCAGCAAACGCTAAGTACATGGCCTTAGAGCGAGGCCCATCCATGTCCCGTCACGTCGAAGCGCCCATTCGCCGCCAGAGCGCGCCGGACATCCGCGCCCGCAAGGGCGGCGAGCCGATCGTCTGCCTGACAGCCTACACTGCGCCCGTCGCCGAAATCCTGGATGAACATTGCGACGTGCTGCTCGTCGGCGACAGCGTTGGCATGGTGGTGCACGGCCTGCCCAACACCGTGGGTGTCACGCTCGAGATGATGATCATGCATGGCCAGGCGGTCATGCGCGGCGCCAAGCGCGCGCTGGTGGTCGTTGACATGCCGTTCGGTTCTTATGAGGCAAGCCCAGAGCAAGCCTTCGCAAACGCGACACGCATTCTCAAGGAAACCGGCGCGCAGGCCGTGAAGGTCGAGGCCGGCACCTACATCGCCGGCACCATCGCCTATCTGGTGCAACGCGGCATTCCTGTGATGGGGCATGTCGGCTTGCGGCCCCAAGCCGTGAACGTAGACGGGAAGTTCCGCGCCAAAGGGCGAACCAAGGAAGAGCGCGCTCGGGTGTTGGCGGAAGCTCGCGCCGCAGACGAGGCCGGCGCCTTCGCCATTGTCGTTGAGGGTGTGGATGAAACGCTCGCTCCCGAAATAACCGCGGCGGTGAAGGCCCCCACCATTGGCATTGGCGCCTCAGCCAAGTGCGACGGCCAGATCTTGGTGACGGACGACCTCCTGGGCTTGTTCGATTGGACCCCGAAATTTGTCCGCCGGTACGCCAATCTGAAGGCTGAGATCGCAAAAGCGGCTGCAAACTACGCCGCCGACGTCCGCGCCCGCCGTTTTCCTGCCGCAGCTGAGACGTACGCCCTGGGCGGCGGAAAGGCGCGGCGCCCGCGCGTTGCCGGGGACGGCGAGCGCGGCTAGCTTGCCGCCGATTTTAGGGGGACGGGCCTTTCCGGCCCATGCGGTCAGGAACGGCGTGTGACCAACGAAACCGATAGTTTTGTCAATGAGGTGGACGAGAGTCTGCGGCAGGACCGCATGCTGGATGTCGCCAAGAAGTACGGTCCGTGGCTGATCGGCGTGTTTGCGCTGTTCATTATCGGACTTGGCGCATGGCAGGGCTGGCAAGCTTGGACGACAAGTCAAGCGCGTGCTCATGCCGTGGAGTTCGCTGCCGCGCAGGCTTTGGTTGAGGCCGGCAACCTCGAACAAGCGAAGACTGAATTTGAGCGCCTCTCCAACGAGGGCCCGCGCGCTTACCGTGCGATGGCGCGTATGGAGCATGCAGCCATCCTCGTCCAAGAGGGCGATCTGGAAGGCGCATTGGCGGGCTTCGATGCAGCTGCCGAAGCTGCGCCTGATCAGGTGATGCGTGAAAGCGCCCAGCTTCGCGCCGCCTATCTCGCCGCCGACATTCAGGACTTCCCCGCATTGCGCACGCGTCTGCAGCCGCTGATCGACTCCGACACGCGCGTTCAATATTTGGCGAAGGAATTGTTGGCGGTGGAAGCATGGGAAGCGGGCGAGACACAACTCGCACGCGACACGCTCGATCAACTCACATTGGCGTTCGATGCGCCCGATTCACTGCGCCAGCGCGCGCAGATCGCGCTGAGCGTTATGGGCCCAGCGCCCGCGACTGAAGAAACACCAGCGGACGGCGCGGCTGCGCCTGCGCCTTCCGAAGGAGAAACTCCATGAAGCCTTTGCGTCCCATCGCCCTCATCGCGGCAGTCTCCGCGCTGTCGGCGTGCTCGACGGTGAGCCGCATCGGCGGAGCACTGAACCCGTTTGATGGCGGCGACGCGCCGGCGCAAACCGCGCCGCAGGACGGCCGCCAGTCGATCCTGTCGGCCGAGGAGAATCTTGCGCCCAATCCGGAATTTGCGGCGCGCACGATCACCGTTCCGCCTGCCGTTTCGGTGACCGATTGGAGCCAACCGGGCGGCACAGCCGACAACTCACCGCCGCAATCGAGCGGCACAGCGATCCTTGAGCGCGCTTGGCGCGCCAATCTCGGCGCAGGCTCGAACAACCGCGTGAGAATTGCCGCGCCGCCGGTGATCGCCAACGGCAGCCTCTATTTCCTCGACGCCGATCACCGCGTTCATGCCATCGACGCGCGCGATGGCCATCGTCTGTGGGACGAGCGCGTTCGCCCCAATGACAGCCGCGATCGCGTGGCGCGCGGCGGCGGCGTCGCCGTTGGCGCTGGTCGCGTCTACGTCACCACTGGCTTCGGCTTTATCGTTGCGCTCGACGCGGGCAACGGCGCCGAGATCTGGCGCGCAGAAGCCAGCGCGCCGTTCCAGTCCTCGCCAACTCTCGCCGGTGATCGCGTCTACGCCGTCACCAACGACAGCGAACTGATCGCGTTCGACGCCGCGACCGGCGAAATAAGCTGGACCTACCAAGCCATCGCCGAACCGGCGCGGATTTTGTCGGCGCCGAGTGTCGGCGTTGACGGCGAAACCGTTGTGGCGCCGTTTGCTTCAGGCGAAGTCGTGGCGCTTCTGGCGGCCAACGGGCGCCGTCTGTGGGCGGACTCACTTTCGCGCGCGGGCAACGTGAACTCGCTCTCGGCGATCAACGACATAGCAGGCCGCCCTGTTATTGACGGCGGCGCGGCTTACGCCGCAAGCCACTCAGGCATCATTGCCGCAATCGATCTGCGCAGCGGGCAACGCATTTGGGCGCGGACGTTCGCGTCGACGCAAACGCCGTGGGCTGCGGGCGATGTGCTCTACGCGGTGAGCGTGGACGGCGAACTTGCCGCCTTTGATCGCCGCACGGGCAACGTTTACTGGATTCAGCAACTGCGCCGCTTCCGCAACGAAGGCGAACGCAAAGGTCGCGTGGCCTGGACAGGCCCGATCATGATCGGCGGTCGCCTTGTGTTGGCGAACTCGGAAGGTGAAGTGCTGGCGGTGTCGCCCGCGAACGGGCAAACGCTCGCGACGACGGATGTCGGTCAGCCGGTGTTCATCCCGCCGATCGCCGCTAACGACCAAATCTACATCGTGACCGACGAAGCTCGTCTCGTCGTTCTGCGCTAGTTTGGGCCCGCCATGACGATCAAGCTCGCGATCGTCGGGCGGCCCAATGTCGGCAAGTCCACTTTGTTCAATCGCCTCGCGGGCAAGAAGCTCGCGATCGTTGACGACACGCCAGGCGTCACGCGTGACCGGCGCGAGGCAAAAGGCAAGCTGGGCGATCTCGACTTTGTTCTGATCGATACTGCCGGCTTTGAGGACGCGACCGACGCCTCGCTTGAGTCGCGCATGCGTCAGCAAACCGAAGTCGCGATCCGCGACGCGGACGTGATCCTGTTCCTGATCGATGCGCGAGCTGGCGTGCTTCCGCTCGATGACTCTTTTGCCGCTTTGCTCCGCCGTGCGGACAAGCCGGTGGTGCTCGCGGCGAATAAGGCCGAAGGCCGCGCCGGTGATGTCGGCATCACTGAGGCTTATGCATTGGGGTTGGGCGAGCCAATCGCGCTCTCGGCCGAGCATGGCGAGGGCATGTCGGAACTCTACGCCGCGATCCTCGCGCACGAGAGGGCGGACAAAGACGGTGACGCCCAGAAGTCTGCGCGCCCGATCAACGTCGCCATCGTGGGCCGGCCAAATGCTGGCAAGTCCACGCTGGTGAATGCGCTGATTGGCGAAGACAGGCTCCTCGTCGGCCCCGAAGCCGGCATTACCCGTGACTCGATCGCGATCGATTGGGAATGGAAAGGCAAGAAATTCCGGCTCGTCGACACAGCGGGCATGCGCAAGAAGGCGAAGGTGCAAGCCAAGCTCGAGCGCATGTCGGTGGGTGACACCATCCACGCGCTGAAGTTTGCCGACATCTGCGTTCTTGTGATGGACGCCAACGAGGCGTTCGAGAAGCAGGATCTTTCGATCGCCGATCTTGTCGTGCGTGAAGGCCGAGCGTTGGTGTTCTGCTTGGCCAAGTGGGACACGATTGAGGATACGCGCGCACACTTCGAGGAGTTGAAGTTGGTTGCCCGCGAGAGCCTGCCGCAAGCGCGCGGCGCGCCGCTCGTGACTGTGGCTGCGCAATCTGGCGTCGGCCTCGATCGGCTGATGCGTGCCATTGAGGATGCCCACGAGGACTGGACGGCGCGGGTCAAGACCAAGGATCTCAACGAGTGGCTCTACGCGCAGATTGCGCGCCACCCGCCGCCGGCAGTCGGCGGCAAGCGCATCAAGCCGCGTTATCTCACTCAGATCAAAGCTCGCCCGCCGACATTTGTGCTGATTTCCTCGCGCGCCGAGGAAATGCCGGAGAGCTACAAGCGATACATCGTCAACGGCCTGCGGGACGCGTTCGATTTACATGCCGCGCCAATCCGGCTGATCGTGAAGGCGGGCAAGAATCCGTTCGCGGAGGGCGAAGATTAGATCCCGCGAAGTTTGCGGCGTTCAGACCGCTTGCGCCGCGGCCCAGCCGCTCGACCACGCCCACTGGAAATTATAGCCGCCTAGCCAACCGGTCACATCCACCGCTTCGCCGATGAAATAGAGGCCGGGAACGGCGCGGGTTTCCATGCTTTGTTGCGAGAGCGCGTTGGTGTCGATGCCGCCCGCCATCACTTCTGCTTTTGCGTAGCCCTCAGTGCCGATCGGCGTGAGTGGCCAAGCCTTCAGCTTTTGAGCGGCTTCAACGAGCGCGGCGTCTTTCATGTCGCCGACTACAGCTTGCGGGAATACCTGGCTTAGCGCGCCGCCTAAGCGATCGGTGAGCAGTTCGGCGACAATGGTCTTGAGCTGCGCTCTTGGCCGTTCACGTTTGCGCTGAGCGAGGACATCAGGTGAAGCGTCAGGCAACCAATCGACCTCGAACGCATCGCCCGCGCGCCAATAGGACGAGATTTGCAGGATTGAGGGGCCGGAGAGGCCGCGATGCGTGAAGAGCGCGGCTTCGCGAAACTGCGCGTTACCTGCGCGCGCGACGACGTCGGCCGAGACCCCGCTCAGCGGCTTCATCCAAGTGAGGTCGCGCTCGCTGAATGTGAGTGGCACGAGGGCGGGACGAGGCTCAACGACGGGGATTCCGAATTGCTTGGCGACATCGAAGGCGAAGCCGGTGGCGCCGAGTTTTGGAATTGCGAGGCCGCCGGTAGCGATCACAAGCGCGTTGCTGTCGAAAACGCCCTGGTTTGTGGCGATGCGACAGGTGTCGCCACGCTCGATGCCGGTGACGCGGCAAGCGATACGAATCGCGACGCCAGTGGCGGAGCATTCATCCAGCAGTATTTGCACGATCTTGCGCGAAGAGCGGGCGCCCTCGCAGAACAATTGACCGAGCGTCTTCTCGTAATAGGCAATGCCGTGCTTCTGGATCAGCGCGATGAAATCATGCTGGCTGTGGCGCGCCAAGGCTGAGCGGGCGAAATGCGGATTGGCGGAGATGAAGCGATCCGCCCCCGCGTGGAGATTGGTGAAGTTGCAGCGGCCGCCACCCGAGATCAGGATCTTTGCGCCGACTTCTGTGTTGTGTTCCAGCACCAGGACGCGTTTGCCGCGTTTGCCCGCCTGCATGGCGCAATAGAGACCTGCCGCACCGCCGCCGATGATGATCGCGTCGTAGGTCAGCGCTCGAACTGCACCCACGCGCCGTTCTCCGCGTAGCTGGGCTGTAGCATCTTTACGATAGAAGGGGCGACTTCATCCGGCGTGGGCAGTGTCATCGGATCTTCGCCGGGGAACGCTTTGGCGCGCATGCCGGTGCGCGTGGGGCCCGGATTGAAGAGATTTGCGCGCACGTTGCTGACGTTGCCGATCTCGGCGGCGTACGAAATCACCAGCGCGTCGAGCGCTGCTTTCGATGCAGCGTAAGGCGCCCAATAGGCGCGTGGATTCTTTGAGGCGCCGGAGGTCAGGAAGACGGCGCGGCCGGCGTCGGACTCACGCAGCAGCGGATGCAAAGCGCGGATGAGGCGCTGATTGGCGAGGAAGTTGACCTGGATGGTCTCGTCCATAATTGCGGGCGTGGCTTGAAACGACGGCGTCAGCGAGCCGAGCGCGCCAGCGCACGAAGCCAGGCCATCGAGTTTGCCGAAGCGCTCAAACAGCGGCGCGGCGAGCTGATCGATTGCCGAGCCATCGCGTAGATCCAGCGGAATGAGCGTGGCTTCGCCGCCGAGTGCGCGAATATCATCGTCGAGCTTTTCGAGCGCTTTCTGAGCGCGCGCCACCGCGACCACGCGCCAGCCCTGGCGGGCAAGCTCCAGTGCAACAGCGCGGCCAATGCCGCGCGACGCGCCGGTGACAAGCGCGAGCCGTTTGGTTTGTGGGGTGCTCATTCCGCGGCGTTTTCGGTGATCAGGGGCAGCTGCTGGCCTTGCTCGGAACGGGCCTTCTCTTGATCGAGCAGCGGCGTCGGGTAGTCGCCAGTGAAGGCGTGGTCGGTGAATTGCGGATTGACGGCGTCGCGATGGCATTCGCCCATCGCCGCGTAGAGGCCATCGACCGAGAGGAAACCCAGGCTGTCGACGCCGAGCGACTTGCGCATTTCTTCGAGCGTCATCTGGGCAGCCATCAATTCGGAGACCGCCGGCATATCGATGCCGTAGAAGTCAGGAAACTTGATTGGTGGGGAGGCGCTACGGAAATGCACTTCCTTGGCGCCGGCGTCGCGCACCATCTGCACGATCTTGCGCGAGGTGGTGCCGCGCACGATTGAATCGTCCACCAGCACGACGCGTTTGCCCTTGATGACGTTACGGTTGGCCGAGTGCTTCAAGCGCACGCCCATGTCGCGGATCGCTTGCTTCGGCTGGATGAAGGTGCGCCCGACATAGTGGTTGCGGATGATGCCGAGCTCGTAGGGGATGCCGCTCTGTTCGGAGAAGCCCATGGCGGCGGGAACGCCTGAGTCCGGCACTGGCACGATGACGTCAGCCTCGACGCCGGTTTCCTCGGCGAGGCGTCGGCCCATGCGCTTGCGGATGTCATAGACGCTGCGGCCGTCGATCATCGAGTCCGGGCGGGCGAAGTAGACGAACTCGAAAATGCACGGACGCGCGGCGCGGCGCGGGAACGGGAAGTGACTATCGACGGTCACCTTGCCGTCCTTGGCGCGGGTGATGACGACGACTTCGCCCGGCTCGATCGAGCGCACGAACTTTGCGCCTATCATGTCGAGTGCGCAGGTCTCCGAGGCGAGGATCATCGCGCCGGCGGATTGGCCGAGCACGAGCGGCCGAATGCCGATCGGATCGCGTGCGCCAATCATCATGTTCTCGGTCAGCGCCACCAGTGCGAAGGCGCCCTGGATGTCGTGCAGCGCTTCGACGAAACGCTCCACCACCCGCGGCTTCTTCGACTGCGCGATCAGCTGCAGGATGCACTCGGTGTCCGAGGTCGATTGGAAGATCGAGCCGTTCTGGACAAGGCGATTGCGCAGATCGATAGCGTTGGTGAGGTTGCCGTTGTGGGCGACGGCAAAGCCGCCGAGCGCCAGATCGGCGAAGAGCGGCTGGACGTTGCGGAGAATGGTGCCGCCAGCGGTGGCGTAGCGGGTGTGGCCGATGGCCATGGAGCCTGGCATCCGCTCAGGCACGTCACCCGCCGCGAAGTGCTCGCCGACGAGGCCGAGAAAGCGTTCGTGATAAAACTTGTCGCCGTCATAGCTGACGATGCCGCAACCTTCCTGGCCGCGATGCTGTAACCCGTGGAGACCGAGCGCGGTCAGGACCGAGGCGTCATCCGAACCGAAAACGCCGAAGACGCCGCACTCTTCGCGAGGCTTGTCGTCGAATTCCCATTTATCAACCGGGTCTCCGGGCGCCGTCTGGAAGTGGAGGGAGAGGCGCTCGGCGGTCATTCGGGTCCTCAGGTTGGCGGGGCCTGGGTTGTTGCGGGCTCGTCAGCCGGCGGGATTGGCGCCGACTCGCCCTCGCGACGGTCGATTATATCACGGGCCCGGTCGCGAGCCTGCGGCAGCACTGCTTCGAGAGCAGACGCTACGCCATCATAGATAGGATAGGTCCGTGCGCCGCGTATAGCATCCTGCATCGGATCTGCTGGTTGGGTGCTGTCTGCGACCGTTGTTTGGCGCATCAGCAGCACGAACAACGACACCACCAACACGCCGCGCAGGATGCCGAAGGCAAGGCCCGCAGCGCGGTCGAAGGAGCCAATTTCCGTGGATTGATGGGCTGTTTTCGCGACCGTTGAGGTGATCACGGTGATGACGATGAAGACCACTAGGAAGATCAGGAGCCCTGCGGCGACGGATGCCAGGGGCCCGGAAAGGGGTGTAAAACTTTCGACGATTGGCCGCAGCATGCCGGCGAAGAAAACCGCTGCGATCGCTGCGCCGATGAAGGCGATGATTGAGAACACTTCGCGGATCAGACCGCGTGCGAACGCCATGACGCCCGAAAGCCCGAGCACAACCAAAGCGGCGAAATCGAACCAGGTGAAGCCGAGATCCATCGCCCACTCCCATGCTGCCCGTTTCTGGGCGCGTCCCTGAGCATTGGATTAACCGGCCCGCCGGTTTTTGGGAAGGCGCCGCGCCGCCGGAGGGCAGTCGCAGGGGCTCGGCGGCTGGTCGAACTGTGAGCGTTTCGGTGGCGGAATAGGGGCAAGCTGGCGGGGATGCTGCTGCCACTCATGATTGTCGCCCAACTGGCGAGCCAAACGCCCGCCGTGCCGCCGGTTCGCGAAATCGCCGCCGGCGTCCACCTGCAAGCGGGCGGCTTCGAGCCGGGCCGCGGTCCGGACGGCAACACCATCATCTTCGATGCGCCGCAGGGTTTGGTGGTTGTCGATACCGGCCGTCACGCTTGGCACAGCGACGCGATCCTCGCTTACGCGCGCGAGCGTGGCCGTCCCATTGCTGCGATCATCAACACGCACTGGCACCTGGATCATTCGAGCGGCAACGGCCGCCTGAAGGCCGCGTATCCCGGCGCGCAGGTTTACACGACGAGCGCAGTCGATCGCGTCATCGCGCCGGGCGGTTTCCTTGTTCGCAACATGGAGGGCGCGCAGGCGATGCTCGGCGATGCCGAGATCACGCCAGTGCAGCGCGAAGAGGTGCAAATCTTCCTCGACACGATGGCGGCCAGCCAAACGTTGCGCCCTGACGTCGTGCTGGCGCGCTCACAGCGGATAAGGTTCGCGGGCCGGCGCTTCGACGTGCACGTCACCAATGGCGCCGTCACTGACGCCGACGTCTGGCTCTACGACCGCCGCACACGCGTCGCGGTGATCGGCGATTTGGTGACGCTGCCGGCGCCGTTCTTCGAAACGGCATGCCCGCGGCGTTGGCGCGAAGCTTTGGACGAGGTGTCGGCGACGCCGTTTCGCACCGCGATCCCAGGACACGGCGAACCGATGACGCGCGATCAGTTCAACACCTGGCGCGTCGCCTATGGCGCCTTCATCGATTGCGCCGCGAGCGAAGCCGAAGCCTCGTCATGCGCGTCGGCCTGGGCGCAAGCGACGACCGAGTTCAACGCCGACGAGCTGAGCCAGAGGCGAGCGGCAGGGATGGCCGAGTACTATGTAGGCTATCTCCGCGAGAACGGCGGCAAGAGCTCTGACTGCCTAAGCAGCTAGGCGCTATTGCGGTTCGACGCCGATTGCGGCCGCGAGGTCCGCGATATGGCCGATCTGTTTCACCTTAACCGCGCTGGCGCCACTGACTTTCTTCTGCGGCGGTGAAAAGGCGGCGGTGAAACCGAGCTTGGCGGCTTCCTTCAACCGCAAATCGCTACGCCCAGCGGGGCGTACCTCACCAGAAAGCGCGACTTCGCCGAAGACGACGCACTGCTTTGGCAGCGGCTTGTCGGCCAGCGCTGAGATAAGAGCCGCCGCGACCGCGAGATCGGCGGCGGGTTCGGTGATGCGCAAACCGCCAGCGACGGAGAGATAGACGTCGCGGCCCGAGAAGGAGAGGCCGCAGCGGGTTTCGAGTACGGCCAAGATCATGGCGAGGCGCGCGGAATCCCAGCCGACGACGGCGCGCCGTGGCGTGCCGTAGGCGGTGGGGGCTGCGAGCGCTTGGATTTCAACCAACACGGGCCGTGAACCCTCAACGCCGGCGAACACCGCCGCGCCGGACGGCCGTTCGCCCGCCTCGCCGAGAAAGAGCGCCGAAGGATTCGGTGTTTCGACCAAGCCTTGCTCGACCATCTCGAACACGCCGATCTCATCGGTCGGTCCAAAGCGGTTCTTCACGGCGCGCAGAATGCGGAACGGCAGCCCACGTTCGCCTTCGAAATAGATCACCGCATCGACTAAGTGCTCGACCACACGCGGGCCGGCAATCTGGCCGTCCTTGGTGACGTGACCGACAAGGATGAGCACAGCGCCGCTCTTCTTTGCGAAGCGCACCAGTTCATGCGCGCAGGCGCGCACCTGCGCCACCGTGCCGGGCGCGGCCTCAACGCCATCCGCCCAGACGGTCTGGATTGAATCCATGATGACGACGTCGGGCTTCAGCGTCTTCAAGCCGTCGAGGATTTTGCGAAGGTCGGTTTCGGCGGCGAGGTTCACCGCCGCGTCAGAGGCGCCGAGGCGGCGCGCGCGTTCCTGCACCTGCGCCTCTGCTTCTTCGCCGGTGACGTACGCGACGCTGGCGCCGCTGCGCGCGAGCGAGGCGGCGGCTTGAAGCAACAACGTTGATTTGCCGACGCCAGGATCGCCGCCGATGAGGATGGCGGAGGCCGGAACCAGGCCGCCGCCGCAGACGCGATCGAGTTCAGAAATGCCGGTAGCGATCCGCGGCGGCGGATCGCCGACGCCGGAGAGTTCGACGAAGCTGATCCCCTTGCCCTTCTTGGCGCCGGCAACCGGCGCCGCGAGTGCGCCGGGGACCGCCGTTCGCGCAGACTCTTCGACAAGCGTGTTCCACTCGCCGCACGCTTCGCATTTACCGGTCCATTTGGCGTAAATCGCGCCGCAGGCTTGGCAGGTGTAGACGTGATCTGACTTGGCCATTCTGGCTCCGGCGAATCCTTCGGGTTGAGCTTAGCGCGGCCGGTCTGCTAACGCATGTGCGATGGCGATCCGCGAACTGCACCCGCTGAAGGGCGAGCGGCAATTCCGCTGGCGCGGCGAACAGCCGACGCGCGTGGAAGCGCTCTCGGACATGGTGTTCGCGTTTGCGCTGACATTGCTGGTCGTGTCGAACGCGCCGCCAGCCTCGTTCGCCGAGCTCACGGAACTGCTGTGGGGCTTTCCGGGGTTTGCGGCGGCTTTCGCCATGCTGCTGATGATTTGGAATATGCACTACATCTTCTTTCGTCGCTATGCGCTCGAAGATGGATGGACGACGACACTGAATGCCGGATTGCTTTTTCTGATCCTCTTCTTCGTCTACCCGCTGAAGTATCTGGCGACGATGCTCTCGGCATTCTTGCGCTCAGTCGTGGAGGGCGCGCCGAGGCCGCCGCTTTCAATCTATGAGGCGCAGAGTTCGCTGATGGTGCTGTCAGCCGCCTACGCGGCTGTGTTTGTCATGTTTCTGGCGCTCTATGGACATGCGCTCAGCAAAGCCGATCAGCTGGAGCTCAGTGAGGTCGAGCGCCGACTCACGCGCTTTGCATGCTGGCAAAACGGCGTTCACGTCATGGTTGGCGTCGCGGCCGCTTTAGGGGCGTGGCTCATTCCGTTGCCTTGGTCTCCGTTCGCCGGCTTCGTCTATTTCTTGATCGGTCCGCTCATTCTTGTTGGCGGTCTCGTCTTCATGCCGACACCAAAGCGACAACCAAGGCCAAGTTTGTGATGACATCTATCTACGATTTAACCGCGCGCGATATCGACGGCAACGAGCGTTCTCTCTCCGAGTATCGCGGCAAGCTGCTGTTGATCGTCAATACGGCTAGCCAGTGCGGCTTCACCTTTCAGTACAAGGGGCTGGAAGATCTGCGTCGCAAGTACGCCGGGCAGGGCGTCGAGGTGCTGGGCTTTCCGTGCAACCAGTTTGGCAAGCAGGAGCCGGGCAACGCCGAGGAGATCAAGAATTTCTGTTCACTGACCTATGATGTGACCTTTCCGATGTTTGCGAAGGTCGACGTCAATGGACCCAATGCGCATCCGCTCTACGACTATCTCACGCGTCAAAAGGGTGGCGGCCTACTTGGGCGCGGCATTAAATGGAATTTCACCAAGTTTCTGGTGGGACGTGATGGCAAAGTGCTCGGCCGTTACCCGCCGACCGCAAAGCCCGAAGCGTTGGATGCAGTGATCAAGCGCCGCCTGTAAGGCGGCCGGCACATTGATGCCGAAATTGCAGGGGACGATGTCGCGTGATGAGCGGCGCCGCCGAAACACCAAAACGTTCGTTTATGGACAAAGAGATCGCGCGGAGCGGTCATCTCATTCACAAGCTGAAGGCAAAGGATACGACCGGACGCTGGGCGTACTATTTCGTCTACGTGCAAGCGGCGAAGGAACGGCTGTTTCTCAGAGCGATCGAGGGCGATGGCACGGTCGACCTCGAGAAATATGGGCAGGTGATCGCCTCGTGCTATGGCGAGCAGCCGACTGAGGAGATCAAAACGTTCCTGAAAGAGAAATACGGGTTCACCGTCTAGACGACGGCTTGAATCGGCCCATCGGCGCGGCCGGCGACGAACTGATCGACCATGGCGTTGCCGCTGGTGTCGAGTGAAGCGGTCGGTCCGCGCCAGACGATCTTGCCGTTGTGCAGCATGGCGATTTCGTCGGCGATCTTGCGCGCGCTGGGCATGTCGTGGGTGATCGAGACGGCGGCGCAGCCGAGTTCTTTCACCATCTCGACGATGAGATCGTTGATAGCGTCGGCGGTGATTGGATCGAGGCCAGTGGTGGGCTCGTCGAAGAACAAAATGTCCGGTTTGGCGATGATGGCGCGGGCGAGACCAGCGCGCTTTTGCATGCCGCCGGAAAGCTCGATCGGGCGAACGTCGGCGAAATCAGGCGAGAGCCGAACTTTGCGCATCGTCTCGATGGCACGCTCGCGGGCTTCTTGGCGGCTCACCTTGTCGGCATTGATCAGCCGGAAGGCGATGTTTTCCCAGACGGTGAGAGAGTCGAAGAGCGCGGCGCCTTGGAAGAGCATGCCGAACTTGCGCATCACGCGCGCGCGGATTTCCGCCGGCATCTTGGTGACGTCGGCGCCATCGACCAGCACCTGTCCGCTGTCGGGCTTCATCAGCCCAAGCGCGCACTTCAGCGTCACCGACTTGCCTTGGCCGGAGCCGCCGATAATGACGAGCGAGCGTCCTTGCGCGACATCGATATCAACGCCGTCCAGCACTTGGCGTCCGCGGAGCATCTTCTCTATGCCAACCAGTTGGAGTTTCGCGGCCATCAGCGTCACTCCACGAAGAACGCGGTGATGAGGTAGTTCACCGCCAGGATGAGCACGATGGCGACGACGACGGCGTTAGTGGTGGCGCGACCGACGCCCAGCGCGCCGCCACTGGAGCGGTAGCCTTGGTAGGCGCCGACGGTGGCTATGATGAAGCCAAACACCGCTGCCTTGATGAGGCCAAGGCCGACGTCCTGCGGTTCCATGAAGTCAAACGTGTTACGCAGATAAGCGGCGCCATTGAAGCCCAGGCTGCCGGTGGCGACGAGGTAGCCACCCATGACGCCGATAATGTCGGCGACGAGCACTAGGATTGGTAACGTCAGCGTTGCCGCG
This sequence comes from Hyphomonadaceae bacterium, assembly GCA_041398325.1. Lineage (GTDB taxonomy): Bacteria > Pseudomonadota > Alphaproteobacteria > Caulobacterales > Aquidulcibacteraceae > Vitreimonas. The sequence continues at coordinate 87,644 of JAWKUX010000006.1, read as the reverse complement.
AGCACGCGTGGTGCGATCAGGTATTTGAAGGGATCGGTCGAGAGCGTTGTCATCGCGTCGATCTGTTCGGTCACGCGCATGGTGCCGATCTCGGCGGCGATGCCGGCGGAGACGCGGCCAGCCAGCATGAGGCCCGCGAGCACGGGACCGAGTTCGCGGGTGATACCCAGAACTACGATGTTCGGGACAAATTGCTCGGCGTTGAAGCGCGCGCCGCCGACATAGATGTTGAGTGCCAGCGCCGCGCCGATGAAGACGGCGGTGATGCCGACGACCGGGAGCGAGAAGTAGCCGATCTGCATCGCCTGCCGCGCCGTCTGGCCAAGGAACAGCGGTGGCGACACAGCAGCAGCGACGGTGCGGCTCGTGAAGGCAGAGAAGCGTCCGATCTCAGCGAGCATGCCTAGGAGGCCGCGTCCAATCGGTGCAAATGGATTGATCACGCGCGCGCTCCACTCTTGCGCACCGTGCCTGCGAACGTCGTCAGAAGTTCGTAAGCCGCGGTGCCGGCGAGCGATGCTATCTCATCAAGCGGCACGTTAGGCCCGAGGAACTCGACCATTGCGCCTGGTTGCGCCTCAGCACAGCCAGTCACGTCTATGATGATGAGGTCCATCGAAACGCGTCCCAAGATCGGGCGCTTAGCGCCCCCCAAGACGCCATAGCCGCGCCCGCTCAGGGACCGCAAGTAGCCGTCGGCGTAGCCCAGTGCGACGGTGGCGGTGCGCATCTTTTGAGCCGCCGTGAAGGTTGCGCCATAGCCGAAAGTTTCGCCCGGTTCACAGTCGCGCACTTGCAGGATCGGCGCTTCGATCGTTGCGGCGGTGGTGAGTTGCGGGTTGTCGGCGTCGAGCCCGCCAGATCCGTAAAGCCCGATGCCCGGACGGATGAGATCGAAATGATAGTCAGCGCCGATCAGGGCGCCAGCGGTGGCGGAGAGAGAGAGAGGCGCGCGCGGGAAGAGCATCGCGGCGTCGGTGAAGCGGCGCAGTTGCGTGGCGTTGAATTCGTGCTTGGTGTCGGAGCCGCAGGCGAGATGACTCATCACCAGAGCCAGTGACGTTTCTTTGAGCGCGCTCATTGCGTGCGGCAATTCTTCGGGGCCAATGCCGAGGCGGTTCATGCCTGTGTCGATGTGCAGACCAGCGGGGCCGCGCGCCTCCCACGCCTTGATCTGCGCCAGTGAGTTCAGCACCGGCGTGAGTTTGTACTCTTGCAGAACTGCGATGTCCGTCGTCGGGCCGTTTAACACAAAGACCTGCGGGCCTTCGCCGAGCGCACGCCGCACGTACACTGCTTCCTGCGACGTTGCTGTGAAGAAGACACGCGCTCCCGCCTGCGCCAAAGCGCGAGCAGCGCCGACAGCGCCTAATCCGTACCCATCTGCTTTGACGACGGCGGCGACCGCAACATTCGGTGCGAGTTTCCGGAAATAGTTCCAGTTCTCGACAATCGCAGCGTGATCGACTTTGAGCCGCGCGAGCCGCGGCGGCTCAGCTGGCGAGGGAGGAGAAGCGGGTGAATTGTCCTTTGAAATGGAGGTGTACCGTTTCGATGGGGCCGTGGCGGTTCTTGCCGATGATTAGTTCGGCGCGATTGGCGACGCTATCAAGTTTTGCGCGCCATTTAATCCAGTCCTCGGTGTTTTGCTCGGGTTCGGCCCGGCTGAGGTAATATTCTTCGCGGAAGACGAACATGACGATATCGGCATCCTGTTCGATCGAGCCGGATTCACGCAGGTCGGAAAGCTGTGGGCGCTTGTCGTCGCGGGATTCGACCTGACGCGAGAGCTGGGAAAGCGCCAGCACCGGCACGTTCAAATCCTTCGCCAACGCCTTCAGGCCCTGTGTGATCTGGCTGACTTCCTGCACGCGGCCATCGACCTTGCCCGAGGCGGTGACGAGCTGGAGGTAGTCGACGACGATGAAGTCGAGGCCAGACGGCGAGCGCTTCAAGCGGCGCGCGCGATTGTGCAAGTGGGCGATCGAGATACCGCCAGTTTCGTCGACGTGCAGCGGCAGTGTTTGCAGCATCATGGCGCTATCGGCGAGGCGAGTATATTCCTCGGTGGTGATTTTGCCTTGGCGGATCTTGTGAGACTCGATTTCGGCGAAGTCGGACAAGATACGGGTCGCCAGCTGTTCGCCCGACATTTCAAGCGAGAAGAAGCCGACGGTGCCGCCGTAATGCTCGGCCTCGCCAGTTTCGACGGCTTTTTGTTTCTGCCGCGCTACATTCATGGCGATGTTCAGCGCCAACGCGGTCTTGCCCATCGACGGGCGGCCCGCGAGAATGAGCAGATCAGAGCCGTGCAGACCGCCGAGCAGGTGGTCGAGATCGCGGAACCCTGAGGCGATGCCCGATACGTCCGAGCCGCGGTTCTTCGCGGCGGTGGCGACGTTGATCGAAGCCGTCAGCGCGGTCTTGAAGTCTTGAAAACCTTTGTTGGCGGTGCCGGCTTCGGCCAGCGTGAAGAGGGTTTTCTCCGCTTCCTCAATGATGTCGCGCGCGTCCTTATCCTCAGGCGGATTTTCCGCGAGGTTGGTGATCTCGCCGCCAACGCGGATCAGCGCACGCCGGAGCGCGAGATCGTAGATCAGCTCGGCGTAGGAGGCGGCGTGCGTGGAGAGCGGCGCGGCGTTCTCCAACAGCTTCATCAAATAGAGTGCGCCGCCGATCTCCTTGATGCCGCCATCCTTGGCGAACTTCTCTTTCAGCGTGACGCCGTCGGCGAGTTGGCCCGCTGCGATCATGTCGGCGCAGGTTGCGAAGATGCGGCCGTGCACTGGATCGTAGAAATGCTGCTCCTTCAGCAGCGAGGTGATCCGGTTCATCGTCTCGTTGTCGAACAAGATCGCGCCCAGGAGCGCTTGCTCGGCTTCGAGATTATGCGGCGCCACGCGCGGCGCCAGCTGCTGACCCGGCTGGGCCAGGGGGAGTGCGGGTTGGTTCGACATTGCCGTCAGGATGATCCGATTCGGCGCGACAATTGTTTACGCCCCGAAATCTTGACGTGAGTTTCGCTGAGTCCCTGACGACTCTTTGTTGTTGACCCGAAATCAAGAATCAAAAGCCCGCGCACCTTCCGATGCGCGGGCTTCGATTGTTGACGTTCGCTTCGCGTCTATTCGGCGCGAGCGGACGGATCGTTGGTGATCGACTGCGCTGCCAATTCCTTGGCGGCGGCTTCCGCCGTCGCACGTTCCGCTTCGATCGCCGAAGCGATGACGTTTTCGCCGCGCGCTTGGCGCTCGGCTTCGTCGGAGGAGCGCGCCACGTTGACCTTCACCGTAGCCGAGACGTCGGCGTGCAGGCGCACGCGCACGTCATAGACGCCGATGGTCTTGATCGGCTTGTCGAGAACGACCGCGTTACGATCGATCTTCGAGCCGGCCTTAACGATCTCGTCGGCGATGTCGCGCGAGGAGACTGAGCCGTAGAGCTGGCCGGCTTCACCCGCCGAGCGGATGAGCACGTAGCTCTGGCCGTCGATCTTGCCCGAGGCTTTTTCCGCCGCGGCTTTCGCTTCGGCGTTACGGGCTTCGAGTTCGGCGCGGCGGCCCTCAAAGACTTTGCGGTTTGCGTCGTTGGCGCGGAGCGCCTTCTTGCCAGGCAGCAGGAAGTTGCGCGCGTAACCGTCACGCACCTTCACTTCGTCGCCGATGTCGCCGAGATTTTCGACGCGCTCAAGCAGGATGACTTGCATTGGCCTGCCTCCTTACTGAACAGCGAACGGCAGCAGAGCGAGTTCGCGGGCGAGCTTGATGGCGCGCGCGAGTTCGCGTTGCTTCTTGGCGGAAACGGCGGTGATGCGCGCCGGGACGATCTTGCCCTTTTCGCTGATGTAGCGTTGGAGCATCTTCACGTCCTTGTAGTCGATCTTCGGTGCGGCGGCGCCGGAGAACGGGCACACCTTGCGCCGGCGGCCGAACGGACGGCGAGCCGGAATGTTCGAGATGTTGAACTTCGGGGCGCCTTTGGCTTGCTTCTGGGCCATCGATTATTCCTCCCCGCCTTCGTAATCACCGCCACCATCTTCACCGTCGCGGCCGCCTTCGCGGCGTGAACGGCGGCGCTCGTCGCGGTCGCGACGGGCCAGAATCGGCGAGGGCTCTTCGTCCAACGCTTCGACGCGGATCGTCTTGAAGCGCATGACGTCTTCGTTGATGCGCAGACGGCGCTCGAACTCGTGAACCACCGTCGCTGCAGCGTCGATGTTGATGAGTGCGTAGTGGCCCTTGCGGTTCTTCTTGATGCGGTAGGTCAGATTGCGAAGACCCCAGTATTCGGTCTTCGACGTCGTCCCGCCGAGTTCTTTGATCGTCTTGGTGAGCTCTTCGACCAGCGTATCGACTTGCTGGGGCGAGATCTCCGGACGTGCGATCAGCACGTGCTCGTAGAAAGCCATATTTTCCTCTTCCGTTAGAACCCGCGGCGCCCTTGCCGGCGGAAGACCGGCAAAAACGATGGACCCCGGGCGGCGTATGCCCCCGGGGCCGCGGATCGCGAAGGCGCGGAAAATACGCATTTCGGCCCCGGAAGCAAGGGGTATGGCGTTTGATAATACCGCCATTTGGCGTCCAAATCCGTGTTTCAGACTCGCGTGTAGGTCTCCCCGTTGTAGTGGAGGGCGTCGGGCGCGGTTTCAGGGCCGCTGAATCCGACGAGTTCGCCGGAACCTGGCACAAGTTCGACCCTGATCGCGTCTGGTGCGTTGGCGGCCGTCGCCCGGGCACGGAGCGCCCCGAACCCGACATCGAGGTCCTCGCCAGCGGCGCTGACCTCGATACGACCGAAATTCGGGTGCTCGTAGGCGCCCGCATAGACGGCACGGGGGCGGGTCAATGTCCAGGGGCGGGCGGCGCGACTGGTACGGTCTGCACGCAGGCGCTCATTGATTTGGTCTCGACGGGCAGCGAGGGCGGCGAGCTTGGCGTTGAAGGCCTCAGCGGCGTCGGCGCGGCCGGCTGTGCGATCATAGACGTAATTGGCGACGGCGTCGCTGAACTGCGCCGCAGCGGTGTTCTCATTGACGAATGCTGCGACGCCGATCCTCCGCGTCGGAATGTGTGACACGTGCGCACGCGCCCCAGCGAAACCGCCGAAGTGGTGAAACAGAAGTTCGTCGCGATAGGGGCCCAGATACCAACCCAATCCGTAGGCGGCGCGGCTGTAGCCTGCGAACTCCGTGCCCTCGGCGATCGCAGCGACCGGCGCGCGTGCGGATTCGATCGATGCTTCTGAAACAACGCGGCGGCCGCCAACAGCGCCGCCCTCGGCCATCAGCTCAAGCCAGCGCAGCGCATCATTGGCGCTCATGATGACGCCGCCGGCCGAATGCATGGTTGCGTCGGTTTTCTCAAGATAGAGCTTGGTGAGGCCTTCAGGCAGCGATGCATGCGGCTTCGCCATGCCCCAACCATTGGCGGTCGCGCGTGACATGCGCGCGCTGGCGTGCGTCATACCGACGGGGCCGAAGACCTCGCTTTGCAGCATGTCCTGCCACGCAACGCCGAAGCGGCGATCGGTGAGGAGCGTGGTGATGTTGTAGCCGGTGTTCGTGTAGTCGAAGCGGCCAAGCGGCGCGTCCGAGTTCACGCCGCTGGCAGCGAGCAATCGCCAGAGCGTAGCGGGATCATGCTGGCCGCTAAAGGCCACGCGAAACGCGATTGGATCATTCTCGATGCCGGAGGTGTGTGTGAGCAGCTGCCGGAAGGTGACTTCAGCCGCACGCGCCGCGGCCGGAAACGGTGCATCCGGAGCAAATGCCGCGATGGCTTGATCAAGGTCGATCTCGCCGCGTTCGGCCTTGCGCAGTAACGCGAGTGCGGTGAGCGGCTTGGTGGCGGAGGCAATGTAGAAGGCCGTATCCGCATCGGCGCGCTCGCCGGTCGTCACGTCTGTCACGCCGAATCCGCGGGCGTAGACGCCATCGCGCGAATACACCGCCAGTGCAAAGCCGGGCACGACCCGAAGCTGCTCCATGCCACGGGCGACGAGCGCATCGAGTTCATCGGAGAGCGGCAAAGAGGAGGCCGGCGGCGTGGTGGCGCAAGCGCTGAGCGCCAAACCGCCGGCGCCGATGAGGAGAGAGCGTCTGTTCATGGCGGGAATCTAGGCGCTGTGGGAGCGGCGCGTCTTGGACGAATTTAACCGGCCGCAGCAGCCAGCACGGCGCGCATCATCCCGGGCGTGCGCCCGGTTACACGGCGGAATATGCGGTTCATGTGGCTCTGATCGTAGAAGCCTGCAGCGAGGGCGACGTTGCTCAATGTTTCGCGCGTGTCCGCCAATGGCGCGATCGCGCGGCGCACGCTCTGGGCTTGCGCATGTTCGGTCACCGATGCGCCAAAGCACTGTCTGAAGAGGCGAGACGCGTGAACCGGATGCGCACCAGCTTCCAGTGCGCGCGCGGCAACATTCACAGAAGCTAGACTCGCGTCCTCAAGTTCGCGTTTCAACCGCTGCAGCCAAGGCGGCGCAGAGCGCTCCGCGATCGGCCTTGAAGATGCGGCCACCAGATCGTGCCCGGCCGCGCGCGCCGCTTGAAGGTCCGCGAAGTGGGCGGCTTCAAGAAACGCGATGGCGTGCCGCAGTGCAAAGGCGTCATCGCGCCGGCGCCAAAGCTCGGGCGCCTCGTTGGCATCGAAAGGATCGTTGGCGGTGAACTCGATTGCAGCGATCACAGCGCCGTCTTCACCGAATTCGTCCTCATGCTTGGCGCGGCGCGACTTCAGTAGGACATCGCCTGGGCGCATCCGCATCTGCCCAGGTTTGCCCTCCTCGCGATATCCTCCGGCGATGAGGAAGCTGATGCGCGAGTGCGTGTCGGTATGGGTCGCATGGCGCTCGTGTGCGCCATACCGGCAAACCGCGACGGCTAGGCCGTCGGCGGCCATGAGCATCTTCTTGCACAGCATCTTGTCTCCCTTAGTTCAGATGCGGCTGCGAGGGCATTGGATGCAGAGCGACATGGCGGATTAGGAAGGGGCGGGTTGCGGGGCAAGGGGCCGCGCGCCTTGCCCTGACGCGGTGAGAGGGTTACGCCGCCGCCTATGAGCACAGCCTTCATTTTTCCCGGACAGGGAAGCCAAGCGCCCGGCATGGGCAAGAGCCTTCATGACGCCTTTGGCGCGAGCCGGGAGGTGTTCCAGGAAGTGGATGAGGCGCTCGGGGAAAAGCTCTCGCGCCTGATCTTCGAGGGGCCTGGCGATGAGCTGACGCTTACCGCTAACGCGCAACCGGCCCTGATGGCTGTGAGCCTCGCCGCGATGCGGGCGCTGGAGAAAGAGTTCAGCGTCGGCGTCGCCAAGGCCGCTTGCGTCGCTGGCCACTCGCTTGGGGAATATTCGGCGCTTGCCGCGGCAGGCGCGCTCAGCGTTGCGGACGCAGCTCGCCTGCTCCGGACGCGCGGCAACGCCATGCAAGCCGCGGTGCCGGTGGGCCAGGGCGCGATGGCGGCGTTGATCGGCAAAGTGGACGTCGCGCTGGCGGAAGAGATCGCCGCGAAGGGCGCTGAGGCGGGTCCCTGCGTCGTCGCCAACGACAACAATATCGGCAATGTCGTCATCTCTGGCTCCAAGGCCGGCGTCGATGCAGCACTTGCCTACGCCAAAGAAAAAGGCGCGCGCGCTATTCCGCTGAACGTCTCGGCGCCGTTTCACTCGCCGCTGATGCAACCTGCTGCTGACGCGATGGCTGAAGCTTTGGCAAGCGCCGCCATCTCGCCGCTGATCGTGCCGGTGGTCGCTAACGTCACCGCGCGTCCGACCAATGAGCCGACCGCCGTGCGCAAGCTTCTGGTGGAGCAGGTGACAGGCCGCGTGCGCTGGCGCGAGAGTATCGAGTGGATGGCCGGTGATGGCAGCGTGACGCGCTTCGTCGAAGTCGGCGCCGGCAAGCAGCTCTCCGGCATGGTCAAGCGCAACGCGCCGGACGCCGAAACGCTGGCGCTGAACGAGCCCGCGGAGCTGGAAGCGTTCGCGAAGAAGGTGTGAGCATGAGCCTTCCGTTCACAGGCCTGATCCGCGTCATCAGCGTGATCGTGTTTGTCGGCTCTGCGACTGCGTTGGTGCTGGGACTGGTCTCTTCGGCAATGGCGATCTTCGGTCTTGGGAACGGACTTTCGTTTCTGGGGTCCGGTTCCATTGGCACGATGTTGCTCGCGGCGACTTCCTATCAGCTATGTCGCCTGAACGAAGCCAAGGAGCCGACCGATGATCAGGCGGTCTTGCTGATGGCCGCGATTGCGGAGCTGAAGGCGGCGCGAGAGACGCAGGCCGCGCCAGATCAAGACGCGCAACCTTGAGGCAAGCCGCACTCCTGCGCGGCGTGAACCTTGGCAAGCGCAAGGTGATCATGTCCGAGCTGCGCGAGATTTGCGAAGCGGCGGGTTTCACTGAAGTTCGGACGCTGCTCGCCAGCGGCAACCTCATCGTCAATTCCAAGCTCACCGGCGCGAAGCTCGAGGCCAAGCTTGAGAAAGTCATCCTAGAAGGACTTGAGCTAAAGACGGATGTCTTCGTCCGCGACGCCGATCAGCTCGACGCCATCATCGCCGCCAATCCGTTCAAGGCGTTCACGAAGGCGAACTCCACTTTCATGGTGGTGAACTTCATGCGTGGTCCCGCCAGCAAGGTTGAGATGGAGGCGCTGGAGAAAACCGCGCTCACTGGTGAGGAAATCTCCCAGGGCAGGGACTGCGTCTACATCAAGTTTCCGAACGGGCAGGGGCAGTCGAAGCTGAAGCTGCCCAAACTCGGCAGCGCCCGAAACTGGAACACGGTGCTGAAACTTGCCGCCGCGCTCCGCGAGGCATAAGGCGTGCGCCAAAACGAGGGACAATGATGTTCGATCTGACTGGGAAGACCGCGCTTGTAACGGGCGCTTCGGGCGGTATTGGCGGGGCCATCGCCAAGGCGCTGGCGGCGCAGGGTGCGCGGGTTGCGCTTTCGGGAACGCGCGTCGAGGCGTTGGAGAAGGTCAAAGCCGAACTCGGCGGCGATCACGTCATCACGCCCTGCAATCTCTCGGATACGGCGGCCGTCGATGCCCTGTTCGGACAAGCCGAGGCGGCATTGGGCGGCAAGCTCGACATCCTCGTGGCCAACGCTGGGATCACCAAGGACGGCCTTCTGCTGCGCATGAAGGACGAGGACTTTCAGCGTGTTCTGCAGATCAATCTCGAAGGTTATTTCCGCCTTTCACGCGCAGCGTTGAAGTCGATGATGAAGGCGCGCTGGGGCCGGATCATCGGCATCACCTCGGTCGTTGGCGTCACCGGAAACCCCGGACAGGCGAATTATGCGGCGTCGAAAGCGGGCATGATCGGCTTCACCAAGGCGATGGCAGCCGAAGTCGCCAGCCGTAACGTGACCGCCAATTGCATCGCGCCGGGCTTCATCGCGTCGCCGATGACGGATGTTCTGAACGACGCTCAGAAATCAGCGCTGATGACCAAAATCCCGGCCGGTCGCTTGGGCGAGGGCTCTGATGTAGCAGCTGCCGCCGTCTATCTGGCGAGCGAAGAAGCTGGGTACATGACCGGTCAAACGTTGCATGTGAACGGCGGCATGGCCATGATCTGAGGGGCTGCCCTGCACCCCGGCGGCGAAAAGAGCTTGCGCCGGGGGCCGCGTGTGGTCAAAAGGCCGCTCACAAGCGTCCTTGGGTGGACGTGACCAATTTTTCAGCACTGGCGAGGCGTGCATGTCGGAAGTTTTTGAGCGCGTTAAGGCGATCGTGATCAAGCATCTCGAAGCCCCGCCGGAGAAGGTGACGGATAAGGCTTCGTTCATCGACGATTTGGGCGCGGACAGCTTGGACAATGTCGAGCTGGTTATGGCGTTCGAAGAAGAGTTCGGCATCGAGATTCCGGACGACGCGGCTGAGCACATCCAGACCGTCGGCGACGCCGTGAAGTTCATCTCGGAGAAGCAGGGCTAAGGCCCTGGCGCACCGCCGATGAGGCGCGTCGTCATCACAGGCATTGGGCTCGTGACGCCGCTGGCTGCGAATGCGCCAGCGACGTGGGAGCGTTTGGTCGCCGGTAAGTCGGGGGCCAACAAGGTCGAGCACGTGAAGGTCGATGACCTTCCGTGCCGGATCGCATGCGTCGTTCCGCGTGTCGATGGACGCGGCGGCGGCTCTGGCGATCCACACGCCTTCGATCCAGACAAGGTGATGTCGGCGAAAGAGCAGCGCCGGATCGAAGACTTCATCCTCTATGCGATCGCCGCTTCCGACGAAGCGGTGGCCGATAGCGGCTGGAAGCCCGAGGCGGACGAAGACAAGAACCGCACCGGCGTTCTGATCGGCTCAGGCATTGGCGGCATCGAAGCGATCGGCAACACCGCGCTGCAGCTGGAACGCGATGGTCCACGCAAGATTTCGCCGTTCTTTATTCCGAGCGCGCTGATCAATTTGGCCTCCGGCCAAGTCTCGATCCGTCACGGTTTCCGTGGCCCCAACCACGCAGTGGTTACCGCTTGCGCGACCGGCGCACACGCGATCGGCGACGCCTCGCGACTCATCGCTTACGGCGATGCGGATGTGATGGTGGCCGGCGGCGCAGAGGCTACTGTTGGCCGTCTGGCGATGGCGGGCTTCTGCGCGCTGCGCGCAATGTCGACGGGCTACAACGAAACCCCTGAGAAGGCTTCGCGCCCATACGATAAGGATCGCGACGGTTTCGTCATGGGTGAGGGTGCGGGTTGCGTCATCCTCGAAGAGTATGAGCACGCGAAGGCGCGCGGCGCGAAGATCTACGCTGAAGTGAAGGGCTACGGCCTCTCTGGCGACGCCTATCACATCACGGCGCCCGCCGATGATGGCGATGGCGGGTTCCGCGCGATGTCGGCGGCGTTGAAGAACGCCGGCATGACGCCCGGCGATATCGATTACCTCAACACCCACGGCACTTCGACACCGCTTGGCGATGAGATCGAACTCAAGGCGATCGAACGCCTGTTCGGCAATTCGGCGGCGGAGCTTTCGGTTTCGTCGACCAAATCCGCGGTCGGGCACCTACTCGGCGCGGCCGGCGCGGTGGAAGCGATTTTCTGTGCGCTCGCGATCCGCGATGGCGTTATCCCACCGACATTAAATCTGGAAAATCCGTCGGTTGAAACCGCCATAGATTTGACGCCCAACACCGCCAAGAAGAAGGCGGTGCGGGCGGCGATGTCGAATTCGTTCGGGTTCGGCGGCACGAATGCTGCTGTGATCCTGACAGCGGTGGATTGATGGCAAGAGCAGCAGCGCGCCGTTCCAGCGGCGGCGGATTTTTTTCCTTCCTGTTTTGGATCGCGGTGCTAGCGGGCGCCGCAGCTCTTTTTGCTTTCGTCTACTTCACCAGCGCCGTCGCACGTCCTGGCCCGTTCTCCGAACCGCGTGCGTTCGTGGTCGAGCGGGGCGCCTCAGGTGCAAGTATTGCCGAGAAGTTGGAGGCGGAAGGCTTTATCAGCGACGCGCTGCTCTTCCGCATCGCGACGCGCCTCGAAGGCAGCGCCTCGTTGCAAGCCGGCGAGTACGAAATTCCAGCCAACGCCTCGACGCGCCAGATCGTCGATCTGATGACGAGCGGCGAAGCGCTACAGCACGCGATTACCTTTCCAGAAGGGATCACCATGGCGGCGGTGATGCGGATTCTTCAGGAAAGCGATGTGTTGACCGGCGACATGCCAGAGGCGCCGCCTGAAGGCTCAATCCTCCCTGACACTTATCATGTCGCCCGTGGCATGACGCGCGCTGCCCTGCTGCAACAAATGCGAGATGCGCACGATGAAGCCGTCGCGGAAATCTGGGCGTCGCGTCAGCCGAACCTGCCGCTGGCGACACCGGATGACTTGGTGAATCTCGCTTCGATCGTCGAGCGCGAAACCGGCATCGCGTCCGAGCGTCCGCTTGTCGCGGCCGTGTTCGTCAATCGCCTGCGCCGCCCGATGCGTTTGGAGACGGATCCAACCATCATCTATGGCGTTTGCTTGCGCCATCCTGACCGCTGCCGTGATGGCCGCTTGGTGGATACGCAGGGCAATCGCCGCGTTATTCGCCAAAGCGAAATCGATATGAACACCGGGTACAACACTTATCGCATCGATGGGCTGCCGCCGACGCCGATCTCAAATCCTGGCCGCGCAGCGCTTGAGGCGACGGCCAACCCGGCGCAATCGAACGCGATCTTCTTCGTGGCCGATGGCACGGGCGGACACATCTTTGCGTCCACGTTGGCCGAGCATAACGCCAATGTCGCGCGCTGGCGCGAGATCGAAGCGCAGCGTCTCGCGGCTGAGCGCGCGGGCCGCTAGAAAGCTGGATACGCGATGGTGCGATAGACGCGACTTTCGCTCGACTTTCGCTTTGCTAATCCGTCGACATTTGCGGGATTGTCGAGCGTTATTTGCGTGACATTGCTCGATACAAGAACGCCTCCCTTGCGGGAGGCGCTGGAGTTGGGCGGGAAAGTTTGTTCCTGCCGGGGCTTGGTTCAGAGCGCTGTCACCAGCGCAACCAATGCGCCGTGGAAGAAGCCGGCGAACACGGCGCCAACGAAGAGACCAGCAAAGGCGCCGGAATAGGCTGCGGCCAAGCGCGCGGCCTTCGCCGCGCCTCTTGCGCCGAGGATCGCGCCGGCAATGCAGAAGAGGCTGGCCTCAAGGCCGCCTTGGGCGAAAAATGCGGCGCAAACGGCGAGGCTCGCAGCCATCAACAACGCGTTGAAACCAAGCCCCAATTGGCCGGCGCGGCGCGCGCCCAGGCGGCGTGATTGAGGCGTTTCGGAAACCGTCGCGAGCGTCATCTCAGGGCAGCTCCGCACTTTAAACCTGAGCGCGTTGTGTCCGAGTCACGTAAAGCCTGCGTGACACTTGGGCGGCAAATACGCGAAAAGAGCGCCATGACCATTTCCGGAATGACAGGTTTCGCACGGGCCGAAGGCGAACACGCCGGGCAGCGCTGGATCTGGGAACTGAAGAGCGTCAATGGCCGTGGCCTTGATCTGAAGCTGCGCACGCCACCCGGCTATGACGCGATCGAGCCAGCCGCGCGCGCCGCAATCAACGCGAAGTTCAAGCGCGGAAGCGTCCAGGCGTCACTCAACATCGCGCGCGACGCGACAGCGGCGCCGCCGCTGAAAATCGATCTGGAATTGGCGGAGCGTTTGATCGCGGCGAGTGAACCATTCAAGGGCCGCGTCGCGAAGCCACGCTGGGACGGCATCCTTGCTGTGCGCGGTGTGCTGCAGAGCGAAGATGCGGCTGAGCAGAGCGAAGAAGAGCGCGCCGCGTTCGAGGCGGCGCTGGTCGCTGGCTTCAACCGCGCGCTCGATGGGCTGGCGCAAGCGCGCCAAGCCGAGGGCCGGACACTGGCAGGCGTTTTCTCCGATGCCGCCGATCGTCTTGAGGCGGGCATCGCCGCAGCCCGTGCGTCGGCGGCGTCTGCGCCGGCTGCTGCGCTCGAACGGATTCGCCAACGACTCGAATCGCTGGCGCCCGAACTGAAGCTTGATCCCCAGCGTTTGGCGCAAGAGGCCGCCATCGCCGCCTCACGCGCGGATGTGCAGGAAGAATTGGAGCGGCTTTCCGCTCACGCCGCCGAACTGCGCAGCCTGATAACGAAACCTGAACCGGCGGGCCGCAGGCTCGACTTTCTGAGTCAGGAGCTGACCCGCGAAGCCAACACGTTATGTTCGAAGTCCGCGGATTTGGAGCTGACGCGCATCGGCCTCGATCTCAAGACCGTGGTCGATCAGATCAAGGAGCAAGCCGCCAATGTTGAATGAACACGTCGCGCGGCGCGGCCTCATGTTCGTGCTTTCGAGCCCCTCGGGGGCCGGCAAATCGACGCTCGCCAAGAAGCTCTTGGAGTCGGACGAGAACATGTCGCTCTCAGTATCCGCCACCACGCGGCCGCCGCGGCCGAGCGAGGTCGACGGGCGCGAGTACAAGTTCTTGTTGAAGTCGCAATTCGAGGAAATGGCGGACCAGAACGAGTTTCTCGAACACGCCATGGTGTTCGGCAACCATTACGGCACGCCGCGCGCGCCGGTTGAGGCGATGCTGATCCAAGGGCGTGACGTGTTGTTTGACGTCGATTGGCAGGGCGCGCGGGCGTTGCGCGCGGCGGAGCCGCAGGACGTCGTCGGCATCTTTATCCTCCCGCCTTCGATGGCTGAGTTAGAACGGCGCCTGCGCGCGCGCGCTGAGGACAGCGAAGACGTGATCAACGCGCGCATGGCGCGCTCGCTGAACGAGATCAGCCATTGGGAAGAGTACGACTACGTTCTCGTCAACACGCTGCTCGAGCAGACGTTGCTGCAGATCAAGCAGATCCTTGCCGCCGAACGGTTGAAGCGCGCGCGTCAGCTCTGGTTGAAACTGCATGTGGAGCGGTTGAAGCAGGGGATCTGAGCTGTCGCCATGATGCCGCCGCGGCGCGGTGCTGATCTTTCAAGATGGCGCGGTTGAATTTGTGGCGACCATCTTTGATCGCGGTAGCGGTTTTGGTGCTGGCCTGCTCGAATCCGGCGGAGGTCAACGCCGATACGTTCGATAGTTGGCTTGCCGCCTACCCCCAGCGTCAGGCAGCGTTCGCGCGCTTTGAGGCAATGCTGGCCGAAGAGGGCGTGTCCGGCGTCATTCCCGCGCAGGAGCTCTGGCTTGTGGATCAGATCCGGCCGCAATGCGCGCAAGAGCCGTACGTTGCACCGCCCGAGGCTGCGTGGCGCAACCTCGTGCCGGCGCTCCGATACATCCGCGATCACGTGAAGCCAGCGATTGGCGAGGTGCGCGTCGTCTCCGGCTATCGCGACGAAGCGTTCAACACTTGCATCCGCGGCGCATCGGGCAGTGCGCATCGCGCGTACTACGCGCTCGACCTTGTGCCGGTTGATGCGGGCGTGAGCCGCGAGGACCTGATCGCGCTGCTGTGCCCGATCCACGAGACGGATGGCCGCCGCGCCGGGATCGGGATGGGCATCTATTCGGCGCGCCGCTTTCATATCGACGCGCGCAGCTATCGTGGCTGGGGCCACAACCACAGAAGCGCGACCTTTCCGTGCGTGACGGAGCGCTAGGCGTTCGCGTTCCGCCATGCCTCTGCGAGGCGACGGAAGCCCGCCTGATCGATCTCTTCCGCGCGGGCGGTCGGCTTGAGGTCAGCTGCGACAAGCAAGGATTCTGGCTCGGGCGTCAGTGAACGCAGAGCGCCGCGGAGCATTTTGCGGCGCTGGCCGAAGGCGGCGGCGGTCACGCGCTCAAGGGCGTCGAGGTGCGGGTAGGGATCGGCGCGGTCGGTGAGGCGCACGATGGCCGAGGCAATCTTTGGCGGCGGGGTGAACGCGCGGGCGGGGACGGTGAATTCGAGGCGGCACTCGCAGCGCGCTTGTGCGAGCACGGCGAGGCGGCCGTAGGCGTCGGAGCCGGGCTTGGCGACGATGCGCTGGGCAACTTCCTTCTGGAACATGAGCGTCATGTCCCCGCGCCACGCGCCGGCCTTCAGCCACTTCACCAGAAGCGGCGTGCCGACATTGTAGGGCAAGTTGGAGATGACGGAGGCGCGTGCGCCTTCAAGCAGCGCGTCTTCATCCGCTTCGAGCGCGTCGCCTTCAACAATACGCAAACGCCCTTCGCTCCACTCGACCAGTGGTTCGAGCAGCGGCAGGAAGCGAGAATCTTTCTCGATCGCTGTTACGTGCGCGCCTGTTTCGAGCAGAGCACGCGTGAGGCCGCCAGGGCCGGGGCCGACTTCGATGACTTGCTTGTCCGCTAGCTCGCCCGCCGCGCGTGCTATGCGGCGGGTGATGTTGAGATCGAGCAGGAAGTGTTGGCCGAGGCCCTTGTTGGCCCAGAGGCCGTGCGCTTCCAATTCGTCGCGCAGCGTTGGCAATACGTCCGCGTTCATGCGAGCGCGCGTTGTTCGGCCATCGCCCACGCCATCGCGAGCGCAGCGCGGACGCTGTCGGCGCGGGCTTTGCCTTCGCCGGCAATGTCGAAGCCGGTGCCGTGATCGGGCGAGGTGCGAATGATCGGGAGGCCGAGGGTGATGTTCACAGCGTCCCAGAAGTGCAGCGTCTTGATCGGGATGAGACCTTGATCATGATAGAGCGCGATGACGGCGTCGTATGTAGTGCGCGCGGCGTCGTGGAAGAGCGCGTCGGCGGAGCGGGCATCGGTGATGTTCCAGCCTTCAGCGCGCAGCAACGCTGCGGCCGGATTGATTGTTTCGATCTCTTCGCGGCCGATATGACCGTCTTCACCAGCGTGCGGGTTGAGGCCGCAAAGGGCGATGCGTGGCGCGGCGATGCCGAAGTCGCGTTTCAGAGCTTCGCCGACGACGCGCGCCACGACCGCGATGCGGTCGCGTGTCAGCGCGGCGGGCGCCTCTGCGAGCGGCGTATGGATGGTGGCGAGAGCTACTCTGAGACTTGGTCCCGCCAGCATCATCACCGGTCCGCGTGTCTCCCGCCACGGATCATCCTTGGTGAGATGGGCGATGAATTCGGTATGGCCAGGGAAGCCGAAGTCCGCCGTGTGCAGAACCGACTTAGCGATTGGCAGTGTGACGATGCCGCTCGCGGCGCCGGTGCGCGCGGCTTCGGCGCTCCGAGCGATCGCCTCGATCGTCGCGCCGGCGTTGACGGGATCAGGTTCGCCGGGCGTTTCCTCGATCGCCAGCGGCACGGGCAAGACGTCGAGCACGCCGCTTTGCAGCGCTGCCTGCTTAGCGTCAGCGATGACGTTCAGCCTGGGCGCGGGCAAGTTCTGACGGGCGCTGGCGCGTTCGAGCGCATCGGGATCGCCTACAAAGAAGAAGGGTGGCGCGCCATCGCGCTCAGCCCAGACGCGCGCGGCCAATTCGAGGCCGATCCCGGCGGGATCGCCCATCGAAACGGCAAGCGGCTTCATGTCATCTACTGACGTGTGATGATTGTGGCTTCGCGCCGCAGATTGCGGAGATAGCGCTCAGCCAACATCGAGAGCTCGGCTTCGCGGAGACGATCTTCGATCTGGCGGCGGTCCGGAATGGCGCTGCCGCCTGCTTCGCGCGCGCAGAGCACGATGACGTTGGCCTGGTCGCCGCTCGTCACCACCGGGGAGGCGCCGCCGATAGGGACGCCGGTCAAGCGGCTGCGGATATCGGTTGAGAGCTCGGATTCAATGGTTTGGCCGAGATCGAGCACGGACGCGCCCTGGACGCCGCGCACGCTATCTTCGAGGTCGCCGCAGCCGGGCGCGTTGCGGCGGATCCGTTCGAGCGCGTTGACACGCGACGTCGGCGCCGAGACTTGGCGCAGCGAGACGATCGATGCCGCGCCTTCCGGGATGCCTTCGCGGCGGTTGCGCATGGCGATGATGTAGACGCCGTTCTGCGTGCGCACAGGCAACGACACCTGGCCGGTCTGCAGCCGCTCGGCAACGGGACGAAGTTCGGGCGCAAGTTCGTTGGCGCTGATCCAGCCGAGGTCGCCGCCGGCCGCTGCCGAAGGGCTTTGGGAGAATTGGCGCGCGACCAGCGGGAAGGGCGCGCGCTGTTGCATCTGCTCCAGCAGACGCATCGCGCCCTGTTCCATTTGGTTGAACTCGTCCGGCGTGGTGGCGGGCAGAAAAATTTCAGACATCTCGTACTGTGGGCGACGCGCATTCGCAGCAATGCGCTCCTGCGTTTCGGTGATGTCGTTTTCGGAGATGCGCACGCGCGAGCCGTACATACCGGAGATGAGGCGTTGCCAGGCAATCTCGGCACGGATTTGGTTTCGCAGTGTCGTCACCGAAACGCCGTTGGCCGACATCGCGCCGACCAGCTGCTCGAGCGTGGTCTCGCTGCGCGTGGCCATATCGTTCATGCGGCGGTCGATGGCGTCGCCCGCGACGTTGATTTCAAACTTAGCCGCCTCATCAACTTGGAGCTGTTCGTCCACGAGGTCCCGGAGCGCCTGCGCACGCGCGCGCTCCACCAGGTCCGGCGTCGGCTGCAGGTTCGCAAACATCAGCAGCATGGTGGCGCGCTGGCGCACGTCGAAGGTGGAGATCACCCTGTCGTTGACGACGGCCGCCACGCCCTCGGCGTTTTGTGCGCTGACGGGCGCTATGAGGCCAAGCGAGGCCACAGCAAGCGCGGCGGCAGCCGTTACGTACTTCAAATTCATAGTCTGTCCTGCTCTGCCTCAGCTCCCGCCCAGCACCCCGAGCGAGCGCAGACCAATCCGGATCTGCAACCCTTCGTCGGGGCCGATGGTCCCCCGCTGCGTTTCCGAGCGGGTGTAGGCGATCTCGAGGAAAGTACAGTCATCTTCGTAGATCGCGCGGATGTCCTGACGCAGGTTTATGTCTGAATCTAGGTCTCGCGTCAGGCCGAACTGCATGCGCCAGCCGCGGACGAGCTCAACCCCCACATTGGCGCTGATTTCCGTGGTCGGCTGGGTTGGGTCGCCGACCAACGATTCATCGACATTGAAATAGCGCGCTACCGCGCTGAAGCGGCCTACCTGGCCCCGTACGCCAAGATCGATACGTTGAACCTTCAGGCTTTCGTCATCCAGGCGCATTCGCGTCTCGGCGCCGAAACCGCTGCCCAGATCGACCTGCCCCTGGAACACCCAGTCAGAGGTCTCGCCGCCCAGATTGTTCTGGTCGGTGAAGCCTGGCGCCTGCTCCTCGCGCCACCGGCGGCCGAACATGACGCTGGCGCTTTCGCCACTCCGAGCGCGTGCGGTCGCGCGCAGGCCGGCGCTGACGCGTCCGCCCGGCTCCCAGAGGTCGTAGTTTGGCGCCGCGTTGGCGCGGAACAGATTCGAGTCATCGAGTTCGAACGCCAAGCTGTCTTCGTTCACGATACGCGGATCGTCAGCATCGTTGCTTGCCCACGCGCCCATGACGACAGGTTCGACGATCATGTCGAAGCGTTCGCCCGGCCGCATGAAAGGCCAGCTGACTTCGGCGCCCAACAAACCAAGTCCACGGCCGAACGTCTCGTACTCGTCTTCCGAGGTTTCGACGTGGAAGAGATCGCCGCGCGCTTGCGCGAACGGGCTGAAGATCATGCCTGGGCCGAAGATCGCGTCACGGCGCCAGGTGGCGGAAACCGAAACGCGCGCATCGCTGCCAACGAATGGACCAACGCCATCGTCGCGGCGCGAGAGCGCTGCAGTGTTGGCTTGCAGGCGCAGTTGGCCGCCGAGGATTGGATCCTGAACCACGCGCTCGAATTCCGCGTACGGCAGAATGAGCGGCAGCAGTTCCGAGGTGTCGTCTTCGCGCAAGCCTTGGAAGCTCACGAATGCGATTGAGCTATACGAGTTGTCGTCTTGGCCGATGGCATAGAGTTGGCTGATCAGACGCGTGTCTTGGCCAATGTAAGGCCCGCGGCGTTCGCCGGCGCCATCGAGATCGTAACGGCGGAGATACTCGTCGTCATAGATCGACTCGATGCCGAAGCCCCAATCCCAGTAACCATTGATGCGGAAGGCGCCTTGCCCAAACACGCTATAGCGGAAGAGTTCATCACCCAGACGATCGCCGTCTGAATCGAACATCTCTTCCTGGGTCATAGTGGTGTCGAGCTGCAGCTCGCCCGACCAGAACCGTCTGCGATACTGCAGCCCGAGCAGCGGGTTCACGTTGCCGTGCAGCCGTAGCGAGGCCGTCAGGTCCTGCGATGGCGAGATCGCCCAATAGTATGGCTGATCGTAGAAGGTGCCGAGACGTTGGTTGCGGCCAATGTTCGGGGCCAATAGACCGGACGCGCGCTCAACGCTTGCGTCAGGGTGGGCCAGGAACGGGAAGTAGAGGAGCGGCACGCCCGCCACTTCCAGCACCGCGCCCTGATAGGAGATCGTGCGCGTCTCGCGATCCTGCACTGCGCGGCGTGCTCGCAGGCTCCAAGTCGGCGGTCGGTCGCCAGTCGTGCAGATGGGGCAGCTTGTGTAGATGACGTTGCGCAGCTCGCTCTCGCCTTCGCCAGAGCGGATCGCGGCGCGCGCAGCCAGTGTGCCCCCGTCGCCCATGCGCGCACGCAATTCGCGCGCAGCGCCCACGTTCATCGCTTCGTCGGCTTGGATTTCCTCAGCGTACGTAACCGAGCCGTCTTCAAGTGAGATCTGAACGTCGCCGATCGCGTGAATCTCGCCGCTCTGCAGATTGTAGACGAGCCTGTCGGCGCGCATCGTCCGGCCTTGGTAGCGGACCTGCACATCGCCCTGGGCGGTAACAGTCTGGGCGGCCTCGTCGTTGATGATTTCGTCCGCCTCAAGCAGGACGTTTTCGCTCTGCGCGGTGGGGGACGGCTGCGAGGTCGATTGAGCTTGGGCGAGCGCGGAGGTGCTGACCGTCATGGCCAGCGCCGCTGCAAGCGCGGCCCAGCCAAACGGCGTCCGTTCGGACGGCCGGCCGCCCATATCCCCCGAACGGCTCATTCGCATCCCTTTTGCGACTCCCCCAGGGCCTACCTAAACGGCTGACGCTTTAGGCGTCTAGCACCCGAAGCCGTGCGGGGAATCGTTTCACGAGGGCTGTGGCCGCTTAGCCGTCTTCGACGAAGGCGACGAGCGCCAGCGCTATGAACATCCCGGCAACGGGTGCGCTCCAGGCCGCAACGGCGGCCGGGACCGATTGGGTCATCGCAAAGGCGCCAGCTAGTTGGCTATAGAAAAAAAGGAATAACCCGGTACCGACGCCGGCCGCACCCCAGCGAGCCAAGTTTCCTAGTCGCTGCAACTGTAGCGAGAACGCAGCCCCAAGACCCGCCATGGTTGCAAGCAGCAGGGGATAAGCCAGCAGCGCTTGCCACTTCATCTCATAGCGGGTGGGTGCAAAGCCGGCCTCACGAGCCTCGCGGATGAAGCCCGGCAACATCCAGAAGGACAAAGTGGCGGGGTTTACGAAGCGATTGATCAGCTCTGTCGCATCCAAAGTGGTGGGGATAGCGAGGTGGGTTTGACGAACGGGCCGTCCGGCGGGGGTTGCTTCCACCAGGTCTGTCAGCTGCCAGAAACCCGGTTTCAACTCGGCAGTCGCCGCCTCGATGCGCCGGGTGAAGCGTAGCGCGTCGTGCTGGACTTCGAAAAACATGAAGGTCGCGCCCTGCAAACGGGTGCCACTGGGATCGACGCCGTCGGCGTGGATTACGACTTGGCCCGCTTCATCGCCCTGCCTGATCCAGACGCCGTTTTCGCCAGCCGCCTGCAACCGCTCGGAGAGTGCGTCCTGCTTCTCGGTTTCGAACTGTTGATAGAGGTAAGCGCCAAGTGGGTTGAGCAGCGTCACCGCGAATACGCCAAGCACGATTCCGACAAACGCCGACGGGGTCAGGAAGCGCCACGCTGACACGCCCGCCGCACGCATGGCGACCAATTCGCTCGACCGGTTGAGCCCGATGATCGCGCCCATTGTACCCGCGAGCACCACAAACGGCAGCGTCTGTTCTACGAGCATCGGCGTCTTCAGAAGCGTCAGCCGGAGCGCCTCAAAGATTGTGATGTCGGTGCGCGAGCCAACTGTGCGCATTTGTTCGACCAAGTCGATCAGCAGGATGCAGGCGAGCACGCCGATCATTGCGATGAGCACGCCGCCCAAGACGCGGCTCACGATGTAGCGGCCGAGGCGCGAGACCAGGAAGCTCATGCTTCGGCCCTCGCCAGTATGGACGGCCCCATCTCGCGGCGTTTCTTCCGCGCCGACCTGCCGCCCAGCATGATGCCCGCAACCACGATGACCGCCAGCGGTAACGCATATTGCAGGGGGTTGAGCTCAGGCTGATCGGCTGCAGCGGCTTGCGTCATCAGCGCCGCGAGCCGGATAACTAGTGCGATGATCGCGGCCCACATGATCCGCTTGCCATAGCCGCGACGGCTAAATTCGCCCATGAGAACGCCAACCAGCGCAACCAGTGCGAGCGCGATGTTGAGCAACGGCGCAGACAACCGGCCGTGTGCTTCCGCCAGGAATTCCGGGATATTTTGCTGGTCGTAGTGCGACGTGCGATCGGGAAAGACGAGATCGAACAGCGTGCGGTCAGATGCTTTCAGGAAGAAGAGATCGGGTTCCTCGAACACACCGTCGAACTTCAGCACGTAACGATCAAAATCGAGCACGTTGACCGAGCCTTCTTCCGTCTCCTGCTGGACTTGACCATCGCGCATCACGATGGCCGGCGCGCCGTCCACGGTGACGATGGCGCCTGCGCGGGCCGTGTAGGTGATGTCCGGCTCGGTGCGGCTGTCATTAATCAGGAGATCGCGTAGCTCGCCGCCGCCGCCGCGTGAACGCGCATAGAGGGTCAAGTCCTCAGCCGGATAGGTGAACGAACCTTCCTCGATCAGGCTCGAAGCAATATCGGTGCGCAACTCGTAGAAGACTTTTCGTCGTTCCTCGAACGCCCACGGCTGGACGATGACATTGATGATCAAGTGCACGATGGTCGCGAGCACGGCGAGTTGCATGATCGGCCGCGCCAGGCGCTGACGGGAAACGCCAGCGCCGTAGAGCACCGCGATCTCGCTTTCGCTGTGCATCCGGTTCAGCGCGTAGACGACGGCGATGAATACAGCCATCGGCAGGATGAGCGAGATGAGCTGTGGCAGCGCCAAGAGCGTCACCCATGCAAAGGCGAAACCTGCGCGGCGGTTGGTGACGATGATATCGAGCTGGTTGAGGCCCTGGGTCAGAATGGCGATCGCGGCCAGCGCCCCCAGGATCGCCAGGAGCGGCCCCAGCGCCTGCCGGAACACATAGGCTGAAATGGTGTTCATCGCGTCCCTGACGTTTGAGCGCCGGCGCCCGTTCCCTGCCTAACCGCCGCACTCAGCTTTTCAATTGCTTCGGGCATGGCTACCACAGCGCCTTACTAAGGTTGAAGCGGGCTCAGCGTCCGTCTTCCCTTTCCCAACCTGCGACATGGGGAATTTATGGACATTCGTTTTGTGACGGCCGGTGGCGGCGACGTTGTGGCGGTGATGGCGAGCGATGGCGGCGAATTGTTGGAGGCCGGCAAGGCGCTCGATACCGCCGCCGGTGGTCGTATCGCCAAGGCAATGAAGGCAGCCAATTTCAAGGGCGGCGCCGGGCAGGTCACGGACATTCTGGCGCTCGATGGCGTCGACTTCGGGCGCGTGCTGGTCATTGGCGTCGGCAAGGCCGATGTGGCCGATGGCATGGCTGTGGAGCGCTGGGCCGGCCATGCCGTGAAGCGGGTGCTGACCTCGGGCGCGGAAAAGCTCGTGCTGCAACCCGACGGGCTGCCGAGTGTCTCGAAGGCCGAGGCTGGTTCGCATGCCGCCATGGGCGCGCGCCTCGCCGCCTATCGCTTCGACACCTACCGCACCAAGCTGAAGCCAGAGCAGAAGCCCTCGCTCACGACGGTGGAAATCTCCATGGACGGGCCCGCCGCCGCGAAGGCGCGGTCCGAGAAGGATGCGGCTATCGTAGAGGGCGTGTTCTTCGCCCGCGACCTCGTCAGCGAGCCGCCAAACGTTCTTTATCCTGAGAGCTTCGCTGAGCGGCTCCGCGATCTCGAGACCATCGGTGTTGAGGTCGAAATTCTTGGACCAGAGACGATGGAGCGTCTCGGCATGGGCGCGCTGCTCGGCGTGGCGCAAGGTTCGTCGCGCCCGGCGCGCATGGTCGCGATGAAGTGGAACGGCGGTTCGAAGGGAGCAAAGCCCGTCGCGCTCGTCGGCAAAGGCGTGACCTTCGACACGGGCGGCATTTCGCTGAAGCCGGGCGCCGGCATGGACGAAATGAAAGGCGACATGGGCGGCGCCGCGGCTGTGTCGGGTGCGATGAAGGCGATCGCGCTTCGCAAAGCCAAGGCAAACGTCGTTGGCGTCGTTGCGCTCGTCGAAAACATGCCTGGGGCCAACGCTCAACGCCCCGGCGACATCGTCAACACGATGTCGGGGCAAACCATCGAGGTGCTGAACACCGACGCTGAAGGCCGCCTCATCCTTGCGGACGCCGTTTGGTATGCGCAGGACAAGTTCGAACCGTCAGCGGTGATTGATCTTGCGACGCTTACCGGCGCGGTGATCGTGGCGCTCGGTCATGAGAACGCGGGCATGTTCTCGAATGACGAAGATCTGGCGCATGCGATCACGGTCGCCGGTCAGACTGAAGGTGAGCCCGTGTGGCGCCTGCCGCTCAGCGCAGCCTATGACAAGCTGATCGACACGCCGAACGCTGACATGAAGAACATCGCCGGCAAGCCGGTGGCGGGCTCGATCGTCGGCGCGCAATTCATCAAGCGCTTCGTCAAAGACGGCACGCCATGGGCGCACCTTGACATCGCGGGTACTGCCTGGAAATCCGGTCCCTACGAAGATCCGCTCTCGCCGGCCTGGGCCACGGGCTACGGCGTGCGCCTGCTCAATCGCCTGATCCAAAACCGCTATGAGGAGTGATGGCTGAACTCTGGTTCTACCATCTTGAGAAAAGCGATCTCGAGCGAGCGCTGCCGCCGCTGTTGGAGAAGTGCCTGCAGCGCGGCTGGCGCGCGCTAGTGCGCGCCGGCTCGGCGGAGCGCGTTGATCAGCTCGACAGCGCCATCTGGACGTTTCGGGAAGACAGCTTCGTGCCGCACGGGCGCGAGGGTGATCCGCAGAAACAGCCGGTGTGGCTGACGGTCGAAGGCGGCAATCCCAACAACGCTCAGGCGCTCTTCCTTGTCGACGATGCCGAACCCGGCGACATCACCGGGTTTGAGCGCGCATGCCTGATCTTCGATGGGCGAGATCCAGCCGCCTTGGAATCGGCCCGATCGCGCTGGAAACAGGCGAAAGATAGCGGCATCGTCGCATCGTATTGGAAAGAAAGCGCCTCTGGGCGCTGGGAGAAGCAACAATGATGCGCTGGGTGTTGGCAGGGATTGTGGTCTTTGGTTTGGCGGCGTGCAGCGGCCATGGCCGGCAATTGACCACCCGCGAAATGGATCAGATCGCGCGCCAGTCCACCGAGGAACAAATCAGCCGGCCGGCGCCCGACACCTGCCAGATGGCGCAGCACACGCATCTTGTCGGCACGGTTGGCGCCGAAATCGACCGCACAGAGTTGCCGCCGGGCGCGCGGATCATTTGTCACGATTGTTCGGTGACGATGGATTACCGCGCAGAGCGTCTGAATATCGATCTCGATGCGGATGGCAAAGTGACACGGCTGCACTGCGGCTAAGCACGCAAGGAGGACGAAGCGATGCGTAGGTTGTTCCTGATCGCGGCTTACGCCGTAGCGCTGACGGCGTGCGGCCCAACCACCACGCCGGCCACGGAAGCGCCCCAGGCGCCGGCAAATGCGGCCGAGGCCACTGCGCAGGATACCTGCGGCGCCGCTCAGTATGCCTCGCTCGTCGGCTCCAACTTCGCGGCGGTGACGCTGCCGGCGGGCGCCAACATCCGCATCATCCAGCCGGATACGATGGTGACGCAGGACTTCTCGCCCGAGCGTCTCAACATGATTACCGACGCCAACGGCATCATCACCTCGTTGGAGTGCTATTAAGGAAGCGTAGCGCGGCTTCTGCCACGCGAACGCCGAACCCCGCGCGCGCAATTCATCCAACGCATAAACGTCATACTGCGGGGCGGCGGACGCAAAGCAGCCACAGGGTGCTTCTGACGCACTTGGCGGTTTGCAGCGGTGCAGCTATAGACCCGGCTCCCAATTTCAACCCGGAGCCCCGCCAGCCATGGCCACCGAACGCACCCTGTCCATCATCAAGCCGGACGCCACCAAGCGTAACCTGACGGGCGCGATCAACGCGGTCATCGAGAAAGCTGGCCTGCGTATCGTCGCGCAAAAACGCATCTGGCTCTCTGAGGGCCAGGCCGAAGGCTTCTACGCCGTGCACAAGGAACGCCCGTTCTTCCGTGACCTCGTGAACTTCATGATCTCGGGCCCGGTCGTTGTCCAAGCGCTTGAAGCCGACAACGCCGTCGCAAAGTATCGCGATGTGATGGGCGCCACGAACCCGGCCAACGCCGCCGAGGGCACGATCCGCAAGCAGTTCGCGGAATCGATTGAAGCTAATTCGGTTCACGGTTCGGACAGCCTCGAGAACGCCGCGCGCGAGATCGAGTTCTTCTTCACCGACCAAGAGATCGTCGGCTAAGCGCAAGCACGGTCCGAAAACAGAAACGCGGCGCTCGCAAGCGCCGCGTTTCTTGTTTCTTACTTCTTGTTATTCTTGCCCTGGCTGTTTGGGTTCAGAGGGCGGGCTGCCTGGCCGACTTGGCCAGGAGGATCAGCTTTGCCGATCGGCTTCTTGCCGTCAGTGCTGCCTGGTGTTGCTTTCTTGTCAGCCATGTTTGCCTCCTTGTGGCCGACTAAAGCTAAGCACGCCTGCGCGCGCTTGCCAGCTACTTGCGCGCGATAAATGTCGGGAGCGGTCGAGCCAGGTGGTCGATGCGAATCTCGTAGTGGCGAATTAAGACGGCGCGTCGGTCCGTCTTGCCTTGCCGCACGGAAGTTCGCGCGCATAATGGCGCGACCTTCTCGGGGAGTTGCCATGCAAGTGCGCTTCTGGGGCACACGAGGGTCGATCGCCACGCCAGGCGGTTCGACATTGCGCTATGGCGGCAACACCTCGTGTGTGGAGATCCGCCCAGACTCCGGCGAAACCATTCTGATCGACTGTGGAACCGGCGCGCATGCGCTCGGCAAAGCGCTGATGGACGAGGGCCGCGCCGCCAAGGGACACATCCTCATCTCACATACGCACTGGGATCATATCCAAGGCTTGCCGTTCTTCGCGCCGCTCTTTGTCGCCGGCAATGAATGGCACATTTACGGTCCGCGAGGCCTCGGCCAATCGCTCCGCGATGTGCTCGCCGGACAGATGGAGTACGCCTATTTCCCCGTCGCGCTGAATGCGTTTGCGGCGAAGGTGCACTATCACGAGGTGGTCGAAGGCGGCTTCGCCATTGGCGACACGCGCATCTCGACGCAATATCTCAATCACCCAGCGCTCACAGTTGGCTATCGCTTGGAAACCGACGGCGCGAGCGTCGTCTATGCGTCGGACCATGAGCCTCATAGTCCCGACGCCGGCGAAGGCCACACGGAGCAGGCCGAAGGCGGCGATGTCGCTCACATCGACTTCCTGCGCGACGCCGATCTCGTCATCCACGACGCGCAATACACTGCCGAGGAATATCCCGAGAAAGTCGGTTGGGGTCACTCGACGATCGAGTACGCCGTCGACATGGCGCTCGCGGCCAATGTGCGCGAACTCGCGCTCTATCACCACGACCCGATGCGCGGTGACGACGCTGTCGATCAGTTGCTAGCACGCGCGCGCGCGCGCGTGAGCGCGGTGGGCAGCAAGCTCAGTGTCATCGGCGCGTCGGAAGGCAACGTTATCGAGCTGCGTGGTGAGGGCGAGGCAGTCAAGTTCACGCCATTTATTCCCTCAAGTTTGGTGCGCCCGATGGGCGACGCCTCTGAAGAACTCGTGCTGATCGCCGCGGTCGCACCTGAGGAAATCGCCGTTCTGAAGGCGGCGGCGCGCGAAGATGGGCTTGAGAACCTTGTCGAGACGACCCTCGAGGATCTCAAAGTCGAGGTTCTGGATGGCAAGCCGTCGCTCATCTTTCTGGGCGATGTCGGCGCGGACCCTATCGAATTGACGCGCGAGCTACGGGCTGACGGCCTGCCGGCGGAAACGCCCGTGATCGTCGTGACGGATCAGGCGAAGGTGGATGGCGAGCGCGGCCAGGCGGCCGGCGTCACTGATTGGCTGACGCAGCCATATAGTGTGGCCTATGCGCGCTCCCGCCTGCGCGCTTGGCTTATGCGTTCTATGTTGCGTTGGCGGAAGGCGGCGTTGCCGCCCGACGAAGAACGGCGTCTTGCCGCCGTTCATCGCCTGGGCCTGTTGGACACCCAAGCCGAAGAGCGCTTTGACCGTCATGCACGCATCGCCGCGGCGGCGTTCGATGCTCCGATTGCGTTGGTGTCTTTGGTCGATCGCGAGCGGCAATGGTACAAGGCGCATTACGGTTTCGATTTCAGCGAAACTTCCCGTGACATGGGCTTCTGCTCGCACGCCATCTTGGACAGCGTGCCCTTGGTGGTGAGCGATGCGCTCCACGATGATCGCTTTGCCGACAATCCGGTGGTTGTTGGTGAGCCGCATGTGCGGTTCTATGCGGGGGTGCCTCTCCACGCCGCCGATGGCGAGCGGGTTGGCGCGCTCTGCATCGTCGATCACAAGCCACGCAATCTCAGCGCCGCTCAGCTTCGCATGCTGCAAGATATTGCGCGGTTGGTGGAAGAAGAGCTGGAGCCGGGCGTGAAGGCGCAGGCCGGCTAGCATGCATTCTACCACTTGTGCGCGAGCGACGTGCAGCGCGTTACATTCGCAGCTAGGTAGAGCGTCAGGAGCCTGACATGACCGATCATTCGCGCGCATATTCTGAGCCGGCGTTTAGAGTCAAACTCGCCGCCATCACCGGACTCGACAAGCTGATCGACGCGGCGAAGCAGGTACACGCGCTACTGCGCGATCCGCAGACGCCGATCTGGATCAAGGGAGTCTGTGTCGCCGCACTGGGCTATTTGATTATGCCAACGGACATCGTCGCCGATTTCATTCCCGTTGTCGGCTATGGCGACGATCTCGCTGCGCTGACGGCGGCGATCGCCACCATCGCCGCCAACGTACCCAAGCCGGATCAGTCCAACAGCGCCTCGTAGATGTTGCGCCCGGCGCTGTCGTAAAAAGTCAGCCGGAACTCGCTGGATGTCAGCGCGCACGATGCAAAGCCGGTGTGGGCATAGGCGAAGCGCGATTGCGGCACCGCATGGATGCTGCGTGCTTCCGATCCTGAGCCCGAGCAAATGTAGTGAACGCCATTTTCTTGGAGATGTTCGAGGTCGTGGTCGTGACCGTTGATATAAGCCTGAACACGATAGCGTTCGATCAATGGTCTCAGGTGTTCAGCGACTGCTTGGCTTGGACCGTGGTTGCCGCTGGAGAGAATGGGATGGTGGCCTACCAGGATCTTCCAGCGTGATGTGCACGCCGCCAATTCTTGTTCGAGCCAACGCAATTGCGGGCGGGCGTCGCCGGTCGTTCCCGGCAGATGGTCGCGCACGCCCGCGAGCCGGGTGATCGGCGTGGTGTCGAGGAAGAAGAAGCTCGCGATCGCGTCGTCCGAGAGCGACATATCCTCACGCCAATAGCGGGCGGGCATGCGCCAGCGCGGGCTCGTGGCGGTGTAGGCAACCTCCGCCCCCGGAACGCCGGCATAGTCGTGATTTCCGAGGACGACGTACCACGGGGTCTGCAAGGACGGCGCTGTGTAGATCTCCTCGAAGGTCGTGCGCCACTGCGGGTCGGTGGTCGATCGGACGCCGCGATTGTAGAAGTTGTCGCCGGTGGAGATGACGAAGTCGCTGGCGGCCGCGCCGGCGACTTCACCCATCGCGGTGGCGACTTCACGCTGCGCTTGCACGTGAGGATCGCCCCAATCGCCGACGACCAGGAAATCGAGCCTACCCGGCGAAGCATAGGCGCGCGGCGCGGCGACCAAGGCGGCGGTCGCGGTCAGTAGGCTCCGGCGGGAGATAGCGAAGCGCATGCTGAAACTCCGAATATTGAGTCTTCGGACTCGCGCCGGAATTTTTCTAGTCCAAAAATGCTTACGTTGCAGTTTCGAGATTGCGCGCGAACCGCACCAAGCACGCGGGATAGAGTGAATGCTCGAGAGCGAGTACGCGTGCAGCGAGCGTTTCGGGTGTGTCGCTGGGAAGGACGGATATTGCCTCTTGCCCGATGATTTCACCGGCATCCACTTCTTCTACGACGAGATGCACGGTGGCGCCGTGCTCCTTCTCGCCCGCCGCGAGCGCGCGTTCGTGAGTCTTGGTGCCGGGGAATTTGGGCAGCAGCGATGGGTGGATGTTGACCAGCCGCCCGGCCCAAGCGCGCACGAAGTAGGGCGTCAGCACACGCATAAAGCCAGCAAGGGCGACAATCTCGACATTACGCAGGACGAGCAGGTTATCGAGGTCGCGCTCGAAGGCTTCACGGTCCTTGCCATAGGGCTTGTGATCGAGCGTGAGGGCTTCGACGCCTGCAGCACGGGCGCGATCCAGGCCGCCGACGTCAGGCACGTTGGAAACGACGAGCACGATCTCATACGCGTCTTGCTGCGCATCCAGCAGCGCTTGCAGATTGCTGCCGCGTCCTGAGATCAGGACTGCAACGCGTTTCTTGCTCATGCGGCCTTGAGCACGCCGATCTTGAACGCTTGCTCGCCGGCGCTCGTGAGTCTCTCGATCACATCGTCTGCATTCGTAGGCTCGACCACCAAGATCATCCCAATCCCGAGATTGAACGTGCGGCGCATGTCCTCTTCCGGGACGCCGCCGGTGCTCTGTAGCCACTCGAACACGGCAGGGCGCTTCCAGGCGTTCCAGTCGAAGTTTGCTTCGAGGTGATCGGGCAACGCGCGCGGCGTGTTTTCAACCAGGCCGCCGCCGGTGATGTGCGCGGCGCCTTTGGCGAGCTTGGCGTCGAAAATCGGCTTCAGCGCTTTCGCGTAGATCCGCGTCGGCGTCAGCAGCGCTTCCGCCAGCGTCTTGGCGGCGGCGAACGGAGCGGGTGCATCCCAAGCGAGACCAGAACGCTCCACCACTTTGCGCACCAGCGAGTAGCCGTTCGAGTGAGGGCCGCTGGAGGCGATGCCGATGATCACATCGCCCGCCGCCATCTCAGCAACGCGCGGCAACAGCGTGCCGCGTTCGGCCGCGCCAACGGAGAAGCCAGCCAGATCGTAGTCGCCCTTGCCGTACATTCCTGGCATCTCGGCGGTTTCGCCGCCGGCGAGCGCCGCCCCTGCTTGACGGCAGCCTTCGGCGATGCCGAGGACGACTTGCGCCGCTTCTTCGGCGTTGAGTTTGCCGGTGGCGTAATAGTCGAGGAACATCAGCGGTTCGGCGCCCTGGGCGCTCAGGTCATTCACGCACATCGCCACCAGATCGATGCCAACTGTCTCGTGGCGTCCGCTTTCGATGGCGATCTTCAGCTTGGTTCCGACGCCGTCAGTGGTGGCGAGGAAGACCGGATCCTTGAATCCAGCCGCTTTCGGATCGAATACGGCGGCGAATCCGCCCAGAGCAGCTTCCGCGCCGGGGCGGGCTGTGGATTTTGCTGCCGGCTTGATGAGATCGACCAGGCGTTCGCCCTCATCGATATCCACACCTGCGTCGCGATAGGTTAGGCCGTTTGTTCCCGGGGTATTGGTCACGTGATGAGTCCAGAAGCCGCCACATTGATAGGCGATTCCGCGCCGGGTAGGGTCTCCCGACACCGAGGTTCAGTAATGAAATTTTCGCCTTTGGCAGCGTTTGCGGCCGTTTTCCTTGCCGCCTTGTGCGCGTTCGCGCCGGGGGCGGCAAGCGCCCAGGGGCGCGACAATGTCTACGCCGTTTCGGGTGTGTATGTGGATGAAACCGCCGCCAACGCCGCGGCGGCCCAGCAGGCAGGGCTAGCGGCGGCTCAGCGGGCGGGGTTTGAGCGGCTGGTCCGCCGCCTGACGATCCCGGAAGAGTTGGCGCAACGTGGCGTTCCGCAGGTGGAGACCGCTACTCTCGAGCGCCTCGTCTCGAGTGTCGACATTGAAGAAGAGCGCCGCTCCGGCACGCGGTATATCGGCCGCCTCACTGTTCGCTTCGATCCGTCCGGCGTTCGAACGGTGCTGCGCCAGTTCAATCTCACCGTTGTCGATACGCGCACCTCGCCCGTGCTGGTCGCCCCGCTCGTTGTTGACGGAACCTCGGAAGAGACCGCCGCGCTTTGGCGTCAGGTTTGGAGCAGTGGCGGCTTTGGCGACGAGCTTGTGCCACTTGCCACTGCGCCTGCCGAACTGCGCGGCGCGCCAACCTGGCAAACCGCGGGCGGGTTTGCGCAGCAAGCAGCGGCTGCGTCGGCGCTCTATGCAACTTTGCGCGTGCAGGGTTCGACCGTGACGGCGACGCTCGTTGAAGTCGACGCCAACGCGACGCGTCAGCGCGGCGAGGTCACCGCGCGTGTGAACGGCAACGATCCCGGGGCGTTTCGCGCCGCGCTTTCCTCGCTCGCTCAGCAGGCCAGCGAACGCATTCAGAATGATTGGAAGGGCCGCATCGCCACGGGTGGCGGCCAGCGGGGGCGCATCAATGCGTCAGCGCTCTACACGACCCAGGCCCAATGGGAGCAAATCAAGGACGCGCTCGAAGGCGCGGCGCAGACGCTGATTTCGGAGATCCGGATCGAAGCTGTCGGCCGCCAAGGCGCATTGATCTCGTTCTCCTTCGTAGGCGATCGCAACCAGCTCGCCGCCGAACTTCAACGCCGTGGCGTGAACCTCTCTACCACCGCGCAGGGTGAAACCTTGCGCGTTGCGGCGGCGAGGTAGCGACCACCGGTGAGTGAGCAGCCCCGCCTGTTTGAGTTCCGCATGGGCGATCGTTCGCCCGACAAACTTGTGGTGGCTGAAGCAAACCGCGACGCGGCCAAGTTGCTGACCGATTGGCGCGCGTGGCCGCACGGCGCGCTCGCGCTTGTTGGCCCGGCGGGGTCTGGGAAGACGCATTTGGCGCTGGCCTGGATGCTGGAGGTTGGCGCGCGACAGGTTTCGGCTTTGGCTGCCGCGGAGGACGCCGCGGCGATTTTCCGAGCGTCGGGCGGGCGCCTGTTCATCGATGACGCCGGTGCGGATCGGGATGAGCCGATGCTCTGGCGGGTGCTCGATCTGGCGCGGGCCGAGCGCGGTGCGGTTCTCCTGGCAGGCGCGGCGCCGCCGTCCTCATGGGCGGTTCGAACCCCTGATCTGCGCTCCCGGCTTGCATCTTTACCGGTCGCTAAGCTTGGCGAGCCCGATGAAGCACTTATGGACGTGGTTTTGCGCCGAATTTGTCGCGAGAAATTCATTCAATTAAGCGATGATGCCGCCAGATACCTCGTGCGGCGGCTCCCACGAACCTTTGCCGCGGCCCAGGCCTGGGCGGCGGCGTTGGACGAAGAGCTGGTGCGCGGGGCCAAGCCTGTCACGACGGTGGTCGCCAAGCGAGCGCTGGAAAAGATGCAGGCGCGCTGGGTTGGTGGAGACGGTTAACAGATGGCGAAGACGCGTAAGAAAACGCGCGTGGCTCCGGCGCAGAATCCGCCGTCGCTGAATGATCCCAAGCGGTTCATCAATCGCGAGCTCGCGTGGCTCGCATTCAACACGCGCGTGCTGGAAGAGGCCGAAAACGAGAAGCATCCGTTGCTGGAGCAATTGCGCTTCCTGTCGATCTCCGCGTCCAACCTCGATGAATTCTACATGGTGCGCGTCGCTGGTTTGCATGAGCAAGTGAAGGCGGGCGTCACCACGCTTTCCAATGACGGCCTGACGCCCAGCGAGCAGCTGGCGCTTGTCCACGCCGCCGCGACGAAGCTGATTGAACGCCAGCAGGATCGCTGGCGCGCGTTGCGCGTGAACATGCGCGGCGCCGGCATCTCGGTGTTGGATACTGAAGAACTGACCGATGAAGAGCGCCGCTATTTGAAGCCGCTGTTCATGACGGAAGTGTTCCCGTTGCTGACGCCGCTCGCCGTCGATCCAGCGCACCCGTTCCCGTTCATTCCGAACCTCGGTTTCGCCATCGCGCTGAAGCTGAAGCGCAAGAGCGATGCGCGCGTGATGAACGCGCTTATTCCGGTGCCCAGCCAAGTGGCGCGCTTCATTGATGTGACGTTTGCGCATCCGCGAATGGATCTCGGCCCAGGCGAACGCCCGCAGCGCCGCTTCCTGACGCTGGAAAATACGATCACGCTGTTCCTGGATGAACTGTTCCCGGGCTACAGCGTCGAAGCGCAGGGCGCGTTCCGCGTCGTCCGCGACAGCGACATTGAAATTCAGGAAGAAGCCGAAGATCTCGTGCGCGAGTTCGAAGCTCGCCTGAAAGAGCGGCGTCTCGGCGATATCGTGCGCTTGAAGGTCGAGGCTTCAATGCCGGAAGATCTACGCGCGTTTATCATGCGTCAGTTGGAAGCGGACTCGCGCGACGTGATCATCGTCGAGGGCATGCTGGGGCTCTCCGCGCTCTCGGCGCTGGTCAATGAAGATCGCCCGGAATTGAAGTTCCCGCGCTATGAGCCGCGTTTCCCCGAGCGTATCAAGGATTTTGGCGGCGATAGCTTCGCAGCGATCCGCGCCAAGGATTTTCTAGTCCATCACCCATTCGAGTCGTTCGACTCGGTGGTGCAGTTCATCCGTCAAGCCGCGGCCGATCCTGCGGTCGTCGCGATCAAGCAGACACTCTATCGCACCTCGCGCGACTCGCCGATTGTGGCGGCGCTCGTTGCGGCGGCCGAAGCAGGCAAGAACGTCACCGCGCTGATCGAGCTCAAAGCGCGCTTCGACGAAGAGACCAACCTCCACGTTGCCCGCAAGCTAGAAGCGGCGGGCGCCTCGGTGGTGTACGGCTTCATTGACTTCAAGACGCATGCGAAGGTGAGCCTGGTCGTTCGCCGCGAGGCGGACGGCCTGCGTACCTACACGCACTTCGGCACGGGCAACTACCACGCGATCACCGCGCGGATTTACACTGACGTTTCATTGTTCACCTGCGATCCCGCGCTGGGCCGTGATGCAAACCGTCTGTTCAATTTCGTCACCGGCTATGCTCGGCCAGCCGAACTCGAAAAGATCTCAATGTCGCCGATCAATTCGAAGACGACGATCTTGACTTTGATCGACGAGGAGATCGAGCATGCGCGCGCGGGTCGCGGCGGCGCCATTTGGGCGAAGTTGAACGCGCTGGTGCATCCCGAGATCATTGATGCGCTCTACCGCGCCTCTAATGAGGGCGTGAAGATCGAATTGGTGGTGCGCGGTATTTGTTGCTTGCGCGCCGGCGTGCCCGGCATGAGCGAGAACATTCGAGTGAAGTCAATCGTGGGCCGGTTCCTGGAGCACGCACGCATTGTCTGTTTCGGCAACGGCATGAAACTGCCGAATCCGCGCGCCAAGGTCTTTATTTCATCCGCTGACTGGATGCCCCGGAACCTTGAGCGCCGGGTTGAGGTCCTTTGTCCGGTTGAAAATCCCACGGTCCATCAGCAAGTTCTCGACCAAATCATGGTCGCGAACCTCAACGATGAGGCGCAATCCTGGTACATGGACCAGGATGGGGTGTTTAAGCGGGTTGATGTCTCCAAGTTGCCTGACGAGCCGTTTAGCGCGCACAACTACTTCATGCGCAACCCGAGCCTCTCGGGACGCGGTCGCGCGGGCAAGGAAGACGCGCCTGCTGCGTTCGATCACATCGGCGCACGCACAAACTAAGCGGGCTCAACGGTGACGTCGCGCGCGCTCCGCGACGGTCAGGAAGCTGCCGTCATCGACGTCGGTTCGAACTCCGTGCGTATGGTGGTCTATCGGATCGACGGCCGGGCGATGACGCCGATCCTCAACGAAAAGGTCATGGCTGGTCTCGGTCGTGAAGAAGCGCGCACGGGCATGCTGTCGAAGGACGGCGTCGAACAAGCGATCCGCGCGGTCCGTCGCTTCGCGACGTTGATCGATGCGTTGCAGATAGAAGATGTCTTCGCCGTCGGTACTGCGGCAGTGCGTGAGGCCAAGGACGGCAAAGAATTCGCAGCACGCATGCAAGCGGAGAGCGGCATCGATCTGCGCATCTTGAGTGGCGAAGATGAAGCGCGGCTGTCTGCACTCGGCGTCAGCGCGGGCGCGCCGGATGCGAAGGGCGTCGTGGGCGATCTCGGCGGCGCCAGTCTTGAGCTTATCGAGATCAGCCCGAAAGGCGTCGGCCGTGGCGAGACGTTTCCGCTCGGTCCATTGACGCTGATGGACGGCAGCGACTTCGACTACAGCAAAATCTCAAAGCAGGTCGGCAACGTGCTCGAGCGAACCAAGCTCCTGGGCAAGCGCGGGGGCGATTTTTACGCCGTTGGCGGAGCCTGGCGCGCGCTTGGACGCATCGACATTGCCCTTACCAATCATCCCCTCGGCGTGCTGCATCATCACGAGATGAGCCGCGCCGAAGTGCTGAAGGTTGTCGACGCGGTGCGCCGCCAAGGTAAGCGTTCGCTCGAAAAGCTGGAGGAGGCCTCGGCAAAGCGTGCGGAGACTCTGCCCTATGCTGCCGTGGTGCTTGAACATGTGATGCAGGCGGGGCAGTTCGATCGCGTGATCCTGTCGGCGTTCGGATTGCGCGAGGGCGTTTTGATCGAACGCATGAGCGAAGAAGCGCTCGCCGTGCATCCGCTCATCGCCGCGGCCGAAGCGCTCGCTGGCCGCTGGTCACGAACGCGCGCGTTCGGGGCGGCCCTCGAAGAGTGGATCGCGCCGATGTTCAGCGGCCAGCCTCACGTGTTTCCGAAGAAGCGCGAGGAAGTGCTGCGTGGCGCGGCGGCGCGGCTTGCCGATGTGGGCGGGCCTTTGCACCCGGACCAGCGGGTCGAGGTTATGTTCGATCTCATCTTGCGCGCGCCGCTTGCCGCGATCAGTCACGAAGAGCGCGCCTTCCTGGCGGCCGCGATCCATCACCGCTATGCGAAGGCGCCGCCCCGCCACGCTGACGCCTATATGCGGCTCCTCAGCGATGAGCGGCAGGCCGCTGCGGCGGCTCTGGGTGCGGCGCTCCGGCTCGGCGCTGATCTTTCTGGCCGTAGCGAGCCGCTTTTGGCCGCAGTGGAGATCGAGGCGGTTGACGGAAGGCTCGTCCTTCGGGTCAAGAAGAAGATGGCTCACCTCATTACCGAGACGGTGCAGCGGCGATTGGATTTCGCCGCCGCCGTCTTGGGCCTCACCCCGGAGACTAAAGTTCTATGAGCGACACCCCGCCGGACCGCCTCTCGGTCGATCCCGAAAGCCCGTATCACGATGAATCTGTGCTCGCGCGCGGGGTTGGCGTGCGCTTCAACGGCAACGAAAAGACCAACTGCGAGGAATATTGTGTCAGCGAGGGCTGGGTGCGCCTAGCCGTCGGTAAGACGCTCGACCGCAAGGGCAAGCAGCTGACCATCAAATATACCGGCAAGGTCGAGCCCTATTTCCAGGATCTCCCCAAGGAGGGTTGATCCCGGGCTGGCGTAAGTGGCCCCATCCGGCCGGCTTCTGTGTTATGAGCCGCCTGCCATGGCGGAACCCGATAAGTGACCGAGGAACTCGGACCCCGGAAGCTCGCGGCGATCATGTCGATCGACGTCGCTGGCTATTCGGCCATGTCCGAAGTGGATGAGGTTGAGGCGCTCGCGCTCGTTGAACGAGTACGGGCGGTGCTCGACACCATTGTTGAAACCCACGGCGGGCGCGTGTTCAACACCGCTGGCGACGGTTTCATGCTTGAATTCGCCTCTGCCTCCGGCGCGCTTGCGGCGGCGGAAGTGCTGTGGGGCGGGGTCGAGCGCCGGCGCGTACGCGTGGGCGTCCACGTCGGCGACGTGATGACGACAAAGACCGGCGATTTGCTTGGCCATAGCGTCAATGTCGCTGCGCGCTTGCAGCAATTGGCCAAACCTGGCGCGGTCGTTGTGTCGCTTGATGTGCGCCGCGCGGTGCGCGGGAAGCTCGCGCAACGCCTGCACCCGGCGGGCGCGGTGCACTTGGACAAGATGAGCGAGACGATTGATATCTTCACGCTCGAAACAATCATCGCGGCGCGTACCCGCGTGCGGAAGCCCGAACCGGTGCTGGCCATTCTGCCGTTCGACAACGAAAGCTATGCGGCGGAGCTGAGTTATTTTTCCGACGGCGTCGCCGACGAAATCATCTCCACGCTGCTACGCCAATCGAAGATCAAGGTCATTGGACGCTCGTCGGCCTTCCAGTTCCGCGGTGAGCGAAAACGCGAAGCCGCCGCCGAGTTGAAGGCAAGCCACATTCTTGACGGCTCCGTACGGCTAAGCGGCGATCGCATGCGCGTGAGTGTACACCTTGTGGACGCGGCCAACGGCGTCGTGCTCTGGAGCGAGCGCTACGATGGCAACCGCAATGATGCTTTCACCCTTGAAGATGAGATTGCCGCGAAGGTCGCAGGCTCACTACGCCGCTCTCTGAGCCAGTCTGATCGCGCCGCTAGCCCCATCGATCCGGCAGCTCACGATCTCTATCTGCGTGCGCGCCAAATGTGGCTAATGATGAGCGATGTCGACGAGGATCAAGCTGCGATCCTGCTCGAGCGCGCCGTTTCGCTCGCGCCAGACTTCGCGGATGCGTGGGCAGTGCTCGCCAGCGTCCGCGCGCTGCTGCTGCCACGCGATCGCGACGTCATTGGTTCATCGGCGCACAACGCGGCGCTCGCCGCGGCAGAACGTGCGCTTGAGCTCGATCCTGACTGTGCGCAGGGCATGGCTGCGTTGTCGCTGCTGAAGCCGGCGTTTGCCGAGCACGAGCAGAAAATTACCCTGGTGAACGAGGCGCTGAAGCGAACGCCGAACGATCCGTCTCTGCATGTCGCGCGCGCCGCTTGGCTTTATAGCGTCGGTCGCCTGAAGGACGCCGCGCGGGCTTTGGAGATCGCCAGCTTGCTCGATCCGCTAGGCCCCGCGGTCGAAGGATTGCGGGCGAGTCTGTTGACGGCGCGGGGCGATGCGGAGACCGCACGCGAAATCGTGAGCGCGGCGTGGATGCGTTGGCCGGACTCTCCGTTCATCTGGTACTTGATGTGGACCACGCTAAGCGTTGCCGGCGATCTGGCTGGCATTGAAGAGCTGGCGCGGCCGGAGAATGTGCCGTTGCGTGGGGTAACTCAGCGCGATGTGGAGGTCTTGCGGAACTACGTAGCGCTGCTTCGGCTGCCGCCGGCGGCGCAGAAGGCCGAATGTGAGCGTGTGCTTGACGAACTCGCTGCCAGTGATGAGCCGTTGGCGCTTTCAACCTGCATCTTTGCCGCCGCGCATGGCTGCGCGGATCGGGTATTCGATGTGATCAATGCGGCGCTCGATGCGGGGCGCCAGCTCAAACCGGACAATCACGAGATCTTCGGCATGGCGCGGTCGCAATCGCCGTTGCAGCTTTTTGCAAGCACCAGCGGCAAGCCGCTCTGGAAGGACCCGCGTTTCCCTGCGCTTTGCGCGCGGTTGGGCCTTGCCCAGTACTGGCTCTCCACCAAGAAGTGGCCGGACTGCGCGAGCGAGACCGATTACGATTTCAAGGCGGCGTGCGCGGCTGCCGTGCAGGTCACCTGAGCGCGAGCGCAGCCTCGATTTCGGCCCAGAACGTGTACTTGAAGTTCTGTAACGCAGCGGGAGGGCGCGTATTGCCCATCGCGCGCTCCGATGAGGTGCCGGATGACGAGGCGTGGCTTCTGTGATCAGACGGTGGAACGGGCGCTGCTCAGGCGTCGTCGACTGAGACTTTGCCATCTCTCAGTTTCAGCGCCAGTTTGCCGTGCTTTAGCGCAAGCGCGCGTTCGCCAAACACCTCACGCCGCCAGCCGCGCAGCGCTGGCACGTCGGCCGTATCGCTGGCGGCGATGGCTTCGACTTCGGAGGCCGACGCGATCAAGCGCGGCGCCACGTTGTGCTGCTCGGCTTCGAAGCGGAGCAGCACTTTGAGAAGCTCGACTGTCGGTCCCAAACCCGGCGGTACTGGTGGCGGACGTTCGTGTCTGTAGACCGGCCGGTTCGGGTCGCTGTATGCGCGATCGAGAGCTTGGATCAGTTCACCAGCGGCGCGCGAATTACCGAAGCCGCGTGGGACGGCGCGCATGCGATCGAAATCTGCGGCGCTCTTCGGGCGATGCTCGGCTATCTCATAGAGCGCTTCGTCTTTGACGATCCGGCCGCGCGGCACATCACGCTGTTGCGCTTGCCGTTCACGCCAAGCAGCAGCGACTTGCAGGCCGAGCACGTAGTCGGCAGTCGTCTTGCGTAGTTTTAGGCGATTCCAGGCATTCTCCGGGGTGGTGTCGTAGATGTCTGGATTGAGCAGGTAATCATGCTCTTCATCGAGCCACGAGAGTCGGCCTTCGCTCTGCAGCTTTTCGTGCATCCTGGGATAGATGTCGCGCAGGTGGGTGACGTCCGCGAGCGCATAGGTGAGCTGCGCCTCCGAAAGTGGGCGGCGGCTCCAATCGGTAAACCGGGAGGATTTGTCCAGGCGCCGTTTCAGGACTTGCTGCACGAGCGCGTCGTACGCGACCGTATCGCCGTAACCACAAGCCATAGCCGCGATTTGGGTGTCGAAGACAGGATGCGGGAGCTTGCCGGCGATCTTGAGGAAGATTTCCAGATCCTGACGCGCCGCGTGGAAGACCTTGAGCACCGCATCATTGGCCATCAGTTCCATAAAGGGCGCGAGCGCCAAGCCTTCGGCCAGAGGATCTATGATGGCTTCGACACCCGGCGCC
This sequence comes from Hyphomonadaceae bacterium, assembly GCA_041398325.1. Classification (GTDB taxonomy): domain Bacteria; phylum Pseudomonadota; class Alphaproteobacteria; order Caulobacterales; family Aquidulcibacteraceae; genus Vitreimonas. The sequence continues at coordinate 47,316 of JAWKUX010000006.1, read as the reverse complement.
GCCGCCTGGATAAGGCAGAGCTTCGGCCAGTACGTCGTCTCGCGCATGAACTCGGTGTCGACCGCGACGAAGGGTTGCTGCGCCATCTCCTGGCACAGCGCCTCCAAGTCCGAGGTCTTGGTGATGACGCGCATCAACGCTGGTTGCGGCGCTCCGCGCTTGGGGTCAAGCGCAGACGCCGCCGATACGGCATTATTCCGGCGTCGCCGGCGCTGGCGGCTGTGTGAAGCGTTCGCCCATCGTGCCGTTCGTGATGAGGCCGCGCAGGTAGGCGTCGTCGTGGGCCGGAACCAGCACCAGTTCTGGATTCGCCTCCGCAACGTCGTGCAACGCGCGCAGCTGGCGAAGCACGGCGGGACGATCGGGGTCAACGCCGGGGATGAGCCAAGTGATAAAGCGCGGGCGGCCGCGTAGGTTCTCGACGCTGCCCATGACCCAGGCGATGTCGCCGATGAAGAGATACTCGCGCGTTGCAGTCTTGGCGTAGATTAGAATGGTGCCAGGCGAGTGGCCGGGCATCGCAGCGGCAACAACGCCTGGCGAGATGCGTTGGGGCTGCGTCAGATCAATCTGCGTCGCGCCGGCGATTTCGGGCGCAAGCTGCCCGTTGGGGGCGTGTTGTGGCAGACCGTCGACTTGCGGGCCGGTTAGATCGAGATTGGCGGCGATCGCGGCGGGTTGCGGATGGCGCGCAATTGCCATGACGTGATCAAGATGCTCGTGGGTGATCATGACGCTGCGCGCTCGCGTTAGCGCTGTGAGCACGCGTTCGTAGGCTTGCTCATCAAAGCTGCCTTCATTTTGCGACATCTGATTCAGCGTGTCACGGTCGACGGCACCATCTATGATAGTCTCGCCGCCGGGGGCGACGAGCTGGAACGAGTTGTAGGACATCGTCACTTCGCCGCCGAAGGCGCCGGCTTGCGTGGCGAAGCTGGGAGCGTTGCTTTCGCCTACGAACTCGATGTTGACGGCAGTCGGGAGCGTCTCTGCGGGATCATCGGCAACGAGTTGGCGGTAGGCCGCGAGATCGACGACACCTTCGGCCTCAGCAGGCGTTGAGGCGTCAATTACAGCGTACCAGAACGCCGCCGCCAAAGCGGCGACGACAATCGCGATCCCGGCGAGCCATTTCATAGCATTCCCCCTTCCGCGTCTTCGCGCGGTCCCGATAAGACGATCTTCATCCGATCTGGTGGGAAAGGTCTAGCCAATGCGAGCGCGTCTTCTGTGGAGCCGTCGAGCCAGACGTCGATTTCGGCGCCTGTCAGCATGACGGGCATGGCTTCGGCGTGGATCGGTTTGGTGAGTTCGTTGGCTTCAGTAGTGAGGATGGCGAACAGGAGGTGTGTGGCTTCTTCTCTGCCGCGAATACCGTTCCAGGGACGCCAAATGCCGGCAAAGCAGAAGAGCGGGCGGTCGTCGCCGAGCGCAAACCAGTGCGCGACCTTCGGCGTCGTGTCTGTGTACTCGACGAAGCTGGTGGCGGGCACGACGCAGCGGAAGCGCGGAGTATCGAGCCAGCCTTTCCAGTAGTTTGAGCGTAGGTTCCGAACGTTGGTGACGGGGCGTTTGCCCCCGCCCGCGGGCGGGAAGCCCCAGCGCATCATCGCCATCTCGCGCTGGCCTTCTTTGGAATTGCCAACGACTGGCGCGAGTTGATCGGGGAAAATAGCCGGCAGCGGCGGCTGGTTGGCAGTGCGATCGCGCATCGCGCGCGTGTAGGCGGCGGCCGCCTCGCGCGATTTGGTCATGGAGTATAGGTTGCACATGTGCAGCGCTGTTTTGCCGGGGCGCCCCGCGCCTTGACAAGGTGCGCCGCAACATGCGCTTTCCGCCGCGAAATGAGCCCCTTAATCCCTGACTCGGGGCCTGGAGTTTCCGATGCACGCTTACCGTTCCCACACCTGCGGCGCCCTCCGTCCAGCCGATGCAGGCAAGGACGTGCGCTTGGGCGGCTGGGTGCACCGCAAGCGCGACCTGGGCGGGCTGCTGTTTGTCGATCTGCGCGACAATTACGGGATCACGCAGCTGGTCATCAATCCGGGCTCGGCGGCGTTTGCCCTGTTCGAGCGGGTGCGCGCCGAGACGGTCGTGCGCGTTGACGGCAAGGTCGTCGAGCGCGCGAAGGACACGGTGAACCCCGAATTGCCAACCGGCGAGATCGAAGTGCGGGTCAGCGAAGCCGAAGTCTTGGGCGCTGCCGAAGAGTTGCCGCTCCCAGTGTTCGGCGAGCCGGATTATCCGGAAGAGACGCGTCTCAAGTATCGCTTCCTCGATCTGCGCCGTGAGAAGCTGCACCGTTCGATCCTGCTGCGCTCGCAGGTGATCGCGAGTTTGCGCCGTCGAATGATCGATCAGGGCTTCACCGAATTTCAGACGCCGATCCTGACGGCGTCGTCGCCGGAAGGTGCGCGCGATTTCCTGGTGCCGTCGCGTCTGCATCCGGGGAAGTTCTACGCGCTGCCGCAAGCGCCGCAGCAATTCAAGCAGCTGCTGATGGTGGCGGGTTTCGACAAGTACTTCCAAATCGCGCCGTGCTTCCGCGATGAAGACGCGCGCGCTGATCGCTCTCCTGGCGAGTTCTACCAGCTCGATTTCGAGATGAGTTTTGTCACGCAGGAAGACGTTTTCAACGCCATCGAACCGGTGCTTGCGGGCGTGTTTGAGGAATTCGCGAACGGCAAGCGGGTGACGAAGGCCGGTGACTTCCCGCGTATTCCTTATGCGGAATCGATTGCCAAATACGGATCCGACAAGCCCGACCTGCGTAACCCGCTTATCCTGCAGGACGTCAGCGAACACTTCCGCGGCGGCGGTTTTGGCGTGTTCGCGCGCATCCTTGAGAAGGCGGGAAATGCCGTGTGGGCCGTGCCGGCGCCGAGCGGCGGCTCGCGTGCGTTTTGCGATAAGATGAACAGCTGGGCGCAAGGCGAAGGCCAGCCGGGCTTGGGCTACATCTTCTGGCGCGACGGCGAAGAAGGCGGAGCGGGTCCGATCGCCAAGAACATCGGCCCCGAGAAAGCAAACGCCATTCGCGAACAGCTTGGCCTGAAAGTCGGCGATGCCGCGTTCTTCGTCGCGGGCGATCCAGCGACGTTCTACAAGTTCGCGGGTCAAGCCAGGAACAAGGTCGCCGATGAGCTGAATCTGGCGGACAAGGATCAGTTCAAGTTCTGCTGGATCGTCGATTTCCCGATGTATGAGTGGAGCGAGGAAGAGAAGAAGATCGACTTCTCGCACAACCCGTTCTCGATGCCGAATTTCGACCATGAAGCGTTCTTGAAGCTGGATGTGAATGATCGCGCGACGATCGAGAAGATCACCGCGTTCCAGTACGACATCGTCTGTAACGGCGTTGAACTGAGCTCGGGTGCAATCCGGAACCACAAGCCGGAGATCATGATCAAGGCGTTTGAGATCGCGGGTTATGGCCGCGAGGTGGTGGAAGAAAAGTTCGGCGGCATGCTGAACGCGTTCCGCTATGGCGCGCCGCCGCATGGCGGTTCGGCGCCGGGTGTTGATCGCATCGTCATGCTGCTCGCGGGCGTCGACAACATCCGCGAAGTGATCGTCTTCCCGTTCAACCAGCAAGCTCAAGACTTGATGATGAATGCGCCGGGCGAAGTGACGCCGAAGCAGCTCAAAGAGCTGCACATTCGGATTGCCGAATCGCCGAAGTCATAACGCGAGGCCGAGGGCGCACCCTCGGCCTGTTACGCAGGGACGCGGGCGGCGCGACGCAGCGGCCGGGAGGGCTCCATTGTAGCGTCGCGGAGTTGATCGGCTTAGGTTGTCGACCATGTCGCGCCCAAACCTCAATTCCAACGTCGCCGTGTCCCTCGAAAAGTGGCATCAGATGGTCGCGGCGAGGGACTTGGCTGAGCTGGACGCCATTCTTCATCCGGCAGCGACGTTCCGTTCGCCAATGGCGTTCAAGCCCTACCAGTCTGCGCAGGCAGTCGCGCTTTTGCTTCGTACTGTGCTGAACGTCTTCGAGGACTTCACTTATCACCGGCAGCTCGCCAGCGACGACGGCCTCAGTGTCGTCCTGGAATTCAGCGCTCGCGTAGGCGACAAGAAGCTCAAAGGCATCGATCTCGTTCAGTTCGACGCCGATGGCCGCATCGTCGACTTTGAAGTCATGATCCGCCCGTTCAACGGATTGCAGGCGCTGGGTGCCGAGATGGGCGCTCGTCTGGGTCATCTTCTGCCGGCGTATAAGGGCAAGGGCGAAGCGTAGCGGCGAACGCAGACGCGGCGCGCAAACGAAAACAACTGCAGCAATCTGGCAAACAAAAAGCCCGCGGGCGTTTGCCAGCGGGCTCAGGAATTTTCCAACCAATGAAGAAAGGAGAATGGCTCCTCAAGCGCGTATTCTAAGGCCGCGCCAGTTAATGGCGGATGAGCCCGGACATGAAGAAAAGAAAATGGCTCCCCGGGTAGGGTTCGAACCTACGACCATCCGATTAACAGTCGGATGCTCTACCACTGAGCTACCGAGGAACACCTCTCCGCCGCTCGAGCGAAGCGAGCGGGGTCTCTATCAAGTTCGGCGCCGTGGGAAAAGACCCGATTAGCCAACAATTTCGCCGATCAGCAGCGTCCCAAACGAAAACGAGGGCCCCTTTCGGGGCCCTCGAAGGCGTTGGGTATGGTGGGGTGTCTCCAAGGGAAGACACGGTGAATATGATGCTAACAGGTAAAGAAGGCGTTAATTGCAAACGCCGTCGCAACGATCCCTGCCAATGTGTTGATGTGTAGGGGATTTATTTTTTGGGAATGAATTGGAGGCCTCGCCCGGAATCGAACCGGGGTGCAAGGATTTGCAGTCCTCTGCGTAGCCACTCCGCCACGAGGCCTCAGCCGCCGCTATATGTGTGCGGCGGGGCGGCACTCCTAGGCGTGTCCGACGGAATCGGTCAAGGCGCACAACTCTCCCCATGCGCATTTTAGGCATCCTCCGGCCGCCCTCGAAGGCCGAGCACGAAGGCGCTCGCATCTGGGCGGCATCCGCTCTGGCCGCTTTGGCGCTGCTCATGCTGATGCTGCTCATTGGTTCGCCGCCCCCCGAAGAGGCCGATTTGATGCCTGCGGCGCTGCGCGCTTCGCGCCTTGATGATTTCGCCACAGAAGTTGCAGCTTGCCGCTCGGCGCTGCACGGAGCTGGTTTTGAGACCCAACCGGCGCCGGACGTGAGTGAAGCCAACGGATGTGGTTACACCAACGCGGTGGAGCTGACGCGGTCGGTCCATGCTTACTCCGCCCCTGTCGCAAGCTCCTGCGCGACGGCGGCCGCCTTGGCGCTCTGGGAACGAGATGTCGTGCGTCCGGCCGCCCGGCGCCGATATGGCCAGGAGATTGAGCGCATTGAGTTAGCAGCGCCTGCCTACCAGTGCCGGCGGATCGCCGGCCGCCGAGATCGGCGGCTTAGCGAGCACGCACGCGCCAATGCTGTCGATATCAGCGGTTTTACGCTTGCGAATGGTCGAACAGTGACTGTGGAAGCCGGCTGGCGAGGGGCCGAGCGCGACCGCTTGTTCCTGAGAGATGTCCGGGATGGGGCCTGCGACTACTTCCAAGCCGTCCTCTCGCCTGACTACAACCGCGCTCACCGGGATCACCTGCATTTCGACCTCGGCCGCGACGACATGTGCCGCTAGGCCGCTTGCCCGCCGCCCCGGCGCGGCTTAACCGGGGCCAAACTGGAGCTGTTGATGGATTTCGCCCGCGCCCGCGACTTTATGGTCGAAAGTCAGGTCCGTCCGAGCGACGTGACTGACCTGCGGATCGTTCGCGCTATGCGGACGCTGCCGCGTGAGCGCTTCGTCCCGGCGGCAAAGCGCACGATCGCCTACGGCGACCTTGAAGTTGAAGTTGCGGACGGCCGGACGCTGATGGGCCCGCGCGATTTGGCCAAGCTCATCATGAGCCTCGCGCCGCAAGCTGAGGAACGCGCGCTCGAGATTGCTGGCGCCACAGGTTACGGTGCGGCAGTTTTGGCGGCGTGCTGCAAAGACGTGATTACGCTCGACCCGAATCCAGATCTCTCGTTCGCGGCGCAGGCGGCGCTCGAATCCGCGGGCGTCGTCAATGCGAAGACGGTTTCGACCGCCGCGGTCGATGGCTGGGCCGACGAGGCGCCGTACGATGTCATTCTGCTCAACGGTTCGGCTGAGTTCGTGCCGGAGGCGTGGCTGAAGCAACTCGCGCCCGGCGGACGTCTCGGTGTGATCGTGCGTCAAGGTGCGGCTGGCTCAGCGCGCATCTACACGCGCGCTGACGACGCCAGCGCCTATCGCACGGTGTTTGATGCGGCGCCGCCCGTTGCGCCAGGTTTGACGAAGCCGGCTTCGTTCGCGTTCTGATAACGCAACAACACCGCACTCAGTCAGCGCATTAACTTTCCCTTATTTCATCGCGGACAGCATCCGCAGAAGAGGGCGGCTCGAGTCGTCTGAGCGTGTGCGGCAACGAGCGCGCCCAGGTGGACCCGAATCGCCATGATCAATACTCTTTGAGTCGCAGGCGACTCGTTTGCGAATTCCAACGGGGCTGGAAATGGCGCTTCAAGACCAACAGGCCGAACCTTCAATGGAAGAGATTCTGGCGTCGATCCGCCGGATTATCTCCGAAGAAGAGCAGACGCCGAATGCGGCCCCTGTGCTCGATCTCACTCAAACCGATGAGCCAGCGCCAGCGCCGGTTGAGCATGTCGCGCCGTCCCCGGACGACGACATCGTTTTTGAAGCTGTCGAAGAAGCGGTAGCGCACACCCCCACACCGGTATCGGCGCCGCAACCGCGCCCCGTCGCTTCGGAGCCTTCAGCTGATACGATCTTGTCGACGCCGACGACTACCGCCGCGGCCGGCTCATTGGCGCGTCTCGCTGGGACGTTGCGGATCGCTGATACGGCCGGACAAACGGTCGAAGGGGTCGTCCGTGAGTTGCTGAAGCCGATGCTGAAGGAATGGCTAGACCAGAACTTGGCCGCCATCGTCGAAGCCCGCGTCGAAGCGGAATTGGAGCGTATCGCCCGCTTGTCGCGCTAGGCGTTCGCAGAAACCCAACACCGAGCGCCCCGGCGGAAGCCGGGGCGTTTCGCTTTTGGAGGTTCGCACATGCGAGATGGCATCTCGCCCTGGCCGCCGCTCGCCTGCTATATCGTTCGAAATGATCGAGACGACGTTCAATCCGAAGGAAGTGGAGCCCCGCTGGTCTAAGGCCTGGGAGGAATCCGGCGCATTCAAACCAAAGACGGATCCGAAGGCCGACCCCTTCTGCATCGTCATCCCACCGCCGAACGTCACAGGCTCGCTTCATATCGGGCACGCGCTCAACAACACACTGCAAGATGTGCTGATCAGGTTCGAGCGGCTGCGCGGCAAGAGTGTGCTGTGGCAGCCGGGCATGGATCACGCCGGTATCGCCACGCAAATGGTGGTGGAGCGCAAGCTCGCGGAGGCCGGTGTCAACGAAGATCGCCGCTCGCTCGGGCGCGAAGAGTTCGTGAAGCGCGTCTGGTCCTGGAAAGAAGAATCCGGTGGGATGATCTTCAATCAGCTCCGCCGCTTGGGCGCCTCGTGCGACTGGTCGCGCGAGCGCTTCACGATGGATGAAGGTCTCTCCGAGGCCGTGCTCCAGGTGTTCGTGCAGCTCCACAAGGAAGGGCTGATCTACAAAGATAAGCGCTTGGTGAATTGGGATCCGCACTTCGAAACTGCGATCTCGGATCTCGAGGTCGAGAACAAGGAGGTGTCTGGCCACTTCTGGCACTTCAAGTATCCGCTTGAGAACGGCGAGACCTACGAGTTTCCGATTGCCTACGATGAGGACGGCAAGCCGACTGAGTGGGAAACACGCAACTACATCGCTATCGCCACGACGCGGCCGGAAACAATGCTCGGCGACGGCGCCGTCGCGGTGCACCCCAGCGATACGCGCTATGCGGGCATCGTCGGCAAGCGCGTGCTGCTGCCGCTGGCGGATCGCTACATCCCAATTATCGCGGACGAATACCCCGACCCGGACTTCGGCTCAGGCGCGGTGAAGATCACCGGCGCGCATGACTTCAACGACTACAAGGTCGCGCGCGCACACAACCTGCCGATGTACATCCTGATGGATACCAAGGGCCGGATGGCGGATGCCGATTATGTGCCGGCTAAGTATCGCGGGCTCGATCGGTTCGAGGCGCGCAAGCTGGTGGTGGGAGATATCGAAGCGATAGGCTTGCTCGATCGCGTCGAAAACAAGAAGATCATGCAGCCGTTCGGCGATCGTTCGAACGTGGTCATTGAGCCGATGTTGACGGACCAATGGTACGTGAATGCAGGCGAACTGGCGAAGGGAGCGATCGCGGCTGTCGAAACCGGCAAGACCAAGTTCGTGCCCGAAGCGTGGACCAAGACTTACTATCAGTGGATGCGCAACATCGAGCCGTGGTGCGTCTCGCGCCAACTCTGGTGGGGTCACCGCATCCCGGCTTGGTACGGCCCAGATGGGCACACGTTTGTCGAAATGAGCGAAGACGCCGCTAAGAGCGCCGCCAAGAAGCACTACGGCAAGAGCGTCGATCTCCGCCAGGACGAAGACGTGCTCGACACCTGGTTCAGTTCGGGCCTTTGGCCGTTCTCGACTTTGGGCTGGCCGGAGAAAACGCCCGAGCTGAAAAAATTCTATCCGACGTCGACGCTCGTCACCGCGCACGACATCATCTTCTTCTGGGTCGCGCGGATGATGATGCTGGGGATGCACTTCATGAAGGAAGTGCCGTTCCACGAGGTTTACATCCACGCCCTGGTTCGTGACGCCAAGGGCCAGAAGATGTCGAAGTCCAAGGGCAACACGATGGACCCTTTGGAGTTGATCGACAAATTTGGCGCCGACGCGCTGCGCTTCACACTCGCCGCAATGGCGGCGCAGGGCCGCGACATCAAACTCAGCGAACAGCGCATCGAGGGCTACCGGAACTTTGGAACCAAGCTCTGGAACGCGTCGCGCTTCGCGCAAATGAACGAATGCGCGGTGTGGGATGAATACGACCCGCGTTCGCCAGAGCAGACCGTCAACAAATGGATCGTCGGCGAAACCGCAAAAGCGGCGGCGGCGGTGACGCGCGAACTGGAGGCGCGACGCTTCAACGAAGCGGCGGGCGCGCTCTACAAGTTCGTGTGGAATGTCTACTGCGACTGGTACCTCGAATTCATCAAGCCGTTGCTCAACGGCGAAGACGAGGCGGCAAAGCAGGAGACGCGGCGGACGGCGGCGTGGGTCCTGGATCAGATCCTGATCCTGCTCCACCCGTTCATGCCGTTCATCACAGAGGAACTGTGGACGCGCCTGGGCGACTTCGGCGCCAAGCGTAAGGGCATGCTGATAACAGAAGCTTGGCCGGAGCTGAGCGACGATCTGATCGATCTAAACGCCGAGGCGGAGATCGATTGGATGGTGCGTCTGATCGAGGACACTCGCTCCACCCGCTCAGAACTCAATGTGCCGGCGGGCGCCAGAATTCCGCTGCTGCTGATCGGCGCCGGCGCGGACGCGCAAGCGCGTTTAGAACGCTATCAGGACTTGATTGATCGGATGGCGCGGCTTGAGTATTCAACCAGCGCCGACGTTGCGCCGAAAGGCTCGGTGACGTTCGTGCTCGACGGTTCGACAGTCGCGTTGCCGCTCCAAGGGGTGGTCGATTTGCCGGCCGAGGCCGCCCGCTTGGCTAAGGAAATTGCAAAGCTTGAGAGCGAAGTCGCGAAGATGGACGCCAAGCTAGGTAACGAGGCGTTTGTCGCGAAGGCGCCTGAGGAGGTCGTCGAGGAACTGCGTGACAGGCGCGAGCAAGAGGCAGCGACTGCCGTGAAGCTCAGGCATGCTCTCGAGCAAATCAAGGGCGCTGGTTGATGCGTATCTTTGTCACCGGCGCATCAGGGTTTGTTGGCGGCGCAGTGGCGCAGCACTTTGCGCAGTCGGGCCATGATGTGAGCGCTATGTCGCGCTCTGAAAAGTCGGACGCGAAAATTCAGGCGCTGGGCGCCACGCCCGTGCGCTGCGATCTGGAGGACGTCACTGCGGCGCACATTGGCGACGCGGAGGCGGTCGTGCATTGCGCCGCGTTCGTGGAGCAATGGGGGCCAGTCGAGGCGTGGAAGCGCTTCAACATTGACGGTACGGCGCGGACTTTGAAAGCCGCGAGCGAAGCGGGTGCTAAGCGGTTCATCCACATCAGCACCGAGAGCGTACTATGGCGCGGGCAGCATTTGCGCGGCGTCGACGAAACCTATCCGCGCGCGCCGAATTCGCCCTATCCGTACTCATGGACAAAGGCGCGCGCCGAAGAGCTTGTCGAGCAGGCCAATACGGACGTCTTTCAGACCATTATACTCCGTCCACGGTTCATCTGGGGGCCGGGCGATACGACTTTGTTACCGACGATCGAGCACATGACCAAGGCTGGTCGATGGATGTGGATCAATAACGGGCAGGCGAAGACCTCAACGACGCACGTCGCGAATCTCGTCCATGCAATCGAATTGGCGTTGACGCGCGGCGATGGCGGGCAGGTCTACTTCATTCTCGATGACGGCGTACGCACGATGAAGGAGATGATCTCCTCGATCGCTGCGACGCGCGGGATCGCGCTGCCGGACAAGAGCGCGCCGTCTTGGTTGGCTGACACGCTTGCGGGTGTGATGGAAGGCGTTTGGCGGACGTTCAATCTCAAGGGAGAACCGCTCACCCGCTTTGGCGCGATGATCATGTCGCGCGATAGCGTGCTGATCGACGCGAAGGCGCGTCGCGACATGGGTTACGCGCCGGTGATCGGCGTCGAAGAAGGCTTGGAACAACTCCGCCGAGCGGGCGCGAGACCTCAATAGTGGACAGTTTCCCGATCGAGCCGGCGGCAGTGATGCCGTTCCTCATCGCAGTGCTTCTGATCGAGCTGACCCCTGGCCCGAACATGGGCTATCTCGCCGCGCTAAGCGCATCGCAAGGCCGAGCCGCCGGATTCAAGGCGGTGCTGGGCGTTACGACCGGACTGGCCTTCTATATGCTGCTGGCTGTCTTGGGCGTGGCGGAGGTCATCGCCGCGGCGCCGTTCGTGTTTCAGGCGTTGCGTTGGGCGGGGGTCCTCTATCTGCTCTTCCTCTCCTGGGAGGCATGGCGCGGGGCGAGCGAAACATCGCCGGGGCACGCGCGAGATGTCGATCACGCTCCGTTTTGGCGCGGACTGATCGCCAATGTGCTCAATCCGAAGGCGCTCGTCTTCTACGTGGCGTTGCTGCCTGGTTTTATCGCTGCAGAGCATGCGCCATTTTGGGTTCAGGCTTTGATCCTTGGCACGCTGCATCTCGCGATCAGCTTCGCGATCCACAGCGGGATTATCTTGGGCGCTGCGCAAGCGGGCGCAGTCATCGCACGCTCGCGAGATGCAGTGACGGTGCGGCGCGCGCTCGCAATTGGCATTGCTTCGATCGCGCTATGGTTGGCATGGGAAACGCGCTGATCAAACACTGATGATTGCGCCGCGGCCGGCTTCGTCCGCGACGGCGATCTGGCTGCCATCGGCTGACCATGCGAGCGCGCTGACGGCGCCTTCGCCCGCCTCATCCAATTGCATGCCGAGTGAGTCCGCGAAGCGGACGATGATCGCTGCGCCGTCGGAATAGCCGATCGCGAGCAGTTCTTCGGTCGGGTGAAAAGCGACGGCCGTGACAAGCGCTTCGCCGCGTTCGCCCGGTTGCAGAGGTGGCTTGCCTTGCGGGCCGAGCTTGCCAACGAAGGGCCAAACGATGGCGGCGTTCGCTCCAGACGTCGCCAGCCAGCGGCCTCGCTTGTCCCATGAAAAGGACTTTGTCTTGGATGGATAGCCGTCCATGCGCAGGTCGGTTTTCTCCGGAAGGCGCCATCCGTGGAGCGCGTTTTCCTGCATCCCCGTGATCACGTATTCGCCTTCTGGCGATTGCGTAATGGCCAGGTGCGAGCCTGCCCACTTGAGGGCGTTGCCCTTGTCATCGGCGGCAAGCACCAGACGCAGTGTGACACCGCCATAGTGGCTCACAGCCAGGCGGCGGCCTTTGCCATCGAGGGCGATGCCGCCGATCGTCGACGGGTGGGTGAAGCGATGGGACTCTTTGTCGGCTTTGAAGACGATGGCATCCTTGCCAACGCCCGCAACGATCACGCCTGAGGCAGCACTCGAAACAAGATGATCCACCCACTTGCGAACGTCGCCGAGTGTTGTGACTTCGCCGCTCGTCGAAATCATCTTGATTGAGCCGTCATCACCGCCGGTGACGAGGCGTTTCCCGTCCGGATGAGGTGCAGCGCTGAGGATGACCCCATCATGCGTAGCGATCCGGCGTGTGTCGCCCTCGCGCGCCGCCGCAAACACATGTCCGTCGCTGAGCGTGAAGAAGGCCTCGCTGCCGACCCAGTGGACCGACGTGGCGCCCGCGCCGATCGCGAGCCGGCGGCCGTTCTCGTAGATTTGCGCCGTCACGCTGCGCACGCAGCGAAGGCGGTTTCCAATTCGGCGCGGTCGAGGTTCTTGCCGATAAAAACGAGGCGGGAGACGCGCTTCTCGCCGTCTTTCCAATCACGTTGCGTATCGCCCTCGACGATCATGTGAACGCCTTGGACGACGAAGCGCTTCGGTTCATCCGGGAAGGCGAAGATGCCTTTGAGGCGCAGGATATCCGGGCCGCGGGCTTGGGTGACGTCGTTTAGCCAGGGCAGCAACTTTTCTGGGTTGATGAGCTTCTCAGTCGAGAGCGAGACGCTGGTGATGCCGCCGGCCGAGACGTGATCGTCGTGGCTGTGGTGGTGGTGGTCATGGTGCTCGTGATCATGATGCGCGCAGGTGTCGTCGCAATCGTGATCCGGTAGGAAGTGCGGATCGATCTCGGTGACGCGATCTAGATCGAATGCTCCGAGGCCCATGATGCTATCGAGCGCGATATCGCCGCGTTGCATCTCGTGCAGGCGCGCGGTGGCATTGACTTGGCGGATGGCGCGCTCGACCGCGGCGAGTTCGTCTTTGGAAACAAGATCGACCTTGTTCAGAAGGATCACGTCGGCAAACGCGATCTGCTCCCCGGCTTCCTCGTTATTCTTCAGCTGCTCTAGAACGTGCTTCGCGTCGACCACCGTGACGATCGCATCGAGCTTCGTCTTCGCGCGCACATCGGCATCTACGAAAAAGGTTTGTGCAACCGGAGCGGGTTTCGCCAAGCCGGTGGTTTCCACAAGGATGGCGTCGAACCGGCCCTTGCGTTTCATCAAACCTTCAATGATGCGGATGAGATCGCCGCGGACGGTGCAGCAGACGCAGCCATTATTCATTTCAAAGACTTCTTCGTCGGCATCGACGATCAGGTCGTTGTCGATGCCTATTTCGCCGAATTCGTTCACAATGACGGCGTATTTCTTGCCGTGGTGTTCGGTCAGAATACGATTCAATAGGGTGGTTTTGCCCGCGCCCAGGAAGCCTGTGAGCACGGTAACGGGAACTGGTCGGGTCATGGGTCTCTAGATAGCTATTCCGGGCTGAAGCGCCAGCCGCTAGGGTGCGGCCAAACGGTGGGGAAACCGCATGAATTGGAAGCGCGTGGCGCTGCTGGCGGCCGGCAGTCTAGTGACAGTGGTGCTCCTGGGCGCCGGGTTGCTGACTTATCTTGTGCTGCGTCTGGATGTTCGCGGCGAGATCGAACGAAACGTCGAGGCGGCGACCGGCCGCGACCTCACCATCAATGGCAATGTTGGCGTGAGCTATTGGCCGGTGCTGGGGCTCAAGGCCCAGGACGTGACGCTCTCCAATGTGGAGGGCGGGCGCGCGGCGTCTTTCATCGCGGCTGATGAGATCGACATTGGCGTTGAATTACAGCCGTTGCTCAACCGACAAGTGAATGTCCGTCGTCTCGTGTTTCAGCGTCCACAGGTTGCGCTTGAAGTGGATGCGAATGGTCAGCCGAACTGGCTGCTCCGTCCTGCGCCGAGCACGACATCGCCCCCACCCACTACCGTGCCGACGCCAGCGCCCGAGGGGCCCGTTGATGTTTCGCGCACCAGCCTGCGCAGCGTACGCATCAATGATGGTGAAATCAGTTTCTTCGACGCGCGCCGAGGCGCCGGGTGGGTCGTCGGTGAAGTGGACATAACGACCGCGCTAACAAGCCTTGACGCTCCCATGCGTGCCGAAGGCACGCTGCGCTACAATGACCGTGAAGTGCAGATCGACGCCACCATTGCGCGGCCCGGAGCGGCCTTCCGTGGTGAGCTTACTCCGTTGGTGCTCAACATCGACGGCGAGTTGCTGACGGCTGAGTTCCGCGGTCAGACCGTGGCGACTTCAGGTGAACTCGCCGGCACCGTGCGCGCATCTGGGCCGAGCCTGCGCCAGTTGGCGTCATGGAGCGGCACGCCGGTTCAAAATGCTGTGGGTCTTGAGCAGTTCGCCGTAACGGGCCGTCTGACGATCGGCGGTGGTGCGTACACATTCTCGAACGCGGGCTTCGCTGTCGATCAAGTACGTGGGCGTGGGGACTTCGTCCTCTCCGAGTTGCGCGACAAGCCTTATCTCAGCGGCCGTCTGGAACTTTTCGACTTTGACCTGAACCCCTACATTTCCGGTCAGGCGCCGCCGCCGGTGACTGAAGAACAGGTCGAAGTGGCCGCTGCATCGCCGGACACTGGGCAATCCCAGGGCGCCGCGGAAATCGCGACGGTGGAAGCCGCACCGCGCGCCGTCGATGTGCGTGAGGCGCCGAGCGAAACGCCGATCGACTTTTCGGGCCTTCGCGCTTTCAATGCTGATCTTGAATTGGTCACGCGCGCGGTCCTGATCCAGCACATGCGTGTCGACGCCAGCCGGCTAAATCTAGTCGTCAATGACGGCTATTTGGCTGCGACCGTCCATAATGTGTCGCTCTATGGCGGGTCTGGACGCGGGCGGTTTGAAATCGACGCGCATCAGCCGGCGACGAGAATGGTTCAGGATCTTGCGTTCACCAATCTTGACGCTCAGCGTTTCCTTACCGACGCCATCAATTATGGCGGCATCGAAGGCCGTGCTGAGCTTTCGCTCAACGTGCGCGTTCAGGGGATCACGCAGAGCGACATGATCAATAGCGCCGACGGCTATGCTCACATCGAGGTTGTTTCTGGCGCGCTACACGGCGTTGACCTTGGAGGTGTGGCCACAACCATTCGCAATGCGCTGCGCGGCGAGCTGATCGCGCCCGAAGCCAGGACCCCGTTTGAAGGTTTCTCGGCGACATTTGCTATTGCGGATGGCGTACTCGCATCGGATTCGGTGTCGTTCAACACGACGGCGCTTCGCATCCCTGGCATCGCAGTTATCGATCTGCCGAACCGAAGGCTCGACGCGCGCCTAGCGCCGCGTTCGCCGCGCGGTGGTGTCGTGGTGCCGTTCGCCGCGCGTGGCCCATTTGGGGAGTTCACCTACGCCCACGATATCAGCGGCAATGCGCTTGCGCAGATCGGTTCGCGCGTGGCCGAAGTCGAGGCGGCGTCACGGGCGTCGGCGCGCGCGGAATAGAAGTTTGCCTCCGCGTTGACGCACGACCCGCTTTGCAAATTCACTGGCTGACGGCGCTATGGCTGTATGCGATGTTATGCTCATGAGCCGCTTTATTTTGCTGTTCTCTTCCGAGTTGTGGCGCCCATGAGCGCCGACGATCGCCTCATCGCGGTGATCGACAAGATCTACGCACTGATTGAGAACCCCTCAGGGTTGCAGGACCTTCTCGGAGGCGTTGCAGAATGGGGCGGTGCGGACATGGCGTTGCTCACAGCGCCGCCGCTCCCGGGATGCGCGCCAGTCCCGCTCACTGCCTACAAGCTGGACTTCACGCCAGTGTTTGGGCGCCCAGATTTGCTGATGCGTCCGGAATTCACCGCCAGGGCGGTCGCCACAGGCCGCGCGCCCGGCGTATTCACGTTTGACGAGTTGATGCCTCCCGAAGAGCAACAGACCAATGAGTATTGGCAAGGCATCATTGCGCCACTTGGAATTGGGAGTGGCCTTGTGGCCATCGTACGCACTCCGGAGGACAACATGCGCCCAGTGGCGCTGAACCTGTTTCGGCGCGTTTCGTCAAAGTCATTCGATGCGGATGATGTGAAGGCGATGCAGGGTTTGATTCCGCATCTTCGCGGCGCGCTGGGCGTCTTGCTCGATGCGCCGCGCGGAGTGACGAGTTTCGAGGAAGACACCGATTTCTCCGCGCTTAACGCAGCCGTGTTTTGCCTGGACCAAGCTGGCAAGGTCGTGCGCTGCAATGAGGCCGCAGACCAGCTCATCCGGAGTGAGGATGGCCTTTTTTTGCGCAGGGATCGGCTGACACTCCTCGACACAGAGCTGCAACGCGAACTCGATGCCGCACTTGAGCGCGTCATCGGAGACAATTGGTCGACGCGTTGGCGCAACCGCGCGGAAATCTCAGCGCCTCGGTCGAGCGGCTCGCCGGCCCTTTCGATCGTCGCCGTTCCGGTGGGCGCGGATAATCCAATCGCGACCGTCGCTGCCTCGGTCCGTTGCATCGTGTTCGTCTACGGCGATGAGCTGGCGCCGGAGACAAAGGCAAAGCCCGGGACTACGGCTTGGAGCCTGCGCAACTAGAACGCGGATTCTGGCAAAGTGGTGCCTGGGGCCGGAATCGAACCAGCGACACGCGGATTTTCAATCCGCTGCTCTACCAACTGAGCTACCCAGGCGGCCGGTCAGCGGGCCTCGGGAATCCGGGGCCGCTTTCGGAGCGTGGCTCTATAGCGGGGCGGCCCCGGCCTGTCCACGGCGGCTTGAAGAAGGCTGTCCACAGGCGAAAACGGGCCTTGCCTCAGCGCCTTGGCGGCAGAAAATAAGCTGGCGAGGCGGCCTGACAGCCCAAGGAGGACAACCCGACCATGTGCCAACAATTCTGCGGGACGGATGCCGTCCATTCCTCCCTGCGTTATCTGGACCGCCGCGGCCTGCTCCGGGGCGCGGCAGCCGGCGCCGCGGCGATGGCGCTCAGTGCGTGCGAGACGACCACCAATCCGGAGACGGGCCGCGAACAGTTCATCATCGTCGATGAGTCACAGCTGGCTCAAGCCTCACTGCAAGCCTGGGCGCAGGTGCGTCAGCAGACACCAGAATGGCGCAACGCTTCAGCGCAGAGGCGACTGGAGAGCGTCGGCCGTCGTGTCGTGCAAGCGGCGGGACGCGGCAATCAAAGTTGGGAGTTCGTGCTGTTTGATAGCCCGCAGAAGAACGCGTTTGTACTGCCGGGCGGGCAAGTTGGCTTCTACCGGGGGCTCTACGAGATCAGCGAGCGTGACGATTGGATCGCGACCGTGCTTGGTCACGAAACGGGCCACGTCACCGGCCGTCACGCGGCGGAGCGCTACAGCCGCGAGTACGCAACACAACTTGGTCTGCAGGTGGTGGGCACTCAGGTGAACAGTCAGCTAGCTATGGCGGCGCTCGGCCTAGGTGCACAAGTTGGCGTGTCGCTGCCATTCTCGCGCTCTCAAGAGGCAGAAGCCGACATCCTCGGCATCCGGTACATGCAGGCGGCGGGGTACGATCCGAGGCAAGCCATTCCGTTCTGGCAGCGCATGGAGCAGGGGGGCGGTTCGCGTCCGCCTGAGTTCCTGTCGACGCACCCCGATCCTGACAACCGCATCCAGCGCATCCGTGACTATATCAACCAACAAGGCTGGGGACCGGTCTAAGCGGATGAAAACAGCGCACTTATCCCGCCTTGCTTCAGCGGGACCTGGGCGTTAGGTTCCGCGCCCTCTAATGTGCCGCCTTAGCTCAGTTGGTTAGAGCACTGGTTTGTGGAACCAGGTGTCCCCGGTTCGAGCCCGGGAGGCGGTACCATTGGCTTTCTCTGCGAAGTCCCAGGACAAGGCGTTGCTAAGCGCACAGGCCCGCTATGCGCAGCGTGCGGCGGAGGCCTGTGGCTACGTGTTTCGCTCGCTTGATGGCGCCGACGGCTATTTGTTCGAGGTACGCGACGGTGCGCGCGCGGCGACATTCGCCGCAGGCGCTGGCACGCCGTACGCGCTGAATGATGCCCGCAGTGCTTCAATCGCGCGGGACAAAGCATTCTGCGCCGAAGTGTTGCGCCTGGCAGGTGTGCCAGTGCTCCCGGGTCGGATGTTTTTCGCAACAACGCGGTGGGCCGACATGCGCTCGCCGGGGCGCGAACCGGAGGATGCGCGAGCCTTCGCGTCATCTGCCGAATACCCGCTGTTCTGCAAGCCGCTCTCTGCATCGAACGGACTCTATGCCGAGGTGATCGAGAGCGCCGAGGCCTTCGAGGATTATCTGTCGCGTGTTTCGCATGAACACTTCGCCATCTTGATCCAACCCTACGTCCGCGCGGTGGAGCACCGTGTGTTCGTGCTGAACGGATGCGCGCTGTTCTCGTATCGGAAGCTGTCTCCGCGGGTCGTTGGCGATGGCCTCCGCTCCTTGGCGGAGCTGGTCGCCGCGCTACCGCGTGAACCTGAGGCGCCGCCCCTCAAGCCCCGTGGCCGCGATCTGCGTGGGCATTTGTTGGCCTCAACAGACGTGCTCAACGTGAACGAAGTGGTGGTGCTCGAAGGGCCAGCGAACCGCGCCGCGGGCGGCGGCGCTGACAGTGTGCGTGATGGCGCGCCGGAAACGATGGCTCGGGTGGCAATCGCGGCGGCGAGCGCAGTAGGGTTGCAACTCGCTGCGGTCGATCTGTTTGATCTCTCCGGCGATGGCGCCGATCTCGCCGTCATCGAAGTGAACTCCAATCCGATGATTGCGACGCTCGAGGAGAGCGGGCGCTGGGACTTGATCATCGAAATTTGGCGCGCAAATTTCGAAGCAGCGCTGCGATGAGACGCTGGCGCGTGCCGTATCCCAAGTTTGGTGATGGGCCAGCGTTGCAGCGCGTCGCGCTGCTGGCCGAACATCTCGGCATCGACCTCAAAGCTTTCGGCCCAAACGCCGCCGCCATCATTGGTTCGAACGGCAAAGGCTCGACCGCTGCGATGACAGCAGGGCTGATTGCGCAGGTGGAGCCCAATGTCGGCTTGTTCACTTCGCCGCACCTGCTCGATCTCAACGAACGCTTTCGCATCGGGGATGACGACATCAGCGACGACGAACTCGAACATCATTGGGAGCGCGTGGCGCAGGCGATTACCGGGAGTGGTCTGCGCGAGGCAGTTGGTGGCTTCGAGTTTCTGTTCCTGATCGCTGCGGACTGGTTCAAGGCGCGTGGATGCGGTCATACGGTGTGGGAGGCGGGTCTCGGTGGACGCCTTGATCCGGTTCGCCTCATCGAAGCTAGGCATACCGCGCTCACTGCGCTCGACCTGGAACACACGGCCCTGCTCGGCAAATCGATACGAGAGATCGCGCTAGAGAAGATCGCCGCGGTCAGGCCCGGTAACGTGTTGGGCGTCAGCAATGTCATCAAGCACGACGCTGAAGTCTTCGGCGCGATCTCGTCTTGGGTGGCAGCCAACCACGTCCGGGTCATCGTAACGCCGTCGTTGAACGAGGCGCCGCTCGCGGGGCTGCATCAACGCAGCAATGCAGGTCTGGCGCATTGGCTCGCCAATGCGGTGACGCCGATTCCACAGGAAGTCCTGAGCACAGGTTGGTCCGCTGTGCGCTGGCCGGGCAGGTTGGAGGTGTTGTCCACCGATCCGCTCGAAGTCATCGATGTCGGCCACACACCCGATGGTGTTCGCGTTGCTCTGGAGGGCTTCAACGAATTGCGTGGCGAGCGTCCAGCGGTGCTTGTTTGCGGCGTGTCCGCTGACAAAGACGCAGACGCTATCATCTCGCGGCTGGCCTCTGAGTTTTCGATGATCATCTGCGCAACTGCGCAACACAAAGGCGCATCTGCGGCCCACATCGCGGCGCACGCGCAAAAGGCGAACCCAACAGCCGAAATCACCCTGGCGGAGTCTGTGGCGGAGGCGCGCCGGCTCGCGCGCGCTAAGGCCGGCGGCGGCGCGATCTATGTTGCCGGTGGATTATTTCTCGCGGCAGAGTTCAAAGCCGTGCATTTGGGTCGCGATCCGGCGTCACTGGCCTTCTTTTGATGTCGCCGCGCGGCTACAATGGGCGCGCGGGGATTTCATGTCGAAGACATTGTTCGAACATCTTTCGCCGGACACCGGACCGAAGCGCATCTTGGCGCTCGATGGCGGCGGCGTAAAAGGCGTGCTGACGCTCGGCATGCTGAAGGTGTTGGAAGACGAATTGCGCCACCGCGCAGGCGGCGCAGCGGGCTTTCGTCTCTCAGACTATTACGATCTTGTCGGTGGCACATCGACAGGCGCTATTATCGCCTCAGGGCTTGCGTTGGGGCTGAGTGTTGACGATCTCATCGCGTTATACATGCGGCTGGGACCAGAGGTGTTCGGCAAGAACGCCGGGGACGGTGTGTTCCTACAGTCGAAGTTTGAGACAAAGAAGCTTCGCCGCGCGCTGCAATCGGTGCTGACCACGAAGACCATCGGCTCGGATGATCTAAAGACAGGTCTTGCCATCCACGCTAAGCGCATCGACACCGGCTCCGCGTGGGTCGTCACCAACCATCCCCTTGGGATTTATTACGATCCGCCGGGCGATAGCGGAACTTTTCCGAACAAGCGTTATCGGTTGGTGGACCTCGTCTTGGCGAGCGCGGCGGCGCCGACCTTCTTCGATGAGATCACCATCGACATTGAGTTCGACGAGAAGCGTCGTCCAACGCAGAAGGGTTATTTCGTCGATGGCGCCGTGAGCGCGAACAACAATCCAAGCATGCAGTTGTTCATGCTGGCCCTAGAACCGTCGTACAAATTCGGTTGGAAATCGGGCGCGGACCATCTGATGATGACGTCATGCGGCACCGGTGCACGTAGGCCGGGTGTCGATGGCAAGAGTTTCCAAGGTTTGCCGCCAGGGTTGCGCGGCGTGCACGCCCTGCGCGCTATGGTCTACGACACGCAAATCCAAGGCATCATGATGATGCAGGCGCTGTCGGAGCCGAAGCGCCCGTGGCATGTAAACTCTGAGATTGGAGATATGCGCGGCACCTGCGTGAGTGGCGTGCCGCTGCTCGATTATCAGCGTATCGACGTGGTGCTCGATACCAAACCCAAGGCCAAACGGCGCTCCGATCCGACGCCGCCGATGACGCCGCTTGAGCGGATGCTGGGGCGTGAACTGGACGCGGATACGCTCAACGCGCTCGACCAGATGGATAATGGCAAGACAACCAATCTCGATCTGCTGCTCGAAATCGGCCGGGCGGCTGGCAGGACGTTTGTCGATAGCGCCTATCCCGATCCGAAATTTGATCTGCCGGAGTGGCGCGGCGCCTAAGGGGCGAACCGATTTGCGCTTTCCTAAAGACTTATTGATAGGGTGTCGCGATGGCTAGAGCCGCCAAAGCGAAGAAAGTCGCTCCCGCGAGGGAGGCGGCCGCGGACTACTTCTCCTCGCGTTCGCATAACGCGTGGCGCAAGAAGTTGCTTGAGACCAACCCGGAGCAACGCGGCAAACCGCGGATGCGGCTACGCGGCGGCGTCATGGTTGATATCAATAAACCATGGGCGACGCTGGATCCACGCGCCAAGGCCGACAACAAGCGCGCCGCCTACGATGCGTATGACGCTGTGATGCGCTTTCCCCGTGACCGCGAGGCGGCCTCAAACTACGTGCACGAACGTTGGATCGCGCGGAACAAGGGCGATGCCAGTCAACCCAAGGGGTTGTTCAAAGCCTACGCGAAACTGCCTGAGGTCGAAAAAGACAAGGATCGCGCGCACGTCGATCGCATGATGAAAGCGATCGCGGCGACGAGTCCCAAGCGCGCGGTGAAGAAGGCGAAAGCGACCAAGTATAAGACAGTGCGCGTCGACGCGAAGGCGTGGGCGCGGCTTGAAATCGCCGCCAAGACCTTGTCGAAGGCGGTGGGCCGCAAAGTCTCGCCCGAAGCTCTCTTCATTGCGGGTGTCGAGGCGGTAGCAGCGGCGGCTAAGAAGTCCTGACGCGGCCAGCGGTCGCGCCGCCTTGCGCGCGCCGTGTTTTCGTTAGACATCGCCAAGCATGAAGGACGTGATCGTCGTCGGCGGCGGCGCCATCGGCTTGTTCTGCGCTGTACGGCTGCGCCTCGGCGGCGCGCGCGTTTGGATGCTCGATAGCGGTCCAGAGCATCAAACCTATTACACGCCGATCGCGTCGGCCGCGGCTGCCGGGATGCTCGCGCCGGTCACCGAGGCGCAGAGCGCCCATGAGCGTGTGGCGCTGGAGTCTTTCGCGCTCTGGAAGGAATTCCGCGCCGGCGCTGAGTGGGCTGACGGCGTTCGCTTCGACGGCGCTGTGGTTGTGCGTCCAAGCGCGAGCGAAGCGTCAGCATTCGCGGCGAATGCGTCGAGGCTCGGACATAGGGCCATTAGTCTATCCGCGGGAGAGTTGCGCAAACGCACTGGCTTCCGGGCGAAGATTGACCATGCGTTGTTTGTGGAAACGGAAGGTACGGTTGATCCTCTGCGCGTGCTGACAGGCCTCTCGATGCAAGCGCACGCGTTAGGTGTCCTTCGTCTCTACGACACAGATGCGTCCGAGGTAACGGCCAAGAGCGTAACGACGCACGAGGGCAAAGTGTTCGAAGCGGATGCGGTGGTGTTGGCGCCCGGCGCCTGGGCGACAGAGAAGCTCATGCGAGCCGCTCCGCCGCTTAGGCGCGTCCGCGCCGGCAAGGGAATGTTGGCGGCGGTCGAGCTTGAGAAGCCGCTTGGGCCAAACCTGCGCGCAGGGGATTTCTATTTGGCGCAGCGGCGTGAAGACGTGGTGATCGGCGCCACCCTGGAGTTCGATCGCTACGACCGAAAAGTAGATCGCACCAAGGTAGCGGAGCTTCATCGCGCCGCCGAGCGTTCGTTGCCCGGCCAGGTCAAGCTGACAGAAAAGGCGTGGGCTGGGATCAGGCCGATGTCGCCCGATGGGTGGCCGATGATTGGGCCGGTGGGCGAGGGCGTCCTGCTCGCCGCAGGGCATTCGCGCGACGGCTGGCTCATGGCGCCTATTACCGCCGAGATCATAACCGCGTATGTGTTCGGCAATGAGATTCCGGCCGGCTGGGCCGCACTGTCGCCTGAGAGATTTGAGACCCCATGACGTTCGCCCTCGAACTCACCGAAGAGCAATCCGCGATCAAACACGCCATCGAAGAGATCTGCGCCAAGTACGACGACCATTACTGGCTGAAAACCGACAACAGCGGCGACTTTCCGAACGCATTCGTGAATGACATCGCCGAAGGCGGCTGGCTTGGCGTCGCGATGCCGGAGAGCGTCGGCGGCGCTGGGCTCGGGCTCACTGAAGCTGCGCTGATGATGCAGACCGTGGCGGAGTCCGGCGCGGGCTTTTCTGGCGCGAGCGCAATCCACCTCAACATCTTCGGCCTCATGCCGATCGTGAAGTTCGGCACGGCGGAGCAGCGGCAGCGCTTCTTGCCGCCGGCAATGGATGGCACAGACAAAGCCTGCTTCGCCGTCACCGAACCGAACTCTGGCCTCGATACGTCGAGCCTGGAGACGCGCGCTGAGCGCACCAACGGCGGCTATCGCATCAACGGCCGCAAGATTTGGACGACGAACGCGCAACGCGCGAACAAGATTCTGATCATCGCACGCACGACGCCGAAGGAGCAGGTGAAGAGGCCTACCGAAGGCCTGTCTCTCTTCTATGCTGACTTCGACCGCAAACACATCGAAGCGCAGCCGATCCCGAAAATGGGTCGCAAGGCGGTGGAATGTAACACGCTCTTTATCGAGGACTTGGACGTCTCGAACGCTGAACTGATTGGCGAAGAAGGCGCTGGCTTCAAGATCCTGCTGAGCGGGCTCAATCCAGAACGCGTGCTGTTTGCGGCTGAAGCCATCGGCCTTGGCCGCGCGGCATTGAGGCGCGCTGCCCAATACGCCAAGGAGCGCGTCGTGTTTGGCCGCCCGATCGGCCAGAACCAAGGCATCCAGCATCCGCTTGCGAAAGCATGGGCGGAACTGGAGGCGGCCAACTTGCTAACCTTCAAGGCAGCGGCGCTTTACGACGCTGGCAAAGACTGCGGTGCGGAGGCCAATGCGGCCAAGTATCTCGGTGCCGAGGCGGGCTTCCGGGCGTGTGAAGCTTCGGTGTTGGCGCACGGGGGCATGGGCTACGCCAAAGAATATTTCGTCGAGCGTTATTTCCGCGAAGCCATGATCGCTCGCATCGCGCCAGTAAGCCGCGAGATGATTCTAAACTTCATCGCCGAGCGCGTGCTTGGACTGCCGAAGAGCTACTAGCTCCGATCCCGCCAGCTGAGTTGGCGAATTAGGCGCTGCCCTCGTAGCGCGTTTCGCCCCTCGGGGGTTTGATGCGGATGTGAGCTTTCGCACGGCGTCCATTGGCGACGGGGCCGGTTCGTCGCATTGACGCGGGGTGGCCCATTGCGCTGGTCTTTACCGATGAAGCTGCAAGTGTTCGCGTCGTGGAGCCACAAATGGCTTGGCCTCATCGTTGGGGTCCAGGTGCTGTTCTGGTTCGGCTCCGGCTTGTTCTTCGCGGTGTTTCCGATTGAGCAGGTGCGTAGCCAACACCGCATCGCTGAGCGCCCCGCTGTGGCGCTGGCCGCGCCGCTGCAAGATGTCAGCCCGTTGCTCCCCGAAGCGCCAACGCGGGTGAGTTTCGAACGCGATGCAATGGGCGAGCCTGTTGCCGTGGCGGAGTTCGCGGAGCGCCGGCCGATCCTCATCGATCTCGCGGATTGGCGTGTGGCCTCGCCGTTGAGCGCGGAGGCAGCCGCGCAGATTGCTCAAGCCTATGTAGCCGGCAGCCCGCGCCCCGCGGGCCGGACCTTGGTGACCGAAGCAACGCCGGAATATCGCGGCCCGCTTCCCGCGTGGCGTGTTGAATTCGACGATGGCGAGGGGCTGGCCGTTTATGTCGCTGCAGATACTGGACGCGTTACAGCCAGGCGCTCCGACCTTTGGCGCCTCTATGATGCGCTGTGGGCGCTTCACATCATGGACTGGCGTGACCATGAAAATTTCAACACCGGACTTCTCATCGCAACAACGTTCACAGCCCTCATGCTCCTTCTCGGCGGCTTCGTTCTAATCCCGTATCGAATGGGCTGGGGGCGTCGGCGCGCGAGTTAACGTTGCGTTTACCAAACCGGCCGACCCCGGGATGCATGACAAATCTGATCGCGCCTGCCGGGCCAGACGCCGTGCGCGCCGCGATCCGCCGAGCAGCGGATGCGACCGGCGTGAATTTCTCGCTGTTGGTGGAGACCGCGCGCCGTGAAAGCGCGCTCAATCCAGCCGCGCAAGCGGGAACTTCCAGCGCGACCGGTCTCTTTCAGTTCATCGAAAGCACGTGGCTCGACATGGTGCGCCGTCACGGCGCCAGTCACGGCTTGGGTGCGGAAGCGGCGGCGTTGCAGGGCGGCGCCAACGCTCAAACGCGTCGTGACATTCTGGCGTTGCGTAGTGACCCGGAGATCTCCGCACGCATGGCTGGCGAACTGGCGCGCGAGAACGCCACGACACTGCAAGCGCGCCTCGGCCGCTCACCCACGGCGGGCGAACTTTACGCCGCACATGTAATGGGATCAGGTGGCGCGCTGCGCTTGATCGAGGCAGCGCAGCAAGGCGCGCCGAACGCGGTCTCACTCTTCCCGCGAGAAGCGGCGGCCAATCGCGGCTTGTTCTACGCCAACGGTCAGCCGCGGAGTGCGCAGGGGTTGCTCGACCGCCTGCAACTCGATGCCGACGCCAGCATCGGCGCTGCCCAGCAACGCCAAGGCGGCGCGCGCCTCGAATATGGCCGCGAGGGCGAGGCGATGTCGCCGGCTCTCGCCCAAGCACTCTTCGCGTTCGCACTGCTGCCGCTGCTGCGCACCGGGGAGGACGATCAAAGCAAGCAGCGCAATCCGCTAGAGGCGCTCACGGCCTACGCGCGGACGAACGCGACATAGCTTGGTGCACAAGCACGGCGTCAAGCGCCGGATCGTGTAGCGCGCGATAAGCGGCGAACGTGTGTGGAGCGTAGATGTCCGGCTCCAGCGTGCGCACCCGCACCGGGTAGCGGTCGTTCAGCCAGAAGCATGTCGCTCGATCTCGGCACGGCCCATTGTAGATGTGGCGGCCGGAGGCGTAGTGCACCTGCAAGAAGGAGTTTGGCAGGTTGAACGTGCCGCCTTCGGCCCAGAAATCGAGCCGATCTCCGGCCGTTTCGCCGACAATGATCACTTGTCCGCGGCCGGCGGTCTTTAGCGCGGCGACAGTCGTGATCGCGGCTGAGAATGTCCAGGGGGACGTAAAGACATAGATGGGCGCGCCGTTCGCTGCTTCTGGCAGCGCTTGCGCAAAGGCGTAGGTGGTCGTGTAGTCGCCGCCGCCATTCATCCGCAGATCGACGACGACGTAGTCAGGGTGCCCGGCGCGGACTCGCGACAACGCGCCCTCAAGGAACGTCGCGATGGGACTTTCATCAGCGTCACCTGTGTGGGTAATGCCGATATAGACGCCGCGCTCAGGGAGCGCCTCGAGGGAAAACAAATCGCCGCTGTGACGCAAATAGACCGGAAGATTATCGTCGCGACCGAGAAGACTCTGCATCGGCGCGCCGTCCCAAACCGGGAAGAGCAAACGCTGCGAACTCGATATCCAGGCGGCGCGATCGCGTGCCTCGGCCGCGATGCGTCGTTCAAAGTGCGCCCCATCAGGCAGAACGCCACGAAGAGTGAGCGCGTCGCCTGCGTTTGCCAGACCAGCCGCCCGTAAGAGAGCTGGAGACTCCAGCATCGCGGTCAGCAGGCGCTGACGATGCGCGTCCGTGCCGCCCGCATAGCGGCGTGTAGCGTGGTGCAGCTCCGCGATGCTGTGGCCGTCTATGGTGTCAATGCGCGCGCCTAGTAGGTCTGAAAGGCTTGGCGCTGCCCAGACCACGTAGAGCCCGTCGGCGAATTGGTACGTGCGAAGAGGCAGGCGCGTGGTGTTCTTTCTGAACGCGTTCTCGCCGATCGACGTGTGCCCGTTGTCGGCAAGCGCGGCTATCTCGGCGACACGTAAGACGAATTGTTCGTGACTGAGAGAGCCGGCGTCCGCCTGCAAGCGCGTCAACAAGCGATGCGCCTCGGCGCGCGCGGCGGGCGTGTATGCGCGATCGAACTCGGGGAAACGCGCCAAAGAGGCTGCGTCAGCGATTTGGCCTGCGGCTTGATCGTCAGTCTCGGTGGGCTGCGGTTCAGGCGGACCGTATTGGAAGCGCGCGGCGAGTTCGCGCTCGAATGTAGCCTCGTCCATGGTGTGCGGATCAAGACCGCTCGTTGCCGTGCAGCCCACGAGTGCTATCGCCAAAAACCACCGCACGCCGACCTCCCTGGAGCCGCAACAACGATGCGGCTGCATTGTTGCGGCAGTATTGCAGCGCCAGACGCCAAAAGCTGGCGTAATTGGCGGCTAAGGCGCAAGACTATCGCGTAGAAATCGATAAGAATGCGAGTAAGTAGCGCGTGGATGAATCGGACAGACGCATTGCTGCCCTTCTGCAGTTCGATGGCCGGCGCAGCGCCGATGAAATCGCGGCTGAGATCGGCCTCTCCGCGTCTGCTGTGCACCGCCGGATCGCGCGCATGCGCGAGCACGGATTGATTGCCGCCGAGGTCGCCGTTCTCAATCCAAAGCAATTCGGAATCGGCATGACGTTCATCGTCGAGATCGTGCTTGAGAAAGTGCGAGTGGCTGAAGTGAGCGCCATCAAATCGCGCCTGAAAGCGGCGCCTGAAGTCCAGCAGATTTACAACGTCACCGGGGACGTTGACCTCGTGCTCATCGTCCTGGCGCGCGACGTCGAACACTTCGAGGAGATATCGCGCAATCTATTCTCCGCTGACCCTCTCGTGCGTCGCTATCGGACAAGCGTGGTCATGGACCGCGTGAAGACTGGCCAGACAATTCCCATCGCCTAGGCGGCCGCGCCGCTTGCATACATGGCGTCGATCTGGCTGGGGCTGAATCCGGCTTCGCTCAGTACCGTGCGTGTGTGCTCGCCGGCGCGTGGGCTTGGGCCCCTGGGGCCGTCATCGGCGCCAGGAAAGCGCACGGGACCGGCAGGCGCATTCATTACGCCGCCATCGTGCTTCGGCGTTTGCACGACGCACCCTGCGGCAATCGCTTGCGGATCGGCGATGGCCTCCGCGGCGGTGAGCACGGGCGCCCAGATCATCTCCTCGGCATCGAGTGCGGCGGCGATGTCATCGAAGTCGCGCGCGGCAAACGCTTCATCCAGCAACGGCACCAGTTCAGCGCCATTCTCGCGGCGCACGCGGCCGTTGGCAAAGCGCGGGTCGTCAACGAGGTGCTCAACCTTCAACGCGCGCGCGAGTTTCGGCCAATCTTTTTCGCCTTGGCGCTACAGCAGGCTGATCCAGTGGCCGCCACCGGTTTGGAAATAGTTGATCAGCGGATTGGGCGTGTTCTTGCGGGGGCGGTTTGACGCGACGCGGCCGCGTGTGTGTTGGATCGCAAGATCACTGGAGCCCGCGTAGTGAGCTACGCGCAGCAGCGATGCATCGATCAGGCGGCCCTTGCCGGTTTGCTGACGCTCATACACTGCCGCCATCACCGCGCCGACGATCGCGAGCGAGGCGACGTGATCGCCAAACGCGGTGCGCAGCATGATCGGGTCGCCGCCCTTCGGGCGAAACATCGCCGCCAACCCGCTGCGCGCCCAGAAGGCGGCTTGATCCATCCCCGGGCGATCGGCGTCAGGCCCTTCGAGACCATAACCGGTGAGTGTCGTGTAGATGAGTTTCGGGCAGCGCTTCAGTACGGTGTCTGGATCAAGCCCGGCGCGCGCCAGCCCGCCAGGGCGGACATTGGTGAGAAAAATGTCCGCGCCATCGATGAGCTTCAACAGCGCGTCGCGCCCTTCGGGCTTCGATGTGTCCAGAATGATTCCGCGCTTCCCACGATTGTCCATGTCGAAGACCGGGTTCATCTGCTCGTCGACGCCGAGCGAGGAAAAGAACATCCGGATCGGATCTCCGCCCGGCGGCTCCACCTTGACGACATCCGCGCCCCAATCGGCCATGATGCCGCCCGCGCCGGGAGCTGCGACGTAGGTGGCCATCTCGATGATCTTCAATCCTTCGAGCATTGGCCGTTTCCCTTCCGCAATATTTGCAGTCAAGCCTTCGTTAAGGGACGCGAACGAGGTTGGTCCCAACGGGTGCGGCGGGAGTCGCCGCCCTCCTTGAAGCGTGAGCGTAACCCATGTCGATCGTCACGATGCGCGCCAATCTTACCGATAGCGACATACGTTCGCTGATCAAGGCTCCTAGCGAGGATGAGCGCGCGCACGCAGCACACAAGATTTGTCGGTGCATCGAAGAGGCTGAGCTTTCCCCAGAGGAACGCGCACACGCGAACGGCATCATCGCCATCATGGCGCAAGACGCAGCCGTGCTGGTTCGCCGGGCGTTGGCGATTGCTCTAAAAAATTCGCCGAAGTTGCCGCGCGAGATTGCTAACAAGCTTTCGCGTGACGTGGACTCGATCGCGTTGCCTGTGATCATGAATTCGCCGTCGCTGACCGACGAAGATCTGGTGCAGATCGTGCGTGCGTGTCCGCCGAACAAGCAGATTGCGGTAGCGAGCCGCGAGAGCATCAGCACGACGGTTACGGGTGCGATCTCTTCTTATGCGGTGTCTGAAGCGGTCGAGCGGGCGCTGGCGAATGACAATGCGTTGTTCGATGAGAGTGGCCTTGAGACGGCGCTCACGCGTTTTGAAGGTCTGTCGTCGATCACCACAGCGATGATCTATCGCGAAGAGTTGCCGGTCTCTGTCACCGAGAAGCTCGTCTCGATGGTGACGGGCGAACTCTTTGATCACCTCGTCAACAATCACGAACTACCCCCGCAGATTGCCATTGATCTTGCTATGGGCGCACGCGAACGCGCGACGTTGGATATCGTTGAGCAGGCCGGCCGCCAGCGCGATCTGCCAAAGTTCGTGCAGCAGCTGAATTTGAATGGACGCTTAACTCCATCGATCATCATGCGCGGCCTGTGCCTGGGCCAGATCGATTTCGTCGAATACGCGATGGCGGAGCTTGGCGGCATCGCGCACCAACGCATGTGGCTGCTCATCCATGACAGCGGGCCGCTTGGTCTGAAAGCCGCTTTTGACCGCGCCGGCTTGCCGCCGCGGCTTTTCCCGTCTTTCCGCGCCGCGATTGATGTTTATCACTCGATTGAGCGCGAGGGCGTGGTGCGTGACCGCATCACCTTCCGCAAGCGCATGCTGGAGCGCACGCTGACGCTGTTCCAGTCTGTGCCGAAGGACGATCTCGACTATCTGCTTGAGAAGCTCGACGCTTCCGGCCTGAAGGCTGAGCGCGTCGCTATCTAGCGCAAGCCGGCCTCGGCGAACGGTCCGCCGCCACGATCAAACCCGGCAATGGCGAGGGTACGCGCCTGAGACACCGTGAGCACTGTTTCGGCCGTGATGACGAGCCCGGCAGCCTTGGCCGCGAGCAGGCGGCGGCCGAGCGGTGAGCGGTCGCCCTCATCCACCGCGAGGAATGGGTCGGGCATTGCGGGCGCCTGCACAACGAGTTCGCTGTAAAGATTTCGCGCCCGTGCGCCGAACGGCAGCGGGCACTTCGGATCGCCGCGCAACACGACGTTCCAGCCGCGCGCGCGAAGCTCTTCCGCCAAGGCTGGACCGACAGCGACGAGTTCGCGCTCGTTGAGTTGAAAGTTGAAGTTGCGGCGTGTGCAGCCGGCTTCCACCGCAGCTTCGCTGAGCATGTCGGCCTCAAGGCTGTCTTGCACCTCGGCGGGGACCGCCAAAGTCAGCACTGCGTGCGCGCCGCGTTCCAGCCACGCCATGCGTGCGCCGCGGATAAGGCGGGCGAGGTTCGAGTAGGCGAACGCGTCTTCCGTTTCGCCCAAAGGACGCACGACGCCGGCCGCGAGGGCGCCCACGCGCAGATCGACGCGCGCGCCAATCGCGAAGGCAAGCGGCTCAGCCTGGGGCCGCGGTCGGAACGGGATCACGTTCATGGAAGGTCGCTTATTGCACGCGCACGGTTAAGGTCAGGCGGACGAAGAGGGTAAAGGTCAGGTTAGCGGCAGCGTCATGTCCGGCGCATATAGACGAGCCTGCGGGCCGGGGCGGACGCACGCGAGCGGCCAGTTCCAAGGCTCGGCGAGGGGGCGGGGCAGGCCTAGCTTCGACAATCTTGCCGGATAGGCGCCAATCAATCCGACAGCTGGCGTTTGCGCCTATGCTCCCTCGATCGTCTCACACGGAGAGCAGTTGGCCAGCTGTTTGGAGCAAAGTTGAAACGCTGCAGTTGAGCGTGACCCGTCCGAAGCTCCGAAGGAACAAAGAAGGGGAAGCCCATAGAGCCCCATAACTGTGGGAGGACGCGCCGGCGATGATGTTGAACGGCGTCGCCCGCACGCCGCCGAGGACCATCCCGTGGAGTGAGAGACCCTCCATCCTGTGGCCCGGTGAAGCAAGCTGCGCCGGAGCGCGCGAACCGCGCGGCGGCGAAAGCCGCATCTAGAGACCACCCTCTGCGCTCTCACGCTCCGGGCTCTCCGCACGGAAGTCTTGGCCCGACGGGCGTTCACGCGGGCCGAACGGTCAGCGCGGCGCAACGCCGAGTTCCGCCACGCGTGTTTCCAGAGCGTCAAGAACGGCGCGACCTACCGGGTGCTCGGTGGAACGTATGCCGTCACGCACCGAAGCACGTAGTGCGTCTATGTGGGCTCGCGCCAGCGTCGGGTCGCATTGAACCAGCGCCTTGCCGGCGTCCGTTTCAATCAGGCGGCAGAGCGATGCGGCGATCTGTGTCGAGAGCAGCGAGCCATAGGTCGCGCCGAGGCCTTTCAGGTCGTGAGCGATGGCGTGGATGTCTTCCTGCGAAAGCGGCGTCCAATTGGCGGCATCCGCGCGCAAACGCGCTGCTTGCAGCCGCTCAATGTCGGCATCGAGCCAAACTTGGAAGTCATCTCCCATCGCTTCGAGGGCCAGGTCGGCGCGCGCGACAGCGCCAGCATCGAAGATCGGCTTCTTCAGTTCGATCGTGCCAAATCCCTGTTCGCGCGGGTTGATCATTTCAACCTTTGCCATCGGCTTTGCTCCCGTGGCCCCAGGCGCAAGAAGCGAGTTCGTTGGCACTAGGCAACGAGACGCGCGTGGGTGGGCCATCCAACGGTAGGTGACCAGCGCTTCATGAACAGAGGGTTGATGCGTGTGCGTTCAGACTTCGAACTGTTCGCGGACGATACGCTCGTCCAGGGCGTGGCCGGGGTCAAAAAGCAACGTCAGCGCCGCCGCGGAATCTTCGCGGATTTCAACGGCGGTCACATTCCGTGTTTCGACGTTGTCGGCGGTCGCGCTAACGGGGCGGCGGTCGGGCTCAAGCACCTCAACGCGCACCAGCGAGCGAT
Source organism: Hyphomonadaceae bacterium (assembly GCA_041398325.1). GTDB lineage: Bacteria > Pseudomonadota > Alphaproteobacteria > Caulobacterales > Aquidulcibacteraceae > Vitreimonas. The sequence goes on along the minus strand of JAWKUX010000006.1, from coordinate 14,808 downwards.
GCGGCAACAAAGCGCCGCGCCAACGGCGCGGGCGGAAGGCGCTGATCGGGGTAAGCGCCAGCAACCGCGAATTAATTGGCAGGATCGGGCCGTGAGCAGAGAAGTTGTAGGCGGTGGAGCCTGCGGGCGTCGCCACCAGCACGCCGTCGCAGGAAAGCTCCGGCATCCTCTCCGCGCCGTCGATACAGATGCGCAGTCGCGCCGTTTGGCCGGTCTGCCTAAAGAGCGAGACTTCGTTGAACGCGCGCTCCTCGACAATCCCAGCGGCCGTTTCACATCTCGCCACCAATGGCCGGACCCTGATCGGCTCGGCCTTCGCTACGCGTTCCGGCAGGTCATCTTCACTGAATTCATTCATCAGGAAGCCGACGGTGCCGCGATGCATGCCGTAGACCGGCTTCTTGTCTTTCAGCCGGCGGCGCAGCGTATCGAGCATGTGCCCGTCGCCGCCGAGCGCCACGATCACGTCGGCGTCCTCACCGGCTTCCCCATAGGTATGCCTGAGCCGCCGCAGGGCTTGTTGCGCCTCAGGACGGGCGCTGGCGGAGAACGAGAGCTTCATGGGGAGGTCGGACGCTCTTTGCATATCGCCCGGGTGGGCCTAGGGTTTTCCTAACACAGTCACGAACGGAGCGCGACCAATGGCCGACGACGCAGGAACCTCCCTCAAGGGCCGCGTGAGCGCCGAGGAATGGCAGGCGCGCGTCGATTGCGCGGCGCTCTATCGCTTGGTCGCATTGCACGGCTGGGACGACATGATTTTCACGCACATCTCCATGCGCGTGCCTGGGCCGGAGCATCACTTCCTGATCAATCCGTATGGGCTCTTCTTCGATGAGATGACAGCGTCATCGCTGGTGAAGGTCGATCTCGACGGAAACATCGTTGCGCCGACCCCGTACTACATCAATCCGGCGGGTTTCACGATCCACTCAGCCATACACGCCGCGCGTGAAGATGCGCTTTGTGTCATCCACTTGCACACTGACGCCGGCGTCGGTGTTTCCGCGCAGAAGGAAGGCCTTCTGCCGCTGACGCAAAACGCTCTGCTGACCATCCCGAACCTCGCCTACCACGGCTATGAGGGCGTGGCGCTGAACCTCGACGAACGCGAGCGTCTTGTGAAAGACCTCGGCGACAAGAGCCTCATGTTGTTGCGCAATCACGGCACGTTGGCCGTTGGCTCGACGGCGGCGGCCGCTTTTGTCGGCATCTTCTTCCTTGAGCGTGCGTGCGCGCAGCAGGTCGCTGCACTGAGTGGCGGTCGTGAGACCGTGTTGATTGCGCCAAATGCTGCGCAAGAGGAAACGCGCAATGGTCCTGCGAAGGCCATGGGCGGGGTGTCGGGGTTGGCGTGGCCGGGATTGAAGAGAAAACTGGATCGCGAGCTGCCGGGCTACGACTCCTAGGCATCGTCGCAGCGTTAGCGCCGACGCCGGCTGCGGCTGGCGCTTGGATCGCGCCCGAAGGCGGCCAGTGGATTAGCTCAACCGCGCTTGGCGTCCGTGATGACGAGACCCTCCACAGCGAGGGCTCCACTTACATAGAAGCGCCGCTCAACGAAGACACTTCCTTCGTCGTCGCGCCTTGGATCGAGAGCAACCAATACGCGGAAAACGCGTGGCGCGCAGAAGCCACCCTAGGCGTGAAGCACGCCTTCTATCGCTCCGAAGAAAATGTGCTCGCGATCCAAGCTGGCGCACTCTGGGTTTCGCATCCTGACGAAGGCTGTAGCGAGGGCGGAGCGGAGGTCCGGTTCTTGGGCGGCCGATCAGCGGGTGAAGGCCGCATGTTCTTCAATGTCGAAGCCGCGGCGCGCGCGCTGAGCGGCGGCTGCGAAGGCGGCCGTGTCGACCTTACGGTGGGTTACCGTCCCGGCGACAACTGGTTAGCTATGGGGCAGCTTTTTCTGGATTCCCCTGTCGAGGGCGACGAGACCGTAAAGGCACAGCTTACTGTGGTGCGCTTCGGTCGCAGCGGGCGAGGCGTCCAGGTCGGAGTCCGGGCGCGCATAGATAGCGGCGCGCCTGAGCCTGCACTGGTGATAGGCTTGTGGGGTCGGCCGGGCGATTGAAACGCGCGGATAGTGGACTTTCGACTCAACTGGTCACACATCCGAAAAACTTCCCATGTAGGAACCGTTACAGAATGTTTGTGGGGCTCTTCAGGCGATTTGGCTTTGCGGCGGTTGTCGTTGCCGGTCTTGCGCTGATGCTGCTGGTGGTTGTCGCAAAAACGGCGACCGACACGGTATTGGGCGGAAGCGAAGGCGCGGCTACGGCTGCGGCCCCGCCACCAGGTGGTCGACCAGGCGGCCCCGGTTCAGGTGGAGCGACAACCGTCGTCGCAGTAGCCGCCGGAACGCACACCTTCACAGATGGGCTCCAAGCAATCGGCACCGCGCAAGCGCTTGAGAGCATCGTCCTTACGCCAAAGGTGGCCGACACAATTCGCCGCATCCGCTTCGAGAGCGGCGATCGCGTGCGTGCAGGTCAAGTGCTGGTCGAGATGTCGAGCGTAGAGCAGGCCGCTGCTCTCGCGGAAGCACGCGCTGCAAACGAGGCGGCGCAGGAAGATCTCCGCCGGACGCAAGAGCTATTCGATCGCGGCTTCGCTTCGCAAGCGCGGCTCGACACCGTGCGGGCGGCTGCCGAAGCAGCGGAAGCGCGTCTCAACGCCGGCGGCTCTCGTATCGCTGACCGGACCATTCGGGCGCCTTTCGCGGGCGTTGTCGGCTTACGTCTCGCAAGCCCAGGTCAGTACGTTCGGCCCGGCGATCAGATCGGCACGCTGGACGACACTTCCGAGATCAAGCTTGATTTCACCGTGACCGAAACGCAGATCGCGCGTGTGACGCAAGGCGTCGAGCTTGTCGCGCGCACGGCAGCCTATCCCGGCCGTGAATTCGCTGGCTCAATCGCGAACGTCGATACGCGTGTGGACGCAGCCACGCGCACGGTGCGTGTCCGCGCCATTCTGCCCAACCACGACGACGCGCTACGGCCAGGCATGTTGATGACGGTTGATGTTCGTTCCAATCCCCGCGACGCGCTCGCAATCCCTGAGATAGCGATCCTCGACCAGATTGATGGCGCGTATGTCTATCGCGTTGCGGTGCGTGATGGCGTCACGTCGGCCGAACTGGTGCGTATCCGTACCGGGCAACGCTCGGGCGGCATGGCCGAAGTGTTGGAGGGTCTGAACGCCGCTGATCAAGTGATCACCGAGGGCGTGCAGAGCGTGCGCCCAGGCCAGCCTGTGCAGCTTGGCTCTGCCGAGCCCGCTGCAGCTGAAGGCGCGCAGCCTTTGCGCCCTCGCGGTAGGTAAGCGGCTCCCGTGACGCTTTCAGACCTTTCGGTCCGCCGCCCAGTACTGGCGACAGTCTTTTCGCTCATCATCATCACGTTCGGTCTGATCGCTTTCACGCGTCTGCCGCTGCGCGAGTTGCCTGACGTCGATCGCCCGATTGTGTCGGTCAACGCCTCGTATCCGGGCGCCTCTGCGCAAGTCGTCGAGAACCAGATCACGCGGATCATTGAAGATCAGCTCTCTGGCATAGACGGCATTGACACCATCTACGCAACGAGCCGCGATGGTCGCGCCTCGGTCAATATCGAGTTCACGCTCGATCGCGATCTCGAAGACGCCACCAACGACGTGCGGAACGCGGTCAGCCGCGCGCGAGGCCAATTGCCGGCCGATATCGATGAGCCGACCATCCGTAAGGCCGACGCCGACGCCGACGCGATCATTTGGTTTAGCTTGGAGTCGACCACGCTTGATCGCATGGCGCTCACGGATTACGCCGACCGCTACATCGTAGACCGGCTCGCGGTCTTGAATGGCGTCGCCAATGTCCAGGTCGGCGGTGGGTTCCGTCGTGCGCTGCGGATCTGGCTCGACACCAACGCGATGGCGGCGCGCGGCATCACAGTGCAGGATGTCGAGAATGCGCTGCGGTCGCAGAACATCGAACTCCCCGCGGGCTACGTGCAGAGTCAAGAGCGTGACTATCAAGTTCGCGTAGCGCGCGCTTTTGAGACGCCGGAGCAATTCCAGCGCCTGCCGATCGCCGGCCAAGGCGGGCCCGAAGAAGCGGTAGTCCGCTTGGGCGATATCGCTCGCGTCGACATCGAGCCGGAAGAACGGCGCAGTATTTTCCGTGGCAACGGCACGGAGCAAGTGGGGCTTGGGATTGTTCGCCAATCCCGCTCGAACGCGCTTGAGGTCGGGCGCGTGGTGAAAGAGGAAATCGAGCGCATCCGGCCATCGCTGCCGGAAGGCACCGATATTGTCGTGACCTACGATTCCACTGTGTTCATCGATCGGGCGATTGGCCGTGTGGGACAGACTCTGCTTGAGTCGACAGCGCTCGTTGTGCTCGTCATCTTCCTCTTTCTTGGATCGTGGCGGGCAGCGTTCATTCCTGCAGCTGTCATTCCAGTCTGCTTGATCGGCGCGTTCCTCGTGCTGATGGTGTTTGGGTTCTCGATCAATCTGCTGACGCTCTTGGCGCTGGTGCTCGCTATTGGCCTGGTTGTCGATGACTCCATTGTCGTTCTCGAAAACGCGCAGCGGCGCGTTGATACGCTGGGCGAGCCGCCGCTGGTGGCGGCCGAACGCGGTTCGCGGCAAGTGTTCTTTGCGATCGTGGCGACATCGGCCGTGCTCGTGGCTGTGTTCCTGCCACTCTTGTTTGTTGGCGGTTATGTTGGCCGCTTGTTCGTCGAACTCGCTGTCACGATCGCAGGCGTCATCGTCATTTCGGCATTTGCGGCGCTCTCACTTTCACCGATGATGTGCTCGAAGCTGATCAAGCCGGTTAAGACCAGCACAAAGCTATCTCGCGTCGTCGACGGCGCGCTCAACGCGCTTCGCGCGTCGTATCGAGCTTCGCTTGAGGCGGCGATGAATGTGAAACCGCTCGTGTTGGCGGTGTTCGCGGGCGTCGTATTGCTGGGCGGTTTCCTTTTTACGAACCTTTCGTCCGAACTCACGCCTCCCGAAGATCGGGGCAATTTGATCGTGCAGGTGCAGGCGCCGGAGGGGTCGGGCTTCGAGTACACGAACCGTGTCATGCGGCAGGTCGAAGAGATTCTGCTGTCTTATGTCGAGAGCGGCGAGGCGCAGCGCGTTATGGTCGTCGCACCGGGATTTGGCGATGCTGGCACGAACCGTTTCTCGTCTGGCTTAGCACGCGTTTTCCTCGCCGACTGGGAGCATCGCGAACGCAGTGGCGCTGAGATTGAAACGGAGATGAACAGGCGTTTCGCCCAGATCGCCGGCGCGACCGTTCGCGTGCGCATGCAGAACCCATTCCAGGGCGGCGGCGGAGGTGGTGGTGGCGCGGACGGCGCCTCGATCGTGCTGTTGGGATCAACGTACGAAGGTCTCGCAGTGGTCGCCGAGCGCGTCATGGATCGCATGCGCGAAAGCTCGAACTTTCAACGGCCGCGCATGAACTATCAGCCGACATCGCCGCGTGTAATGGTGGAGATCGACCGCGAGCGCGCGGCCGCCCTGGGTGTCTCGGTGCAGTCCATTGGCCGAACGCTCGAAGCCACCATGGGTGCACGGCGCGTGAACACCATAACCGATCGCGGCGAGGAATATTACGTCTACCTGCAAGCCGAACGGGATGAGCGATCGGATATCGCCGATCTCGCCAACAAGTATATTCGCTCGGATCGCACGCGTGAGTTGGTGCCATTGTCGACGCTCGTGAGCCTAAATACCGTTGGCGATTCCGCCGAGCGGCGGCGGATGAACCGGCAAGCCGCGGTGACGATCTCGTCGTCCATCGCCGGCGACTATGCCATTGGCGATGCGCTGAATGAACTTGAGGCTATCGCGCGTGAGGAGATTGGGGGCGAGCCGATCACCATCGACTATTCGGGCGCTGCGCGCCAGTTCAAGCAATCGACCGGCGCCATCGCCTTCGCGTTCGGCTTTGCGCTGATCGTCGTCTTCTTGGTGTTGTCGGCGCAGTTCGAGAGTTTCATCCACCCGCTGGTGATCATGGTGGCGGTGCCGCTTGCGCTCACGGGCGGGCTCTTTGGGCTCTTTCTGTTCGACCAGACGCTCAACATTTACAGTCAGATCGGCCTGATCATCCTGATCGCGCTGGCTGCCAAGAATGGCATTCTCATCGTCGAATTCGCAAATCAGCTGCGCGACGAAGGCCGAGGGGTTCGCGACGCCATTATCGAAGCGTCCGATCTGCGGGTTCGTCCGGTTCTGATGACGTCAATCGCCACGATTGTCGGTGCGATCCCGTTGATCATTGGCCACGGCGCGGGCGCCGAAAGCCGGTTCACCATTGGTGTCGTGATCTTCTTCGGTTTGCTGGTCGCAACGATGCTGACGCTGTTCGTGGTGCCGGTGTTTTACGACCTCCTCGCCAAGTACACGAAGTCGCCGGAATCAACCGCAAAGGCGATCGAAGACTACGAGCACGGCGAGGCGGCCGCCCGCCCAGCGGAGTAAGTTACTCCGAAGCTTCCACCATCAGGTAGGCTATCAGATCGCGGCGCTGCGTTTCATCACGCACGCCAGCGAACGCCATGCGATTGCCCGGCAAGAACGTCTGCGGGTTCTGCAGCCAATGATCGAGGTGATCGGCGTCCCAGACGAAGTCTGCGTCTCGCACAGCCGGCGAATAGTTGAACCCTTCCGCCGAGCCAATCTCGCGTCCGAACACGCCATGCAGGTTTGGTCCGACGCGATGGGCCGCGCCAGCTTCGATGACGTGGCATGAACGGCATTGCGCGAAGACGCGCCGACCGGCCTCGTAATTGGCTTCGTTGTAGGGTGCGGCGAGGGCTGCAATCTTTGCTTGCTGTTCTTCGCTGCCCGGCGTTGCGGCTACGGTAGTGGTCTCCGCACCTGCGGTCGGCGCAGGCGTTGACGCGGTCTCGGACGGAGTCGGCGCCTCCGGCGATCCGCAAGCGGCAAGTACGAGCAAGATGGTGGCGGCGAAGAAAGTACGCATGAGGTCCCCCAATCGGTGGGTTTCACTTTCGCGCGGAGCTGGCCGCGCGCAATCGGACGAAGCGCCTCACCGTGCTGTCAAAAGAAAGGCGCCGCGAAACAGAGTGTTAGGAGCGGTGCCGCGTAAGGGACTCGAACCCCTGACCCCCTGATTACAAATCAGGTGCTCTACCAGCTGAGCTAACGCGGCGCGCGGAGCGGGCTTTTGCCACTTTGTTTGCGTCCGCGAAAGCGTCGAGTTCGCCGTTATGTGGTTTGCCCGTTGCCCCAGAAATGGCTAAGGCGGACCGCTGTCTGTGCGGGGCGTCGCCGAATGCGACGTTATGGCTGGGACTACAATTTCGGGGATGAGCATGAGCTTCTGGGACTCAGTTTTCCGCGCCATTTTTGGGACTCGCGGCAGCACCCGTCCCACTTCGCCACCATCACCACCGCCGCGGACGCCGCCCGCGCCGCCACCGCCCGCAGCGCCGCCGGCGCCTCCCGCAGCGACACCACCTACGCCGCCGCCTGCGACACCACCTGCGCCGCCGCCGGCAACACCACCCGCGCCGCCCCCGGCGCCGCCGCCCGAGCCGCCGCCGTCGGGCCCGCCGTCCGGTTTTTCGCTTGATACGCTGCGCGCCCAGGACGCGGCGCGTATCCCGGATGCCGAAATCGCCGCGCTCGCGCAGCGCTTCGGCGCCGACGCCAATGTCATCAAAGCGATTCTGCGCGTGGAGAGTGCAGGCCCAGGCTTCTCGGGTGGCAAGATCCTTATCTCGTATGAGCCGTTCGCATTCAGCGAACTCACCGGCCACCGGTTCGACGCTTCAAATCCTGGCGTCTCGAGCAGCAGCAGCCGCGCGCCCGCCGGGGGCAACCAAGCTGCGCGTTGGGCGAAGGTCGCGGAAGCCTATGCGCTTGATCCGGCCGCCGCGCTCGGCGCAACGAGCTGGGGCGTCTTCCAGCTGCCGGGCCGCTATTTCGCGACCGCAGGTTACGCGAGCGTGTTTGCGTTCGTGGACGACATGGCGAAGTCGGAAGCGCGCCAACTGGCGGCGTTCGAGGCTTATGTGAGCCGCGCAGGTCTCGCTGATGAACTGCAACGCCGCGACTGGGCGGCGTTTGCCGGCGAATACGAGGGCGGGCCGAATGCAACGGCCTACGCCACTGCGCTCGCCGCCGCTTATGCGGCGCTGCCGCCTCTGGGTGATGACGGATACATCACGTCGCTGAAGGCGCAGAGCACCGACGCGCTCACCCGGGCCGACTACGAGGCAGCGGCCGCAACGCTGGGCTGCGAAGTCGAAGCCGTGCAAGCTGTTGTTGAGGTTGAAAGCGGCCGCCTCGGCGCGTTCGCAGCAGACGGGCGTCCAATTATTCTGTTTGAGCCGCACATTTTCTCACGCCGCACAAACCGCATGTACGACGCGAGCCACCCAACGATCTCGTATCCGACTTGGGATGCTTCCAAGTATCCGCGCAGCCAAGAAGACCGGTGGAACCAACTGAAAGCCGCCTACGCGCTCGATCCGCAAAACGCGATCGCGTCTGCGAGCTATGGTCTGTTCCAGATCATGGGCTTCAACCACGCCGCGTGCGGCTTCGCTGACCCGAAATCCTTCGTCACCGACATGGCCAAGAACCAAGCGCAGCAGTTGAAGGCGTTCACCGCCTTCGTCCGCGCCAACAACTTGGCGGACGAACTCGTCCGCAAGGATTGGGAAGGCTTCGCGCGCGGCTACAACGGCTCCGGCCAGGTCGAGCGCTATGGCGGCATGATGCGCGACGCCTACAACCGCCTGAAGGCGTCTTCATAAGCCCGCCTTGCTGGCGTCCGGGAAGCGTCTTAGGTAGCGGGCCTTATGGCTCGCTACCTCATCACGTCCGCACTTCCGTATATCAACGGCATCAAGCACCTCGGCAATCTGGCCGGGTCGATGCTGCCTGCGGACATCCATGCGCGCTTCCGCCGCCTGCAGGGTCACGAGGTTCTGTTCATCTGCGCCACCGATGAACACGGCACGCCGGCTGAACTCGCCGCCGCTGAAGCCGGGCAGGACGTGACAATCTATTGCGCTGAGCAATATCGAATTCAGAAGGACGCGTGCGACGGCTTCAAGCTTTCGTTCGATCACTTCGGCCGTTCATCCAATCCGCCGAACCACAAGCTCACGCAGCACTTCTGCGAAGTGCTGGAGAAGAACGGACTGATCGAAGAGCGCGTCTCTAAGCAGATCTATTCGATCGACGACAAACGCTTCCTGCCGGATCGCTATGTCGAAGGCACGTGCCCGAATTGCGGCTTCGAACGGGCGCGCGGCGATCAGTGTGACAATTGCGGAACGCTGCTCGATCCGATCGAGCTGATCAATCCGCGCTCGAAGATCTCCGGTTCGACGAATGTTGAGCCGCGCGACACAGCGCATCTCTTCTTGAAGCAGCCCAAGATGCAGGATCGCATCCGAGAATGGGTGGACAAGTCAACCGAATGGCCGCCGTTAGCGCGTTCGATTGCGTACAAATGGCTGGATGAAGGTTTGATTGATCGCTCGATCACGCGCGATCTCTCTTGGGGCATCAAGGTCACGCAGAACGGCCAGATCCGGCCTGGATTTGAGAACAAGGTGTTCTACGTCTGGTTCGATGCGCCGGTTGAGTACATCGGCTCGACGGTGGAATGGGCCGAGGCCAACGGCGGCGATTGGGAGCGCTGGTGGCGCATTGATAAGGGCGCCGACGACGTCACCTACATTCAGGTGATGGGCAAGGATAACGTCGCCTTCCATACGGTCAGTTTCCCGGTCACGATCATGGGCAGCCATGAACCTTGGAAGCTGGTCGACCGTTTGAAGGCGTTCAACTGGGTCACTTGGTACGGCGGCAAGTTCAGCACGAGCGAGAGGCGCGGCATTTTCATGGACCAAGCGCTCGAGATTCTGCCGAGCGATTATTGGCGCTGGTATTTGATGGCGAACGCGCCGGAGAGCTCCGACGCGGCGTTCACGCTTGAGCAATTCCAGCAAACCATCAACGCCGACCTTGCCAACGTCTTCGGCAATTTCGTCAACCGCATCACGCGCTTCGCCGCGTCGAAGTTCGACAGCGAAGTGCCCGATGGCGGCACGCCGGGCGCGCACGAAGAAAAACTCTATGCCGAGTTCGCGGAGCGCCTGACCGCGCTGACGCAATTCCATGATCAGATGGAATATCGCAAAGCCGCGGCCGAGCTGCGTGCGATCTGGGTGGCCGGCAACGAGTATCTGCAGGTTGCCGCGCCGTGGACCGCGTTGAAGACGGATCGCGACGCCGCCGCCATCGGCGTGCGCACAGGTCTCAACGCCTGCGCGTTGTTCGCAATCCTGGCGCAGCCGTTCATTCCGGACGCCGCGAAAGCGGTGCTGGATGCCATCGGCGTGCCGGAGAGCAACCGCATGTGGCCCGATCCTAAGGATCGTGGCGTGTGGGACGCGCTGCCGCGCAGCCACAAGTTCATGCCGCCGGATGTCCTGTTCAAGAAGATCGAAGACGAACAAGTCGCCGAACTCGCGGCGCGCTTCGGCGGCGGCGGCGCGTGATCGTCCGCCAGCTCACGGGAGACGACACCGCGGCCTATCGCGAGCTGCATCGCTTCGGCATGAGCGAGTCACCGACTGGGTTCGTCGACGTGGCGGAGACTGACGCCGCGCGATCGGACGATCAGGTTCGTGAGATGCTGCAGCAAGGCCTCGGATGGGGCGCGTTCGATGGCGGGCGTCTGGTCGCCAAGCTCACCATCGACGCGCTACCTTACCCGTCGCTTGCGCACACGTTCTGGATCCACGCTGTCTACGCGCATCCCGACGCACGTGGAACGGGCGCCAGCGGCAAGCTTGTTCAGGCGGCTATTGAGCACGCGAGAGCCAAAGGCGCGCGCCGGATTGCGCTTTGGGTCAACGGCGTGAACGCCCACGCGCGTGGCCTTTATGAGCGGGTCGGCTTTCGCCAGACTGGCCATATCCCTGGCGGTATTCAGGTTGCCGGCGCCTATGTCGACGACGTGTTGATGACGCTCGAATTGGTTTGAGCCGGGCGGTCCGGTCTGGACGGAACCTGGGCGGGCGCCTAACAATTGGAGCCGTGGGAACCCTCGCGGGGACGGGGGCCATACGCGGAGGGGCGAGCATGGAATACGTCGATCAGGCCGTGGCGATCCTTCGTGAGGGCTTCGCCAACACCAACAATCCGAAGGGTCTGTTGATCGCGCTCGCCGCGACGCTCTTCATGGGATCGTGGCGTCAATGGATTCCGATCGCGTTGGTCGCGACCATCATCCACGTCGCGATCGATCGCTTGGCGCCGGTTTTGGCTGGCGATCGCGAAGGCTCGGTCACGCTGCCGCCGATCATGGAGCCGGCATTCTGGACCAGCACGGGCGTTTTGCTCGCGGGCTACGCCATCATTATCGGCGTGTTCTACCTGATCAAGAGCATGATCTTCAGGAAATCCGCCGCGCACTAGCGCGAACGTTTCGCCTCATAGAGCGCGATCGCGGCAGCGACGGATACGTTCAAACTCTCGAGCGCGGGCGCGATGGGGATACGCGCGCGCTTCTCGCATGCTTCGGCGACACCAGGGCGCAGACCCTTGCCCTCCGCGCCGACAACGATAGCGGCGGGACGCTTGTCAGCGAGCACATCTGCGAGGTCCAGCTCAGCTTCGCCTTCGAGCGCAACGGTGACATAGCCGAGTGAGCGTAGCGTCTCGATCGCGCGCCCGAGGTTCACGACGCGCACGTGCGGCACAATCTCAACTGCGCCCGCAGCGGCTTTCGCGAGCACACCGGTGAGCGGCGGGGACTTACGGTCCTGCAAGATCACCGCGCGCGCGCCGAAGGCGACAGCGGAACGGAACGCTGCGCCGACATTCTGCGGATCGGTGACGCCATCCAGCACCAAGACGCTGCGTTCGTCAGGTGGCGCGCAGACCGCTTCCAGCTCCGCGGGATCTAACGGAAACGCGCGAACTGCCAGTCCTTGGTGGACAGCGCCTGGCGGCAGCATGCCGTCGATGGCGTCCGGTTCTAGGATCTGTGGCTCAACGCCCTCGGGCAGGCGTGAGGCGGCATTACGTGTGGCGACGACACGCTCAATCCGGCGTGCAGGATTGGCGAGCGCGGCCAGCGAGGCATGAACACCCCAGATCCACGATGGCCCGCCAGCTTCCGCCTCGAACTCACGGCGCGGTAACGGATTGATCGGCCTCGCACGGTCCGCTTGAACCGGCGGAACACCGCGCTGTGGCTTCGACGAGTGGGGAGGGCGGCTCACTTATAGAAAATCCGGATGGTGGAAGGGGCTGGATTCGAACCAGCGTACGCTCGCGCGGGCAGATTTACAGTCTGCTGCCATTAACCACTCGGCCACCCTTCCAGCCGGAGCGCGGCTTCTAGCGGGCAAGTTCGGTGGGGGCAAGGCGGCGACGCGCCCCGTTGCATGATCCCGCCTCGACGAAGCCGTCTTCTGCCGCTAATCAGCCGACGCGTGCGGGTATAGCTCAATGGTAGAGCCGTAGCCTTCCAAGCTAAAGACGAGGGTTCGATTCCCTCTACCCGCTCCATCCCTCATTGCCGCTTCAACAGGCGCCCCGGTGCCGTGAGCAGTGCGATTGCCGTTTTTTCACCGACAAAGCGAACACCTGTCACGCGCTTGGGTTTGCTGCACCGCGATACTGGTCAATACTGATCCATCGTAGAGCCTTTGACGGGGAGGCGACGATGAATTTGACGCACGCGCTGCGGACAATCGCAGCGACTTCAATCGCACTCACTCTTTGTGCGTGCATCAGCGAATTGCCTTCGCGCGAAGAGTTCATGCGTACGCCACGTGAGATTCGCACCGGCGCCGCCGAAAGCGTTATCGAGCGCGTTGAGAGCACGGTCGATCGTGTGGAGGTCGCGGCCGCCGTGCAGAATTTGGTTAGCGCCGCGCCGCTTTGCTATCCGTGGCCGGGCTTGTGGCTCGACGCCAGTGAGCGCCGCAGCGTCTACTACGCTCGCTACGACCTGATGACGCGCGATTGGGGCAGTGAAGTCACGTCGGCGAGTCAGCAGCGCATGCGCGAATTCGTTGATCTAGGTTTTCTGACGGCGACTGAGCGACCGGACATTGGTCCCGGCGTTGTCGAATACAATCATACCGAAGATGGCGGAGCGTATTTACGCGGCTCGCCTTATGGCGGCGCCCGTCCGGAATTCTGTCCGAACGCCCAGCGCCGCTTGGTTGAGGTCACCAATATGGAATTCGGACAATTCCCATGCGGCAGTGTCCGCGTGACATTCACCCATGTGGCCGACACCTGGCCAACGTGGGCGCGCACCGAGGCGGCGCGACAACGTGTCGATTCAACCTGGGCACCGCCAAACGTGCCGCTGACGGGGCAGGTCACCCTGGGACGCCAGTGGTTTCGCCGGGGCGCAGCGCCGCCCGGCGTCGAAAGCGGCGCCTTGCGATCGCTTTGCTTGGATAGCGCCCGGCAAGTCGTTGGCGACGATCTCAATCTGAACGCGCAGTAGTTAGTTCAGAACGAACGTCACCTTCATGTTGACGCGCCACTCGCTGATCTTTCCGTCCTTGGCGGTGACCTTTATGTCCTGAATCCAAGCGCCTTCGACGTTCGAGAGTGAGTCGGATGCCTTGGCCATGCCCTGCTCGATGGCGTCTTCCAGCCCCTTTTTGGAACCGGCCGTGACTTCGATGACTTTTGCAACTGCCATGACGTCCTCCTGTGTTTTGGACAGGAGGACGCTAGGCGTGTCTGCCGCGCGCGCCAACAGTGCGCCGCCGAATATGTCTTAGGTTGCTGGCCGCAGCCGGACACCTACAGTGATGTTGCGCGGCGCGCCGGCGAACGCGTTCGCCGGTTCGTAGGCGTCGTTCGTCAGATTGTCTGCGGCTACAAAGACTTGCGCGCCTGGTGTGACTTCCCAGGCCGCCGACGCACGCAGCACGTCGTATTGCGGCGTAACGCCGACACCCCGCCAGAAGCCGTCATCGCCATAGATCTGGTCGGCGCGTTCGCCGACTGAGCGCCACACCAGTTGCGCGCTGAACGGGCCCCGCTCGAAATCGAGAGAAGCCATCCATGTGTCGTCCGGACGGCGCAGCAGCGGTGTGTTGGCGATTGCGTCCTGTGCATCTGTGTAGATGTAGGCGACATTGGCGGTCAGCCAGGTGATCGGCCGCAAGGAAAGTCGCGCCTCGACGCTGTCAATCTCCGCCTTGTCCACGTTTGCGTAGACGAACGACGAGTTGAAATCGATCAAGTCTTCGATTCGGGTGCTCCGATAGAGCAGGCCCAGCCCAACTCCGTTTTCTTGGCCAAACGCCGCGAAGCGTGCGTCGCCGCCAACTTCCCACGCCGTGCCACGCTCAGGGTCGAGCCTTGGATTGCCCCACGAAATGAAGCGCTCATAGAGCGTGGGAGCGCGGAACGACGTTCCGTAGGCTGCATAGACGCGCACGGCATCGATGAAGCTGTATGAAGCGCCGGCGCGCCACGTCGTCTCCGAACCGAATCCGTCAAAATCATCGACCCGCACAGCACCAGTCAGCGTCAGATTGCCTATGTCGCCTTGAGCGGTGACGAATGCACCCGCGTGGTCCTGCTCAGCTGTAACCGTGGCGAAGCCTTGGTCGATATTGACCTGCTCTGTCTGCGTTTCGAAGCCAACCACGACGCCGGCATCGGAAAGCACCCCGGTGTCGCCAAAGCGCCAGTCCGCGGTCAGATCGGCGAACCGCCGATCGCCCTCAAACGCGGCGGTGGTGACGCCAGCGTCTTGCTCTTCGCGAGCCT
>JAWKUX010000005.1:0-248248 GCA_041398325.1 Hyphomonadaceae bacterium | reverse complement strand
GCCTGGCGGCGTCTCGGCAAAGGTCCAGTGTTCGTGAAGCTTGGCCGCTCGGTGCGTTATACGATGCGCGCCCTTGATCAATTCACGCTCGAACGTACCGTGCGTAACTCCGCTGAGGGTCGAATGCTCGATGCGCGGCGCTGATCAGCGCTTCCCCATGACGCCCTATCGCGCACTTTTTGCAGTTACCCACAGAAATGAGAGCGGAACGGGACGCGCAAATCGCGACGCGCACAAAACGCTGATTTTATGCGAGAAAAGCGCGATATTTCTCTCTGACGTTATCGGAGGATGAAAGCTTCAGGCCCGTCGAAGACGCCAACACTGCAATCTTCATAAGCGTTTAGCTTCTCGCCCAGTCGAAGGAGGTTTGGGACGCCAACGAGATAGGCGGGCACGCGGCCGTCCGAACGAAGAAGGCGCCTGATCCATGCTTTGCAACGCTCGCCTGACGACTGTTTCTAGTGACTGCTGACAGACCACATTCAAGCCGCTGACAATATTGTGTCGGTCAGTCCGAGGTTGGCCCTTCCTTGCCGCTCGGCTCTGCGGCCTGAAGGCCTAGTCCTCATCGAAGAACTTGCGCTTCGGCTTCCTGCGGTTCGCCCCGCATGCGGCCTTGAAGTCGTAAGGCACCTGATCCGCGCAGTCCGGCCATTTCCCGCTCTCAATCCAGAAGTCGGCGAGGCCCAGCTGCGCGCACAGCTCGGGGAAGCGCGCGTCATTTCGAAGTTCCGGCATGTTGGCCTCGAATAGCAGCGCGGTGCGGTAGCCGTCGGGACCCATGACGTCGTCACCGGCGCCAGATGGCCCGAGGCGGCAGGTTGCGGCGGCGCGATACGCTTCATCCACGAAGCCTAGATGCGCGGCGTAGACCAAGCGTGCAACATCGACGGCGCCTGTCTTGGCGATCCGATCCCCGAAATCGCGGCGCCATTCCATGCGAACGTCGCCGGTCTGGTCGCGTTTGGCGCGCACGAACGGTATGGTTTCTTGAAACTCGCGCAGCGGTCGTGTGGCGGCCACTGCGAGCAGGCGGTCGACCGCCTCCCAGTCCTCAAGGAATGCATACGCCCTGAGCAGGCTCGACACGGGAAAACTCATCGAAGGTAAGCGTTCGACCAAGTCCGAATAGAGTGGCGCTGCCAAGTCAGGGCGTCCGCAGGCCATGTAGGAGAGCGCCATCAAATTGATGGTCATGGGGTCAAACGCGTCTAGCGCAAACACCCGCTGCGTATCCTCCAGGCTTTCTCGCATGCGTCCGGTGTGCCGGAGCAGCCAGCCGACGTAGCGCTTGCCGTCGCCCGCGCCGAGCGCCGCTCGCAGGCGATCGAGGAACGCATCGAACGTCGCGAAGTCACCGAACGGTCTCGTCACGAAGCAGCGCGCCGCCAGTGCATCGACATTATCAGCGTCCAGCGCCAGCGCATACGATGCCTCGCGCACCACGCATTCGGCGCTGTGAGCGCGCTCGCCGAATGGCAGGTAAAGGTGAAGGAACGCGCGCAGGTAAGCCAGGCGGCCCCAGGCTTCGATAAAATGTGGCGCGCGTTGGGTCGCGACTTCGAGCAGACCCACGCTGGCGGCCAACTCGTTCGGCGCATAAGACGTCGGTGTTGCGCGCAGGTAGAGATCGAACACATCAGGCTCGACCGCGCGAGTCGAGGTGCGCGTGAACGTTCGATTGAGTGCGCCGGCGATATTCTCGGCAATCTCGTCTTGCACTGCAAGCATGTCGCTGAGACCACGGTCGTAGCGCTCTGACCAAACGGTCTCACGTGAGAGTGCGTCGATCAGGTGCGCGTTAATGCGCACGGTTTCGCCTGCGCGGCGGATTGCGCCGTCGAAGACGTGGGAGCACTTGAGACGGTCGACCGCTTCGGCCTTGCGTTCCCCCCGAAATTGAAAGCTCGAGGTGCGCCCAATGACGCCAAGATGGGCGCCGCGGGCGAGCCGCTGAATGATCTCGTCACTGACGCCATCAGCGAAGAACTGCATGTGCGGTTCGTCGGTATCAAAGGCAAGTACCGCAATGACCGGTCGGCCCGAGGCTTGCGAAAGTCTGTCATCCAACAATGGCAATGTGAAGCGATAGCCGCGTCCGGCGACCGTCGCGATCGCGTCGCGCCCTAGCGCCTTGCGTAATGCCGACATCTGGACTGTGAGGTTGTTTTCTTCGACAGTAGTCTCTGGCCAGACCGTGGACAGCAATTCCTCCTTGCTGACAACGCGTTCGCGATTGTCGATTAGTGCCAGCAACAAGTCGAACGCGCGCGCGCCAAGTGATATAGATTCGCCCCGCACCAAGATGCGTCGTTCGTCCGGAAACACCTCTAGACCGGTCGCTGCGTAGATTTTCGTCAAATGCGCCCCAGCTTCAAACACGTCCCGCGTGGGTCGCAAGGGCGCGCGGATTTAGCATCATTTAGCCCCCACTTAAGGACGCCACGGTGTAGCGAGCCTAACCTCAGCTCATCTGCACGCCAATCGGCGCTGAGTAATGGAAGGAGTTCTCTAATGAGCAGTATGGTCAGCAACGCCGACATGGTACGCCGGGGATACAAAGCCTTCAACGAGGCCGACATTGCGACCCTAAACGAGATTTTCGACCAAGCCGCGTCCTGGCACACACCAGGCGCAACCTCCATCGCTGGCGATCGGCACGGCCGTGACGCCGTGTTCGCGCAGTTCGGTCGCTATGGTGGAGAAACCAACGGCACGTTCAAGGCGGCGCTCCAAGACGTGCTCGCGACCGACGATGGCCGCGTCGTGGGGATTCACCGCAACACCGGCGAGCGCAATGGCAAGCGGCTCGACGTGTCTTGCTGCATCGTCTTCGAGGTGAAGAACGGCAAGATCATATCCGGCCGTGAGCACTTTTACGACCTCTACAATTGGGATCAGTTCTGGGGGTGAGGGGCCAGTCGGACTCGGCCCAAGTGGAGGCGAAGGACATGGCTAAGCTGAAGATCGCGACGCTGCACTGTTTCGGCAGCAATCCATCAAAGCACGCTACGCAGAAGGGGCACTTCACGCACTGTGCCCAAGCTTGCGCAGACCTTGTTGACTGGATTTATCCGGCGGCCCCGCATCAAGTCGCACCGGAGACGGTTTACGATCTTATCAAGAACCAGATGGGGTGCACCGACGAAGAGGTCGAAGGTTTCGGCTTCGAGGACCCGCGCATCTGGTTTCGCTTCACCGACGGCCTTTACGACGGTCTTGAGGTCAGCATGGCGCACCTTGCGGACGTGTGCCGCCGCGAGCGCCCCGACGGTATCGCCGGCTATTCCAACGGCGCGGGCATTGCGCTCCTCGCTGCAGCCGCGTGCGAGGCGGGGCATGAGGCTTTTCAGTCCATCCGCTTTGTCATGAGCTTTGCGGGCCCGACCTCGCCGACGATGCAACGACACATTCGCAAATATCTCGGTCCGAAGCGCGACCAGATCGCCATGCCGGCCATCATCTTTGGTTCGCGGCACGATCCCTTGCTGGCCTTGGCCGATCAAATGGCGGGCGACCTCTTCGGGCGCTGTGAGCTCGCGGTCACCGACGAGAAACGCCCGTACTCCAACCACGCACTTCCAGACGATCCAGCCTGTTACGCGTCCATCATCAAATTTCTGGCCACGCAGCAGGCACAGTTTGTTTGCTAGGAAGGTGCGGCGGCTGGTTGGGAGCGCGATGGCCGTTCGCGAAAATCGCGCGCACGGGACGCCCGTTCGGGGCCCAGAGATGAGCGTCTGCAATCGGCGAACTCCTGCCGGTCAAAAGTGTAAGCGTGAGTCTGTCTTGCGGTGTGTTGCTGCCATTCGTTCGCGGCTGTCGAGAGCGCGCCGCGGCAGGAGCAATCGGTAGGCGCGACTACTACGCCTCGCTGAGCGACAGTTGCCGACTGCCGCGCGGTTGCGCGCACGCGATTGTCCACAGAAACTTGAACCCTCTCGCGCCCTCTGCAGCCCTTGTCAGCCCCCTAAAATCGAATGGGATAGGAATGGGACGTGGAACGGCATCGTTCGAAAGCGTTTGTGTTTGTTTGAGAATTTGGAGTGATCTTCGCAGACGTTGTAGGGATCCCAAGCGCCAACTTCACGCAACACTTCCGTGCGAAAGTGGTTGCTGGTGCCGCCGAGCGGCAGTGGCGCGCCGATGCTCGCGAGGAATGGCAATATCTCACGAAATTGGATGGCATACTCAGCCGCGAACTGCCGGGCGATCCACGAGGCGTCGGCGTTGTCGATGGCGAGCGGCGCCTGCACGCAGGCGAGACTTGCGTCATCGTCTTCGAAAGCGGCGAGCGCGGCCCGTAATTGTTGCGGATGCGGTCGATCTTCGGCGTCGTAAACGACGACAAATTCGCCGCGCGCACGCGAGAGTCCGACATTCAAAGCTTTTGGTTTCGTCCGTGGTGTGCAGGCTGGGATAACCACCACCTCAATGTGCGCGGCGCCCGAGACGGCGAGTGCGGCGGCGATGGTGTCGATATCGTCGCCTTCGACCAGCAGCTTGATATCGAGGTGATCGGTTGGATAATCGAGTCGCGCAAGAGCAGCGACGAGATCGGGCGCCACGTTGGCTTCGCGGTAGAGTGGGCAGAGTATCGTGTAGATCGGAACGTCGTTCCGATCGGCGAGGCGCGAGAGCAGCGGCGTAAGCGAACCGGCGGCGATGAGACGGAACAGGATGGCGGCGGCGAAAATAACGAACGCCGTGATGTGGATGGCCTCGAATGTCGGCGCTGGCGCGGCGCGCGCCGCAAAGACCAACGCCGCAACAAGAGCGGCAATCGCGATGGCTTGCGTGAAGTAGAGGACGCGCTTGGCAGAGCGGTGCGGCTGAGTGCGGGCGAACCCGAAGCGTGCGGCTTCAAGCGCGGCGGCGCTCGGCGTCGCTGTGCCTTCCTTGAGGCCATCGAGCCTCGCTGCCCCGTCCATCCCCATCGGCGCACTCAACAAAGAGTAGTGGGTTACTCACAACCGCGCTGTGATTGCAGATTGGCAACCAGAAAGCGAGCGCTGTTTTTCAGAAAGAACGGTTCAGGAAGCGAGGACGCGGTGGCTGGCTCAGATTGAGGGCGAACGAGAATTCGCCGAGCGGCGTCAGCGATCCGCGGTCGTCATGCTAGAAGCCGGTGCGGAGGCACAAATGAACCCGGAAGAGTTGCGCAGTGTCTTGAGGGATATCACAGACCGCGCAGTGGCGTTTCGCGAAAGCCGTGCGGGGGCGTTGCATCGGCCGCTGGGCACCTACGCTGAGGCGCAAGCGGCGTTCGATGCGCGGTTGCCGGAGCGTGGTGTCGCGATCAGCGCGCTGATCGAAGAACTTGTCGCACTGAGTGAGGGTGGGCTCGCCAATATGGTTGGGCCGCGCTTTTTCGGGTGGGTGATCGGCGCGACCTCGCCCGCGGGCATGGCGGCGGATTGGCTGACCAGCGCGTGGGGGCAGAATGTTGGCAATGCGCATGCAACGCCGGCGGCGTCTGCGTGCGAAGAGCAGACCGGCAAGTGGTTGCTTGAGCTGCTCGATCTGCCGCGGGAATCGTCGGTCGGCTTTGTGAGTGGCGCGACGATTGCAAACTTTACCTGTCTCGCGGCTGCGCGTGGCGAGGTGCTCCGACGTGCTGGCTGGGACGTCGAGGCTGATGGGATCTTCGGTGCGCCGCCTGTGCACGTCGTCCTGGGCCAGGAAGCGCACTCGACGGTGTTCTCTGGGCTTCGCTATTTGGGCTTTGGCGCCAAGCGCGTTGTGAGTGTGCCCGTCACTGAGCAGGGGCTGATGAAGCCGGGTGCGTTCGCAAAGGCGATCGCCAAACTCGAGGGGCCGATTATTGCGATCGCGCAGGCGGGACACATCAATTCTGGCGGCTTCGATCCGTTTGGCGAGATCGCGGAAGCGGCGCGCGCAAAGGGTGCGTGGCTGCATGTCGACGGCGCATTTGGGCTTTGGGCGCGGGCATGTCCGGATCGTGCGCACCTGGGGCGCGGGCTAGAGTTGGCGGACTCGTGGGGCGTTGACGGGCACAAGTGGCTGCAGACGCCGCATGACAGCGCTTATGCGATCGTGCGCAATGCCGAGGCGCATCGGCGCGCGATGCAGATTGCGGCGTCGTATCTGCCGGCGGGCGTTGAGCGGCATCCGGCGGACTACGTGCCGGAACTGTCGCGGCGCGGGCGCGGGTTCGCGACTTGGGCGATGATCAAGGCGCTTGGGCGCGAGGGTATCGCGGAGATGGTGGAGCGCCATTGTTCGCAGGCGAGGCGGATGGCCGAGCGGTTGAGCGTTGAGGACGACGTCGAGGTGATGAACGACGTTGTGCTGAACCAGGTCGCCGTGCGACTGGGGACCGATCTCGACGGCGCTGAGGCGGATGCACTGACCGATCGCACGATCGCCCGCGTGCAGCGGGAAGGCGTGTGCTTCGTTGGCGGCGCCAATTGGCGCGGGCGGCAGATCATTCGCGTGTCGGTGATCAGCGAGAATACGACCGACGCAGACATTGATCGCAGCGCTGAAGCGATATTGAGCGCTTTGCGGGCGGAGCGGCATGCGAACGCTGTTTGACAACGCCGTCACATGTGAGGCGGTGCTCTTCGCATTGCCGTCATATGAGTGCGCTGCAGCGCATCAAATCTGTAAAATACCACTACCTGCGCGAATTCTGTTCGCGCTCGCAGCGCGAGTTCCGTCATGCGTCTTTCAAGCTTCGTGCGATAGGCGCTCGCTGTGTGACGCTTCGCCAACCAGACGAGCGCACTCACGCGGCCTTGAGTAGCTCGCCCGATAGACCGCGGCGCAGCAGCGCGCTGGTCTCGCGCACGCCGAAGATCGCCGCGAATTGGCCAAAGCGCGGACCGCTCTCGACGCCGAACAGAACTTCGTAGAGCGCCTTGAACCAATCGCGCAGCGGCTCGAAGCCGTGCCCCTTGCCGACCGCATAGACCTCATTCTGGATCGCTTCGCCGTCGGTGATGTCGGCGGGTAACGCGTCGAGGCGCGTGATCAGTTCCTCGAATGCGGCGCGCTCCTTGTCGGTCGCGGCGCGGAACTGCTTCGTTGGCTTCACGAAATCGTTGAAGTAGGCGATCGCGTAGTCGGTGAGCTTATCGAGGAAGGGATGCGTCTGTGGGGTCGTACCCGGCGCGTACTTGCCGATGAACGCCCAAAGCAATTCCTTCGTCTCGGCGTTGGAGGCGGAGACGAGGTTCATCAGCAGCGCGAACGAAATCGGCGTTAGATCCTTGGGTGGATTTCCGGCATGGATGTGCCAAGCCGGGTTCTCGATCTGCTCGGCGATGTTCTGACCTTGATAGGCGTCGACGAACGAGATGTACTCGTCCACCGCCTTCGGGATCACGTCGAAATAGAGACGCTTGGCCGTGCGCGGCTTCTGGAAATTGTAGAGCGAGAGCGATTCCGGCGCGGCGTAGGAGAGCCATTGCTCGACGCTGATGCCGTTGCCCTTGGTCTTGGAAATCTTCTCGCCCTTCTGGTCGAGGAAGAGTTCGTAGACATAGTTGACCGGCGGCTCGGCCCCGAGAGCCTTGCAGATACGCGCATAGACTTGCTGGTTCGGCTGATGGTCCTTGCCGAACATTTCGAAATCGACGCCAAGCGCTGCCCAGCGCATGCCGAAGTCCGGCTTCCACTGCATCTTGGCGCGGCCGCCTGTGACTGATTGTGTGATCTCTTCGCCGTCTTCATCGTCGAAGGTGATCGTGCCGTTGGCGGCGTCGACCTTCTTCATTGGGACATAAAGAACGCGGCCAGTCTTCGGCGAGATCGGCAGGAAGGGACTGTAGGTCTCGCGCCGCTCGTCGCCGAGCGTCGGCAGCATGATGGCCATGATCTCGTCATAGGCCTTTAGTGCGTTGAGCAGCGCCGCATCGAATGCGCCCGACTTGTAGAGTTCGGTTGCGGACTTGAACTCGTACTCGAAGCCGAAGCTATCGAGGAAGGCGCGCAGGCGCGCATTGTTGTGCGCGGCGAAACTGTCATGCGTGCCGAAGGGATCCGGTACGACGGTCAGTGGCATCTGCAAGTACGGTTCGAGCGCCTTCGGATTTGGGATGTTGTCCGGGATCTTGCGCATCCCATCCATGTCATCGGAGACGCAGATGATGCGGGTTCTAATCTTGTCGCCAGTCAGGGCGCGGAATGCGTTGCGCACCATTGAGGTGCGCACGACCTCGCCGAACGTGCCGATGTGTGGCAGGCCGCTTGGGCCGTAGCCGGTCTCGAACGTGACCACGTCCTTCGGCTGCTTCTGGTGGCGTTCGAGGACCAGACGCGCTTGTTCGAAGGGCCAGGCCTTGGCGCCGGCGGCGAGGGTGGTGAGATCAGACATCGGCTGCGAATCCAAGTGGAGCACCGATGTAGCGACGCTGCCGCGCGAAGCAAAGCGCGCGTGTTACTCGCTGGTTTGCTGGCGTTTGCCGAAGAAGCGGTCGCGGAAGCGGGCGAGCGCGGCGCGGCGCTTGGCCAGGAACCCCCAGCCGAACGCGCCGGCAGCGACCCAGAAGAAGCCCTCGGTGGCTAAGGCGGCGAAAGTGACGACCGCTCCCCAGGTGACGATGGTTGGGTCGAGGAAGAAGTAGGTGATGGCGACAGCGGACCACGCGCCGACGAGTACGAGGCCGGCAAGGCCTAGGATAATCCAGCGTGCTTTCATTGTGCTCTCCTTGTCTTGTGAGGTGGGCAGCCGCCGAATGCCGGATCGGATGCGAGGCGTTGCGCTTTTTCCGAAGCCGGGCAGACTCAAGCGAGTCATGCGCACTTTGATCCTGCTCCGCCATGCGAAGGCAGTTCGCGCTCACGAAGCCGATAGCGACGAGGCGCGGGGGCTCACCGGCCGCGGACGGCGCGATGCGGCAGCCGCTGGTGCGGCGATGGCGGCTGCGGGGCTGAAGCCATCGCTTGCGTTGGTTTCAACGGCGGAGCGGACGCGGCAGACGGCGGCGCATGGGCTTGCTGGGTTTGGCGCGGAGACGATTTTTGAGGACGCGCTCTATCATGCCTCGTCGGAGGGCATCTGGGATGCGTTCAACGCGAGCGACGCGGAGAGCGTCGTGATCGTGGGGCACAATCCGGGAATTGGCGATTTGGTCGCGACCTTGGTGCATCAGGCGCACGACGGTTCAAAACTCGCGCGTGATTTCAGCGGACACTTTCCGACCGCGGCGTTTGCTGCGTTCGAGATCAAAGGCGAACTGATGGGTGCTGCCGGCTCGCAGCTGATCGCGGCGTGGAAACCGGATCGCGGCGATTAGTTCGGAATGAAGCGCGCGTCAGCGAGCGCGGAGTCCGACACGCTGCGGTTGGCGCTGACGTAGGTGGTGCCGTTCCACTGCGAGACCGGGAACGAGAAGCCAGGACCGCCGGCGGCGATGTCGTTGCCGCCATTGTGCTGTGTCGAAAGAATGATCGCGCCGCCCGGGCTGCCTTGCCAGATCTCGCCCCACGCGCCGTCGTTGTTACGCATCAGGATCGTGAGTGCGCCATCGCCGTAGCAGGTGAGTATGTTTGGCCCGCCGCCGATGGTGAAAGCGACAACGCGGCCGGGGCCGCTGCCAAGGTCGACGACCGTAAACTGTGGCGTGACGCGTTCGTCGCAGGCGTTCACGACCTGGCCTTGTGGATCGGCGCTCATGCTGAGCGCGGTGAAGATGGCTGCGCGCTCGGCGTCGGTGACATCGCCGCTTTGCGCCGATGCGCCTGCTGTTTGTGCGTCAGCCTCGGTGGGCGCGGCTGCCTGGCCGCAGGCGGCGAGAGCAAGGATGAGTGAAGCGGAAATGGCCTGAGCGATACGCATTGGAACCTCCCCGGTCGAGTTTTGCACGAAAGACGCGCGATCGTCACGTGTGGGCCTCTACTGGCTCGCCCACACGATGCGTGCGATCCACTCTATGTCCGCGGACGGCAGTTCGCGTGGCTTGTGAGCGGGATTGAGGGAGATGAGCTCTACCGTCTGGTCGTTCTTGCGGCCCAGTATCTTGGCCATGACCTCGCCCGCGCGCGTGCGCACGATGACGCGATCGCCGCGCCGTACCGCAGCACCTGGCTGAACGATGACGATGTCGCCGGCGCGATACATCGGCTCCATGGAATCGCCAGCGATTTCGAGTGCATAGACGCGATCATCGCCGAGATCGGGGAAGCGCACGGTTTCGCCAGCGCCAACGGGAAATCCGTTCTCGTCGAAAAAGCCGTCGGCGCCGGCGCGCGCCATGCCGACGATAGGAATGGTGCTGCTTGCCGCGCCGCTGCGGCCTGCGAGGAGAGCAGCGAACTCATCCCAATTCGTTTCCGCGGCCGCGAGCGCGCGAGTGATGCTTTCGGTGGAGGGCCAGCGCGGCTTGCCGTCCGGCGCTTGGCGCTTGGACTTATTAAACGTGGTCGGATCCAACCCAGCAGCGCGGGCAAGCCCCGAGGCGGACATGCCCTTGCGGGCGGCCAGGGCGTCGATCGCGCGCCAGATCTGGGCGTGGTTCATGGAAGTTGCCTATACCCCCGCAAGGAAGGACTTTCAACCCATTGATGGGAATAAATTCCAAAGACGCTACTTGTAGTTGGGCATGGGGCGCGAGGTAGCAGGCGACAGCCCGCGCAGAATCGGTAAAGCGCAACGACCGTGACTTCTCCGCATGATCTCGTCACGCGCGGCCTGCGCCTGATCGACCCCGAGACGGCCCACCACGCCGCGCTCTGGGGGTTGCGCGCGGGCTTGGGTCCGCGTGCGCGTTCGGATCGTTGGCCGCGTCTGAAGACGACGCTCGCGGGGCTCGAATTGCCGAACCCGATCGGCATGGCTGCTGGGTTCGACAAGAATTGCGAAGCGCCAGATGCGCTGCTGCGCTGTGGCTTTGGCCTTGTCGAATGCGGCACGGTTACGCCGCTGCCGCAAGACGGAAATCCAAAGCCGCGGATCTTCCGGTTGAGCGAAGATCGCGCCGTGATCAATCGGCTGGGCTTCAACAACAGGGGGCTCGACGCGTTCGCCGATCGCTTAGCGGCGCGTGAGAGCAAGCCGGGCATTGTCGGCGCCAATGTCGGGGCCAACAAGGAGAGCGCGGATCGAGCTGCAGACTACGTGTTGGGCATGGGACGCGTGTGGAAGCATGCATCCTACGTCACCGCCAACATCTCATCGCCCAACACCCCGGGCCTACGCGGCCTGCAGGAGCGCGGTGCGCTTGAGGATTTGCTCGGCCGTTTGCGTGAAGCGCGAGTCGCGTTGACGGCAGCGCACGGATCACGGCCATTGTTCTTGAAGGTCGCGCCGGATCTGGATGATGCTGCGATCGAGGATATCGCCGAAATCGTCATCACCTATGGGCTCGATGCGCTGATCGTCTCCAACACTACACTGCAGCGGCCGCCGCATCTGACCTCGGACAATCGCGAGGAGCAGGGCGGGCTTTCCGGGCAGCCGTTGTTTCAGATTTCAACGCAGGCGCTGCGCTTGTTCGCACAAGCGTTGCGTGGACGCTTGCCTCTGATTGGCGTGGGCGGCGTCGAAAACGGCATGACGGCGCTGGGGAAGATCAAAGCGGGCGCGAGCGCGGTGCAGCTCTACTCGGCCCTGGTGTTTCAGGGGCCAGGTCTCATTGCGCGCATACTCGATGAACTCGACGGCCTGTTGATGGCCGAAGGCTTCGATCATGTCTCGGAAGCGGTGGGCGTGGAGCGCGCTTAGCTGCGGGCGGGCGTGTTGCGCATCGCCGTCGTGCGGCCGCGAAGATCGTTGATCAGCGCGCGCACGTTGCCGTTGTTCTCGTCGAGCTGAGCCAGGAATTGGCGCTGTTGGATTTGACCGAGCCAAACCGCGTCGCGGCCGACGGCGATGTCCATGACCTTCCAGCCTTCGCCGGAACGCAACACGCGCCATCTCACCTGCATCGTCGAGCCGCGTGGCGGCCGCACCTCGCTGGTCACGATCACATCGCGGCCAGCGACGCGCTCTTCCGAACCGGTGACGCGCACAATGCCGCCACTCAGGTTTTGAAACTGGCTTTCATAGGTCGCGATCGCAAAATCTTGGAATGCGACGCGCCAATCGCGGCGCAGGTCGGCGTCTGCGCGCAATGCCGGCGAGTAGCGACCGACCATGTAGGTCGCGATGCGGTCCATATCCGCGAACTGTGTCATCAGCCGTTGGAATTGTTGGCGGCGTTGCGTCGCGTTGTTGTCTGCGAGCGCAGCGAGCGCTGCAGTCGCGTTGCTTTGCACGTAGCTCTCGGCGTCCGAGTTACGGGCCGCATGCGCATTCGGCGCGACGGCGAACGCGCCCAGGCCAATGAGGCCCGACAGAAACGTGGCGCGGCTAACGGGACGGGTCACGACAAACTACTCCTTCACTCGTTTAGCGAGGTGGGGGCCGAAAGCGCTTCGTTGAAGACTACGGACGCCTCAGTCGCTTGGATTTGATCCGCCTGTTGCTGATTTAACTCAGCACTGGCGCCTCCATGTGGTGCGTTTGTTGCCGGTTGTTCATCTATGTCGTCGAAGTCCGGCAAATCTTGGACATCTACGCGACCGTTTTGGATCGCCGCTTCGCGCGAAACTTCGTAAGCGCTGCGGTAGGTGACATAGAGATCACCGCCTTGCGCTTCGAAAGCGTCGATTTGATCAATCAAAACTTCGCGTTGCGCGACGCCAGCGATCACCGTGCGCGATGCGCGCACGGTGTCCACGTCGTCGAAGTCGGCCCAGGTGAGCGGATCGAAGACGGTATCGATGATGCGACCGGCGCCGTCACGAACTGTCGTTGGCCCGAGTAGCGGCACAAACAGGTAAGGGCCTGACGGCACACCCCAAACCGCAAGCGTTTGGCCGAAATCTTCTTCGTGACGCTCAAGGCCCATGCTTGCTGCGGGGTCGAAAATGCCGCCGACGCCGATCGTGGTGTTGATGGCGAAGCGCCCGGCGGTGTTGCCAGCGCGACCGACCTCACCCTGTAGGACGTCGTTGGCGAAGACGACCGGGCTCTTCAGGTTGCGCAAAAAATTGAGGACGCCAGTGCGCAGCGGACGCGGTGTGACCGCACGGTAGCCGCGCGCTACGGGTTCGAGCACAGCGCCATCAATGGCTTGGTGCACACCGAACATGTTGCGGTTGAAGCCCTGCCATGGATCGCTGCTTGCAGTCGTAGGTTCGCCGTTGGCCGTCGCTTCTTGAGCGGACGCCAGAGAGGGGACGGCCAAGCAGGCCGTCAGCGCCAGTACAGAAACTAGTCCCCGCATTTCGGACCCCCTTAGGTCCAAGGGCAGATAATGGCGGGGTAAGGTTAATCAACTTACCTGTTTCGGGCCTGAACCAGGTGTTCATTCTCGAGACCACGCCGTTGATTTCAACTCATTGATTGTAGGCGTAATATGTCTGAGCGGCGCTGGGGACACACCCGAAACCGAATTTATTCACTGGTGGAAACGCGGCGAACGCCGTCGCGGGACTAGGCAATCGCCGTCAGGCCGTGCCATATAAAGATATGTTTATATCTCCAAATCAGCCCGCGCCAGAGCTGCGCGACGCCGATCGGGTCGTCGCGGCGTTGCGGGCTGCCGGAGAGCGAACGCGGTTGCGCGTGTTGGCGTTGCTGACGGAAGGCGAATTGGCGGTTGGTGAGTTGGCGCAGGCCTTGGGGCAGAGCCAGCCACGTGTGAGCCGGCATTTGAAGCTGTTGACCGAAGCTGGGCTCGTAGAGCGCGCGCCGGAGGGCGCTTGGGTGTTCTATCGCTTGCCGCGCGCGCACACGACGGAGCGCCAGTTCGCGGAAGCAGCACTCGCTATGCTTGATCCAAGCGATCCAGTGCTAGCGCGCGACGTGGATCGCTTGCACGAAATTCGTGCGGCTCGCGATTCAGCTGCGGCGGCATACTTCGAGCGCAACGCGGCGGATTGGGATCGCGTGCGGGCGCTCCACTTGCCGGAAGCAGACATCGATAGCGCGATCGTAGCGGCGGCTGGCAAAGGACCGTTCAATC
Source organism: Hyphomonadaceae bacterium (assembly GCA_041398325.1). Classification (GTDB taxonomy): domain Bacteria; phylum Pseudomonadota; class Alphaproteobacteria; order Caulobacterales; family Aquidulcibacteraceae; genus Vitreimonas. The sequence goes on along the minus strand of JAWKUX010000005.1, from coordinate 234,269 downwards.
TGATGGTCGATGTCGGCGTCGGTCAAGGGCGCATGATCCAATTGTTGGCGGATCGTGTGCATCGGGCCGAGGGCTTCGACACGTCGCGGCAGATGCTGGCGATTGCGCGGGCTTCGCTTGATGACTTGAAGGCCAAGGCTGCGGTCCGGTTCGGTGATGCATACGCGCCGCCAATCGAAGCTGGCTCGGCTGATCTTGTGACCATTCACCAAGTGCTGCACTTCCTGTCCGAGCCGGGACGCGCGATTGCCGAAGCAGTGCGCCTGTTGAAACGCGGAGGGCGGCTGGTGATCGTCGACTTCGCGCCGCACGCGCTTGAGTTCCTTCGCGAGAAGCACGCGCATCGCCGGCTCGGATTCAGCGACGCCGAAATTGGCGAATGGTGCGAAGCCGCCGGGCTTTCGCGCCCCAAAACGACAACACTCGCGCCTAAGAAGCGCGACGCATTGACGGTGAAGATATGGGCTGGGGCGAAGGCATGAGCGTCGAGCACCTTCAGGATTTGATCGCGGACACGGCTGGGCGAGCCAAGCAGACCCGCGTGTCGTTCGAATTCTTTCCGCCGAAGTCGGAAAAGCTTGAAGCTGATCTGTGGGCGTCGATCCGCAAGCTGGAGCCGTTGGCGCCGAGCTTTGTCTCGGTGACCTACGGCGCTGGTGGTTCGACGCGTGATCGCACGCACAAGACGGTCGCGCGCATGGTGAGCGAGACGACGCTGAAGCCGGCGGCGCACCTGACGACGGTGGCGGCAAGCCGCGCTGAGGTCGACGGCGTGTTGCGTGATTATTGGCGCGCGGGCGTGCGGCGCGTTGTGGCGCTGCGCGGCGATCCGCCTGGCGGCGTCGGCATGCCGTATCTGCAGCACCCCAATGGCTACGCCAGCGCGGTTGATCTGGTGGAGGCGGCGTCGCGGATCGGCGCGTTTGACATCTCGGTCGCGGTGCATCCGGAAAAGCACCCGTCGAGCCCGAACTTCGAGCACGATATTGAGAACTTCAAGAAGAAGCTCGGCGCCGGCGCTTCGCGTGGGATTTCGCAGTTCTTCTTTGAGGCGGACATCTTCTTGCGATTCCGCGACCGCCTGGCGAAGTCCGGGGTATACGCGCCGATCTTGCCGGGGATCATGCCCGTCACCAACGTGAAGAGCTTGCGCAAGATGGTTGAAGCTTGCGGCGCGACGCTGCCGCGCTGGATGGTGCGGCTGTTCGAAGGTCTAGACGATGATCCGGAGACCCGGCGCTTGGTGACAGCGGTGACGACAGCTCAACTCTGCGCGCGATTGGCGGCGGAAGGGGTGGAGGATTTCCATTTCTACACGCTGAACAAGGCCGACCTCGCCTACTCGATCTGCCGCATCCTGGGCGTGCGCGCGAAGGAGCAGGCACAATGAACCGCGAAGAGAGATTGAAGGCGCTGAACGCGGCGCTGGCTCAGCGCATTCTGATCCTTGATGGATCAATGGGTGCTTATCTCCAGGGCTTTGGACTGAAGGCCGAAGACTTTCATGGCGAGCGTTTTGCTGGTCACGCGAGTTCGCTGAAAGGCGACAATGACCTGCTGACGCTGACGCGGCCTGAGATCATCACCAAGGTTCACGACGCGTATCTGAATGCGGGTGTCGACATCATCGAAACCAACACGTTCAGTGCGACACAGATTAGTCAGGCCGAGTATTCGCTTGAGGAAGTGGCATACGAGCTGAACCTGGAAGGCGCGCGCGTGGCGCGGGCGTCGTGCGACAAGTTCGAGAAAGCCGATGGCAAGCCGCGCGCGGTTGCGGGCGCTCTGGGACCGACGACGAAGCTGCTCTCGATGTCACCGGAAGTGAACGATCCTGGCCGCCGGGACAGCGACTTCGACACGATGGCGGCGAACTATGAAGAGCAGACGCTCGGTCTCATCGGGGGCGGCGCCGATCTGCTGCTGATTGAAACGATAACCGATACGTTGAACTGTAAGAGCGCGCTCTGGGGTGTATGGGAAGCGTTCGACAAGACCGGTGTCGAGCTGCCGATCTGGATCAGTGGCACGATTACCGACCGCTCGGGGCGCACGCTTTCGGGGCAGACGGTCGAGGCGTTCTACAATTCGGTGCGGCACGCCAAGCCGTGGGCGATTGGTCTGAATTGTGCTCTGGGTCCGGCGGACATGCGCGCGTTCCTGGCCGATCTCGCGCGCGTGGCGGAGTGCGCGGTGAGCGCTTATCCAAATGCGGGCTTGCCGAACGCGATGGGCGCTTACGATGAAACGCCGCATTCGATGGAGGCGCACTATGCCGAGTGGGCCAGGGCGGGTCTGCTCAATATTGCAGGCGGCTGCTGCGGTACGACGCCGGATCATATCGCGCATCTGAAGCATGCGGTGGAAGGCGTGAAGCCGCGTGTGCCGGCGGCGCACGACGCGCGGCTGAAGTTGGCGGGCCTCGAACCGTTCACGGCGGCAGCATGACCTCCACCAATCCATTCGCGAACTTCATCATTGTTGGTGAGCGCACGAACGTCACCGGTTCGGCGAAGTTTCGGAAGCTGATCGAGGCCGATGATTACACGGGCGCGCTCGCCGTTGCGCGTCAGCAAGTCGAAGGCGGCGCCAACGTTCTCGACGTGAACATGGATGCGGCGCTGATCGATGGGCCGGCGGCGATGCGTCGGTTCTTGAACCTGATCGCGTCCGAGCCGGACATCGCGCGTATTCCGCTAATGATCGATAGCTCCAAATGGGAGGTGATCGAGGCGGGGTTGAAGTGCGCGCAGGGTAAGTCGATCGTGAATTCGATCTCGCTGAAGGAAGGCGAGGAGAAGTTCTTCTACGAGGCGCGGCGTGTGCAGCGATATGGCGCGGCGGCTGTCGTGATGGCGTTTGACGAGAAGGGTCAGGCGGATACGGCGGCGCGCAAGATTGAGATTTGCACGCGGGCGTATCGGTTCTTGACCGATAAGGTTGGTTTCGCGCCGGAAGATATCATCTTCGACCCGAACATCTTCGCCGTCGCCACCGGCATTGAGGAGCACGCGGAATACGCGAAGGCCTTCTTCGAGGCGACCGCATACATTCGTTCTGAGTTGCCGCACGCGCACGTCTCTGGCGGCGTGTCAAACGTCTCGTTCTCGTTCCGGGGCAATGAGCCGGTGCGCGAGGCGATGCACGCGGTGTTTCTCTATCACGCTATCCGCGCTGGTATGGACATGGGCATCGTCAATGCGGGTTCGCTGACGCTTTATGATGATGTCGAGCCGGAGTTGCGTGAGCGTGTGGAGGACGTACTGCTCAATCGGCGCGAGGACGCGACTGAGCGGTTGCTGGAAATTGCCGAGCGCGCCAGGGCGGGCGGCAAGAAGCAGGGCGCGGAGCGCGACCTATCTTGGCGCCAGAAGCCGGTGAAGGACCGACTGGCCCATGCGCTTGTGCATGGGATCAACGAATTCATCGTTGAAGACACCGAAGAAGCGCGTTTGGAGGCTGAGCGCCCGCTGCACGTGATCGAAGGACCGTTGATGGATGGCATGTCCATCGTCGGCGATCTCTTTGGCGCCGGGAAGATGTTCTTGCCGCAAGTTGTCAAGTCCGCGCGGGTGATGAAGCAGGCGGTCGCGCACCTCATTCCGTTCATGGATGAAGAGAAGGAGCGGCTTGGGCTAGTTGGTAAGTCCAACGGCAAGATCGTGATGGCGACCGTGAAGGGCGACGTGCACGATATCGGCAAGAATATCGTCGGCGTCGTGCTGCAATGCAACGGCTACGAGATTGATGACCTTGGCGTCATGGTGCCGTGCGACCGCATCTTGGAGCGGGCGAAAGAGATTGGCGCGGATGCGATTGGGCTGTCGGGGCTGATTACGCCGTCGCTAGACGAGATGGTGTTTGTCGCGAGCGAGATGGAGCGGCTGGGTTTGAAGCTGCCGCTGCTGATTGGCGGCGCGACGACGTCGCGGACGCACACGGCGGTGAAGATTGCACCTGCCTATTCTGGGCCCATCCTCTACGTACCGGATGCATCGAAGGCGGTGCCGGTGGTGCAAAAGCTGCTGGGCGATGATCGCGACGTGCTGGTGAAGGAAACGCGCGCTGAATACGAGGCGGCGCGCGAAGCCTATTTCTCGGGGCAAGACAAGCGGCCGCGGTTACCGTTAGCGAAGGCGCGGGAGCGCGCGCCGAAGCTTGAATTTGCGCCAGTGAAGCCGAGCTTTCTCGGCGTACGGTCGTTCGAGAAATATCCGCTCGAAGAGCTTGTGCCATACATCGATTGGACGCCGTTCTTTGCGTCTTGGGATCTGGTGGGACGTTATCCTGCGATCTTGAAAGACGAGATCGTCGGTGATGCGGCTCGCAATTTGTATCGCGACGCGAAAGCGATGCTCGATCAGCTTGTCGCGGAAAAATGGGTGAAGGCGTCTGGCGTCGTCGGCTTCTGGCCGGCGAACCGCGATGGTGATGACATTGTGCTGTTTGAAGAGCGCGGCAACGAAGTCGCGCGTCTGCACACGTTGCGGCAGCAGATCGACAAAGGTGACGGCAAGACGAATCTTGCTCTGGCCGACTATGTTGCGCCGAAGGGCGATTATCTTGGCGCGTTTGCGGTGACGGCGGGGATTGGCGAGGAAGACGTCTCGATCCGCTTCAAGCGTGCGAACGACGACTATTCCGCGATTATGGCGCAGGCCTTGTGTGATCGCTTGGCGGAAGCGTTTGCCGAAGCGATGCACGCAAAGGTGCGCCGCGAGTTGTGGGGTTATGCTAAGGGCGAAGCGCTCACGCCTGAGGAATTGATCGCGGAAAAGTATCGCGGTATCCGTCCGGCGCCTGGGTACCCAGCGCAGCCCGATCACACCGAAAAGCGTACGATCTTCAATCTTCTGGAAGCAACCGCGCGCACCGGCATCGGCCTCACCGAGAGCATGGCGATGACGCCGCCGTCCTCTGTGTCTGGGCTCTACTTCGCGCATCCGCAGGCAGAGTACTTTGGTACCGGCAAGATTGATCGCGATCAGGTGGTGGACTACGCACAGCGAAAAGGGTGGGAGATTGCCACGGCCGAGCGCTGGCTCGCGCCGATCCTTGCCTATGATCCTCTGATCGCAAGAGCGGGTTGAGTCCCGACCTCTCCGAACTAGGTGGATATGTGCGCGGCGCACAATCCGAACGCTCGCGAGAGGAGGTCGGCATGAGTGATAGCGAACGAGGGCAAGTCAGTACGTCCGCAGCTCAGGTTTATGAGCGTTTTTTCGTTCCGGCGTTGTTCGCAGAACCCGCGTCGAAGCTGGTCAATGCGGTTGGCGTCAGTCCCGGCCAGAGGGTTCTTGATGTCGCGTGTGGAACCGGCGTGTTGACGCGCGCATCGGCGAATGCGGTAGGTGACAAGGGTAGCGTTGTAGGTCTCGATGTGAATTCCGACATGCTGTCGGTCGCGCGTGAGCAAGCGCCAGACATCGACTGGCGCGAAGGGAATGCGGAGCATTTGCCCTTTGGCGACAACGAGTTTGACACGGTAATGAGCCAGTTCGGCTTGATGTTCTTCGAAGATCGCGTTGCCGCATTGAAGGAGATGGCGCGCGTCGCCAAGCCGGGTGGCATGATCGCTGTCGCGGTTTGGGGGACGCTCGAATCGTCGCCGGGCTATTCAGCGATGGTTGAACTGATCGAAAAGCAATGCGGGCGTGAGGCGGCGGATGCGCTACGAGCGCCCTTCTGTCTAGGTGACACCCGGGAACTTCTGGCACTCTTCAACGACGCCGGCCTCAAATTGGCGCGCGTGTTTCCGATCGAAGTCACGGCGCGCTTTCCATCCCTCGAAGCATGGGTCCATACCGACATACGCGGATGGACGCTCTCCAACATGATCGACGACGCGCAATATGAGCGGCTGCTGCGGGCAGCAGAAGAAAAATTAGGGCGGTTTGTGGCACCGAATGGCGCTGTGGCATTCTCGTCGCCTGCGCAGCTCGTAATGACTTTCACGGACTGATTTGGCGATTCATCCGTGGAACGGGAACAATCGTCGCATCCGGGGTGGCTCCCATCGCGATCGGGCTGCTAGAACGCCCCGAATCTCTCGGGGACTATCCATGAAACGTATGTTTGCGTTCGTTGCCGCAGCGCTAGCGCTTGTCGCCTGTGCGTCGTCGTCCACGCCACAGGACAATGGTTCGCTGCGGGTTGCGGAGCTGGCTTACACGATGCGCACGCTGCCGAACGGCCTGCGTGTCTATTCGATGCCGGATCGCAATACGGCGAATGTGTCGGTGCAGGTTTGGTACGACGTAGGCTCGGTGGATGACCCCGCCGGCCGTTCGGGTTTCGCGCACCTCTTCGAACACATCATGTTCAAGTCGACGCGCAACATGCCGGAGCAATTCTTTGACCGGCTGACCGAAGATGTCGGCGGCTACAACAACGCGTCGACCTACGACGACTTCACCAACTATTACGAAGTCGTGCCGGCCAACCACTTGCAGCGCGTGTTGTGGGCGGAAGCGGATCGCATGGGCTCGCTCGTCGTCAACGAAGAGAGTTTCGATTCAGAGCGTGACGTGGTGAAAGAAGAGCTACGTCAGCGCGTCCTCGCGTCGCCCTATGGCCGCTTGTTCTACTTCTATCTGCCGCAAGTGAACTACGACGTTCACCCCTATGGGCGCCCGGGCATTGGCTCGATCGAGGATCTCGATGCGGCGACGGTCGCGGACGTGCGTGCGTTCCACGCGCAATACTATCGCCCCGACAACGCGATCCTCGTGGTCTCCGGCAATTTCGATCAGGCGCAGCTCGATGCCTGGGTCGATCAGTATTTTGCCGATATCGCCCGTCCGGATCGTCCGATCCCGCGCGACTATCCGACTGAGCCGGAGCGTACACAGCCGCGTGAATTCACAGTCTATGCGCCGAACGTGCCCTTGCCGGCGGTGATGATCTCCTACCCGCAACCAGCTTCGACCGATCCGGACATTCCGGTGCTGATGGTGATCGACGGCATTCTGTCGGCTGGTGAGAATTCGCGACTCTACAATTCGCTGGTCTACGAGCAGCAGATTGCGGCGCAGGTCTTCACCAACCTGGAAGCCACGCAGGATCCGGGCGCCTATGGTGTCTTCGCCATCCTTTCCGATGGGCAGTCGGCGGAAACAGGCCAAGCGGCGCTTGCCGCGCAGATCGCGCGGATGCGCGACAGCCTGGTGACGCAAGCCGAACTCGACGAAGCCAAGAACGAGATCGTCACGGCGACCCTGCAGCAGCGCGAAACGGCCGAAGGCCGCGCTGATGAACTGGCCGACGCGGTGATCCGCTACGGCGATGCGGGCTATGCAGACCGCGTGCTGGCAGCGATCCAAGCAACGACGCCTCAGGACATCCAGCGCGTCGCGCGCCGTATCTTCAATGAGAACCGTCGCGCGGTCGTGCGCTATTTGCCGGAAGAAGAGGGCCGCACGGGCGACACGATCCAAACCTCGTCGCGGATACAAGCCCGCACGATCAACATTCCGGCGTCCGAGATACCGACGTTCACGTTGGCGGCGGAAGCGCAGCGCGAGCAACCGCCAGCGCCGGGCACGCCGGTCGACGCGCGCATCCCCGCCGCATCGCAGCGTACGCTCGCGAACGGTGTCCGCGTGATTGTTGCCCCGAACCGGGCGTTGCCGCTGATCAGCGCGGACTTCCGCGTCGCTTCGGGCGGCAGCTCCGATCCGGCCAATCGTGCTGGCCTTGCCAGCATGACGGGCGATCTCTTGACGCGTGGCACGACGACACGCAGCGCTACTGACATCGCGAGCCAGATTGAATCGCTTGGCGCGTCGATCAGCTCGGGCGCTGGCGTGGATTCATCGGCCGTCTCGCTGCGAACACGCAGCGATCGGGCCGAGGAAGCGTTCACGATTTTCGCCGACGTGGTGCGCAACCCAGCGTTCGCTGATGAGGAACTGGATCGCGCCAAGTCGCAGGCGCTCGATGGGCTGCAGGTGGCGCTGAGCCAGCCCGGCGGCATCGCGAGCTTTGCGATGACGCGTGCGATCTACGGCACGGCTCCCTACGGCGCGATTGCCTCGCCAACCACCATCGGCGCGATCACGCGCGATGACATGGCGAACTATCACGGCACGTACTGGCGTCCCGACAACGCGGTTCTCGTCATCACTGGTGACGTTTCGGCGGAAGAAGGCTTTGCTCTTGCCGAGCGCTTCTTCGGCAATTGGGCGCGTCCAACGGCGCCGATGCCGGCGCGCCCGGATGCGACGGCGTACGCCGCGCCTGCACGGACGATCGTTGTCGATTTGCCGAACACGGGCCAGGCGGCAGTCTCGATGGGCTTGCGCGGCGTTGCGCGCACGGACGCGGATTACTTCCCGCTGCTGGTTGCGAACAACGTGTTGGGCGGCGGCTACTCCGCGCGCTTGAACAACGAAATCCGTATCCGCCGCGGCCTCTCTTACGGCGCGGGCTCGGGCCTGCAGGCGCGCATGGCGCCTGGCCCGATCGTCGCTTCAGCGCAGACACGCAACGATGCAGCGGTCCAGGTCTACGAACTGATGCGCACTGAGATCGTGCGCATTGGCGCAGAGCGAGTGTCCGAGGCTGAACTCACAGCCCGCAAGGCCGTGCTGATCGGCAATTTCGGTCGCTCGATAGAGACGACGGCGGGGCTCGCTGGCCAGATCTCGACGCTGGCGCTCTACGGCTTGCCGCCGGAACGCCTCGGCACCTACGTGGCCGACGTGACGGCGGTGACGCCCGCGCAAGCGCAATCCGCTGCGCAACGTTACTTCGACGCAAACCGCGCGGATGTGGTGGTGGTGGGTGACGCCCAGCACTTCTACGACGGCCTGCGCCGCCTGAGGCCGAACGCCGAGCGTATTCCGGCTTCGGAACTAAATCTCGACTCGGAATCGCTACGGTGAGTTTAGGGCGGCGTCGCCGGGTTCATCCGTGACGCCGCCTGCCGACTCGGTTAACTATGACGACCTTGGCTGGCCAAACTATCCTTCGTGTCGCCGTTGTGGCGCTTGCACTGACCACGCTGTCGTTTGCGGCAGGTGTGGCTGGCGATCTCTCAATCATCGAACCGCCGCGCTCGGGGCAGCGGGTCGTCTTGCGTATCCCGCCGGAGATTCCGGACGATGCCCCACGGGCTCGGCCGCTCTTATCCACAGCTTCGGCTGAAGCGACGCCAGCGCGCTACATGCGCCGTCAACGCCGTGAAGAGTTTCGGGCTTTGGTTGAGAGCGTGCAGGCCGCGCACGAGGACGGCTTCGAATTCACGCCAATCGCCTTTGAACCGGCGGCACTGCCCGAGCAGAAGCCGCGGCGTACGGCTGGCGAGAAGCCCGTCCGGGAAGCACCGCTTCAGGTGAATGAGACCAAGGCCGCCTGATTTTGTGCGGCTTTGCCGCAACACTGGCGCCGGGCGCCTGCAACAGTGTCAAAAAACTGCCCCGTTCGGAGCGCTCTTCTCGTCACCCATGAGAGAGGGCATCGGGCCGAGTCTGTACGGGAGGGGTGCTGCGGTATTTGCCGCGGCGTTGGCGCTCGCCGTTCCGGGCATCGCCCAGGCTCAGCAACCTCAACGCCAGCAGCCTGACGCCGGACCGCAGCGGATCATGCCGGTCGCCTCGGGCGCCAACCGCTATGCGACGCCCGACGGCGCAGTGCGCTTCGTGCTCGATCGCTCGGGCGGGCGCGCAGCTTTGGTCCAGTTCGAGGGCGACCCTGAAGTTCACGTCCTGCGCCCAACCATGGGTGCGGGCGGCGACGAGATTTTCCAAACCGAGAATGGCGATGTGCGTCTGCGGGTCACCTCGCACGGCGGCATCATTGTTTATACGCGCGCGCATCGCACAGGCGCCGCGGCGTCCGAAGAAGGGCGCGCTGCGCCGCTGACGCCGGAAGAACTCGCGTTCGCCGAGATGCAGTCGCGTTTCCGCGCGATTCAAAACCGCGCCCGCCGCAGTGTCGGTCAGCCGGTGCTGTTTACCGTGCCGGCGCAAATGACGCCGCAGGCCGCAGGGGTTGTCACCGATGCGGCGGAACGCGCGGCTGAAGGTCTGGCCGAAGCGCCACTAACGAATGTGCGCCGTGTGGTCATTGGCATAGGCCGCGTACCGGGTGTCGCGCTGCGTGGCGACACGCTTGTCATCCAGGTCGCGCCGCAAATGGGCTACGCCGGCCGGCCTTCTTCCTCCGCCATCCGCAATGTCGTGATGGGGCAGGTGCAAGGGCCGGAGCAGTAAGTCGAGCCGCCATGAGGCGGCTTTTTTCAGCCTTTGAAGTCGTCCTTGCGCTTGCGGATGTCCGCGAATGCTTCCCAGTCGGCGACGCCAGGCCGAAGCGTTGGCGCGCGCAGGAATGGGTTGGTTTCCTTCTCGGCGCGAAGAGTCATTGGCACTGTGGGCTTGCCCGCGGCGCGGAGCCGATCAATCTCGGCAGAGCGTTCACGCAACGCAGCGTTTCCGGAATCCACGGCTAGCGCGAAGCGGGCGTTGGATTGGGTGTATTCGTGTGCGCAATAGAGGGTGGTGCTATCGGGCAGGGCCGTAAGCTTTTGCAGGCTCGTCCACATCTGTTGCGGCGTGCCCTCAAAGAGGCGGCCGCAGCCCAGAGCAAAGAGCGCGTCGCCAACGAAGGCGACGCTGTCTGCGTCAAACACAAACGCGATGTGGCCGAGCGTGTGGCCGCCGACATTCAGCACGCGCGCATCAATGTTGCCGAGCTTCACGCGGTCGCCTTCGTCGACGATGCGATCGGGCGGCGTGCCAATACGTTCGACTTCCGCGGGGCCGGTGACAAGCGCGCCGGTCTGGGCTTTGATCGCGGCGTTGCCGCCAGCATGATCGGGATGCCAGTGCGTGTTCCAGATATCGGTGATGCGCCAGCCCTTGGCGTCGGCCTGACGCATGATCTCGTCAGCGTCCGGCGTGTCGATGGCCGCTGTGGCGCCGGTGACGGGATCGTGGATGAGGAACCCGTAATTGTCGGAGAGGCACGGGAATTGATGGATTTGAAGCATGTCCTAGCTTAGCCCTTCCTCGGCATGCGCGTCGATGTCCTCGCTCTCCAGCGCTTCTACGCGTCGCCCTTGGGTGAGGCGGCGCGGCGCGCGGCGGCACGACGGCTGGCGGCGTTGTGGCCGCATGCGGACGGGTTGGACGTGCTCGGCGTGGGGTACCCCGCGCCATATCTCGACCGTTTTCGCGCCGGCGCGCGCCGGGTGGTGACAATGATGCCAGCAGCGCAGGGCGCTGAGCCCTGGCCGGCGAGCGGTCCTGTCGCGACCGCGCTCTCAGAGGAGACGCGGCTGCCATTCATGGACGCCGTGTTCGATCGGGTGCTGCTCGTGCATGCCCTCGAAGAGTGCGACGCCGTACAGCCGATGCTGCGCGAGATCTGGCGTGTGATGGCGCCGGAGGGACGGCTTGTGGTGATCGCGTCGAACAGATGGAGTCTCTGGGCGCAATCCAGCATGTCGCCATTCGGGCACGGACGGCCGTACTCCCGGCTGCAACTCGCGTCGCTGCTTGGCGACTCGATGTTCGAGCCCATCGTCTCCGCGCGCGCGCTCTACATGCCGCCATGGGGTTGGGCCGCGGGTGCGGCGGATGCGTTCGAGCGCGTAGGCGAATTGGTGTGGCCCGCACAGGGCGGCCTTGTGCTGATGGAAGCCGTGAAACGACTCTATGCGAGCACCGCTCGCTCGGAGGGGCGTGTCCTTTTGGCCAAAGCGCCGAAGCGAACACGGCCTGAGACGAAAGGCGCCTTGCCCGAGAACAACCGCGACTCCTAAGTATATGGTAGAATTCGCGTCTTGAGGCTCGCGTCGATGAAACTGATCACCGCCATCATCAAGCCGAGCCGGCTCGATCCGGTGCTCGAAGCATTGAAGGAAGCCGGATGTGGCGGCCTGACTGTTTCAGAGGTCCGTGGCTTTGGGCGCCAGAAGGGCAAGACAGAAGTTTATCGCGGCGCTGAGTACGAAGTGAAGCTGCTGCCAAAAGTGAAAATCGAGGTCGCGGCGGCGCCTGATGCGGTCGAGCGCATCGTTGATGCGATTAGCACCGCCGCAAAGACCGGTAAGATCGGTGACGGCAAGGTTTGGGTCGCTGATCTCGACAGCGTGCAGCGTATCCGCACCGGCGAAAGCGGGCAGGCGGCGGTCGAAGGCTGAGGGCCTGGCGGCAACTATCAACAGGCGCCGGTTAGCGTCCAGGCGCGCACGCGAGCGATGATCGTTGCTCGACGTGTAGAGCGCCTGAGGCTACGTACGCGAAATTAAGCTAGAATAGCGCCATGAGCCTAATGTTGTCCGAGGCTGCGGCGGAGCGCGACCTTTATCCGCCGGGCGCCTATTGGGTTTACAACAACTGGGACTTCAATGCTGTCGGCGCGATCGTCGAGCGTGCAGCCGGCGAAGACATCGGCCCGCTGTTCGCGCGGCGCGTGGCGGCGCCAATCGGCATGCAGGATTTTCGGCCTGGAGACGTTGAGTACACAACGCGGGAGCATCCAGCAGAGCAGCGGTTCGGCAACGTCTCAGATCTGCGCGCCTACGTGTTCGACATCTCAACCCGCGATCTCGCGCGCTATGGGCTGCTCTATCTCAATTGCGGCAAGTGGCGGGGTCGCCAAGTGGTCCCGCGGGATTGGGTGCTTGAGAGCTTGAATGGGCGTGATACGCGGGAGGGGCGCGGGCCGGAAGATCAAGACACCGGTTTCGGCGACTATGGCTATCTCTGGCAGATCGACCGCGAAGGCGCGCGCCGTGTGCCACAATTGCGTACGCGCGAGCCGTTCTACATCGCCTCAGGCAATCGCGGGCACATGATGTTCGTCGTGCCTTATCTCGACCTGGTTGTCGTTCATCAGGTGGCAACCGTGGGTGGGGTGAGCGCGGCGGCCCAAATGCGGCGCTTTACCGAGGGATCACCCGAAGTGGATGAAGACGCCGTTGGCGACCTACTGGCGGCAATAATCGCGGCCCATCCAAACGCCGATACCGCACTTCTGCACTGATGCGCCAACGGACCGCCGCCAGCGCATGGCGGCGGTCCCGATATCGTGTCCGCATGGCGGTTCGTCGCACCCCCGGTGCGACGCCACCAAGTTCGGCTAGGATCACCGACGGCAAACTACCCTAGTCTCGGGAAGGGAATTACACATGGAAATGTCACGTCGCGCGCTGATGGGCGCAACGGCCGCTAGTGCGGTGATGCTTGCAGCGTGCCAGCCGCGCGCTGCGTCCGGAAGTCTCAACACCATTCTCGATGGTTTGGTGACGAGCTTTCTGCGTGAGTCGCCGGAATACGCGACATCGCTTGCGGTCTCTGAAGAGCAGGCCGGCGGCCGCTACATCAACCGCCTCGGCGACTATTCGCGCGCGGGCGCCGAGCGCGTGTTGGGTCTTGCGCAGACCGCGCTGTCCAACCTCGAAGCGCTCGATCGCGACGCGCTCGAAGCGCGCGATGCGGTGACCTACGATGTCGTCGTCACGGCGCTGCAGGATCAGATCGCCTCGGCTCAATTCAAGAGCGGCGGCGGTGCGCAGTCGCCATACACGGTGACCCAACTCACGGGCTCCTACACGTTCATCCCAGACTTCCTGGCCAGCCAGCACCCGGTTACCAATCGCGAACAAGCGGACGCTTATCTTGAGCGACTGACGGCCTATGGCCGCGTGCTCGACGAAGAGTCCACACGGATTGGGCAAGATGCCGGCGAAGGCGTTATTGCGCCGAACTTCGCGCTTGATGGCGCGCTCGCTCAGCTCCGCGACTTCCACGGCAAGGCGCCAGCGCAGTCCGTTCTGGTCGAATCCTTCAGTCAGCGTCTCGCCGAAGTCGCTGATATCAGCGATGCGGATAAGGCAACGCTGGTCAGTCAAGCTGAAGGCATTGTGCGCGACACCGTGCTGCCTGCCTATCAGCGTCAGATCGATGCGATCATGCAGGTCCGTCCGCAAGCCACGAGCGATGCGGGCGTCTGGAAACTGCCGAATGGCGAGGCGCTCTATGCGACCGCGTTGAAGGCCTACACGACGACCTCGATGTCGCCGGATGAGATCCACCAAATGGGTCTCGACTTGATCGCGCAGCTGACGAGCGAGATGGATACAATCCTGCGGGCGCAGGGTATGACGCGCGGTTCGGTAGCCGAGCGCGTGCAGGCGCTGGGGCGCCGTCCGGATCAAATCTATCCGAGCACCGATGCGGGGCGTGAGCGTTTGCTGGCGGACCTAAACGCACAAGTCGCGACGATCCGCGCGCGGATGCCGGAAGTGTGCGGCGTGCAGGCGCAAGCGGCGCTCGAGATCAAGCGCGTTCCGGAATACACCCAGGCTGGCGCTCCGGGCGGCTATTACCAAGGCGCGGCGCTCGATGGCTCGCGTCCTGGCGCGTACTACATCAACTTGCGCGACCCGGCGAACGAATGGCCGAAGTTCACGCTGCCAACGCTGACCTATCACGAAGGCGTTCCGGGCCACCATTGGCAGATCGCGATTCAGCAAGAGTCGGGTTCGATCCCGTTCATCCGCAGCGCTCTTCTGGGCTTCAGCGCCTACGCCGAGGGCTGGGGCCTTTATGCCGAACAGCTCGCCGACGAGATGGGCATGTACGCGAACGATCCGTTCGGCCGCGTCGGCTATTTGCAATCAGCGGCCTTCCGCGCATCGCGTTTGGTCTGCGATACCGGCTTGCACTCGAAGCGTTGGACGCGTGAGCAAGCGATCGACTCGATGGTCGCCGCGACCGGCGATCAACGTTCGAACATCACGACGGAAATCGAGCGCTATTGCGTGTGGCCGGGGCAGGCGTGCAGCTACATGGTCGGCCGCCAGGCGATCAACCGTATGCGCGATAACGCACGTACCGCGCTTGGTACGAACTTTGACCTGAAGGGCTTCCACGATACGGTGCTGACGAACGGCTCGACGCCGCTCTCAGTGACGGAGTCGCTGGTCAGCCAGTGGGTCGCGACGGTTTCCGGACCGGCGCAGAACTAAGTTTAGCGGCTAGTTGAAACGGCAGGCGGCGGCGTGAGCGATCACACCGCCGCCTTCTTTTCGCGAACCAAGGGACGAGAGTGCTGTCCGCGTCTGCCAAGGAAGCGCACGCCTTTGAGCCACATAGCCAGCGCCTCCCAATGGATGCCGGCGATGACTTTGAAGGTCATCAGCGGGTTGCCGAACCAAGCGCGAAGGAGCTGCTCGTCAGTCAGATCCCGGCGCGTGCCGGCAAAGGAGGCGGTGAGTGCGACCTCTTCGCCACGCCAAACGACCATGGCGACAGCGACCCGCTGGCCCGGTGGCGTGATCCTGAATTCGTACCTGAGATCGCCTTCAAGGAAGGGCGACACGAAGAATTCTTTGGCGCAACTCTGAGAAATGTCGCCGTTCGCTTCGACGCGCGGCGGCAATACGTAGAAGTGGTTTTCGCCGAACGTGTTGGAGACTTCGTACACCAGTGCTGCGATTGAGCCGTCACGGCGATCGCAGAAATAGACGCTAAGCGGGTTGAACACGTAGTTGAAGAGTCGCGGCATCGTCAGCAGGACGATGCGCCCATCATCCCATGCGATTCCTGCCTCCTGCAGCTTGGCTTCGATTTGAGGCTTGATCGGCTCGTCACCGCGTTTGCCGTGATCGCGGTCGAAGAATGCAAAGAGCGCTTTGCGGTTGTGACTAAGTAGTTTCAGACCGCTCGGTGGCTGGTCCAGGTCGAGCGTCAGCATGAACACCGGGTAACGCAGGCGGTGTTTGCCGGGGCGTGTGTGGGCGACATGGCCGGTGTAGATCGCGGTCATGCGGCGAGCGCGGGGCGTTGTGGCGCGAGGCCGAGGTGGATGCGCGCTGACTCATTCTCAACCGTCCATGGTCGCCGCACGCCGCCGAGTTGCTCGGCGACTGCTAATCCCGCCTGCAGGCCGTCTTCATGGAAGCCCGAGCCAAAATGCGCCCCGCAGAACCAGGTGTTGCGCTTACCCTGTAGCGACCAGAGCCGTTCTTGCGCGCGCAAGGCGGCGGCGTTGAAGACGGGGTGGTCGTAGCTGGTTTCGTAGAGGGTACATTCCGCTCGCGGCGCGGTGCGTGGATTGAGCGTGAGGAAGATCTGCTCGCGACTTTGGATATTCTGCAGCTTGTTCATCCAATAGCTGACGACACAGCCGCCATCGGGATTATCTCCCACATAGTTCCAGCTCGCCCAGAGTGGCTCACGGCGCGGCATGAAAGTGGCGTCTGTGTGCAGCACTGCGCGGTTCTTTGCATACTGAAACGCGCCAAGCAGGTTGCGTTCCTCGACACTCGCATCTTCAAGCATGGCGAGTGCTTCGTCTCCGTGGGTGGCGATGACGAGGTTGTCGTAGCGATCGACATGACCTTTTGCATCGCGGACCCAGGCGCCGGCGCTGTCGCGGCGCACTGAAACCGCACCGGCATTGAGCCGGGCGCGTTCAGAATACGGAGCCGTCAGCTTTTCCACATAGGCGCGGCTGCCGCCTTCAACCGTTCGCCATTGTGGGCGACCCTTGAGCTTCAGCAGGCCGTGATTTTCGAAGAAGCGAACGAATGCACTGGCAGGGTAGTGGTGGATATCATCCGTCGACGCTGACCAAATCGCGGCGGCCTGCGGGAGCAGGTGATCGCGCTGGAAGGCGTCGCCGTAACCGCGCTGATTCAGATATTCGCCGAGCGAGATCAGCTGATCTCGTGTGCGCAGCAGATCGAGTGGCGCGCTGCGATAGAAGCGTAGCAAGTCCCACGTCATCGACCAGAAGCGCGGGCTGATGAGATTGCGACCGCCACAGAGAAACGCCGAGACGTCTACGGAGGAGTATTCGGTTTCTCCACCGCGCAGCGACACACCAAAGGACATGTCCGAGACCTTGGTTTCGACATCGAGGTGGTCGAACAGCGCGATGAGGTTTGGATATGTCGCGTCATTGAAGACGATGAATCCGGTATCGACTGGCGTCTCGCCCAGAGACGTGTTCACCATCACGGTGTTGGAGTGACCACCCAAGCGATCGTTCTTCTCGTAAACTGTGACGTCGTGTTTCTGAGAGAGCAGCCAAGCGGCCGACATTCCGGCTATGCCCGAGCCGATCACGGCGATACTTTGCCGGAGCGTACCCATGTTGGAGGTGAAGGCCATCGAACGTTCCCGCTCCAGCGAGCCCATCGCAGGCTGGATTCCGTGCGGATACGTGCGGCCGGCGGGTGCGGTTCACACTACTGATCCGAGTAGAGAACCGGCGCGTACCAGGAGCGATGTGTGCGATGGCTTATGCTCCCAGCGCCGTGGCTGGCATGCCCCGCCGGAGGTCTCTCGCGGTGCATGACCGGTCGGTTGCCGACGAAGTGCTGCTCGCGCGAGTCGCCCAGGGGGACCGCGACGCGTTTGCGCGGTTGTTTGGTGTCTATGCGGGCAAAGTGAAAGGCTATCTGATGCGCCTCGGCGCGCCCGCCGCCTTGGCGGAAGACTTGATGCAGGACGCGATGGTCTCCATCTGGCGGCGCGCGGCATCTTTCGATGTGACGAAAGCCAAAGCCTCGACCTGGATCTTCGTCATTGCTCGAAACGCCTGGATTGATCGGTTGCGGCGCGAGAGGACGGAACTAGCCTACCGGCAATCGACGCCGGTAAGCGAGGAGAGCGAAGACGAAGCGCCTGACGACGCGGCGGCGCGCGGGCAGACGGAGCAGCAAATGGCGGCGGCGTTGGCGACGCTTTCCGCAGAGCAGCGCCAAGTTGTGCAGCTCTCATTTTTTGAGGATCGTCCGCACTCGGAAATCGCTGAGCGGCTATCATTGCCGCTTGGCACTGTGAAGTCACGCCTGCGGCTTGCGCTCATCAAGCTGCGCGCGCATTGGGAGCAATTGCGGTGAGCCCGAACCACCATCCCTCCGATGACATTCTGACGGCCTACGTCGCAGGCGCACTCGAGCCTGGGTTCGGATTGGTCGTCGGCGCGCACGTGGAAGTGTGCGCTCTTTGCCGAGCGCGTGTCGGTGCGTTTGAGGCTGCATCCGGTGCGGCGTTGGAAAAGGTTGCGGACGCAGGCGTTGGCGGCGATGCGCTGTCGCGTGTGATGGCGCGTTTGGGTGAGCAGGCGCCAAGGCAAGACGTGGACAAGAGGTCATTCATAGAGCGCTTGTCACTCAAGAAAAAACGCTGGGTAGCGCCCGGCGTTTGGGTTGCGGGTGTGGATACGCCGCATGCGCCGCAGAACCGGGTCTATTTGTTGTCGGTGGCTTCGGGCGGGCTAACGGCGCGACACGAGCACTCGGGCGCCGAGTTTTGCACCGTGCTCAAGGGCGCGTATCGCGATGAGCTTGGGCTGTTTGCGGCCGGGGATTTCGCGGCGGCCGATAGCGAGCTTAATCACCAGCCGATGGTGGAGGGTGGTGAGGCCTGTGTGTGCCTCTTCGCAACCGAAGGGCGTTTGAAGGCTCAAGGTCTGCTCGGCAGTTTGGCGTTCGCGTACGCTGACGTGTGAGTTCGCCGTTAGGCGGCGTCGCGCTGCAGTACCGACGCTGTGATCCGATCGGCATAGGGCTCAAGCAGAGGGGGGCGATACGTGCCGTTGGCGGCGAAGCGCAGTCGCGCGGTTTCGTGAATGTCCTCGAAACGGTTGAGGCCTTTGCGCCTGCGCGAGCTCAGCGCGCGCATGATCGGGAAGCCTTTGCCATCGACGCTTGGCGTGATCGGATCAATGTCCGCAAGGCAACCGGAGATCACAGAACCGGGTTCGCGCGAAATCGTGAGGCCTGCCAGTTCGGCGCCTTCCAGCACCCACATGAGTGCGCAATTCGAAAGTCCGCGCGCGCCGCCGCCGCCAACGCCGCCATGATCGCCGGGAAACCACTGCTGAGACACGCGCGGCCGGGTCCCGGGCGCGTTGAACGCGTCGATATTGCTCCAGAGCGTGGGTGCAAACGGCGCGCGTCGTTCATCGATGGCGACGGCATGGCGTGCCTGCTCGACGCAGCGCGATAGCGCGGTGTCGTGAAACTCGTATTGAGCGTTGAGCCCGATGGACACGGGCAGCACGCGCGGGATGCCCAGGGAGCCCACCGTATCCCACACCCCAAGATAGCGGATCGAAAGATCGACGGGCGGCGAAGTGAACGCGCGTGCAAGGCGTGGCCACGCAATCGCGTGCGCCATCCGGAAGCGTTCGGTCTCTTCGCTGTCGGCCGTGAGGTCGCGATTGCGATAGAGATTGAGCGCGTCCCGCAGTTTGTCGACGTGCTCGCGGCGTAGAACGCCGCACTTGCGTAGTAGCCCTGCGAGCGAGCGTACTGTGTAGGCGCCGCGGGAAAAGCCGAAGAGATAGATCTGATCGCCGGGCTCGTAGTTCAGGTTGATAAACAGCCAGGCGTCCGAGAGGTTTTCGTCAAGATCGGCGCCGGTCATGCCTTGCCAAATACTGAGGCCATTGAGCGACGCGCCGACGCCAGGGGAATAATAGACGATCTGTGAATTTCCCTTTCCGTCGCGCGGCGCCACGGCACGCGCAGTCAGTGCGACATTGGTCGGGCTATTGCCATAGAGGCGTTGCCATGTGCCGTCGCAACAGATGACGAGGCGTTTCATGGCGTCAGCAGGAATACGACTTCTTCGCAGAACCAGTTGGCGCGCCAAATCGTCTTGGCGAACGGTGCGCCGGCGTGGCCGCGGGAAAGCGGGACAGCGCGCTCGATGTTGAAGTGCATCTCGCGGGCGAGATCAGCGAAATCACGCACGGTGTAGCGCTGCAGGTGCGGACTTGCGCCGAGCGTGCCCTTGGTCAGCATTTGTGCGCGCTTATCCCAGCGACCAGCATTGCTGATCGAAACGATCACTTGCGCGCCGATGCGGCCGGCTTGTTTCAGCGCCGCTTGCGGACGGCGGAAGTGCTGCAGCGTGTGCGAGAAGACTACGTACTCGAACGCGCCGCTTGGAAACTCGCCGAGGTCGCGTTCGGCGTCGCCTTGCACAACCGAGAGACCGCGCACCACGCAGCGATGCGCCTTGTTTGGATCAGCCTCCAGCCCGCGCACTCTTGCGCCGCACTCTTTCGCAAGCAGCTGCATCAGCGCACCGTCGGCGCAGCCGACGTCGAGCACACTGGCGCCGTCGCTCACCATTTGCGCGATCGCGAAGTGATCACCGCGCGGCTGGGTGTTCGTCAGATCTAGTGGCGCGGCGTGGACAAGTTCGAGCTGTGCCATCAGGCGCCTCCGCCATTGAGCGCCAAGCCGCGCGCGGCGGCGGCGGCGTCGATGAAGCCGGTCAGCGCGGCTTCAAACGCCGGTTCGTGGCCGAGACAGGCGTCGTGACCGTGTGCGCTGGTGATTTCTAGGAACGAAGCTTCCGAACCGGCGGCCGCCAGTGCGCGCGCAATTTCGCGACCTTCGTCGGGCGGGCAGCGCCAATCGCTGGAGAACGAAAACACGCCATGGCGCGTCTCGCTGCCTTGGAAGGCGTTTGCCAACCGGCCGCCAAAATCGGCGGCGAGATCGAAACCGTCCATGGCGCGTGAAAGATAGAGATATGAATTGGCGTCGAAGCGATCGACGTAACCCGCGCCGTGTTGTTGGCGCATCGTGTCATTGACGCCATCGGCGTTGAAGACGAAGCGTTCCTGGGTTCGTGCGCTCTCAAAGCGCGAACGGACGTCTTGCGCAGAGAGACCCGCAAGTTGTGCTGATGTGCGTGCGACGCTCCCCCCGCGCGCCGGTCGCGTGCCGTGCTGCAGATAAGCGCCCTGACGCCAGTCAGGGTCGGCCATGATGGCTTGGCGGCCGAGCTCAGCCAGCGCGATGTTCTGCGCCGATTGTTTGGCGGCGGCGGCGACCGTGACGCACGCGAACACGCGCTTCGGATAAGCGCTTGCCCATTGCAGCGCCTGCATGCCACCCATGCCGGGGCCAATAACACAGAAGAGGTTCTCGATGCCGAGAGCTTCGACCAACATGGCCTGCGCGCGCACCGCATCAGCCATGGTGATCGCGGGCAGGCGCAGCGAGTAGGGCAAACCGTCCGGTGCAATCGAGCCGGGACCGGTCGTGCCCATAGAGCCGCCGAGCACATTCGAGCACACGACGAAGAAGCGGTTGGTGTCGATCGGCCGGCCGGGACCGACAATGCGCGGCCACCATGCCGGCCGGCCGGTCACCGGGTTGGGACTGGCGACGAACTGGTCGCCTGTCAGTGAATGGCAAACGAGCACGGCGTTGCTGCGCTCGGCGTTCAAAGCCCCATAGGTTTCGAACGCGATAGCGAGCGGAGCCAACGGTTCGCCGTTGGAGAGTTGCAGCGGCGTCGTCGCATCGAACGCGAGCGAGCGCACGCCGCCTGCCGCCTGGAGTTTCGCTGCTGCTGCGCCTGCATGAATCATGCGCTCCCGTATAAACTGCGTCGCGGGGGAAATATCCCCCTAGGGCGGGCAGCTGCTGTTGAAGACTCGCGTCGCGCAGCGCCGCGTTGGCGCGGCGCATGAAAGACCGCTAAGGTTGCTCCGATGAACGACCAGAGCCCCCCGCCAGGTTCGCCACTCGAAACGATCCGCGCCGAGATCGATGGCATCGATAAGACGCTGCTCTCGCTCTTGGCGGAGCGTCTCCGCGTGGTTGATAAGCTTAACGGCCTGAAGGCGCCCGAGCAGGGGCTGCCGATCCGGCCCGGCCGCGAGGTGGCTTTGCTACGGCGGCTCGTTGCGGAAGCGCCAGCGCCGCTCGAGCGCGATTTCGTCGTCGAGATTTGGCGCGCGATGATCGCCGCGTCGCTGCGACGCCAGTGCGTGATCGATGTTGTCGTCGGCGGCGGGCGCGGGGACCCGGCGCGATTGTTTGACATTGCCAGACGTCATTTCGGTTCCCGAATACGGATCAAGGACCTGGGGGAGCCGCAGGCGGCGCTGCAAAAGGCTGCGGAAAACCCCGACAGCGTCGTAGCGGTAACGAATTGGCCGGCGGCGCCGGGGGTCGGCGCCTGGTGGCCAGCCCTTTCGGAGCGGCGCTTCCACAACCTCCACATCATCGCGGGTCTACCGCTGTTGGGGGCGACCGATGAGCCCGAGGCGGCGGTGTTCGCGGCGTCGCAGACCGAAGCCGCGGGTAATGATGTCACCATGCTGATCGCGTTCGACCCTCACCACCGCTTGCAGCGGGCGCTGAACGAAGTCGGCTTTACCGGCCGCGAGATTGCGCGGGCCGAGCCGCGGGTGCTGGTGCGTGTCGACGGCTTCATCGCACTGGACGACCCGCGCGCGGCGGCTCTGACGCGCTCGGGGCTGGAGAGCGTTCGCGTCCTTGGCTCTTGCGCGCGCGTCTAGTGACTAAGGTCTTCGATCGGATCGCCATCATTGGCGTGGGCTTGATCGGCGCGTCGATCGCGCTGGCTGCGCGCGAGAATAGCGCGGCAAAGAATGTTGCACTTTACGATGCCAATTCGGCCGTGCGCGATCGGGCGCGCGCACTTGGGCTAGGTGAGGTCTTCGAGGATCCAGAGAAAGCAGTTGCTGACGCCGAGCTCGTCGTGTTCGCGGTGCCAGTCGGCGTCATGGGCGCGGCGGCGGCGGCGTGTGCGCCCGGGCTGAAGCCTGGTGCAATCGTCACGGATGTTGGCTCGGTGAAGCGCGCGGTGGTCGATGCGCTCGTGGCGGCGTTGCCAGCGCATGTACACTTCATCCCGGGGCACCCGCTCGCCGGTACCGAGCATTCCGGACCGGATGCAGGTTTCGCGACCCTGTTCCAGAACCGCTGGCAGATCCTCACACCGCTGGCGGGGCAGCCAGACGCCTATGCGGCGGCAGTCGATCAACTCGAAGGGTTCTGGCGCGCGCTCGGCGCCAACGTTGAGCGTATGGACGCCGAGCGTCACGACGTCGTGCTCGCCGTTACCAGCCACTTGCCGCACCTGATCGCGTTCAACATCGTTGCGATGGCCGAGGATCTGGAGAACGTCACCGAAGGCGAAGTGGTGAAGTATTCCGCCTCGGGCTTTCGTGATTTCACGCGCATCGCCGCCTCCGATCCGACGATGTGGCGCGACGTGTTCTTGAACAATCGCGAAGCGGTGCTCGAAGTCCTTGGCCGCTTTTCGGAAGATCTGGCCGCGCTACAGCGCGCGATCCGCTGGGGCGAGGGCGATACGCTCTACGGTTTATTCGATCGCGCGCGGCGCATGCGGCGCGAAGTGATCGAGGCTGGGCAAGATACGCCCGCGCCCAATTGGGGCCGCGACGAAGCGAAGGACTAGTACACCGGCGGCAGCGGCCGGACCGGCAAACCTTCAATTCGCAATATGCCGTCGTGCGCGCCGATATCGAGCGTGATGTCTTCGCCGGTGACGATGTAACCTGCCGCGAGCAAGCTCAGCGCGCGCCTTGCGTCATTGTCGATGCGCGGGCCGTTGGCGATGGCGGTGAGAATTGGCGCTGGGCGTTCGACCGGAAGCACCAGGCGGCCATCTAGGCGGAGTTGATCGTCGAGGCCGCCTTCGCCTGTGCCCGTGGTTTGCAGCGGTCCCCAGTTCAGTTCGATCGCATCGAAGCGCAGGCGCCCGTCGCCGAGACGCCACGCGCCAAGCGGATCGCCGGGCGTTGTTTGCAATAGCAACGCGCCATCGCTGACGACGATCGCGGCCCGGAGGCGCGCTACGTCGAGACCGAATGTTTCAAAGCTGCGCACCGGGCGCGGCAGCGTGATTGTTTGCGCATCGAAGGCGAGCTGATAGTCGCCGACCGCGCGCGGATCGGGGCGCACATTGGCTACGACCTTCGCTGCGTGCAGCACGCCTTCCTCGGCCGGATCATCGAGCACCAGATTGTCTGCCTCGATGCCGGCGACCGCGAGCGCGCCGTCTCGGGTGCGGAGGCTGGCGATGAGTGCGTCAGCGGAAACGTTGGTAGTAGCGCCGCCAGCGCGCGCGATCGCGATCGGCGCCTCGGCTTCAAGAATGACGTGATTCGGGTTCAGCACTTGCACGTGCAGATCGGCGCGCTCGGTTTCGACACTCCAGCCGCCGCGCGCCGACGCGTAGCTCACGCCTTGCAGTTCCAGGCGCATGAGCACGGGAAAGCCGTGGCGCACGATGCGGTCGATTTCGACTGTTGCGCCGCCGGCGTTCTGTTCGAAAGCCCAGCCGCGTACTTGCCGCTCAACTTCGTTGGCGAGGTAGTGCCAGTAGAACACCCATCCTAGCGCCGCGATGACGAAGAGCGCCCAGGGAACAGTCAGCCAAAGTCCGCGAACTTTCATTGCGTCACGGTGCGACGCTTATCCGGAGGGAGCAAGGCTTGGCTCTCTGTTTCGAGTATGCGCTCGAGTTCCCGCATGAAGTCCTCACGCGGCATGCCCGGCGGGATCGGCGGCAGCACCTTGAAGACGACGTGGCCCGGCGAACGCATGATGCCTTTCGGTTTCCAGATCAGGCCGGTGTTGAGCGCCACCGGCGTCACCGGCACGTTCAGGTCTTTGTACATTGCGGCGATGCCGGGCTTGTAGTCAGCCGGCGCATCGAGCTCTTGGCGCGTACCTTCCGGGAAGATCAGCACTTGGCCGCCTTTGGCGACCGCGTCGCGCGCGCCGCGCATAAGACTCTTTAGCGCTTTCGCGTGACCGCCGCGATCAACGCCGATCTGGTTGCGCTTCAGGTACGCGCCCATCACCGGCACGTTGCCGAGCTCTTTCTTGTAAACGTAGACAGGGCGCGGGATGAACAACGCCGGCACGATGGTATCGAGCGTTGATTGATGCTTCATCGCGATCAGCGCGCCGCCCTGCGGCACGTGCTCTAAGCCCTCGAACGAAACGCGCGCGCCGATGATCCAGCGCAGCCCCCACAGCGTGGCGCGGCTCCATGAGCGCAATGCTGTCCAGACGTGGCGCTCATCGAAGACGACGAGTGGCCAAAGGACCAAGCCGACAACGGCCATCGCGGCGTAGAGCCAGATGACGAAGATAAAACTACGAAGCCAGTTCATGCATCGCCTGGGGTCGTCTCGGCACCGTTGTCGCCGAGACTGATCAACGCTTCCCGCCCGCGAATGACAAGATATTTCACGTACTCAGCGCCCAATCGTGTCGCCGCGCCAAGGTCGCTGCGCCAGAGCGCGGGATCCGTCCATCGGGTGCGGACCGGATAAGGATGGACAGTAGCCTCGGGTAGAGCCACGGCAAGCTCGGCTCGACTTCGCGGCATGTGATAATCGTCGGTGACCAGGATGATGTCGGTGTAAGCGTGCTGGCGGGCCCAGGCGGCGGTTTCCGAAGCATTGCCGAGCGTGTCTTCGGCGGAGCGGCCGACATCGATGCAGCACTCGCCGAGCGCCGGATCAACGTTGAGCGCGTGATAGAGCTCGCCATCGGTGACGATGCGGTTGACGCCGGAGATCAGCAGGCGTTCGCCCTTGCGCTCTTCGAGCAGGCGCACGCCGGTGGTGAGGCGTTCGAGTGAGCCGCCGGTGAGCGCGACGATGGCTTGTGCTTGCGGCGGTTCTTCGGCTTCGCGGCGGACGTTTTCGGCAAAGCTCCAGAAGCCGGCGACAAACGCGATCAACGCGATGATCGTCGCCCAAAAGAGCAATGCGCGCATCAGCCGAGCCTTGCGGCCTGACCGTGGAAATGACCAGCTGCTGCGCGCGCGCCGGCGCCTGCGACTATCGCAGTAAACAACGGCGCGGCGGCGATGGGCGCCAGGTCGATTGGGAGAATCATGCTCGGCAGAGTGTTCAGTGTTGTGCCGGGAATAGCCAGCATGAGAACGATTACGCCTGCGACAGCAGCGAGCACGCCGCCAGCGACGCCGGCATAGAGACCGAGGACGGCGGCTTCGTCAGCGATGCGGCCCGCGGTCTGGCTGCGCGTCGCGCCGAGATCGCACATTACAGTGACCATCTCGCGCCGCCGCGCCGCGAGCCCGCGTGCTGCCAGCCACGCGATAACAGCCATCATCGCGCCGAAGACGATCGCGCCCCACAAAGCAGCGCCGCGCACCCGCGCCGCCAGCCCGCCGCCGCTTGAAGTGTCGGGCGCTTCAATGACTTCCGCGGTGACACCTCCTGCCGCCAGGGCGGCGACGATATCGCCGGAGACGTCTGCCTGGGGTGAGGCGGGCGCGAGCTCAATTTCGATCAGGCGCAGGTCGGGCACGTGGGCCGGGTCTATGGGTTCGCCGCTCGCTTCGCTCAAAAGCGCGGCCGCGCGCCCCGCCGTCATGGGGGCGGCGCTGGTCACGTGTGGGGCGCCGGCAAGGGCGGTTTCGGCCGCGGCCATCCCGGTTGGGCCGTCCGGTGCGAGCACCCGAACGATGGCATAGGCATTGCGCTCTCGCTCATAACCCACTGCGACCCGATCGGCGGCGCGCGCGGCGAGCCCCGCTGCTGCAGCCGCGAAGGCCGCGAAGGCGAGCGTCCAAAACAGGGTGCGCTCGACGCCGAGGAGCCCGCCTCTCATTCGTACGCCTCCGCATCTGCTGCTTCAGTTTGCTCGGGCTGCGAGAGTCGACCGCGATCGATCCGCCAGACCCACATTGGCGCCACGTCCGCCAGGGTGTCGTCTTGGCTTGCGATAACGACGCCAGCGCCGACGCGGCGCATCTCAGACAACAGCTTCACGATCCGGCGCCCGTCAGCGGGTGACATACCGGCGGTGGGATCGTCCGCGAGAATGAGGTTTGGCTTCGCGGCGAGCGCGCGGGCTATGGCGGCCCTGCGTCGTTCCGCACCTGAAAGTTTTTCCACGGGCAACTCAGAGGCGCCGCCGAGGCCGACGAATTCCACAAGTTCTCGCACATCCTCCGCGTACTCGCGGGGTTTTTCACCGAGCATACGTAGTGGCATTGCAACATTGTCGAATGTCGACCATTGCTCAATGAACACAGGATTTTCAGCCACATAGCCGATGCGCTTCTTCGCATCGGCGATCTCGCGCGAACTCGCGCGCGTCACGTCGCTGCCAAGTATTACACTTCGGCCAGACCGAGGCTGGAGCGCTAGGCGCAAGAGATGCGTAAATGTAGTCTTACCTGCAGCAGCGGGACCGGTAATGAGGTTGACCTCGCCGGAGCGGGCTTCGAAGTCGATACCCATCAGAACGGTGGATGCGCCATATCCGGCGTCAACATTCGAGAGGCGAACTAATACGCCGCGCTCGAATAGATCGGTTTCAATACTAGCGCGGGGTCGGGCCATGACTGGACAAGCTAAATAGAATCAATGCACCGAAGACGGTTATTGGGGCAGCTGAACGTATTAACATGATCCTTACCTGCACGTCTTGCTCGACCCGCTATTACGCGGATGACGCAGCGATCGGTCCGGCCGGTCGGACTGTGCGTTGCGCCGCATGCGGTTTCTCCTGGTTTGCCGAGCCGCAGCTTGAACTGCGCGCGCCCGCCGAGACGCCGGTTGCGCGGGTCGTTGACGAACCCGCCCGTGAGCCTTTGACACGTGAACGTGTCGAAAGATTGCGCCGCGCCGCAGAGCAGCCAGGGCCTGCGCCTTCGGCGGCCGCGAAATTCCGCCAGCAGCAATCTGACCGCATGCGCCGTGATCGCACGCGTGCGGCGGTCGTGGTCTGGGGCGCCACCGGCGCTGCCCTTGCGGCAAGCGCCACCGGCATGGTCGCCTTCCGCCAGGATGTCGCTGAGCTGTGGCCGCGTTCGGCCAGCGCGTTCGCCGCGCTTGGCCTGGACGTCAATGTCTACGGCCTGGAGTTCTACGACCTCGCCGTCGAGCGCGATTTTGAGGGTGCGACGCCGGTGCTGGTGGTCAGCGGCGAAGTTCGCAACATTGGCCGCGACGACAAGCTTGTTCCGCCGGTTCGAATTTCGCTGCGCGACACGCGTTCGCATGAGATCTTGGATTTGGTAAGCTCAATCACCGACCAGCCGGTTGCGGCGGGCGCGGCGGTGCCATTCCAAATCCGCGTTGAAAACCCGCCGACGGAAGCGGTTGACCTCGAAGCGACGTTCGCGAGCTTCGGCGAGACGTCACTTGCGGGCGGCCCGGCTCACGTTTCGCCGCCAGCTGCGGCGCAAGACGAATTGCTGCTCGATGAGCCGCTCGACCCAGCGCACGAGCTAATCGATCCATCGCATCCAACGACAACGAGCGAGATCGGTCCGGCCAGCGGCCTGCGTCTCACCACAGGCTAATTTGCGTATTCTTCTCACTGCGGAAGAGATCAGCCAGCGCGTCGATACGCTGGCTGATCGCTTTTCTGAGCAAGTGAACGACGACTGGACAATCATCGCGTTGCTGCAAGGCGCCATTCCGTTCGCTGCGGATCTGATGCGTGCGCTCGAAGTGCGCGGGTCACATCCGATCTATGATTCGCTCTGGCTTGAGAGCTATCGCGACGCGCGCGAAAGCAGCGGCAAGGTTGTCGTGCGTGCGGACATTTCGCGCTCTGTCGATGGGCGCGGGGTGCTGATCATCGATGACGTGTTCGATAGCGGCCGCACGATTGCGTTCGCCCGCGCGCATCTGATGGCAAAGGGCGCGACGCAGACGCTCGCCTGCGCCTTCGTGCGCAAGCCTGAGGCGCTGGGACAGGACATCGATGCGATTGGCTGGGACGCGCCGTCCGAGTTCTTGGTCGGCTACGGCATGGATGATGCCGGGCGCTATCGCGGTCTGCCGTACATCGCCGCCATAGACTAACCACACGTCGCAATATCCGGGACAAGCCTCGCGCCAGCCGCTTAGATCGGCTGCGGCGGAGGGTGTTATGCGGGCATTTGCAGTCGGGCTTTTGGCTTTGGTGCTGGGCGCGTGCGCGCCTGAACCCGCCACCGTCGAGACTCCGGCGCCGACCGAGGCGATGACCAACGCCATGGCGGCGGCGCGCACGCACGTTGCCGCCAACGAAGAAGCCATCGTCCGAGAACTGCGCGATCTGCTGGCGCTGCCGAACGTGGCTTCGAACCCTGACGACATTCGCCGCAACGCCGAGGCGCTCGTGGTCCTGCTTGAGCGGCGCGGGATTAGCGCGCGTGTGATCGAAACGCCGGACGCGCCGGTGAACGTCTACGGCGAACTCAACACGCCGGGCGCGACGCGCACGTTGCTGTTCTACGCGCACTTCGACGGCCAGCCGATCGAGCCGCTGGATGCGTGGGCTACGCCGCCGTTCGAGCCGACGCTTCGCAGCGGACGCTTGGAAGATGGCGCCGAGATCATTCCGTGGGAGCGCGCAAGCTATCCGCTGGCCGACGATGCGCGTATCTACGCCCGCTCCGCCAGTGACGACAAAGCGCCGATCATCGCCATGCTTGCCGCGATCGACGCGATGCGCGCAGCGAACATTCCACTCTCCGCCAATCTGAAGTTCTTCCTCGAAGGCGAGGAAGAGGCAGGCTCATCGCACCTCGCGCAAACGCTGGAATTGCATCGCGATCTGTTGGCTGCCGATCTCTGGCTGTTCGGCGACGGCCCGATCGACCCGCGTGGATTGCCGCGAGTGGCGCTCGGCGTGCGTGGCATTATCAGCTTTCAGCTGACCACGTACGGGCCGGCAACCAGCCTTCATTCCGGTCACTACGGCAACGTCGCACCTAACCCGGCTGCGCGCTTGTCGCGGCTCATCGCCTCCATGCGCGACGACGACGGCCGGATCACAATCGACGACTTCCGCGCCGATGCACCTTCACGCGAAGCGCTGGCGCTCGCGCGCGAGGGCTACGACACGGAGGACATGCTGCGCGGGCCGGAGATTGCGCGGACGGAGGCCGGGCTGAGCTATGGCGAGTCCATTCTGCGTCCGGCGCTGAATGTCACTCAATTGACCTATGGCGGCACCGGCCCACAACGAAACGCCATCGGGCCGGAGGCGAGCGCTGGTTTCGATATTCGTTTGACGCCCGGTATCGCGCCTGAGCGTGCAAAGGAACTGGTGGAAGCGCACGTGCGCCGGCAGGGCTTTACGCTTGTGGATGCGTCGCCAACGCCGGAGCAGCGCCGCGCCAACACGCACCTCGCGCGTCTTGAGTTCAGCGAACTTGGCTATCCCTCGGCGGCGGCTGATCTCAACAATCCCGGTGTTCGGCGCGTTGTTGAAGTGTCGCGCGCTGCGACTGGCGGCGAAGTACGAGTGGTTCCATTGATCGGCGGAAGTCTGCCCATCGCGCCGATTGGCGAGGTTCTGCAGGCGCCGTTCGTCATCGTGCCGATTGTCAACGCGGACAACAACCAGCACGCGCCAAACGAGAACATCCGCATGCGCGAGTTCCGGCGTGGGGTTGAACTCTACACCGCGCTTCTCGCTGAGGGCGGCAACGGCTGGTGAGCGCTAGCGCGCGATCAATGCTTTCAACTCTTGTATCTTCGCGCGATCGTGGTGAGCCGCGATGAAGCGGATCTTCCGTTTGCCGAAGCGCAGTTCGTAGGCGGGAGGCAATCCGATGGGCGTGTCGAGTTCGGATGAAGTGAGTTCGGTCCATGTCAATCGCTTCGCGCCCAGCATGCTGCGCGCTTCAAGGCTCGCGTCGGTGGCGCGGTAGGTCGTCCACGTGAGCAACCGCCATGCCGCGAGCAGCGCGAGGAGCGGTAGCGCGACCCATAGGAAGATGAAGAACCGGACCGGGCGGTCACCCGGCCCCAGGCCGGCGAAAGGGTCGGGGAGGAAGGCGAGCGAGATCGGCACAAGGAGGATGGCGCCGAAAGCGCTGTAGGGCAGCCAGAGCCTGGGGCGAATGACGAGTGGCTTTTTCATTCGGCTGCGATGCGCCGCGCTGCGTCCGCCAGCACTCCCATGTTCGCGGGGTCAAGCCGGAAGCGTGAGGGCGATGCGTGTGCCGACGGCGCTTGTTTGGATGTCTAGGTTCGCTCCAATGCCCTGAGCTCGCGTGCGCATGTTGGCGAGCCCTCGTCCGGCAGGTGCGCCATCACTGAACCCGCAGCCATTGTCGGCCAGCGCAATTTCGATGCGATTGCCGTCGCGTCTCAGTGAGACCGCGATGCGCTTGGGCGCACTATGCTTCAGCGCATTCGTGCAGGCTTCGAGCAGAATGCGGTAGATCTGCAGCGTCCTGTCGGGACCAACGTCTGGGGTTGCGCCAACGTCTTCTATCTTCCAGTCGAGTTCGACGCCTGCCGCTTCACATCGTGGCTCGATGCGATTGCGGAACGCGCCCAGCGCGCCGGTGAGCGAGCCTTCGCCCTGCTCAAGCGAATCCACCACAAGGCGGAGATCATCGAGGCTTTGCTCAAGGCCGCTAACAAGGGACTCGCCGGATAGCTTATGCGATCGGGCCTGCAATATGAGGCCGATCAGTTGCCCGCCGATGCCATCGTGCATGTCGCGCATGATGCGACTGCGTTCCTCAAGCAACATTGCGGCGCGTTCGTTGCGGCGGATTTCTTCGTGATTGCGGGTGATCTCGCGCTCGCGATCCGCGACGAGGATGTTGAGCTTCTCCGCTGTCGCCGTGGCGGCCTCAAAAATTCCACGCGCGCGGAATGCCAGCGAAAGAAGCAAAGCCAGCGGGAAGAAGGTCACCGCTGCGCCAAGGAAGACCCCATAGGTCTTCAGGAAGCGAACCGCGGAGATGTCGGCAATGGCCGCCAACACGACGAAAACAAATGCCGAGGCGGCAATTGGGTCCTGCGAGCCGGGGCGCATGTAGAACGCAATGATGCGCACGAGGCAGAATGTCATCGCCAGGAGGCCAAGCCAACCGATGACGCGATTGATGTCCTGGGAGGCGATCGCCGGATCGAAGCTCAACCTCCAGGCAATGAGCATGGCGCCTATGGCAAGCATGCAGAGCGAGACGACAGCGAGACGTCGCCGCGCCGGCGCCTGCCAGGGATCCAATATGAACGCAACGAATGGCTCACGCTTCGGCATCGCGCGCGCAAGCACTGAGGTCCATTCGATGAAGAACCAAGGCAAGCAGACGCAAGCGCCGAGGAAACCCAAGAAGTAGAGGCCGTTATTGGCGACGCCGCCCCAAGGCGGGTCGGTCAGATAGAGACCCACGTGCTGCAGCGTCCAACTTCCACCGAGCGCTGAGAGCGAGAGCATTAGCCCGCGCGCGCCGAAGAGCGGCGCTGCGCAAAAACAGAAGGCGGCGACGAAGGCGCCTATTGCCGCGTTGAAGAGCGGCAAATCCTGACGCAGGAAAGTGAGTGCGCGAAAGCTCGAATAGAGCGCTGTGTATTCACCCACGTAGAATGGCCGCAGGTGCCCGAAGCCGACATCACGTTGCACTGCAATGTCGACCACCGCGCCCGCGTCGACGAGGCTGCGGGGAATACGCAGCAATTGCGGGAGGCGGCCCATGTTGGGCGGCGGCCCTTCGGCGCGCCCAACGCCAGCAGTAAGTTGGCCGTCAACATAGATCAACGCGTTGTCGTAAGCGCTGACGATGAGGATGGCCGGATCTGCCAGGGCAGCGTCGTCCGCTGTGAAGGTCGTTCGAAAGATCAGATTGTTGCTCGAGCAGCAGCCTTCACGTGGCAGGCGGCCGGGCTGGAAAGCGCTGTCGGGAAGTTGAGTGTAGCCCCGTCCGGACGCCTCGGCGGCAGCGATATCCGTGATCTGGCGACCTTGTGCGCTCTCTGCGATCGAATTGATGGCGAATAGACCAGCGCTCAAGGCCAATTGCAGCGCGATGATGATCGCGGCAATGATCCATGCGCCCCGTGTCGGCGCTCCCAGCGGCTCGGATTTCAACATCAGCAACTTGTTGCTAGCCATGGCTGTCGCCCAACGCCAGCAAGATCGCTCAATCTTTCAGTTTGATCAGTCCCGCCTGCACCGCTTCGAAGACAGCCTCGCTGCGCGAGTTGACGGCGAGCTTACGGTAGATCGACTTCACATGGTCGGCCACCGTGTGGGGCGAGATGCCGTGCAGGCGCGCGACTTCCTTGTAGCGGAAGCCTTTTGCGAGATCGGTCAGCACCGCCGTTTCTTTTTCGGTGAGCGGTACGTCGGGGCCGGGCCCCCGCTGCGACGAGGCGCGTTCGCGCATGCGGTTAAGGATGTGGCTGGCGACCGCAGGTGAGATGGGTGCGCCGCCGCCGAGGACGCTACGGATCGCTTCCTCTGCTTGCTGTTCGCCCGCGCCCTTCAGCAGATAGCCATCGGCGCCTGCTTCTATAGCGCGGACGACGCTGCGCGCGTCGCCGAAGATGCTGACAACGATGATCTTGATATTCGGTAGCTGTTCGCGTGCTTCGCGGATGAGTTCGACGCCGTTGCCGTCCGGCAGTGCGAGATCAATGAGCAAGACATCTAGGCCCGGCGCGATGAGCGTGCGTCCGGCGGCGAGCGTGTCGCTTACGCCTGCAATCTCCAGGCCTTCGGCGTGTGTCACCACACGCGCCAAATCCTCGCGCAGAATCGCGTCGTCTTCGACGATCGCGACTCGTGCGCAAGGAGAGGGTTGGCTCAAATGGGGTGTCCTATTCGGCGCGCCATACTGGGGAATGTCGCGCCGCTTCGCTAGATGCTTACGACGGCGGCGGCGGGCCTGAATCGTCGTCTTGGTTTTCGTCGTAGATCCAATACGCGACACCGGCGCCGAGCCCGATCCAGAGCCAGTTGACGGGCTTGGAGAAGAAGCCGCCTTCGCCGTTGGCAGCGTTCAGTGCGACTGGCGCCTCGAGCCGCGGGGCTTCGCCCGCGAGCGAGAACGAGAACATGTCGAGGTTGCGCATGCGGCCTTCGCCGTCGCCTTGCCGGAACGCAAAGGATAGGCGGGTATCGCGGCGATCTGCTTCAGCTTGGAACGGGATTGTCAGACGCATGTGAACGGCTTCGCCCTCTGAAGCGCGGCAATTGCTGATGGTGTCGTAGTCACGCCGGAATTCCTGCGCTTCGGCCGTGCCCACGAAGAGCCCCGCACCTATGGCGGCGGCTAAGGCCAGATTGGTCGAAGTTTTCATGCGCTTCCCTCCGCACACGGCTTCTGCGCCGTGCATCAAGGGATGACGTGCGCCGGGGGGCGCTCACAACCGCGCGAATATGGGGGTCAGCCGCGGCGCTGGAATTCCAGTGCGAGCTGGCCCGCCGCGCCGTCCTGCAAGCGCAGCTGGAGCGTGTTGTCGTTCGTGGCGAAACCAGCGGAAACTTCGCCTACGCGGCCGCAGGTGTAGCTCATGCGCGGTTGCGGCGTTTCGGTGAACGTCGCGGTCCAACGATCGGTTTCACCGCCTTGTGCTGCGCCCGCCCAGTTGAACGTTACGCTGCCGTCTCGATCCTCGCTGACAGAGAGGGAGACTGCACGCGTCCCGCTCCAGCCGGTCGCGCCTCCAACGCGCATGGCGCTGACGAGATCATATGTTCCTGGCGCGATCGAGCCGCCGCGCAGATCTGATGCGGCTGCAGCCGTTACGACTTCCTCTGTCACCGGCACTTGCCGTGTTAGGTCCGGCGCCACGTCGTTGCATGCGATCATTGTGGACCCAGGAGGCGTGTCTGGGCGCTCCGATTGTTGTGACGACGGTGGCGTACACGCGGCGAGTATGGTGACGAGTGCAGTGGTGAGCAGGAAAATGCGCATACAATCCCTCCGGACGGCGTGACGAGAATGGTGCGGCGTGCGCCGATTGCAAGGCGCGCTCAACTGTCGCCGAAGCGATCGAGCAAGCGGCGTAAGTACTCGCGCTCTGCTTCGGGGCGATTTGGGTCCTGGGCGCGGCGGCGAATTTCGTCGAAGATTTCACGCGCGCGAACCGGATCAGCGGTATTGGGCACAAAGCCTTCGCCGTCACCATTGCCGGAACCAGTCTGGCGACCGAGCGGATCGCGATCGCCCCCCGGGCCTTCCTCTTGGCCGCCTTGTCCCCGCTCGCGCAGTTCTGCGCTGAGCGAATCGGCGCCCCGGCGTAGATTCTCGAGCGCCGCGCTTTGCGCCGCTTCCGCGCCTTCGAGATCGCCGCGGCGCAGCGCGTCCTCAGCTTGCCGCATGGCTTCGCCAGCG
The DNA here is from genome assembly GCA_041398325.1 of Hyphomonadaceae bacterium. GTDB lineage: Bacteria > Pseudomonadota > Alphaproteobacteria > Caulobacterales > Aquidulcibacteraceae > Vitreimonas. The sequence goes on along the minus strand of JAWKUX010000005.1, from coordinate 199,377 downwards.
GCATTGAGATCGTTACTCGGGGCGGCGCCGGCTTCGTCGGCCATACGCTGCGCTTCGGACAAGCCTTGACGCAATTGCGCTTGCCGCTGCGCAAGTTCGTCGCCGCCCAGGCCGCCTTGCTGATCGCCGCCGCTGCCGCCTTGGCCTTGTTGTTGCTGTTGTTGCTCCTGGCGGGTTTCGTCACGCAGCGCGCGCTGTTCGCCCATGGTCTGGGAAAGCTCATCGATGCTTCGTTGCATCGCCTGATCGCTTTCGCCCTCCTGACCCTCGCCTTGACCGCCCTGACTCAATTGCACATCGAGATTCGCCAAGATTTGCGAGAGCTGCTGCAGGAGCGCCTGTGCTTCTGCGTTTCGGCCTTGTTGCGAGAGCTCTTGCACGCGCTGGAGCATGGCTTGGATGTCGCGCTCGGAGAGCGTTGTCCGATCCTCGGTGTCGTCCATGTTCTGGGCGGTTTCGCCGTTGCGCAGCGCCTCTTGCACCAGCGCCTGCATGTAATTCTCGGTGGCGCGGCGAAGTGCTTCCAATAGCTGGTTGATGCGTTCCTGTGGCGCGTCCTGCGCCAGCGCTTCGGCCAGCTGGCGCTGGGCTTCTTCAAGCGCGCGGCGCGCATCTGCGGCGCCGCCATACTCAGCGCGCAACGCCGTCCGCCAAAGCGTGTCGGCGGCGATGTCGGCCTCGTCAGGATTGCGCGCCACCGCGAGTTGCGAGCGCGCGGTGCGGAAGCCCAAGTAGACGGCGAGGTCGCGGAAGTAGCGGTCCTGCGGCTCCATAGTAAGCGCATCGATCAGGCGCGCGGCACGTTGGATACCTTCAGGCGCGCGGAGCAACGCTGGACGCCGGTCGTAATCTCGCACCTCGATGCGTTCGTTGCCGAGCAAGATAGCGCCCGCCGGTTGGGTGTGCCGCTGCACCGTTGGCTGTCCACGATAGGCGCGGCGTTCCGCTAGGATATGACGGCGAATTTCGATCGCCGCGCGCGCGAGCGGTTGTAGGAAGACCTTTTCCGGCATGGTGAAGTGCAGCGGATCGCTGACGCCCTCTTGGCCGAGCGCGTCGATGGCGACGATACGGGCTTCGACCTCCATGCCCGCGTAGGGGTGAGTGGCAAGGTCAACTTCAGTTTCCGCTTCCACCTCGCGAGGGTCGCCGGCCGGCGCTTCGAGTTCGGTGTCGACGGGGTCGGCGCGCACGAGACCCTCGGGCGGACTGAGCGGGCGCACGCGGAGCACGAGGCGGCGTACGCCATAGTCGTCTCGCGCCTTCCAAGAGAGGTTTGCGCGTTCGCCGGAAAGCGTCGCGATCGGCGCGTCCCATGAGGCGCGTGGCGCCTGGTCGACGCCAGGCGCGAGCCGCCAGCGCGCGCGTGTATGGAAGCGGATGACGCGCAGCTCGCCGCGCCCGGGGATATCCAACTGCGCTTCCCAGGCACCGTCGGCGGCGCGCACGAAGCGGGCGTCGTCTTGGCCGTCGCGGCCAGTGAAGCGAAGCACTGGCGCGCCGGCCGGTCCCGTAACGCGCACAGTGACGCGCACCGATGGCGGCGTCACCACCCGTTCGCCGATTAGGTCGCTCAACGAAACCGGCGGCGCATGGGTATATTCGGCGGGCGCCGCCCACGCTTCGATCGCCATTTCCTGATCGCCGAGCAGCGGGCCTGGATCGGGCAGAAACGCACGTGCGAGCCGATCGCCCGATTGCGCGCTAGCGATGATGAAGGCGCCGGCCAACAGTACGAGCAGCGCGTAGCGAAGTTTGAAGGGATCGAGTTCATCGAGGCGCGGTCGCGGCGGGCCGAGTTGAACCTTGTCCGCGCTCTCTAGGAGGCGCTCGCGCTCACGGTTCCATAGCGCGACCGCGAGTGGATCGTAGCGCGTTGGCTGATCGCGCAGAGCGTCGAAGGCCCCGGCGTCCATGCGTGAGTCTGCCGCGAGGCGCGCACGCGCTTCTTCTTCCGTCGGCGCGCGCCATTCGCGGCGCGCACGCGCGGCGAGGTAGGCGAACAGGACCAGAGCGAATATCGCGCTCAGGCTTTGAAGGAGGAGCGGCAAACGCTCATGGCCGCCAACGAGCGCAAACGCCGCCCAAAGGCCAATCGCGCCCACAAGCACCAACCCGGCCCGCAATAGCCGCTCAAGCGCCAGCCTGCGCCGGGCCCGGGTCGTTTCACGGGCGAGTTGGTTGAGGGCGTCTTGGTGCTTCATTTCCGCAGCCTGACGGTATCAGCCCGTTTTGAGCCAAACCATGACCATCCCTCGCAAAGACACAGCCGCGGGCGCTGGTTCCCCATGTTGACGGCCTAGGGGTCGGGTCTAAGCTCCGCCGCTCTTGAGGGGGATGTCTCATGAATATTCGGACAGCCGCGGCGATGATTGTGGCGGCCGCTTTGGCGGCGTGTGGACAGCTCGGCGGCGGTGGCGGGTTGCAGCCCGGCCAGGCGGTCAGCGGAACGCTTGAGGCCTCGGAGACAAAATCAGATCAGGGCGGTGCGGTCGCGGACGTCTACGAACTTCGCGGGCAACAGGGCGAGCAATACACGCTGACGCTCAGCTCTGACGCGTTTGACGCTTACCTCTTCGTGCGCGGCCCAGGTTCGCTTTCGCAAGACAATGACGACGACGGCAGCGGCGGCTACAATTCGCGCCTCAACATCGTCTTCCCTGAGAACGGCACTGCGCAAGTCTACGTCACCAGCTTCAACCGCAACTCCACGGGCGCCTATCAGTTGCGCGTCGATCGCACCGGCGAAGCTACAGACACTAATGTCGCGCAGAGCACGCCCGGCCAAGCGCCGCCGATTCAGGCGCAGCAGCTGACTGGCGAGTTGGCGCAGGGCGACACGCAGCTTCAGTCAGGCGAATTCATCGATACCTTCCCGTTGCAGGGTGTGGCGGGCCAACAAGTCGAGATCAGCCTCGTATCTCAGCAGTTCGACACCTACGTCGCGATCAGCGGCCCGAACGGCTTCCAGGAGTACAACGACGACGACACCGCGAATAACACCCGCAACAGCCGCCTTCTCGTGACCCTGCCGGCGAACGGCGACTACACGATCCACGTGACGTCGTACGCGGCTGGTGAGGTTGGCGCCTATCAGCTGAATATCGCGCCGGGCCAAGCCTCGACAGCAACGGATGCACTAGCGGGCGGTGGCGGCCAAACATTCGCGTCAGGTCAGACGATGAACGGAGAACTGGCGCAGGGCGATCAGCAGCTATCGTCGGGCGAGTTCATCGATAGCTACAATTTCCAGGGCACCGCAGGCGAGCGCGTCGTCATCGACATGCGTTCCACGCAGATGGACCCGTATCTCATCCTGCTCGCCCCCTCGGGCGCGCAGGAAGACAATGACGACATCTCAGCTAGCGATCGTAACGCGCGCATCGAAACGGTGCTTGCCGAAACTGGACAGTACCGAATTGGCGCAACCTCGTATCAGCCGGGCGAACGCGGTTCGTACGTGGTGACGCTCCAGCAGGGCGCGGCCCCGCAAGTCTCGGCGCAGAACAGCGCACGCCGCGTCTACGCGGTGATGGTCGGCATCTCGGATTATCCGGGCACGGGCAACGACTTGCCGCTGACGGCCGAAGACGCGCGCAAGCTGCAGCAGGCGCTACAGCGCCAGGGAACGCTCGCGCCCGAAAGCGTAACGCTGATCGATGGTCAAGCGACGCGCGCCGGCTTGCGCCAAGCGTTCCAGCGCGTCGCGGCGGCGGCGGGGCCGGATGACCTCTTCCTCTTCTTCTATTCGGGTCACGGCAACCAAGTGCGCACACAGGTCAGCGCCACTGAGCCGGACGGCAAGAACGAGACGATCGAAATGGTCGATGGTGCGATCACCGATGACGAACTGAACGAGATGTTCCAGCAAGTGCGCTCGAACACGGCGCTGCTGATCCTGGATTCTTGCTTCAGCGGCGGCTTCGCACGCGACGTGGTCAGCCGCCCGGGCGTGATGGGGCTGTTCAGCTCGGAAGAGGACTTGACCAGCTCGGTCGCTGAGAAGTTCCAAGCCGGCGGCTTCCTCTCACACTTCATCCAAACCGGCTTCGAAGGCGCAGCGGACGAGAATCGCGATGGCGTCATCACCGCAGGTGAACTGGGCGCTTATGTGCGCCGCGAGTTTGCGCGCGAAGAACGCATCCAGGCCTCGACCCAGGAGGGTCAGAGCAATTACCAATTCCCGGTGGTTGAACGTGGTGCGGTGCAGGTCGATGCGCCGATCCTGGCGACCCGAAGGGCCTAGTCGGCGCCCCAAGGCGGCGGTGGTGCAGCGACCGGTTGCGTGAGGTCGAACTCGACACGGAAGTGGCGGTTCGGCCGGCGCAACTCGTAGGCAAACATGCGCTCCGGATGCACTTCAACGGCCCAGACATTCGCCACCGATTGCGGGATGTTGTTCTGCGTGAACAGCGTGCGCGAATGCTCGTCGGCGGGGAATTCCTGACGCTCAGCCGCGCCGAGGTTCGCGGTGTCGCCGCCGTATTGGGTGAGCACGTCTTCGCTGCCGTCCTCGTGGCGGTGATCGTGTTTCAAGCGCAGTCCCGCACCCGTGCGCGTGATCACCCATGTGCGCGAGCGGTTCTCGCCAACATGGAACGGTACGCGGATCACATCGTCGCTGCACTCGCGTACCTGCATGACGAGTCGTTCGTTGGCGAAGCTCGCGTCAGCGGCATCGGTGCTGACGACGCGCCCCTCAAAGCTCTGTCCGCAGAGTGCGCGGAGATTGGCGAAGAACTGATCCGGCGGCGAGGCGGCGGGCGCTGTCGCGCACGCGCTGACGCCAAGCGCGAGCGCCGCGCCTATGAACGTTCGTCTGATCACGATTTCCCCTCAAGCCAGGCTGGCAGTCTTTCGAGTTCCAGTTGTTCGGCCACCTCCCACCGGCGGCGCACGATCTCGAACCTGTCGCCGCTGACCAGAACTTCCGGCACAAGCGCGCGCGCGTTGTAGGTGGAGGCCATCACGGCGCCGTATGCCCCGGCGGTCATGAACGCGACCAGATCGCCGGCTTCGAGGGGCGGCAGCATGCGGTTGCGTGTGAATGTGTCGCCCGTCTCGCAGATCGGACCGACGACATCGACGGCTTGCTCAGCGCCGGTCGCTTCCTTCAGCGGCTTGATGCCATGATAGGCGTCGTAGATGGCGGGCCGGATGAGGTCGTTCATCGCCGCGTCGAGCACGACAATCGGGCGCGGACGATCCTGCAAGCGAACCACGCGCGCGAGCAGCACGCCCGCATTAGCGGCAATCATGCGGCCGGGTTCGAACGAAAGGCCGATGTCGAAACCATCTAATACGCGCGCCACCATAGCGGCGTACTCCGCGGGCGACGGCGGATCGGGCTCATTGAAGTATGGGACGCCCAGACCGCCGCCGAGATCAAGCCGCTCAATGGCGATGCCTTCGCTACGCAGTTTCTCCGCCAGCGAACGCATGACGCGGAAGGCGGCTTCAAGCGGGGCGAGATCGCGGATCTGGCTGCCGATATGCACGGCGAGACCCTGCGCGTGCAGGTGCGAATCGTCAGCGGCGCGCGCAAACAGCGCCAGCGCCTGCTCCGGCGACACGCCGAATTTTGCGTCGCCTTTGCCAGTTGAGATCTTTTCGTGGCCGCCGGCGCCGACGTCGGGGTTCACGCGAATGGCAATCGGCGCCTTTTTTCCGAGGCTGCTCGCAATTTCCGAAAGCAATTCCAACTCGGCGCGGCTCTCGACATTGATCTCGTGCACGCCTGCCTTTACGGCGAACGCCAGTTCCTCTGCCGTCTTGCCAACACCGGAGAAGATGATCTTCTCCGGCGGCACGCCTGCCATCAGGGCGCGCTCGATCTCGCCCTGGCTAACCGTATCGGCGCCGGCGCCTTGGCGCGCGAGGGTGGCGATCACAGAGATATTGGCGTTCGCCTTCACCGCGTACGCGACCAGTACATTGCGCGGCAAAAATGCGCTCTTGAACACCTCGTAGTGACGCTCAAGCGTGGCAGTCGAATAGACATAACACGGCGTACAGACGGCTTCGGCAATGTCAGCTAGCCTCACGCCTTCGCAGTGCAGGGCGCCGTCTCGGTATTCAAAGTGGTTCATGGCTCAAGACACCCTCGTCATTCCGGATTTCCGCTTCGCGCGCCCCGGAATGACGGGAGGCAAATGGTTCACGGCGTTGTCTGGACGCCGGTCTGCAACGCCGCGCAGCGCGGGTCTTGCGGTTGGTTGCGCGCGGCCTGTTCGGCGCATTCGCGGCGAATGGCTTCTTCGCGGTTCCACAGTGGATCGGGGCGCTCAAGGCCGCCTTTGATCCCGCATGCCGAAAGGAGTGTCAGCGCCGTAAGTGCCAGAACGATGCGGCTCATTTGAACATCTCCTTCCACCGCTCAACCTGTTCGCGCACGCGCTGAGGGGCGGTACCGCCATAGCTATCCCGGCTCTCGACCGATTTTTCAACTGTCAACAATGCCCGTGCGCTCTCGGAAATGCGCAGATCGACGCTCTGGAATTCACTTAGCGGGAGGTGCGCCAATTCGGCCACGCCTGCATCCTCCGCGCGGCGCACGATCTTGCCGGTGATCTCGTGCGCCTCGCGAAATGGAACTCGGAGTTCGCGCACCAGCCAATCGGCCAAATCGGTGGCTGTGGAATAACCCTTCGCCGCCGCCGCGCGCATGGCGTCTCGATTGAAGCGCATGGTCTCGATCATGCCGATCATGGCGGTGACGGAGAGCGCGAAGCCATCGAACGCGGAGAAGGTCAGCGTTTTGTCTTCCTGCAGATCCTTGGCGTAGGCGAGCGGCAGCTTCTGCACGATGGCGTTCAGCGCCGCGAAGTCTGCGCCGATGCGTGCGGACTTGGCGCGGATCAACTCCGCCGCATCCGGGTTGCGCTTTTGCGGCATGATCGAAGAGCCGGTTGACCACGCATCGCTCAGGCGCGCAAAGCCGAATTGAGGCGAGCTCCAAAGCACGATCTCTTCCGCCAGTCGCGAAAGATGCGTGATCGCGATCGAAAGGTTGCCGAGCGCAGCCAAGGCAAAGTCGCGCGAACCCACCGCGTCCAGCGAGTTTGACGCCGGCGCATGAAAGCCCAGTGCGTGTGCCGTTGCTTCGCGATCGATCCTGTAGCCGGTGCCCGCCAGGGCCGCCGCGCCAAGCGGGCACTCCCACGCCGCCTCAAGCGCACCGCCGATGATGCGCACGCGGTCGCGTTCCAGCATGGTGACGTACGCCAGCAGATGGTGTCCGAGCGTGATCGGCTGCGCGGTCTGCAGGTGCGTGAAGCCAGGCATTACCCAGTCGGCATGCGCCTCGGCTTGGCGCAGCAAAGCCTTCTGCAGAACGCGCAAACCATCAGCGGCCTCGCGCGACGCACGCATGGTCCAGAGCTTGAAATCAGTCGCCACCTGATCGTTGCGCGATCGGCCTGTGTGGAGGCGCTTTCCAGCCTCGCCGATGCGCTCAGTCAGCCGCGCCTCGATATTGAGGTGAATGTCTTCCAGCTCGACCGAGAATTGGAACGTCCCTGCGACGATTTCCGCGGCAATCTGGTCCAATCCCGCTTGTATCGCGGCGTTATCTTCGGCCGTAATAATCCCTTGCGCCGCCAGCATGGCCGCATGCGCTTTCGAGCCCTCGATGTCCTCGCGCCACAGGCGCTTGTCGACGTCGATCGAGGCGTTGATGGCTTGCATGGCGTCGGCGGGTTGGGCAGCAAAGCGTCCGCCCCACATCTTTTGACCGCCGCCTGAGGATTCTGAATTGGACACGAACGCAAACTCCGCGCCCCCGCAGAAGCCCTGGGCGCTGTGGGCTGCACTAACGCTCATCGGAGCGGGGGCGATAGCGCTTCTCTACGTGCTTTTGATCGCTTCTTCAAAGCCCGAGACGAGCGGCGGTCTCATCCAATTTGCCCAAGGCGAAATGACACGGCTCATTGTCTTGGAAGCGCCTCCGGCAATGACGACGCGCGCGCTGCGCGACGCGGCCGGCAACGAGACAACGCTCGCCGTCTATCAGGGCGAGGTGGTGGTGCTGAACTTGTGGGCGACGTGGTGCGCGCCGTGCATGGAGGAGATGCCATCGCTGGCAGAGCTCCAATACAATTTTGAAGGGCGCATCCGTGTCGTGCCAGTCAGCGTCGATAGCGAGGGTGATCGCGAGAAGGCGATCAGCGAACTGCGGCGGCTCACCGGTGGCGCGCTGCCGTTCCTGCAGGACATGACGCGCGGCGTTCTGTTCGACGCGCAAGCGCCCGGCATGCCGGTGACGATCATCTATGACCGCCAGGGCCAGGAGATCGCGCGCCTCGCGGGCGGCGCCGACTGGAGCGGAGAAGACGCATCGCGTCTGATCGAAGGCGTGCTGGCTGAACAATGATGGTCCCTGTCATCGAAACCGAGCGCCTGCGCTTGCGCGGGCACACGCTGGGCGACTTTGACGCCAGCGCCGCCATGTGGGCCGACACGGAGGTCACCCGTTTCATTGGCGGCAAGCCGTCAACGCGCGAGGACAGCTGGGGGCGGTTGCTCCGCTACATCGGCCACTGGAGCGCGCTTGGTCACGGCTTCTGGCTGATCGAGGACAAAGCCACCGGCGCGTTTGTGGGCGAAGGCGGTTTTGGCAGCTTCAAACGCGAACTCGAGCCGCGTATCGAAGCGCCCGAGCATGGCTGGGCATTTTCGCCGGCTTTTCACGGCAAAGGCTATGCTTTCGAGGCCATGCGCGCCGCCATCATGTGGGGCGAGGCACATTTCGGGCGCAGCGACTTCGTCTGCATCATCGCGCCGGAAAATGAGCCTTCGTTGAAGCTCGCCGCCAAGCTTGGCTACCGCGAATATGCGCGCAGCCTCTACAAAGGCGAACCAACCGTGATGCTTCAGCGCTGCTAGAGGTAAGGCGAGAGCGCCAGCCGCACGCGCGACGCTTGCACGAGTACGTCGCGATACGTCGTCGGGTTCGCTGGCGGTTCCCGCGACGGCCACATCGCCACAAAGCGATTGAGTTCGCCAACAGCGCGGCTGTAGGCGCCGCGGTTTTGCCGCGTCATCTCGTCTTGGCCGAGCAGCAACGCCTGTTGCGCTGCCAAAGCGGCGCCCATGCTGTGCTGATATTCGATCGGGTCAGCCACGCCTTCGACTAGCACATTCTGGTAGAGGCCAGCCGAAATATCCACCATGCGCACAACCAATTGTGCGTGGTCATAATCGAGTTGCGCCACGGCGCGCGTTAGCTCCTCCTGCGCAGTCCGCAGGCGTTGCATCATTTGCGCTCGTGTGAAGTTCGTGCCCGCGGCCGCTTCCCGCAATGATGTGATGTCCAGTGTGCCAAACTCACTGGCGGCCGGATCGTAGACTTCGATCAGCCCTTGCTGCACCAGCACTGCGGCGTCGGCCGGTTCACCGCTGAACGTGCCACGATCTTCGACCACCTTGGCCGCCGCCATCACGAATCCGCGCAGATGTTGAATTCGAAGCGCCGTCCGTGCCTCGCCCGTGAGGCCCGCATACGCCGCAACAACGCCGGCTTCTCCGTGCTCGCCGCCGCTTTCGCCGGCCGCGGCTTCGCCTGCCTCGCTGCTGGGCGACGGAGTCGCCGGCGCTGCGCCGTTGTTTTCACCGACCGCCGGCTCGCCGCCCTCGCCATTCCCGCCTTCGCCGCCGGCCTCGCCTCCGCCTTCGCCCGGATTGCCGCACGCGGCCATCCCAAGTGTCGTCGCCGCGACGCCCAGGGTGCGCCATCGTTTCAGTTTGAACGTAATCATGCGCCCTCCGTGCTGAGCGGGCCGCACCCTGCCTCAAGTGCGAACCGCTCGCAACAAGGTGCGACCGATAGCCCGGGCGCGGCTTCGGCGTAGTCGCCGTGGCAGCTGTTCGCGGATATTGGTTGACGATGAGCTTGATCCTTCAGGGCGTGCTGCCGCCGGAAGATATTGCCCGGGTGCGCACCGAATTGTCCGAGCTCACTTGGGTGTCGGGCAAGCGCACGGCTGGCGCCGCCGCGCGTGACGTGAAGGAGAATCTGCAGGCCGACGGTAATGAGCCGCGTGTGAAAGAACTCGAGCGTTTCGTGATCGAGGCGCTGCGTCGGCATCCGTTGTTCGACATCGCAGCGCGGCCCGCGCGTTTCTCACGGCTGCTCTTTTCCCGCTACGAGCCCGGCATGACCTACGGTGCGCACACGGACGACGCACTGATGGGCCGGGGCGAAGACAAGCTCCGGACCGATCTCGCTTTCACCATCTTCCTCGCCGACAGCTCAAGCTACGAGGGCGGCGAGCTCGTCGTGCACTCTCCACTCGGTGATCAGGCGATCAAGCTCGAGGCGGGCGACGCCATTCTCTATCCCGCAGGCTCGATTCATCACGTCGCACCGGTGACAAGCGGCGCGCGGCTGGCGGCGGTAGGTTGGATTCAGAGCTTCGTCGCTGACGCGACCCAGCGCGAGACGTTGTTCGATCTCTCGGTGGCGCGGGCGCGCTTTGCCGAAGCCGGCATCGCGCGCGAAGAATTGCTGCGGCTGGACAAGAGTATCTCCAACCTGCTCAGAATGTGGGCGCGTTAGTTTTTCTCCGCGCCCAATTGCTTAGCATAGCCGCCAGCGACGAGCTGCGTCATCAGATCGAAGAGTTTGTCGGGATCGGCGCGGCGCAGGCGTGCGATCTCGGCTTCCATGCCTTCAGCGAGGATGAGTTCGCGCTTGCCCTCGCGCAATGCGGCGAGGATGCGCTCGGCGGCGACGTCAGGCGCCATGCCGTTGTCAATCACGCTGTCGCTGACGCCGCGCGTCGCGGCGCTAGCGTCTAGCGCATTCCTCGAAACGTTGGTTCTGACCGAGCCGGGCGCGACGACGAGCACCCGCATGCCCAGATGTGCGGTCTCTGCCCGCACGCTGTCGCTGTAGCCGATCAGGCCGGCTTTCGCGGCGCTATAGGCGCTGCGCAGCGGCGGGCCGGCAATGCCGGCAACGCTTGAGATCGAGACAAGATCGCCACCGCCAGCGGCCGCCATACGTGGCAATAGCGCTTGCGCCAGCGCGATCGGCGCCAAGAGATCGACGGCGATAATCTTCTGATAGACTTCGAAGACGGTATCGACCGCGAGCGAACGCTGCGAGATGCCGGCATTGTTGACCAGACCATCGATGCGGCCGCTCCAAGCCCAGGCTTGTTCGACCAGAGACGGGAGGCGTGCGTAGTCCGTCGCTTCGAACGGCAGGATGAGCGTCTCGCCGTCGACGCGATTGGCGACATCGTTCAGCGCCTCGACATTGCGGCCAGAGAGAACGAGTTTCGCGCCGTCTTTCGCCAGCGCCTCGGCCAGCGCCATGCCGATGCCCGACGATGCGCCCGTAATCCACCACGTCTTGCCCGCGAACATGTTTTCCTCCCACTCGGGCGGAGTTGTCGCGAAAAAAACGGACCCCTTCAACCGCTAGCGAAACGGCTGCACATCGTGCCGATAGTCTTGCTCACGCATGGGCAAGCCGCGCTTCAGGGCAATCCAGGAAAACAGGATGCCGGAAACAAGCACGACCGGCAGGCCGATCATCACCACTAGCGGTGTGGTGGCGAGGGACATCGCCAGCGAAAAATGTTCGGCCGCGCCTTCGTGCTCATGTTCGGCCACTAGCGTGAGGAGCCAAGTCAGAACAAAAGGTGCGAGCAACGCGGCCATGACGCCCGCCGACACCACATGCAGTACGGCGACGCGCCGCGTCTTCGGCGGCTGGCCCATGATCCAGCTGGCGCCAAGTGAGGTCAGCGCAATCGCGAACACGATGAACAATGATGCGATGGCGAAGCGCTGAGGGTTCGGTTCTTGGTAGAACAGGGCGGCCGGCCACCCAATGGCGAGGGCAAGCGCGATCGGCGTCCATAGGAACGCCGGTTTGCGCCAAGTCAGTGGCGGGATCCGTTGCGGTATGGGTTGGCCGCGCATGCCGTCAGCATACGCGCGAACAGAGCGGCGTCATCGAGGCTGATCCAGGCACGCGAGCCATTTCCCCAAAAGGTTTTCATGAGCAAGCATCCATGTTTCAAAGCGTTCATGGACGCACGTCAGCAGTCACTGCCCGCCAGCCGTAATCGCGAGCCGATCCTCAATGTGCTGGAGCGCGTGATCTTGCGTGGCTCGCGGGTGCTTGAGATCGCCTCGGGCAGCGGCGAACACGCGATCTATTTCGCCAAGCATCTGAACCAAGTGCTTTGGCAGCCAAGCGATCCCGATCCCAATAGCCGCGCCAGCATCGCGGCATGGATCGAGATGGAAGGCGTTCAGAACCCATGGCCGCCGCTCGATCTCGATGTGCTGACGCCGGATTGGGAGAAGGCCGTCGACGGCCATCATTACGAGGCCGTGGTCGCCATCAACATGATCCATATTTCGCCGTGGGAGGCGACGAAAGGGCTGATGCGCGGCGCCGCCAAGGTGCTCGCAAATGCCACCCATCAGCCGCCCGTGCTCTACACTTACGGCGCTTACAAGCGCGGAGGGCAGCACACGGCGCTATCGAACGAAGCGTTCGATATCTGGTTGAAGGAGCGCGACGAAAGATACGGCGTTCGCGATCTTGAGGCGGTTGAAGCGGTAGCCAATGCGCAGGGATTCCGGTTGCGCGAGATCATCGAAATGCCAGCGAACAATCTGTCGCTGGTATTTGAGCTCTAGGCGGTTTGCTCGATCATCGAGGCGTTCGACTCTGCCGGCGCGCCGTCGGCGTTCATGGCTTGGCGGACTTTCTCCTCGATCAGCGCGCGGATCCTATCCTCGGCGATGCGGCGTTCGTCCGGCGGCAATTGCGCCAGCGATTCTTCCGTGAGCCCGAGTTCCTGGAGAACTTGCTCGCGCATGCGTTCCATCGGTGTCTTGCGCGCTTCCGCCAAGAACTCTTGCGCCGCACTCATCTCTGTGGATTGCGCTGGCGTTTCGTCAGCGAGGCTCTGAAGCGCGATAATGTTGTCGAAGGAGAGCTGAAGCGCAGATCTGCTCGGCAAAATTGACAACGGCCCGGCAGTATTTGCCGCGGCATTTGTGTCCGGCGCGAAGCGTTGCTCGCTCGCTTCGCGGTTTTGGCTCAGCGAATTGAGGAAAAGCAGTGGATTTGCGCCGATTGCGCCGATGGTCATTGCACGTGTCTCCTTAGACACGTGGCAAGAATGCAAGCCCGGCGCCGCACATGGTGAATGTCACAGGCATTTAATGCGCGAGCCATTTTCGCGTCGCCGAAAGCGCTTATCTCCGGCGCGCGAACACACTCGTTCGCGCAACTCAAGGAAGTTTCATGCGCACTGCAATTTCGCTGCTCGAACTCGTGATCGGCAGCGCCTTCACGATCGCCGTTGCGGCGTACGTGGCTCAAGGCGCGGTCTTGATGGCGCAGATCGCGTTGTGAGGCGCATCGCGTCGGGAGCGCAGGCAGAACGCCCGCGCTCCCGCGCACCTTGGTTTTAGGAAATCCAGATCAACAGCGCATCGCCGCGTTGGGCCGCGGCTTGAACGTAGCCGTTGAATACAGCGAAATGCGTGTCGAGCCCCTGGCGCAACTCGTCATCTGAAACAGATGTGTCGCCCGCGTCCGGCCACGCGTAAAGACGCTGTTCCCGCAGCCAGTTCATGTCGGCATTCTTCACTTGATGCGCGCCAGGCCCGCTCAAGAACGCAGCGAATGCCACCACATTTTCCGGCATTCGCAAGAACGCCGGGCCATAGCCTCGATTAGGGCCAAACGGCTCGCCTTCGAAAAGTGAGCCGCCGGCGAGTTCGAATAGGTGGTGAAATGCGTCCCAGGACTTTTCCATTGAAGTCGCCGAACGCAAGTCGAGTGTAGAGGCGCGGTCGCGTGACGCCCGTGCCTTGCTGATCTCGGCCGCGAGGTTCTCCGGTAGGCGCGCTAGCATGGCGGCTTCAGCTTGTTGGCGTCGCCGCCGTGCGGCGACGCGCTCTGCCTCCGGTCGCGATGCCATCATCCGCTCAATCTGTTCGTCGAGCAGGCGTTTGTATGCGAGGTCGGTGGCCCCGGATATCAGGTCATCGTCATTTCGAAGTTGTTCAAGCGTCGCGCCGTCGATCGCCAGAGCCGAGCAGATCATACTCATCGTGGCGCGCCCTGAATCAAAACACCGACGGCGTTAGCGCGTCGGCGGCTTACCGAGTCGGTGTCGGCGGATCGGTCCGGTAGTCGTAGAAGCCGCGTTGGGTTTTGCGGCCAAGCCAGCCAGCTTCAACATATTTTACGAGCAGCGGACACGGACGGTACTTGGAGTCCGCGAGGCCGTCGTAGAGCACCTGCATAATCGACAGACACGTATCGAGGCCGATGAAGTCCGCAAGCTCAAGCGGGCCCATCGGGTGGTGCGCGCCGAGCTTCATCGCTTTGTCGATTGCTTCAACCGAACCGACGCCTTCGTACAAAGTATAAACCGCCTCGTTGATCATCGGGATCAGAACGCGGTTGACGATGAAGGCAGGGAAGTCTTCGGCGTTGGCGATTTGCTTGCCGAGGCTTTCAACGAACTTGATCGAGGTATCGTAGGTTTCTTGGCTAGTGCCGAGGCCGCGAATAATTTCGACGACTTCCATCACCGGCGCGGGGTTCATGAAGTGAAGCCCGATGAACTTGTCAGCGCGATCCGTCGCTGCCGCGAGGCGGGTGATTGAAATGGAGGAGGTGTTCGATGCGAGGATTGCGTCCGAGCGCAGCACTGGCTTCAGATCGGCGAAGACTTTGCGCTTCGCTTCGTCCTGCTCGACGATCGACTCGATCACGAGATCACACGGCGCCATGTCGCCCATTTTCGGGGCGCCTTTGATGCGCTTTAGAGCAGCATCCATGTCGGCTTGCTTGATCACGCTGCGCTGCACTTGGCGCGACATGTTCTTCGTGATGATTTGGATTGCGGCGTCGATCCGCGACGCGTCCGCGTCGCTCAACAAGACGTCGTAGCCGCCCAGCGCACAGACGTGCGCAATGCCATTGCCCATCTGCCCGGCGCCGATGACGCCGACCGTCGAGATTTTGCTCATCTTACCCGTCATAGGCGCTTAGGCACCGCTGAATTGCAATCGTTGTTGCAGTGCAGCATGGCCGGGCCGTCGGCGCAAGGGGACTTGCGCAATCCGCTCGCCCGAAAGGGCGAGTGGACTCGCGTCAGACGCCTGCTTTGGTGAGTTCGTCCATCAGCTCTGGGACAGCAGCCTTGTAGTCCGCGACCAGACCGTAATCGGCGACTTGGAAGATCGGGGCGTCCTCATCCTTGTTGATGGCGACGATGACCTTGGAATCCTTCATGCCGGCCAAGTGCTGGATGGCGCCGGAGATGCCGATGGCGACGTAAAGTTCCGGCGCGACGACCTTGCCGGTTTGGCCGACTTGGTAGTCGTTCGGGGCGTAGCCCGCATCGACCGCCGCACGCGAGGCGCCGATAGCGGCGCCAAGTTTGTCGGCCAGCGGCTCAAGCACTTTGTGGAATTCTTCGCTCGATCCGAGCGCGCGGCCGCCAGAGACGACACGCTTCGCGGCCGTGAGTTCCGGGCGATCCGACTTGGCCATTTCTTCGCCAACGAACGCCGACTTGAACGGGCCAGCGGGAGCCGCCGTCGTTTCCACCGAGGCGCTGCCGCCGTTGCCCGCAGCCTTGAAGGCGGTCGGCTGCACCGTCAGCACCTTCTTCGCCTGACTGTCCTTCACGGTGATGATGGCGTTGCCCGCGTAGATCGGACGCACGAACGTGTCGACGCCTTCAACGCCGATGACGCCAGAGACTTGCATCACGTCGAGCTTTGCGGCCACGCGCGGGGCGGCGTTCTTGCCGGTGGTCGAGGCCGGAAAGAGGATCGCGTCATAGTTCGCCGCAAGCGGGACGATGAGCGCTTCTAGGGGCTCTGCCATTTGCTTGGCCAAGGTCGCACCGTCGGCGTGGAGCACCTTGCGTACGCCATCGATCTTGGCGGCAGCGGCGGCAGCGCCACCGGCATTCGAGCCGGCAACCAGCACATCCACATCGTCCCCCATCGCTTTCGCGGCGGTGACGACCTTGTTCGTCGCGTCCTTCACGGACGCATTGTCGTGCTCTGCAACAACGAGAACGGCCATCTCAGATCACTCCCGCTTCTTTGAGCTTGCCGACAAGTTCGGCCGTCGTCTTCACCTTGATGCCCGCCTGGCGCTTGCCGGGCTCGGCGGTTTTCACGGTCGTCAGGCGCGGCGCGGTATCGACGCCATAGTCAGCAGGCGTCTTCGCATCGATTGGCTTCTTCTTCGCCTTCATGATGTTCGGCAGCGAAGCGTAGCGCGGCTCGTTCAAGCGCAGATCAGTCGAAATGATCGCCGGCAGTTCGACATCGAGCGTCTGCAGACCGCCATCGACTTCGCGCGTCACGGTGGCCTTCGAACCTGCGAGAACAATCTTCGATGCAAACGTTGCTTGCGGCCAATCGAGCAGGGCGGCGAGCATTTGCGCGGTGGCGTTGTTGTCGTCATCGATGGCTTGCTTGCCGAGGATTACCAGATCCGGCTTCTCAGCCTCGATTACGCCTTTCAAAATTTTCGCGACGGCCAGCGGCTCCACTTCGCCGTCGGCCTTCACCAGGATCCCGCGATCGGCGCCAATGGCGAGCGCGTTGCGGAGCGTTTCCTGCGCTTGGTCCGGGCCGATCGAAACGGCGACGACTTCCTGCACGCTGTCCTTCGCGTGCCCGCCGCCGCCTTCCTTCATGCGCACTGCTTCTTCGATCGCGATTTCGCAGAATGGATTGATCGACATTTTTAGGTTCGAGAGATCGACGCCCGACCCATCCGGTTTCACTCGGACTTTGAGATTGTAATCGAGCACCCGCTTGACCGGGACGAGGACCTTCATCGTTGAAATCCTTGAGGATTAGCGGCGCGGCACCCGCGCCCAGTTCGCGGTCGCACATAAAGCCCGTAAGAAATCTCCCGTCAATGCGACTATGGGCTCAAAGGGCCTTCGCTGGGGCCGCATCCAATCCGTGCCGAGGCGGCATCCAGAGCCCAGGCACTCACCCGGAGACTTCGACCATGATGATCACACGCCGTCCGATTTTGCTGGGCGCCGCTGCGGCAGGCGTGATGGCGGGCAATGCCTTCGCACAAAGCGCTTCGGATTTCATGGGTGAATGGCACGGCGCGTTGAACATGGGGTCGCAGACGCTGCGACTTCGCCTAGTCGTGAGCGAGGGGCCGACGTCGGTGCTCTATAGTGTCGATCAAGGTAATTCGGCGATCCCGGTCGGCGCGACACAGATCGAGGGCGGGCGGCTGACGCTCGACATTCCAGTGATCCGCGCCAGCTTCACGGGCGAGATGCGCGATGGTCGCATCGACGGGCAGTTCACGCAGGGCGGCACGCTGCCGCTCGTCTTCCAACGCGCTGAGGCGACGGCGGCCGCCACCGAAGCGCTAACCGAGGCGCGCCTTGAGGCGCTCCGCGCCGGGATCAATACGCCCGCGATGGCCGCCGCCGCGAGCAAAATTGGCGGCCGCAGCATCGCTTTCGCGACCGGTCTTCGCGCCATTGGACAGGAGCCGCGCGTCACCACCTCCGACAAATGGCATCTTGGCTCGATCACCAAGTCGATGACATCGACGCTGATTGCACGCCTTGCCGAAGCGGGCCGGATTTCGTGGAACGATACTGTTGGCGGCGTGCTTGGTTCGGCCATCCCTGACATACGCGCCGAGTACCGCGATATTACGTTCCGGCATTTGTGCAGTCATCGCGGCGGGCTGCAGGGCAATATCGAAATGGCTGACCTTCTGAGCTTCCCGCGCGAGAGCGCGGACTCACGCGTGGACCGCATTGCCTATGCACGGCTGGGACTGCGGCAGGCGCCGCATGGGGCGAAGGAAACGACGTTCGAATATTCCAACACCGGTTATGTCATCGCCGGCGCGATGCTCGAAACCAAGCTGGGCGCGCCTTGGGAGGCCTTGATCCGGGAACACGTGTTCAATCCGCTTGGTATGGCGAGCGCCGGGCAAGGAGCGCCGGGCGCGCCGGGCGCCTACGACCAGCCGTGTGGTCACGCGGCGAACGCGGCGGGGCAGCTGGAAGCCTATCCGCCGGGCGGGCCGATCGTTGACAATCCAGCGGCGCTTGGGCCGGCTGGGCGTGTCCACGCCAACTTCGAGGATGTGCTCAAATATCTGCGCGCGCACTGCGAAATGCGCCCGGGTTTTCTCACGCGCGAAAGCTGGCAAACACTGCACACGCCGCCTTTCGGCGGGCCGTATGCGATGGGCTTGTCGCGCCAGGGCAACGCGCTTTGGCATAATGGATCGAACACGCTCTGGTACGCGGAAGTGATGTTCGATCAGTCACGCGGCATCGTAGCGGCGGCGGCCGCCAACGACGGCCGTGCTGGTGATCTGCGGGCGCCGGTCGGTGCTGCGTTGATCGGCGCGGCGCAAGCGGTAGCCTAACCGCTCAGCACGCTTGGCCAGTTGGCGTTTGCACGTCTGATGTGGCCGGGAATGTCCTGTTCCCAGCGGCCTTGGATTTCGTCGTTGTAGTTCAGATAGAGCTTGCCATCGACGATGCGCCAGTTGTTGGGGTTGCCTGACGCTGTGTAGCCCTGGCTCACCGCCCACGCACAATAGCCGCCATATTGTGGCAAGTAGCGCGAGGGACCGGCGCGGAAGGCGGCAAGGTGCTCCGCCGACGCGAAGCGATACTCGTAGCCTTGGTGGTTGATGCGAAAGCGCTCGGAGCCGCGCACCGGACGACCGTCGGTGAAGTAGGCGACCGGGTCGTAGCCGCTCACGGCAACGCGCGAGAGCAGGCCGGTATAGACTGGCGCCTGGTCAGCGTAGGCTGGCGAGGCGGAGAAGGAGAGGGCGCTCGCGGCGAAGGCCATGGCGATGAGAAGCTGGCGCATGTAACGAACCTTAGGCGTGTGCGGTGGCGCGCATCGGCGCGGCGGCTGCTTTCGGCGTGGGCACGAAAGCGCGTGCGAAATCGGAGAGAAGGCCCGCGATCTCCTTTCGGCGGATGATCAGCAACACGACCGAAGTGAACCAAATCGTCACCGCAGCGGCGAAGAGGCCGCCGCCATCGTTGTTCGGGTCGATGCCGAGCGGCGTCCACAAGTGAAAATTCACCGCGCCCGTCATTACCGCAAAGCCGATGGCGGCGCCGAGTGCGTTCAAGCGCGTGAAGCGGGGGAGAAGACCGACGATCAACAGCGTCGAGGCAAGCAATTCAGCCGAGCCGATGACGTATTGGCTGAAGAGGCCAGTATGGCCGAAGAGACCCGGCAGGCCGAGTGTGCCGGCCCAACCGTCCAGGCGGCCGAAGATTTCCTGGGTGTTCGGATGATCGGTGAACTTGTAGCGCAGCGAGTCGAGAAAGACGGCGGCCGCAAACACTGAAATCGCGGCGGGCGCGTAACGCTTAATCTGAGCCAACATGACCGGCCCTCCTTGCCGGGAGAGACGTTTGAGGCGCCCGCCCGGTTACATGACACTTCGACGGGACGAGCTTGCACTCTCCCGTTTCACAAGAAGCCATCCCAGGAGGGAGAGCGGGGCGCGCGGTCCGCGCCGAAGGTAGTGCTTTCCAGCTTTGCGACTGGCGATGCGCTTTCAACGCGCCCCGCGTGCTTGTTGGAACGCCGGGCCGTCACGTGGAGGTTTTTCACTCCCTTGGATCGCTCCCCGGCGGCGTGCGGAGCTTTGCCTAAGCTCCGGTCTGCTCCCGCGGTTTCGATCCCACGGGCTTCGCATCACGATCGTCTGCAATGCTTCACGCCCAATCACATCCCCCGCTTCTGGATCGCCCGGCTAGCAACGAGAACTCCCGCGCGAGGAATGGGTGAAGTTTAAGCTCGGTTGAAAGCGCACCGGATTGATTCTTCGTGGGACGTTGAATGCGCGGGGAATTTGCGCGCGGAGGTGTGGGATAGAGGCGGGCGTATCCTCGGAGCTCCTTCCGCTCTTCGCCGAAAGTCGTCCTTGGAAATTTGCGGGCACGCTCGGTTGGCTAACTGATTTGAGCGCTGTCCCGCAGTCGCCAGAGAAGCGCTGCGACAGCGCCAACAAAGAAAATCAAACAAATCACGCTGCCCTCTGGCCCTTGCGGACCGCCAGTGAGGATATCCGGCCCGTACGGCACAAGCTTCACCACAAGCGCGGACACACCCGCGTCAAATCCGGTAACCGGCAATTCGAAGCCCGTTGCGAGCAGCCAATTCCAGCCAACGTGCCATCCCATCACGCCCCAGATGTTTCGCGCCTTGAGCGCCCAAAGGCATGCGAAGGCTGAAAACAGAAAGACGCTGGCCGTGACGAGCGGCTCCTGGCCCCGACTGTAGTGCAGCAAGGTGAACGCCGCGCAGGTCAGTATGACGGCTAGGGCGACATTAAACTTGCGAGCCAGCGCGGACATAAGCCAGCCCCGAAAGATAATCTCCTCGACGCTGGCCTGAACCACAAAGCACAGAAATAGAATGCCGATGCTGATCAAGTCGCGTGGCGCAAAGAACGCGCTCGCGAATGCGTGCGGTTGGTATCCGCCCGCCGCCCAGATCGCGGCGACGACCGCTCCGATGGTCGCGAAGCCTATGGTCAGTCCGCGCGTAAACGACATCGCCCCGCCACTCGGCGTCAAGCCGATGGTGCGGAGTGGTCGGCGTTCAACGAACAGCACCCACGCAAGCACCAACGCGCCAGTCATCGCGAACGGGATTAGCAGGAAGGCGTAAAGGCCGAGCGCGCCTATCGGATTGCCGCGATCGTCGACAATTCCCCATTGCATGAACGGCTCATCGGTTAAGAGCACCGGAGCTGCCACAAAGAAGATCAAGAGAAACGGCGCCAGCGCTCCCCAGGGAACCCATCCCTTTGCAGGCTCTGGCGAGAACAGCGATGTTTTCTTCATGGCGCTTCAATGCGCCAACGAACTAGGCCGTTCTAGAATGATCGTGCGAACGTTGCCCGCTCCTAAGCCAAGCCTTCGGCGTTAGCCCATAGGCCTGCTTGAACGCCCGTCCGAAGTGGCTCTGGTCGGCAAAGCCGCAATCGTGGGCGATTTGAGCGATCGCGCCGCCGTCGCGCATCATTCGCCGTGCCAGGTCCAGTCGCCGCAGGGTGAGGTATCTGTACGGACTGGTGCCGAACATGGCGCGAAAATCGCGCGACAGCTGCCAGCGGCAATGGCCCGTCTCGACTTCCAGATTTTCAAGCGAAAATCCACGCGAGAGACTGGCTTCTATGTAGTCGCGCGCGAGGGCGGCCGCTTCACGATTGGCCCTCTTGATGGCGACAGCGCAGCCCGCCGCCGCCTGCAACGCAAGCGCCAAACCATGGAGGGCGTCCTGGTACTCGAGTCTCGACAACGGCCGCTGAAAGTCTTCCAGCAGCGCTGCAGCCGCTCGACGCAGTCCTGCGTCAATCGAAACGCCGCCTTCGACGAACGGCAGCGCCTGACCATTCAGCGCTTCTTGAATATCGGCTGGAGAGATGTGGGCCGCGCGATAGCGAAAGGCCTCGTCGTCGCCGGCGCGGCCGTCATGCTTCTCGTCCGGGTGCAGGATGACGATCTGACCGGGATAAGACGCTCTTCGGGCGCCACGATAGGTGAAGCTTTGAATGCCGCTCAGCGTGATGCCGATTGTATAGGTGTCGTGGCGGTGGGGAGCGTACGCCACACCGCTAAGGCACGCTTCTATTCTCTGAATGTCGCCGGGGGCTTCGACAAACCAGTTTTCGCCAGACTGAGTCACTTTGAGCTCACCGCCATGCTCGTTGACCGATCGCCGCGCTTCACCGGTGGGGCGGTGAGCCAACGCCTGACCTTGATGCATAAGTTCGCGGTACTGGATGCAAACCGGCGAGTTAAGCCACAGCCCGCGCATTCATCAATTACTCGAAATGGCCGACACGCTCAAACCCTGCCGTAGATCGCATTCGATAAGCTACGACGTGTGTCGCCGAAAGGCGACATCGGCGATTCGGGCCGGTTTGGTGGAGCGTCGGCGGGAACGGGTACAGCAAATGTCAAACGCGCTCGCGTTTCTTACTCACGTTGGCCCCATCACGATCATACCGGCGATAGTTGGGCTCGCACTCGGACTTCGGTTGGGAACGAGACCGAGTCAGCTCCTGTTTGCGCTAACAATCTTAGTTGCCCTCGGAGCATTTGTTTGGCTGTTGCAGGCCGAATACGGGGTGCAGAACCAGTTCGGGCAACCGGTATTGATTGCGCTCTTCTTCTCTATGGGTCCTACGGGACCCGCGACGGTCGATGACTGGATCATAGCAACTTTAGGATCGGTCGTGCTTTCTGTTGTGCTCGGCTACTTTGAACTCGCCATCGAGTTTGCGACGGGCGGTCTCTAGCCGCGTTCAAGTGCCAAGCGTGAGCGTTGAATGACTGCTTCGGGCCAGTGGCGGACTCACCAACGCAGGAACTTCGATCCGACAAGCGCGCCCAGCGCTGCGCACACCGCAATTGCCAGCGTGTACCAAGTCGTCACAAACGCCACCGAATCCGTCGGGCAATACATGGCATAGGCCATCGCCGACACGCCGCCGGAGAGCGCCCCAATTGCAGCGCCTGTGAGCGTGATCCGGGTCGGCGCGAAGGCGCGCATGAACCAGGTCAACAGCGCTGCGGCTGGCACAGCCAGGATCGGGATCAGGACGATGCACCAAGGGGCGCTGCCTTGGCCGCCCATCCAGGATTGCCAGCGTTGCTCCGGCATCTCGCCCATCAGCGCGGTGATGGTGGCGATGGCGCAAACGCCAACAAACAGCAGCACCGCACCGATGCGCCAGCCAAGCGGACGGCCCGGCTTCATCAACCGCACGGCGACAGGCAAGATCACGGCAGCCGCCAGCGCCGAGAACATTGCCTTCATCATCACCGGCATGCGCGCTGTGCCGATGTCTGGGCGAACGCCAAGGCCGATCGTCACCAAGGCGACGGCCGCGATGAGGCCAACGATCAAAGTGATCGCCAGGTTCATCCGCCAGCGCGGACGTTCCGCCGGTTCGACGTTGCGCGACAGCGCGTTGATGAGATCCTCGGTCTTCACGTCATCTGCTCCTGGCCCATGAGGCGCATCAACGTCTTCAGGCCGCGGTGGATCGAGATCTTGATGTCGGACTCCGAAAGTCCTGTGGCTTCAGCCGTCTCCTTCACGCTCTTCTCCTCGAGCTTCACCATGCGGATGGCGGTGCGTTGTTTTTCGGGGAGCTTGTCGAGCAGGATAGCCACATCGCGCTTGGCGTCGCTGGCTTCGTAATCTGGATCGGGTTCACCGACATCAACGCCATCGAGAGAGGCGTGCGTGCGGTGCTTGGCGCGACGAAGGAAATCGATCAGGCGATAGCGCGCAATGGCGTAGAGCCATGCGGTCAGCGGG
Source organism: Hyphomonadaceae bacterium (assembly GCA_041398325.1). Taxonomy (GTDB): domain Bacteria; phylum Pseudomonadota; class Alphaproteobacteria; order Caulobacterales; family Aquidulcibacteraceae; genus Vitreimonas. The sequence continues at coordinate 176,001 of JAWKUX010000005.1, read as the reverse complement.
TAGTTCGGATCGTAGCTCTCACGGCGGGTATGGAGCGCCACCAGCGTCTCCTGCACCAGATCCTCCGCATCCTCGGTCCGCCCACGCAACCGCGCCCGGAAGAAGGCGCGCAGCAACGCCGCCGCTTCCGTAAGAAACAGCCGGTGCGCGGCGTCATCGCCGGCGAGACCTCTTAGTAACAGGCCCCTAAGTGCGGCTTCGTCGGCCAAATCCCCTCGCTGCTGCCTATACGGGCCCGGGTGTTGCCCGGTTACACCTGGACGGCTCGTAACATCCGCTCTAGCAAATTACCGCTGGGTATCAGGAGAGCCAATGTTCGGCCGACGCAAGAAATGCGCGCTGCTGATCGACTTCGACAATGTGCTCGGCATGACGAGCGGGGACTTCACCACATCCATTACCCGGTGGATGGAATGGCTCGAAGACGGTGCGTTCGACGAAAAACGCCGCAAGCGCAACTTCCTGGTTAAGCGCGTCTATTGGAACCCGCTCTATGAGCGCTATCGCGACGCGTTCGAGGCGGCGGGTTTCGAGGCGTTTGCCTGCGGCGCCATCGCCAAGAGCAAGAAGAGCTCGGCCGACATGGTGATCACGCTCGACGCCGTGGACATCGCGGCGGAGACGAAAGGCCTGCAGGAGATCATCCTGCTGACGTCGGACACCGATTTCGTGCCTGTCGTGAACCGACTGCAGGACCGCGACCTGGAAGTAGTGGCGATGGGTCACGAGCAGAACCCGACGGCGGCGGTTTATCGCGAGTACGCCGACCACGTCGTCCTGCGAAATGCCTTTATCGATGCGTTCAAGTATGAGCGCCCGAAGCGGAAGTGGTTTGGTCTTGTGCGTGTGAAACCGCCGGCGCCAAAGGTCGTCGTCACCGCCGCGCGTCAGCTCAATCCGGGGGCGACGCCGCTTGAGCAAGCGGCTGAGCGCATCGTGCAGGCGGCGGAAGGTGTGGGTGGCGCGATGCTGAGCCGCAAGGCGGTGATCTTTTCGCTGCGCGACGTGCCGGGCTTCAACACTGGCGGCACTGGCGCGTGGTTGGGCTACGGCTCCTACCGGAAGATGCTGCAAGCCATTGCGAAGAAGCGGCGCGAGCTGCGGATTTATGCGTATCGCAACGGCGGCGTGGCGGTGGCCTATCGGCCGCCGGAAGCTGCGAGCCGGAACGCGTCGGCGGGGTAGACGCCGAGAACGGTCAATGACGACGAGAAGAATTCCAGCTCTTCCAGCGCCAGCTTCACGCTGCGCTCATCGGGATGGCCTTCGACTTCGCAGAAGAACATGGCCGCCGAGAACGCGCCGCCTTCGATGTAACTTTCGATCTTGGTCATGTTGACGCCGTTGGTGGCAAAACCGCCGAGCGCCTTGTAGAGCGCCGCCGGCACGTTGCGGACGCGGAAGACGAAGCTTGTCATGCACAGGCCGTTATTCGCGGGCGCGCGCTGCTCTTCGCGGGAGAACACTAGGAAGCGCGTCGTGTTGTGCGCGGCGTCGGCGATGTCGGCTTTCAGAACTTGCCGGCCGTAGATTTCGGCGGCGAGCGAGGAGGCGAGCGCGCCGATTTTGGGATCGCCAAGCTCGGCGACCTCGCGCGCCGCGCCGGCGGTGTCGGCGGTCTTCACAGCGGTGACGCCCAGGTCGCGCAATTGGACGCGGCATTGGCCGAGCGCTTGCGGGTGCGAGCGCACGTGCGTGAGCCCGTCGAGCGTCGCGTCCTTCAGGCCCAGCAATTGGTGACGGATCGGCACGAAGCGTTCGCCGATAATGTAGAGGCCGCTGTCCGGAATGAGATGGTGGACATCGGCCACGCGGCCGGCGACCGAGTTCTCGACCGGGATCATTGCATAACGGGCCTGACCCTCGCTCACCGCCGCGAACGCATCTTCAAAGCTCGGGCACGGCAGTGGCTCGAGATTCGGATAGGCCTCATGCGCGGCGATGTGAGAGTTCGCCCCGGGTTCGCCTTGAAAGGAGATACGTTCGCTCATAGGTCGCGAGCGTTAGCGCAGGCGGCGCTGAAAAGGAAAGAGCTCACCCGCATGAGCATGAGCCAAACCGCAGAGCGCGCCATTCTGGCGCAAACGCGTCGGAGCTTGCGTACCTTGTTGGCGGTGCCCGCAGCGCGCGCCAAGGGATTGGCGAGGGTCGAGGATTTTGACATTCCCGGACCGGCCGGTCAGCTGCGCGCCCGCTATTACGAAGCTGCGGATGCGATTGACGCGCCGATGATGGTCTACATCCATGGCGGCGGTTTCGTGTGCGGCGACATCGACACGCACGACTCGATCTGTTCGTGGCTGGCTAAGTCATCGCAAGGCCGCGTGCTCGCGATCAGCTATAGGCTGGCCCCAGAAACGCGCTTTCCGGGGCAAATCGAAGATGTCCGTGCGGCGTGCGCGTGGGCTTTTCAGAATGCGCAAGGTTTTGGCGCGACGCCGAACCAGCTGATCCTGGCAGGTGACAGCGCCGGCGCCTACTTGGCCGCGACCGTGACGTTGGAGCTCAATCGCGCGGTCCCCGGTGCGGTGCCGCTGCAAGTTCTGCTCTATCCGCTTGTCCACGTGCAGGATTCGCTTTGGGCGGATGAGGAGCTGCGCAACTTCCGATTCATAGGCCGGATCGCGGCGATCTATATCGCGCGCAGCTTGGGGGCCGAGGAACTGCCTTCGCTGCTTGATGTCGATCTCTCGGCTGCGCCGACGACGATTGTTGCGGGTGGTGGCGCTATGGACCCAGTGCGCAATGACGCCAAGGCGCTGGTCGACGTGCTGCGAAAGAACGGCGTGTCGGTCACCGAAAGAAAGTACGCAGTGCTGATGCACGGTGGGCTGAATTTCACCGCCTATTCCAAGACCGCGACGACTGCTCTGAAGGAGGTCGGCGAACTGGTGCGTCAGCACTTTCAGCGCTGAGCAGGCGTCCGTAGGCAGGACGCTCCCGCTTAGCGCTTCGCCAACACCGTGCGCGCAGCTTCCAAATCCGGTGGGCTATCGACGCCCTTGGGGAAGGCGCTGACCGAATCCGCGCGAATGGTCATGCCCATTTCAAGCGCGCGGAGTTGCTCGAGTTTCTCGCGCTGTTCGAGTGGCGAGGGCGGCGCGGCGACGAAGCGCGCAAGCGCGTCGCGGCGATAGACATAGATGCCAACGTGACGCTCAATCGGCCCATCGCCATGGGGCGCGGCGGCGCGGGTGAAGTAGAGGCAACGGCCATCCGCCGCGCGCACGGCCTTGACGACGTTCGGGTTGTTGCGCTCGGCTGGATCGGTCGAGGGCGAAACCAAGGTCGCAATGTCGGCGCCATCGCGGAGCGCCGCGACTGCCTTGGCGACATCCTCGGCCCGCATTGTCGGCATGTCGCCCTGGAGGTTCACGGCGACGTCGTAATGTCCGGCGGGATCGAAAGCTTCCAAAGCGGCGTGCACGCGGTCTGAGCCTGAGGGCAGATCCGGGTTGGTCAGGGTGACGTTGCCGCCGGCCTTCAGCACCGCTTCGGCCACTTCTTCCTCACAGGCCGCTACCAAAACCGGGCCGGCATCGGCCCGCCGCGCCAGCTCGACCATCCAAGCGATCATCGGCCGGCCGTGGATATCTGCGAGCGGCTTTCCGGGCAGGCGAGAGGATGCCATTCGGGCCGGGATGACGACGACAGGGTTCATTGCGCTCCAGTGCCGTGCGGCGGGTTGACGCGCAAGGGCGTTCCAGGCGGTAGGACTTCATCGACCCGGCTTGGCGAGCGGCGCAACGCACGCCATAAACCGCCCAACTTTCTGGGCGCCAGCAAGGCAGGGCGATGAGCGATCTCAAGATGAATTCGGTTCTCGGTGCGGGCCTCGCGGCCGTACTGGGGGTGATGATTGTTGGTGTCGGCGCCGAAACGCTGATTCACCCCAACTATCCCGAGAAAGCGGCGTACCTGCCGGAAGTCACTATAGAAGGTCCAACGACCCAGGGCCCGTCTGGCCCGCCGGATTTCGGACGCTTGTTTGCCGACGCGGCCGGCTTGGCCGAACTGGTGGCGCGCGGAGAACGCGTGCATGCGCAGTGCGTGTCGTGCCACACGTTCGGCGCAGGAGAAGCGAACGGCATCGGCCCGAACCTGCACGACGCCTTTGGCCGTGCGGTTGCTAGCCACGCTGGCTATGCATATTCAGACGCAATGCAGGCGCACGGTGGCGCGTGGGACTATCTCGCGCTGAACGAGTTCCTGACTTCGCCGGCAAGCGCTGTGCGCGGCACGAAAATGGCCTTTGCGGGCATTCGCGGCGATCAAGACCGCGTTGCACTGATTGCATATCTGCGTTCGATTTCGCCGAACAACGTGCCGCTGCCGGCTCCGTTGCCGGAAGCCGCACCCGCTGCGGCGGAAGGCGATGCTGCTGCGACGACAGAAGCCGCTGCTGCGCCGGCGCACTGACGCTTCAACATTTTGCCGAAACGAAAACGGCGCCCCGCCTGAGCAGGGCGCCGTCTTTGTTTCATCTGACGCTGTCTCTTACGACACCGCCGCCAGCTGCGGACGCTGGTCAGCGATATCGCCGCTGAGGATCGTCGAGCCCAGCATGTCGAGGAACGCATCACCCTTTTCAGTGCGCTCGACAAACACGTTGCGACCGTCCTTCGGATCGCGGCGGCGCTGGACGAAGCCCAGGCGCGACAATGTATCGAGGGCGCGCGTGATCGCCGGCTTGCCGACATTCAGCGTCGCCGCCAGGCCGCGCACGGTGTGCGGCGCAGGCTGCAGACGCACCGTCATCAGAACCGCCATTTGGCGGGCCGTCAGATCCGGCGCATCAGAACGAACCGTCGTGACGGTAACCCGTCGCCACAAGTCCAGGGCTTCCACTTGGTTTTGACCGAGTTCCATGCCGACCTCCCAGAATTGAATCGCAAGTGGAAGATTCGCTGATTTGGTGGTCGGTGCAAGCGCGAAACCACAAGATGTTGTGGAATGGCCGAAATGATTAACCAAATCTTGATGCCAGGAGCCGAAACGATCCGCTTCCGGCAAGGCTTTTCCGGGCACTGAAAATATTTGCGTCCGGACCGAACCGAGCGCCATCCAGGCGCGACTTAGAGCAGGGAAAGGGCGAGACAGCGTTGCGTCGCGGACTTGAACAAGCGCTCGACGACTATCTCGTCCTGCTGGCCCAAGGCGGTTCGCGTGAGGCGTTCGCCCGGCTGGCGGCGCGCTGGACGCCGAAATTGGCGGCGTTCGCGGCGCGCATCCTCGGAACGACGGAGGCCGCAAGAGATGTTGTGCAGGACACCTGGGAAAGCGCCGTGCGCGGACTTCCACGGCTCCACGATCCGGCGCGTTTCCGTGCTTGGATCTATTCGATCGCGGCACGCAAGTGCACCGACGCGCTGCGGGGCAAATATCGCAACGCGCGCATCTCGGAGAGCGCGCAAGCGATGGTTGAAGCTGAGGTGAATAGCGAGGACGGCGCCAACGATCGTCTCGATGTCGCCGCTGCGCTGAAACGTTTGCCGCCGGATCAGCGCGTCGCTGTCAGCCTCTTCTTTGGTGAGGAGATGAGCATCAGCGAGATCGCCGCGATCACCGGTGCGCCCGAAGGCACCGTGAAGTCACGTTTGTTCGCAGCGCGGAAAGCGTTGCGTGAAGAATTAGGAGCACACACCTATGACCAATCTTGATCGTGCGATCCGTGATGCGCTCTCAAAAGAAGACGCAGAGTTTCTCGCGCAATTTGAAGAGAGAGGGCCAATCGATGAAGCGCTGGGCACGTTCGGCGGCCGCTGGGGGCCAATGAACCTGTTCGCCGCCATCATTACGTTTGGCGTGTTTGGCGCGTTTGTTTATTGCGCATGGCAGATGTTCACGGTTAGCGATGTTCGCGAGACTGTGATCTGGGCCGCAGGCGCACTGTGGGCGGCCATCGCTGTCGCGATGCTCAAAATGTATTTCTGGATGGAAATGAACAAGAACGTCGTGCTGCGCGAGGTGAAGCGGCTTGAGCTTCAGATTGCGCGCTCGCGCGAAGCCGCCTAGGCCGCAAAGCGTTTCTTGATCACCGCCCAACTGGCGCGGAGTGCTTGCGCTTCGCCGCCAGAGGGCCGGGCCGGCTTCTCTTTCGGCGCCCAGGCATAGACGTCGAAATGTGCCCAGACCGGCACGGTGACGAAGCGGCGCAGGAACAATGCGCCGTAGATTGCGCCGGCCATTCCGCCATCGCCGGTGTTCTTGAGATCCGCTGCCGGCGTGTCCATGTCGCCGTCATACGCGTCCCAAAGCGGCAGCCGCCAAATCGGATCACAGGTTTCGACTGAAGCTTGCGCGAACTCGGATGCAAGCGCTTCGTCTGCGGTGAAGAAGGGCGGAATGTCAGGGCCGAGCGCCGTGCGCGCAGCGCCGGTGAGTGTGGCAAAATCGAGCAACATTGCTGGCTGGTCTTCGCACGCGCGCGTGATCGCGTCGGCGAGCACGAGCCGGCCTTCGGCGTCGGTGTTGTCGATCTCGACCGTCAGACCCTGACGACTCGGGATGATGTCGCCAGGACGGAAGGCGTTGCTGGAGACCGCGTTCTCAACGATCGAGAGATAGACATCGAGGCGCACGTTGAGCTTCGCGTCCATGATGATCTGCGCAAGGCCAAGGGCATGCGCTGCGCCGCCCATGTCTTTCTTCATCAGGCGCATGCCTGAGGAGGGTTTCAGATCCAGGCCGCCTGTATCGAAGCAGACGCCTTTGCCGACCAACGTAAGCCGTGGCGCGCTTGGATCGCCCCAGGAAAGCCGAACGAGACGCGGGGCCTCGGCGGAAGCGCGGCCTACGGCGTGTATCAAAGGATAGTTCTGCGCCAGCAGTTCATCGCCGACGATGGCTTCAACCTCGGCGCCGTAGCGCTCGGCCAGCGCTGCCGCCGCAGCGTGTAGCGCGACTGGGCCCATGTCGTTCGTCGGCGTATTGACGAGATCGCGCGTGAGCCAGCTGCCTTCGACGATGCGCGCCACTTCTTTGATGTCCGCGCCCTCAGGTGGCGCCAGGATGGGAGCGGGACGCTTGCGCTTCTTGTAGCGGTCGAAGACGTAGGCCCCGAGGCCCCATGCGATGGCTAGCGCCGTGCCGCCGAACTCGCGTGGCGCGAAGGCGATGCGGTAATTGCCCGCCGGCAAATGTTGCGCAAGCGCTCCGATGACATTGACGTTGGCCTTGTCGCTCGCACCGAAGAGCACGCGCTCAATCGCACCGTCGGTAGCGGGTACGAGCAAGATGCGGGCGTTCTGCGCTTGGAAGTCGTGCGCTGCGGCCATGCGCCGGAGCGTCTCTGAATGCCGTTCGATCCACTGGCCCCATTCGCCGGTGCGGATGACATGGATCGGGACCGTGGGAGCTTCGGCGCTCGCAAGGAAAGGGAGGTTTGCCATGAACACGTTCCTAGACCTGCATTAGCCCTTTGTTGAGCATCAAGGCGCAGCATTAGGCGCTTATTAGGATTCGCCCCATGTCCCGCCAGCTTGCTGCCCTGCCGCTCGCGCTCCTTGCCTTATCGTCTCTCGGCGCCTGCGCCACCTTGGGTGGGGGCGAGGGTACATCTCAATCTCTTGCGGAGGCCGGCGCCGGCGCGCCACAGGGCGCACGCCCCATCGATCGGCGCGCGCGTGAACAGGTGTCGCGCGAAGACTCACTGACACAAATGGCGTTCTGGGCGGGTGAGTATCAGACCTTCCCGAACGACCTTGAGGCCGCGCAGCGTTTCTCGGAAGCGCTGCGCCGGGGCGGGCGCACCGATCGCGCCGCTCAGATCGCTGGCGAAGCGCTTGGCCGTTTTCCTGACGATCGCCAGCTGCTGACCACGTTTGGCTATTCCGCCATTACGCTCGGTCGCCCGCAGCAAGCGCTGCGTCCGTTGGCGCTGGTAGCGGCGGCGGAGCCGGAGAATTGGCGGGTGCGTTCGGCGCTCGGCGCAGCTCTCGATCAGCTTGGCCGCTACCCAGAAGCGCGCCGCGCCTACCAAGAAGCGCTGGCATTGCAGCCGAACAATCCGCGCATTCTCACCAATCTCGGCGTCTCGCACATCATGGCCGGCGAACCATCTGACGCCGAACCGATCCTGCGCCAAGCCGTGCAACAACCCGGCGCGCCAGCGGAAGCGCGGCAGAACCTGGCGATTTCGCTGGCCCTGCAAGGGCGCTTCGATGAAGCCGAGCAGATCGAGCGCGTCGATCTTTCGCCTGAACAAGCGGCGCAGAACATCCGTTATCTGCGTAGCCTGTTGAGCGACCCGCGCCGTTGGAACGACATGGGCCGCTAGCGTGTAGCCGCCGCCTGAACAGCCGGCGTCTCTTCGGCGTTGATGCTTCAGCTTCACAAATTGGCAGTGGGAACCGACCGCTGCAAAACCCGACAGTCCGCGGCGGCCTATTGTCCGCTCATCATCTGGTTCACTTGGATGAGCGCTGGGCCGATGATGACGGCGAAGAGGACCGGCAGGAAGAAAACGATCATCGGCACCGTCAGCTTTGGCGGCAGCGAGGCGGCTTTCTTCTCGGCTTCGGCCAAGCGCAGATCGCGGTTTTCCTTGGCCATGACGCGCAGCGCTTGGCCGACGGGGGTGCCGTATTTCTCGGCTTGGGTCAGCGCCATCGCGACGGCTTTCACACCCGGATGGTTGGTGCGGCGCGCGAGGTTTTCGTAGGCCATGCGGCGCTCAGGCAGGTAGGAGAGTTCAGCCGTCGTCAGCGCAAACTCTTCGGCGAGCTCGACCGAGGCCGTCGCGATTTCCTGACCGACGCGCTGCAGCGCCATTTCGATCGACATGCCGGATTCAACGCAGATCAGCATCATGTCGAGGCTGTCAGGGAATGAAGACATGATCTTGGTGCGGCGGTTTTCCGCGAGATTCTGCAGATAGATGTTTGGCGCATAGAAGCCCGCAGCCAAGCCGCCGACAACGGCGACGAGCTTCATCTGGAACGTAAGCTCTTGGCCCAGGAACATGACATAGGCGAGGGCCGCGAGCGCGAAGCCGATCGGGAGCGCCGCGCGATAGAAGTAGAACATGGTCTGCGCGGCGTTGCCGCGGAGGCCCGCGCGCACAAGCTTTTCCGCGAGCGTGTCGTCAGCCAGCGCCTTTTGCAGGTTGAGCTTGTTGACGAGGCTTTTAGCGAACGAGTTGGCGTCTTTGTGCTGCAATGAGCCGGCGCCCTTGGCCAGCTCTGCGCGGGAGCGCTTACGCAGCTCTTCGCGCTTCTTGGCGACTTCCTTGAGGCGAGAACCCAGCTTGTCTTCGGCAAGCGAGGGCGCGGCGATTGTGACGATCGTCGCGAAGCACGCGCCTGCGGCAAGAACGCCGGCGATCAGCAGCGGATCGGTGAGGGTGTCGACGATATCCATGTCTTGTCCCTCAGAACTTGAAGTTGACCATCTTGTTCATGACGAAAATGCCCAGCGACATCATCGTCGCCGCACCCAGAAGGATGAGGTGGCCCATCGGCTCATTGAACAAGATCATGATGTACGAGGGACGCGTGAAGTAGACCATGCACATGACGACGATCGGCAGCGAGCCGATGATCATGGCCGAGGCCTTCGCTTCAGACGACAGCGCCTTCACCTTCTCATGCATCAGCTTGCGCGAACGCAGCACGCTCGAGAGGTTACCCAGCGATTCTGACAAGTTGCCGCCGGTCTTCTGCTGAATGACCAGCACGATCGCGAAGAAGTTCACCTCAGGCAGCGGCATGCGGTCATACATGCGTTGCATGCTCTGATCGAGAGGCACACCCATGGCGCTAGAGTCTACAAGCGCTTGGAATTCGCTGCGCAGCGGCTCGGGGCTTTCCGCCGCGATGATACGCAAGCACTGATTGAGCGGCAGGCCAGACTTCACACCGCGGACGATAATGTCGATAGCGTCGGCAAGCTGGTCGCCGAACTTCTTCTGCCGGCCCGAGACCAGGATGCCGAGAACCCAGCGCGGCAGGCCCAGAAAACCGATGAAGAAACCCATGGCGCCAGCGAGGTACATGAATAGCGGGTTGCTGTTGCCGCTCTGGAGGATCAGTCCGCCGATACCCAGCGCCAGACCTGTAACGACAGAGGCAATCCAGAACATCGCGGGCGAAAAGTTCGTAATGCCCGCCTGTGCAAGTTGTCCCTTCACCGAGAAGCGGCGTTGGCGCGATTGTTTTTCGTTGTTCGAGAGTTCTTTCAGCGCCTCGGCTGTTGACTGACGGCGCTTCAGCGCAGCCATTTCAGTTGCTTGCTTGCGGCGGTCGACGCTCCTTGCGCCAGCAATCGCCTTCACGCGCCTATTGTTGGTTGGCGCCGACTTGTTCGATGTGAGGGCGATGCCCGCGCCTCCGATCGCGACAAAAGCCAACACCGCTGCGATGAGTCCGGTGTCCATCACGCCGCCTCCGTCTCGTCGAGCGCCTGCGCGAGTTCCTTTTCAAGACCAAAGTAGCGTGCGCGTTCCCAGAAGCGCGGGCGGCCGACGCCAGTGCCTTTGTGGCGGCCGTTGATGCGTCCGTTCTGATCTTCGCCCTGAATTTCGTAGAGCAGCAGATCTTGAGTGATGATCGTATCGCCTTCGAGGCCGAGCACTTCGGTGATCTGGGTGATGCGGCGTGAACCATCGCGCAGACGCGCGGCCTGGATCACGACGTCAACGGCCGCGACGATGATTTCGCGGATCGTTTTCGGCGGCAGTGAGAAGCCGCCCATCGTGATCATCGATTCCAGACGGGAGAGGGCTTCGCGCGGCGTGTTGGCGTGCAGCGTGCCCATCGAGCCGTCGTGGCCGGTGTTCATGGCTTGCAGCAAGTCAAACGCCTCGCTGCCCCGGACTTCGCCGACGATAATCCGCTCAGGACGCATGCGCAGACAGTTCTTGACGAGGTCACGCATGGTGACCTGGCCAGTGCCTTCAAGGTTCGGTGGTCGTGTTTCGAGGCGCACGACGTGCGGCTGTTGGAGTTGCAGTTCGGCCGCGTCTTCGCAGGTGATCACGCGTTCCGTTGGATCGATGAAGGCGGTCAGCGTGTTGAGCAATGTGGTCTTGCCCGAACCAGTACCGCCGGAGATCAGCACGTTGCAGCGGCAAGCGCCGATGATCTGCAGGATCTTCGCGCCAGCAGGCGAGATCGAGCCGAACTCGACGAGGTTCGAGAGCTTCAGCTTGTCTTTTTTGAACTTACGAATGGTGAGCGTGGGACCATCGATCGCCAGTGGCGGCCGATGACGTTGACACGTGAACCATCCGGCAAGCGCGCGTCGCAGATCGGTGAGCTTTCATCAACGCGGCGGCCGACTTGGCTCACGATGCGTTGGCAGATGTTCATCAGTTGGCCGTTGTCGCGGAAGCGGATGCCGGTTTTCGAGATCTTGCCGCCGACTTCGATGAATACGGCGTTGGCGCCGTTGACCATGACGTCGGCGATGTCATCGCGCGCCAACAGCGGCTCGAGCGGGCCGTAGCCCAGGACGTCGTTGCAGATGTCATCGAGCAGGGCTTCCTGCTCGGCGATCGACATGACGACGTTCTTGATCGAGATGATTTCCGCGACGATGTCGCGGATTTCGTCGCGCGCAGACTCCGGATCGAGCTGCGCGAGTTGCGTCAGGTCGATGGTTTCGATCAGCGCGTTGAAGATCGTCGATTTGACCCGGTAGTACGCTTCTGAACGATACTCGCCATTTTCTGACGGGTCAGGCGCGCGCTGCGCGGGCGGGGCGGCCGGTGCGGCAGGGCGTGGCGCGGGCGCTGCGGCTGCTGGGCGTGAAGCTGGCGCCGGCGCTGCAGGGCGCGCTGTCGGTTGCGGCGGCGTTGCGGTGACGGGGCGAGGCGCAGCAGCAGCCTGCACGCGCGCAGCTGGCGGCGCAGCGACGGGCGCCGTTGGCGTAGCGCTAGATGCTTCGCCTGTGCCTCGCTTACCGAACATTCAAACCCCTAGCGCTTCAGGAACGGGATCTTGTCAGTGAGCGACGACTTCTTCGCCTCCACCGGCTTTCTGCCCGTGAGTGTTGCAGCAAGGGCGTCGAGCGCGATCGCAGTTTTCGACTGCGCGGCGACTTCGCCAATCATCTGGCCGTTGTTTGCGGCCATGCCAAAGAGTTGCGGATCGAACGGAATCGACGCGACCGGATCGGCGCCGAGCGCATCGGCGAAATCCTTGAACGGGATTTCCGGGCGCTTCGGCACACCGACCATTGAAAGCACCACAGCCGGCGGTGAATCATACGGGCGCATCGCCTTCAGGAGATCGATGATGTTCTTGGTGTTCCGCAGCGACGCCAGGTCTGGACCGGCGACGATGATCGCGTCGTCGGCTGAGAGCAGCGTTTGCTTCACCCACGAGGTCCAAACGTGCGGCAGATCCAGGACCACAAACGGGCTCGTGCGGCGCACGCGCTCGATCACCATCTCGTAGGATTGCGGATCGAGTTCGAACTCACGTTCCAGCGTTGCCGGAGCGGTCAGCATCTGCAGACGCTGGGTTTGTTTGGTGGTGACGCGCTCCAAGAAGACATCGTCAACGCGATCCGGCGCCATCAGCGCGTCGGCAACCGATTGCGGAGGGTCTTGGTTGAAGTCGAGCGCAGCGGTGCCGAAGGAAAGATCAAGGTCGAGCAGCGTGGCGCTCGACTCTTGGCGCTCTGCGATCGACCAAGCGAGATTGTGCGCAATGGTTGAGGCGCCAATGCCGCCGCGCGCGCCGATCACCGAGATGACGCGGCCTGCAAACGGCTTGTCAGGATTCACATAGAGACCGCAGATCGTGCGAATGAGATCGAGCGGTTGCATCGGCGGCACGATGTATTCGCTCACGCCGCGCGCCATAAGCTCGCGGAAGAGGGCAATATCGTTGACTGCGCCGATGATGACGACCTTGGTGCCTTCCTCAATGACCTGCGCGAGGCGGTCGAGGCAGTGCAGCATTTGCTGCCCCTGCATCAGCGTATCGATGATGAGCAGGTTCGGGCTGGCTTGCGCGGCGAAACGGGTGATCGCGGACTCGATGCCGCCGTGCTCAACCGTGATTTCTGCGCGCGCGAGGCGGCGGTCGGCGGAAACGCCTGAGATGATGTCCGAAATCTCGTGACGATCGCACGCAGCGTGGATGGTAATGCGCGGCACCGGCTGTTCGGTGCTGCGCGTGTCCTCGCGCGGCATGATCGGCAGCGCTGCTGAGGCATGGGGGATCGTTGCGGGTGCGCTGAGACCGAACGGGTCCGGCGCGGAGTGCTCCGCCGTCGGCTCGTTCGCGGCCAGCGGCGTTTCGCCATCATCGAACGGCGGAAGGTCGCCGCCCTCGAGCTCACCGACGCCGAACGTATCGTCGTCTTCGAGAACGAAGTCGTCGTCTGAGCCCAGGCTCCAGGCGGGATCGGGGTTGCTCATGTTGCTCAGGCCCTATTGCACCGCATCGCTGATTTGGATGCGTTCGTCGTTGCTGCGATCGGCGTGCGTTTGGTCGCCTGCGCGATAGGCGTCCATAACCGTGTCGCGGCGGCCGGAGTCGCGCGCGGCTAGGTCACGCGGACGATTTAGGTCGGCAGGGTCTTCGACCATCGCGGCGAGATTGAAGTTAGTAGCGCAGCCGAAGCTGTCCCACGGTTGGTTGTTGCTCTGGTGCGCGAGATCTTGCTCCCACAGCGGCGCGCATTCCGGCGGGCGCGCTTCGAAGCGGTTGAAGCTCACCAGCAACGGGCGGCTTTCGCCAGCGGCATCGAGCGTCGAACCAGCGATGGCGGCGTAGGAGACACCTGCGTCAGCAAGCGTGCGGCGCGCATCGGCGGCAAGGATCGAGGCTGCTTCCGAGTTGGGGCCGCCCGAAGGCGCTTCCAGCACGAGCGGGCCGTGACCGTAACGAAGATAGTCGTTGGCGAAAGCGCGAAGTTGATCGCGATCTGCTCTCGCCAGCTCCATTTGGCCCGGCGTGACGTCAATCGAGAGACGCTGCACCGCAGCTTCCGCGGTCGGCTCGTGGCGATCCGCCTGCGTTGGCGTCGGCAGACGCGTCAGATCAGGCTTCGGCACGCCAGCGCATGCAGTTGCGAGGGCGCTCACGCCAATTAGAAGAAAGGGCAGGCGGGATTTCATGACGTGCCTCATTCGATCACGTGACCGTGCGGCCCTTGCAGGCTCTGTTGCTGTTCTTCGCGCTCAGAGCGCGAAGGGCGATAAATTGAGTTGAGACGACCGGTGAGCATGCTTTCGCGCTCGCTCGGATTGCGGAAGCCGTCGGCTGGCGTGCGCAAGTTCTCCGGCGCGGTCGGTCGCACCAAGTATGGCGTCACGATGATGACGAGCTCGGTCTCGTTGTTGATGAAGTCACGTGAGCGGAAGAGTGAACCGATGACCGGCGTGTTCATCACGCCCGGCACGCCTTCCATGGCGTGACGCGTGCGCTCCTGAATGAGGCCGGCGAGGACGATCGAGCTGCCCGAGGACATTTCCACCGTCGTTTCAGCGCGACGAACTTGCAGAGCGGGGATGGTGATGCCGCGGATGACGGTGGTGGTGCCGTCCTGGTTGCGGATCGGCGTATCGCCTGTCGAGATCGCGCCTTCACTGGTCAGTTCGCTGACTTCAGTCGCGACCTTGAGCGAGATGTTGCCGCCGGACATCACGACGGGTGTGAAAGCGAGACCCACGCCGAACGGCTTGAACTCAACGGAGATTTGGCCGTCGTCGCTGTTGACCGGCACCGGGAATTCACCGCCCGCGAGGAAGCGCGCGTTTTCACCGGAGATCGCAGTAAGGTTCGGTTCGGCCAGAACGCGAAGTAGACCGGCGCGCTCAAACGCCTCGATCGTGAGATCGGTGCTGCGCGCGCGCTCGACGTGAGCGGGGCCGAAGGTTTCTTGCGGAATAGTTGGATCGTATTCGTAACCGCCGACTCCAGCGTCGCCCGGGCCGATGCCGGCGCTGACGGTGCCGCTCGGGTAGGCGAGGCTATCCGGGCGCAGAATGTTGCTGGCAATGCCGCTGGTTGAGGTCAGACCGCCGAGGAGCGAGCCGTTGACCGAAAAACCGTTGGCGGTCGCGAGATTCAAGAAGTCGTCTTCGCCGATGAGCTGATTGATCATCTCATCGTAGCTGCCGTTGATGCCCAGCTGGCGAACCAGCGTGCGGCTCATCTCGACGACGCGCACGCGCACGAGTACCTGCTCGCTGCCTTGAACCTGGATCAGGTTGACGATGCGATCTGACGAAGCGCCGCCGCCGCTGCTGCCGCTTGCACCGGTCGTTTGCAGGAATTGCGCGGCGATTTGACGGGCGCGATCGGCCTCGCCGGCGCTGCGCGCCGTTCCTGAAAGCACGACCGAGCCGTTCATCGCTTCAGCGGTCACCTGACTGTCGGCGGAGGTGCGGCGGAGGATGTCGTTGAGCGGTGCAACATCTGGCTCGACGCGGATCTCAACGTTGGCAATCTGACGGCCAGCCGCATCGAAGAAGAAGATGTTGGTCTGACCGAGTTGGCGGCCGATCACGTAAGCGCGGCGCGCTGTGCGCACCGTCGCATCGGCGATCGCCGGGTTCGAAATCAGAATGTCGCGCGCATCAGCTGGAAGGTCGATGATCGCCGACTTGCCGAACGGCAACACCAGCGAGGCCGATTGCGAACCGCCACCATTGCTGATACGCACCGAGCGCGCATCCGGTGGTTCAACCTGCGCGACCGCAAAAGTCGGCGTGAGCACCATCGCCGCTGAGAGGGCGGTGGTGAGTGAAGCGCGAAAGGTCTTCCCGGACTTCATCAATTGCCCCCGGACATGACGCCGTACGCGTGAATGCGGACGCCGCCTGATTGCTGGCCGATCTGACGCCCAGAACTCTCTGTGGTCATGCCGACGGTTTCCGCCTGCACGCCACGAAGCGCGAGGCTGATGGTTCCCATCTCGTCGGCGAGTGCGAGGAGGCGCGCATCTTCAGCCGAGAGTTCAAGCACTGCAACGCCGGCTTCAACGGTTTCGGGCGCGTCCCCCGACGATTGCGCCGTCGTACGGTCGCCGAGCGCAAGCACGCGGACATCGCGCAGAACGATGTCGCTACGCACGGCTTCGCCGCCGCCTTCGCGGTTATCGATGCGCGCCGTCATGATGACGTCAACATGGTCATTCGGTTGAATGAAGCCGCCCGCAGCGGTGATCGCTTCAATTTCGACGGCCACGGCGCGGAAGCCGGGCTCGAGCTGCGCGGCCAGGAAGCCGCCACCGTTCGGTTGCACGACCGAAGCGGACACAATCGGTTCGCCTTGCACGAAGGCGCGGCGCGTTACACCGCCGACGAAATCAGCTTGCGCGGAAGGCTGTTGATCAAGGCGTACGAAACTCGGCGCCACTGAACTCGTCGGGAAGAGGGCGACCGCAAGATCGCTGGGCGCGAGCGCCGCGCCCTGCTGAATATCGCGCGCGGCAACAAGCACCTGCTGACCGGCAATCTGCTCGGTCTCGACGGCGGTTTGCTCAGCCTGGCGTGCGCCGAAGCCGCGAATAAGAAGAAGAGCGCCCACGGCCGCGATTGCGGCGATCACCAGGACGATCAGCTGACGCGCTGACATATATCACTACTCCCGCGCGTTAATTCCCGAAGCACCCCAACGGAACAGACCATTGTTGTGGCTAAGGCATGGTTAACGGGCTTGACAGGAAGGGAAGGGATGGAATCGCCATGAGCGCGCCGATCATGATCGCCACGCCGTAGGGGATGCCGTTTTGCTTTTTCAGAAGATGATCGACGATCGCCGGATACGTGCCCACCGGAATAAGTTGACGGGCAGTTAAGAGCGCGAGCGCCATCACGCCGCCCGCGACTGCTGTCCAGAGAACGAAAGGCATGAAAGCCGCCATGCCGGTCCAGATGGAGACTGCCGCCAAGAGCTTCGCGTCGCCTCCGCCGAACACATTCAGTTGGAAGAGTACGAAGCCGACGGCGAGAACGCCGAGGCCGAAGAGAATATGAAGACCGATGCTCACCAGCGGCGCGCCTGCGACAAGGGCCGCCACAGGAAAAATCGCCGCAAGTGCGATCGATATCCAGTTTGGAATAATAAGGCGCGACATGTCTGAGAGCGCCGCATAGATGACTAATCCTGAGAAGGCGGCGAGCGAAATCATTTCGAACATGACGAAACAAATGTGCAGCGCGGCGCCTCAAGGAACTCTTAACAAACAAAAACGCCGCTCCGAGGGAGCGGCGTTTCGAGGAGGGGAAACAAGGACGCTTGAGCGCGCCATCCGAGGGATGACGCGCCCATCGCGTAGTCGTTCAATTAGCCGAGTTCGGCTGCAACGTCGTTGAACGTCGAGTTCAGGCCCGTGCCGACCGAGGTCACGGCGACGATGATCGCGACGCCAATGAGGGCGGCGATCAGGCCGTATTCAATCGCGGTGGCGCCGTCTTCGTTCTTCAGGAAACGCTTCAACATGATAATAACTCCGTTTGTCGAGTGCTCTTTCACCGGCCCGGTCTGATGTCGCACCCGACACCCTTCCCAAGCGCTCGCGGACATTACGGGGCCGAAGTTAATTTCACCCCCCATAGAGAAGGTAAGGATTGAGTTAACGATGAAGTGCAAATTCAGCGCGTTTCGAGATTGTCATCTTATTCGCGCGCGCTTCGTTCTTAGCGATCCCGAAACCATTGCGGCGTAGCGATTATAAGGAGAGATAGAAAAGGAAACGCCAATGCGCGTTCTGCGTCCGCTCGTCGCCGCCGCTGCGGCCTTGTTTGTGTTCGCTGCGCCTGCATCCGCGCGCGATGTGCGTGTTGCGCTCGATCAGGCTTTTCCGATCCGTTTGTCCGAACCCGCCGAGGGCGTGGCCATCGGCAATCCCTCTATCGCCGGCGTCACCGTGCAGAACGACATGTTCTTGTTTGTGACCGGGCGGTCGTACGGTTCGACCAACCTTGTCGTAATCGGTCAGAATGGGCGTGTGCTCTATTCAGGCCGTGTTGTCGTGACGCCGGACGAAACTGACGTCGTCATGGTCACGCGTGGTGTCGAGACGGCGCGGCTTGAATGCACGCCGCTCTGCCGTCCGCGTCCGGATATTGGCGACGGCCAATCATCGGCAACCGTGAACGAGCAAATCAACAATCGCGCATCGCAGGCCGCCACGGGCCGTCGTTAATCGCAATTTACGCTTTCGTTTGACGGAAAATCAGCCACTCCGGGCGTAATGTTGCGCTTTCCGGAGGCGATATGCTCGCGCGCACACTTGCTAGAATGAGGGCGTTTCGGCGGTTCGCTCGCGCGCGCCGCGGTTCGGCTGCGGTCGAGTTTGCGCTCGTCGCGATGCCATTCTTCTTGCTGACCTTCGGTCTCGCCGAGGTGGCGATGATCGGCTTTGCTCAAACCAGCCTCGATTTCGGGGTGTCGGAGACTGCGCGTCAAATCCGTACCGGACGCGCGCAGATGAGCGGCGTGACCGAAGCGCAGATCCGCGCCGAGCTCTGCGATGAGATCAACAACTTCATCGTCATGGGTTGCGACGGCAATCTGTTCTTGGATGTGCGCCGTTTCAGCTCGTTCGTTGACGCGAGCAACAATGCGATGAATCCGGTGCAGAACAATAGCTTCGACAGCGGCGGTATGGGCTATCAGCCTGGCCAGCCGTCCGACATCGTTGTCGTGCGCGCCTATTATCGTTGGCGGGTGATCACGCCGCTTTTTGAGCCGATCTTCCAGAACGTTTCCGGAGGCGAGCGCGTCTTGGTCTCCACGATGATGTTCCGCAACGAACCCTACATGTTGAACCCATGAAGTTGATGCAGACCCTTCGTCGTTTTGCGCGCGAGAACAAGGGTGTCGCCGCCCTCGAATTCGCGATCATCGCGCCATTGTTGATGGTGCCGCTGCTGCTTGGCACGGTCGATCTCATCGACGTCATGGGCGCCAACAAGCGTGCGCAGAACGCTGCGGCCTCGTTGGCCGACGTAGTTGCGCGCGATACTGAAGTTTCCAACGCCGAGCTGGCCGGGATTTGGCGCGCGCTCGACATCCTGATGTATCCGAACGATCCGGGTTCGATGGAAATCCGCATCAGCAGCATCAGCATCGTCAACGCCTCGACAGCGCAGGTCGTTTGGAGCGAGGGGCATGGCGGCATGAGCGCGCGTTCGGCTGGCTCGACGGTGTCGCTTGACAGCCGGATGATGCAAGTCGGCACCAGCATCATCATGGTGGAGTCCGCCTACAAGTACGATGCGCCGCTGGGCTTTCTGTTTCAGAATCAGGTGCGCATGACGCACGAAGCCTATCGCCGCTCCCGTTTGGTCGATCCGATTCCGCGCGTCGCCTAACTGCGCCCCCCTTGACGCGCGGCCCTATCGCGAGACAACTCCCGCGATGGAAGATCCGAAAACGCCGGCCGAAGCCGTCGACCGTCTAGAGTTTCTGCAAGAGCGCGCCGTTAAGGCGCTCATCGCCGCCATTCGCCGCTATGCGGAAGAGGGCGCGCCGCCATCAATAGATGAGCGCGCCTTGTTTCGCTATCCGGAGCTTCGGGTCACTTATCTCCCGAGTGCGCCGGCGCCGCGCTTGGCGCGGGCGTTCGGCCAGCTGACTTGGCCTGGCGAGTATGCGGTCTCGATCACGCAGCCGAAATATTTTCGGCCGTACCTCCTCGAGCAATTGCGTCTCCTGGTCGAAGATTACGGCGCTGAACTCAGCGTGCGCGTGAGCGAAAGCGAGATTCCGTATTCTTTCGTGCTCGATGCGGCCGGCTCGGCGGCATTCGAGAATGTCCCGGCCGAAGAACTGGCGCGCTATTTCCCAAGTCCGCGCCTCACCCAGGTGGGCGACGCCGTCGTCGATGGATTGCGCATCGAGCGCCTCGATGGCGCGCGGCCGCTTGCCTTGTTCGACGCGCCGCGCACCGATTACTCGCTGAAGCGCATTCAGCACTATACCGGCGCGCCTTGGAGCGATGTGCAGCCGTGGATATTGTTCACGAATTACCAGCGCTACGTCGACGAGTTTGTTCGTTGGGCGGCGGAAGGGGTGAAGAACGGCCCGAAGGGCTGGGCGCTTTCATGTCCCGGCAATGTGCGCATCGAAGCGGGCGACCCTGACGCGGAAATGAAGGCGCTTTCAGCGCCTTGGAACAAATATCAGATGCCGGCGTATCATCTGACGACGCCGGATAGTGATGGCGTGACGCTCGTGAACATCGGCGTTGGCCCCTCGAACGCAAAGACGATTACCGATCACCTCGCAGTGCTACGCCCCCATTGTTGGCTGATGATCGGGCATTGTGGCGGTCTGCGGCACACGCAGCGCATCGGTGACTACGTGCTTGCTCACGCCTATCTGCGGCGCGACAAAATTCTCGACGATCGCGTGCCGCTAGAAGTGCCGATTCCGGCTATCGCCGAAGTGCAAATCGCGCTGCAGCAAGCCGCGACCGCGCTCTCGACCGACAAGGAAGATCTGCGCCGTCGTCTACGCACAGGCACTGTCGTCTCGTACGCCGATCGCAACTGGGAGCTGAACTACAACCAGGAGCGCCAGCTGCTCTCGCAGTCACGCGCTATCGCCGTCGACATGGAAAGCGCCTGCATCGCTACGCAGGGTTTCCGCCTGCGCGTGCCGTACGGCGTGCTGCTTTGTATTTCTGACAAGCCCGCGCACGGCGAGATCAAACTGCCTGGTGTCGCCGATCGCTTCTACGATAGCGCCGTCGGCGCGCACTTGCGAATTGGTCTTGAGACCATCGCGCTCTTGAAGAAAAATCGTGATCGTCTGCATTCGCGCAAGCTGCGCGCATTGGACGAGCCGCCGTTCCGTTGATCACATGTTGCGACCGCATCCGAATAGCGTGCGGTCGTCAATGATGACCTCAACGCTCGACGGATAGGGCTCGCCGCTCATCACATCTTCACACGGCGCGCGCCGATAGGTGATCGAGAGCATGTGGCCATCGGCTTGTGATGAAAAGCGCGTCGCGCCTTCGGCTGGATAGCTCGGCTCGCCGCGCGGAAACTCAAGGCGCGTCTCGCCGTAATCGAGCAGGGCGATGATCTTGTTCTCAGTGTAGATGTCGACAATCCAACCGGGTTCTTGGCCAATGGCGCGAAAATCGACGCCGGCGGCGCGCGCTGTTTCCCAGGTCGGCATTTCGGCCAGCGCGGCGCTGGGCGCGCCGGCCGCCTCGGACGCGGCGGGCGTCTCTTCTTGCGAGGTTGGCTGCGGTGAGCAAGCTGCAAGCGCTACAATCAAGATCAATGCGCGCATGACAAACTCCATATGAAAACGCCGCCGCGCTGGTGGGCGCGGCGGCGTCTTCGCTTGTTTCAGCAACGCATTAGCCGGTGAATGCGCTGATGTAGACTTCGACGCGGCGGTTCTGTGCGCGGCCATGGTCGGTGGCGTTCGAGGCGATCGGTTCGCGCTCGCCGTGGCCTTCACGAAGGATACGTGCGCTCGAAACGCCGCCGCTCTGCAGAATGCTGGCAACATTGTTGGCGCGGCGCTGCGACAGGTCGAGATTGTAATCGTCCGGGCCAACAGAGTCGGCGTGGCCGATCACGTCTACGGTGGTTTGGTCATAAGTGCGCAGGACGTTTCCGGTATCGCGGAGCGTGCCAACGAACTGGCTCTTCACCGTGTCGCGGTTGAAGTCGAACGTGAGGTCAGCCGGAAAGATCAGCTTGATCTGCTCTCTGCTGACCCGTTCGACGTCAACGCCGGTCCCGGCGAGACGCTCACGCAGGTTCTGATAGGTGCGATCCATGTAGTTGCCGATCGCCGCGCCACCGAGCGCGCCGATGCCGGCCCCGATCATGGCGTTGCGCCGGTCATCACCGCCAGCGAGCGTGCCGGCGGCAGCGCCGACGATAGCGCCAATGATGGCGCCGTTAGCAGTGCGGTTCGGTTCGCGTTCACCGGTGACTGGGTCAACGGTGGTGCAGCCAGCGGCGAGCAACAGTGCTGCCAGAGCTGCGGAAGCTTTGCGGAACATGGAATCCCTCCAAGTAAAAAGACGGGCGCGGTATCAGGCCCGATCCGGTCGGGTACATGGCGCCCTTGATATGAGTTTGCCCTGAACGTGGAACTCAGTCAGGTGTTCCCGAGGTGCTAAATCGACCTAGGCGCCCAAATTGTTCCATCAAGACGTTGTCCACAAAGGGCGCGATCGTATCGAGGCCGAGGCTTGAGTCGCCTGTTACGCGATATGTCATCGTTAGTTTCGCACCGTTGGAGTGTGGCGCCACGTTGAAGGTCAGCACGCCCGTGGCGCCCATTTCTTGAAGTGGTCCCAGGCCGCCGACGGCGCGGAGCGTGCGCACGCCTTCATGCTCCATCACCGCCACAACCCGCATATGTTCAACGGATTGGCCGCTGCCCCACCGCTCGCACCAGCATCCGCCGGCGCGAGCGTCGAGGCGGAGGCGGGCGGCGTCGCCAGAATAGGTGTGCTCTGAACTCCACCAGCGATCGATCCGGGCAATGTCGCGCCAGACCCGTTCCGGTGACGCTGCCAGCTCCGCTTCGGCCTGGATAACGAAGCTGGAAGCTGAGGAAGCGGCGACTTCGGCTCGTGCCGGGGTGATGAAGGCGGCGGCGGCCAAAACGACGGCGACGAGCAAGCGCATGGAAATCCTCCCTTGAGCGAGCGTTCAACCCCTCTTTGATTGCTCATTCAAGCGGCTTGCGACGTTAACCAAAGTTCAGGCTCGACTTGTCACAATCCGGCCTGCTTTGACGGCAGCAGCGCCCCCCGTGCTCGACCGCGCCAAGCGCGCTCGCGCTTTGGCTAATGTCGGTCGCGCGCGCGTTGCAAATACCTGGCTGAGGCTGGGCTCTTGCGGGATCGTGGCTGCGGTGGCGACGTCGATCGTCGGCACGGCTGTGCCGCTCTTCTGGTTCGTCGGCCTCGTGCCTGTGCTCCTGTTCGATCGCTGGGTGTTCTCGGGGTTGTTGACGGCGAGCGAGGCGGGTCAGGCGCCGCAGGGCATGGCGCGCCTTGTAGTTTGGACGACGCTGCAAGCCGTTTACGGCAATCTCATCGCGGTGATGTTGTGGTTCTCGCCCTACGTGCCGGGAGAGACGCTAGCGATCATCTATCTGTTTGGCGGCCTCGCCAACGCGGCGGCGACGCTGCGCTCTTCGCTCGTGCTTTCGATCTGCGGCGCCGGCTCAACGATTGTCTTTCTGCTCGGGTTGCCGCTTGCGGACTACTTAATCAACGGCGCACGCAATCCGCTTGATCTGATGCCGCTGATGGGCGGCCTGTTGCTGCTCGCCTTCGGTGTGAACCTATGGAAGAGCTTGCTTGCCTCGGACGCCGCGCAGCTTGAAGCGGAGGCCGCAGTGCTGCGCGAACGCCAGGCTGCCGCAGCCGCTGCGGCGGCGAAAAGCAGCATGATTCAGCGCATGAATGACGAATTGCGCACGCCGATGTCGGCTCTTGTTGGCGCTGCTGAGCATCTCCGTCGCGCCGCGCAATCGCCCGGCGCGCGTGCGCACATCGCGACGCTGCTGCAAGCAAGCGAAGTCTTGCGTCTGGTGCTGAGCGATCTTTCCGATCTCGATCGCCTTGAGAACGGTCAGGTCAAAATCGAAACGAAACCGTCCGATCCGCGCGAGATGCTGCGTGGTGTTATTAGCGCCTTCCGCGCAGCCGCGCACGACAAGGGGCTCGAGCTTTTCGTCGACATTGATCCGGCTATGCCGGCGCTGCTCGACATTGATGCCGGCCGCGTGCGTCAGGTGCTGTTCAATCTGCTCGCCAACGCCATCCGCTACACGACGCATGGCGGCGTGCGCGTGCGCATGAGTGCGCAACCTATCGATGCAGCGCAGGTGCGCCTAAACGTGCTCGTCGCTGACACCGGCTCGGGCATGTCGCGCTCACAGCTTGCGCTCATCTTCGGGCGTGAGCGTTTGTGCGCTGAGGGCGAGGGGCCGGGCATCGGCCTCTCGATTTCACTTCGGCTCGCCAAACTTATGGGTGGCACGCTTGGCGCCAAGAGCGAGCTGGGTGAGGGCTCGGTGTTCTCGTTCACGCTGCCTGCGGCCCTCGCCACCGCCAGCGCCACGACCTCAGCCGCCTAGTTAGCGTAGGAACTTCGTAAGTTTGCGCGATAGCGCCGCGACATCGCGCGTCTCGCATTCCCAAATCACAAGGGCCGACCAGCCGTCCGCTCTCAACGCTTTGAGCGACGCTGCGTCGCGCGCAACGTTGCGCCCGATCTTTGCGCGCCAATAGGCGGCGTTGTCCTTCGGCTGACGGGCGCCGCGTTTGCAATCGTGGCCGTGCCATAAGCAACCGTGCACGAATACCGCCTTGCGCATCGCGCCAAACACCAGATCCGGTTTGCCCGGCAGCTTCGCGCCATTCAGCCGATACCGCCGCGCGTAACCCAGCTCGCGTACCGCCGCGCGCACAGCAAGCTCTGGCGCGGTGCCGCGCGATTTCACCGCGCGCATCACCGCGGAGCGTTTGACTGGATCGAAAACGTCGGCGCGCACCTAGGCGCTCTTGCGCGCCGCGCCTGAGCCCGCAAGCGGTGCGAGCAGGTGCTGCGACAGCCAGCGCACCACCGGCACGCACACCGCATCGCCAACCAAGTGCAGCGCCGCAGTTTGTCCGCTTGGCAACGGGTAGTGTTCCGGCACACCCATTAGCCGCGCCGCTTCGCGCGGCGAGAGCAGGCGTGAGCGCATTTGCTTGCCTTCAACAAACAGGAGCTGCTGACGACTTGATCCGCCCGTAGGCGTCCGCAAGCAACCTGCGAGTCCATCAAACCGTGCTTCCGCGCGCTGCACGCGCATGCCGTGCTCAATGCGAATGCGGCGGAACACAGCGCCAACTTCGCGGCGGCCGCTTTCCTGCAATGCTTCAAGCCGCGTGCGCTGTAACGTGCTCATTTGCGAGACGAGCTTTGCAGTCTGCTCTTCACTGTTCCACGCGTCGCTGTGCTCATCGAGTAGATCGGCGAGCCGGGTGTTGCGCTTCGGTGGCGCATCGAGACGCCACCAGACGAAGCGCTTGTGCAAGGTGTCCGGCAAACGTGCAACGACGTTGCGCAGCGATTGCGTGTGGAACGGCTCCATTGGTCCTGACGCCGTCAGGTGCGCGGGCGCATTGCGCGCGGCGATGATGAATAAGCGCGGTCGCGATTGCGGCGTGAATAGTGCTGCGTCGATCTCCAGAGCGCCAGCGCGATAGCCGAGATCGTCGAGCGCATGAATGAGCGCGGCAAAGTCGGCGCCGCCGTGTGAGCTGAGCAAGCCGCTGACATTCTCAAGCGCGAGCACATCTGGGGCGCGGCCCTCATCGCCCAGCTTCTCGATCAACGCGTGAAACCCCCAGAATGCGCCTGAGCGGGGGGCAGCTAAACCTCTGCGGGCGCCGGCGAGTGAGAGGTCCTGGCAGGGGAATGAGGCCCAGGCCAATGCCGCTTTGCCCAGCAGCTTGGCGGGGGTGAGCTTCCAGATATCGCCTTCATGCATGTCTTCGCCCGGCGGGAAGGCGGCACGGTAGGCCGCGGCCTTGGCCGGATCGATGTCGTTGGCGAAGGCGCAGGCAAAGTCGGGTTCCAGGCCCAGGCGGGCGAGGCCTCCACCCGCGAAAAACTCCCACAGTGGGGCGCCGGAATCACGCTGCATGGGGCTATACTAACGCGTAGGAGGGTGCTGACATCCATCCGGATGGCAGAGCCGAAGGGGGAAAGCCGATGCGGACTTTGATCCGCGGTGCGTTGATAGGGCTCGCGCTGAGCGCGGCCGTTTTGTCTGCGTGCCAGCGCCAGGCGCCCACGACCGAAGAGGGCCCTTCGACACCGACCAACGCTGAGCGCGAAGCCGAAATCGCCGCCGAAACGTTGGCGGCGCTCGGCGGACCGGCGAGCGCCGAGCAGCGCGCCGCGTATGAAGGTGAGTTCCAAGCGTCGGGCGGTATCGATGGCCTCGGCAGTAGCGAGGGCGCCTGGGAGCTGACGCTCCTCAATGACTATGCGCAGTTCGCGCGCCCTGGCTTAGGCGAGGACGGCGGCATTCCGAACGATCGCGACTATCGCGAGCACGGCATGCGTGTCGTCGCCGGTCCGTTGACTATTACGATTTCGCAGCAAGCTTGCACGGCGAGCGGCGTCGAACTTCCGTACACAGCGCATGTTCTGTTTGAAGGCGTCGCCTATCAAGGCTGCGCGCGGCGTGGCGTCATCGAAGGCGAGCGGCCGACATGGGCCTCCGTGCTTCCTGAGCTGATGCCGGCGATCAATACCTGCGCCGAGCGCGCGTCTTCGCGGCCGATCCGCGTGACGTTTGCTTCAGCACTCGATGAAGGTGAGACGATGGTGCGCGTGCGTGAATCCAACGGCTCGCGGCGCGAGTGCATCGTCAGGGGCGGTGCGGTTTCGGTCTATGAGCCGCTGTCGGATAACGATCGCCGCAATGGCGAAGGCGATCCGGAATTCCAGCCTGGCGGGTCGCGTCCCGCGGCGCGCAATTGCCGTTCGGTTGAGCCAGCCGTCGACCGCTCCGGTGAGCAGCTTGGCTGGCTCATTCGCAATAGCTGCTAAGTCAGCCGATAAAGCCTTGGATCCACTGGATCGCGCCATTTATTATGGCGAGGCCAAATTTCGTGCCGAGATAGACTGACGCTACCGACGCAAGCGCGGCCGGGATGGTGATCAGCATCAGCAGGCCATCGCGCTGCAGCAGCGCGAGCGAAGTCATCGCCACGGTCATGCCTGGCGGCCAGTTGGCGAACGGAATCGGAAGGATCAAGACGAGCGCCATCAGCAGTGTTTGCAGGCCGACGAGGATCGTCGCCGGGAAGCGGGTCAGCCGCGACCAGCGCGGCTTGATCAGGTACTCGACCCGATTCAGCGTCGGGATCGCAAGGTGGAATGTGCGCCGCAGCGCCTCGCCGCTTACGCGCCATTCCCGCACACGTTGCGGCACCATCAGCCGGCGTGAGCCGAACACCATTTGCAGCGCAGGCGCCAACATCAGCGCGCCGAAGATCGTCGAAATGCCCGGTACGTTCGGCACGCACATCGGCAGCGCCAGCACCAAAAGCAGCATGCCGTGCGCCCGCGAATCGAGCCGGTCGATCAGCTCGCCGACGCTGACGGTCTCGCCCGGAAACGTTTCGATCAGGTCTTCCAGCAATTCGGACGCGGGCCGCCCAGCATCGACGTTTGCGCCTGAATTGGGCGAGGGGGCGGGCACCGGCATGTCCATGAATATACGTGCTCACATGGGGCGCCGATGCGGCTTTGGCGAGTCATTTAGCGACGTTCAGACAGCATCAACCATACGAGCGTAGCTCCCTTGTTTCATGCAGCGCGCCGTGGCGCTCCTTTCTTTGCTCTGCTTGGCTTCGGCGTGCGCCCAGCCGTCGCGGCCCCCTGCCGAATTGGCGGGATTGTGGAGCGCGGGCCCTGCCGCGTGCGCGGCGGGTGTCGGGGTACGCTTTGAGCCTGATGCGATCGAGGTTGTCTACGAGGACGAGACGCAGACGCTGTTCGAGCACCCACGTTACAGACTCGAAAGCAATGGTGAGATGTTTCGGGTGCGCATCACTTATCAGCTGCCACGCGTCACCGGCGGTGCGCGGGTCGCGGGCGCACATGGCGTGCTGGTGCTCGCACGTCAGCCGAACGGCACGATCGCCCCGATCATGCATACGATCAGCGATGCGCGCACGGGCTCGGCCCGAATGCGCATCGGCGATGATCCGGCCGCGCAAGCGCTGACGCTGGCGCCGTGCGGCGCCCATCCTTGGCGCGAGGACTTGCGCGGTCGCACGTAGCAAAAACCGCCGGCCATTGCTGACCGGCGGTTTCTCAATTCAATCGCTATAAAGCGGGTCGATTATTGGCCCGATTGGCCGTTCGACGCTTGATAGGTCTCGCCATTGCAGCGCGCGAGTTCGGCGGCGCTCAGCTGGTCGTCCGCCGAGCCATAGGCTGCGATGCGCAGACCGTTCGATTCACGGACGAAGTGACGGCACGAACGCACGTTGGCGCCGTGGTCAGCGCGGGCGAGGCAGGTGTCGCCGTTGCAGTCCCAGATGGTGTTAAGCGCGATCACGCGGGTCTGCTCGGCAACCGGTTGGGCGAGGCGGATCGTGTAGAGGTCTCGGGCCATGGCAGGGGCGACGAAGGCTGCGCTGATCACTGCGGCGGCGACGATCGAACGAAGGGCGGACATTCAGTTTTTCTCCTGGACTGGTCGCGCTGCTTGGGGAGGAGCGCGCAGCCTGTATGTCCGCTTCGCTGACGGCTGACAAGAGAAAATTGAAGGAATGGAAAAATATTCACTAGATAGTGATAACGTAACGTCAACTACGGCTCGGGTCCGCCGGTATGGTTGAAAAAGGCCAACCGATGCGGCTGGGGATGCGCTAAACAGGGCAGGCGGGACGCGTGCGGGACGGCGCGTCGGAGTGTGACCTGAGGGGACGTTAGCGATGACGATCTACAAGTTTTCCGTCGGCGTGGTGCTCGCGTTGGCGATGGTGGCCGTGCTCGGCGTGAGCGCGCTGGTGTTTAGTTCGCGCGACTTCCAGTTCGGCGTGGCGCAGATTTCGCCTTCGACCAACGGCCTCATCTCGTTTGCGCAGCTCGATGCGGCCGACAGGCAGATTCAACAGCTCGAGTCCGAAAGCGCTGGACCCCGCGGTGAGTTGCTCGACATCGATCAGCAAATCGCGTCGCTCGATGGCCAGGTGCAATCTGCGCAAACGACGACGAACGAAGCGCGCGCAGCCATGGTCGGCGCGATCGCCGACATTGAAACGCGCGCCAATCTGCAAACGACTGAGAGCGCCGCCGCCGACATGAGCGCGCAGGGGCTTTCTTCGCGTATCAACGCACTCGCCGCGCGCCCCGGTCTGCCGCCGGCGGATCAGCAAGGCGTTGCGAACCTGAGCGTTCAAGTTCAGCAGCTCGCGGCGCAGGAGGAGGCGCTTGATGATCGTAGCGCCGAGCGTTCCGCGCTCGTTGCGCGTCAGCGTTTGGTGAGCGGGCAGGTCGCGGAGGCTAATCGTCGTGTGTTCGCGCTCCAGCAAAGCGTCGTGCCGGATTACGAGCATTATCAGCGCGTGCGCGGCGAAGCCTACGCCCTGCGCAATCTGAGCCCGCTCGGCGCCAGCGCGTTCCTGGCGCAGGGCCACCCGGCGCTGTTGTCGACGGTGTTGGTGCTGTTGATGGGCGCGCTGGGCTCGCTGCTCTATCTTTTCCCGGCTTACCTCAACCGTCCGGTCCCGGTGACTATGGCTGAGATCGTCGTGCGCTTGATATTCGGGATGTGCGCGGCGCTGGCGTTCTACGTGCTCGCGAACGCGGCCATCGCCGGGTTCTCGATCGCCTCCTCGGTGCAGCAGGCGACAACCTCGTCCACGCTCAATCCGTTCACAGTGTCCCTGGTCGGCATCGTCGCGGGTGTGCTCTCGGAAGATATCGCCAAGTGGATTCAGGACCGCGGACGTGGAATTTTCCAGCAGGGTGGAGCCGCGGCGGCCTCACCCGTACCACCCGCGCCTGAACCTGCGCCGACGGGCGGGCTCGTCAACAACAACGCCATTTCGTAACGGCGCCTTTTCTGCTGCTGACGTCGCGATACGCGCTTTGACGCGCGCATCGCGATGTTTAGTGTGCGCGCAACGCATTTGAGGAGGAGCCTGATGGGCCGCGCAGTTATTGTCTCTTACGCCCGCACGGGCCTCGCCAAGTCTGGCCGGGGCGGCTTCAATGATACGCACGGCGCCACCATGACTGGGCATGCGATCAAGCACGCCGTCGCGCGTGCCAAAATCGAGCCGGAACTGATCGAAGACGTGGTTATCGGCTGCGGCGCGCCTGAAGGCGCCACTGGCACCAATATCGCCCGCCTCTCGCTCATCCGCGCCGGCTTGCCGGTGACGACCTCGGGCACAACGGTGAACCGCTTCTGCTCGTCCGGTCTGCAAGCGATCGCGCAAGCTTCGCACTACATCATGAACGAGGGCGCCAAAGCGGCCGTCGGCGGCGGCGTTGAATCGATCTCGCTGGTTCAGATGAGCGGGCACGCGAACCGTTATCGGGTCACCGAAGAAGAGCTGATGAAGACGAAGCCCGAGCTTTGGATGGCGATGATCGAGACCGCCGATATCGTCGCCAAGCGCTACAACGTGGCCCGCGATTATCAGGACGAATATTCCTTGCGCTCGCAGCAGCGCATCGCCGCGGCGCAAAAGGCTGGTATCTTCAACGACGAGATCGTGCCGATGGCGACGAAGATGAAGGTCGTCAACAAAGAGACCAAGGAAGAGAGCATCGTCGATTACACCGTCACCAAGGACGAATGTAATCGCGCCGACACCACGCTTGAAGGTCTCGCCTCGCTGCAGCCCGTGCGTGGGCCCGGCAATTTCGTCACCGCGGGCAATGCGAGCCAGCTCTCGGACGGCGCGGCCGCTGTTGTGCTGATGGACGAAAAGGAAGCCGAAAAGCGCGGGCTGGAGCCGATGGGCCTGTTCAAAGGTTTCGCGATCGCTGGGTGCGAACCGGACGAAATGGGCATCGGCCCCGTGTTCGCGGTGCCGCGCCTGCTCGAGCGGCAAGGGCTCAAGGTCGATGACATCGATCTTTGGGAGCTCAACGAGGCGTTTGCTTCGCAGTGCCTCTACTCGCGCGACAAGCTGGGCATCGACCCCGAGAAATATAACGTCAATGGCGGCTCGATCGCGATCGGCCACCCGTTCGGCATGACTGGCGCGCGTCTTGTGGGTCACGTGCTGATGGAAGGTCGTCGCCGCAAGGCCAAGCACGCCGTGGTCACGATGTGCATTGGCGGCGGTATGGGCGCCGCCGGTTTGTTCGAGGTGTTTTCGTGAAGTGGTGGATCGCCGCGGCAGCTCTGGCGCTGACGGCATGCGGACAGCCGCAGCAGCGGGAAACAAGCGAAGCCTATCCGGTCGTCATCGCGTCGAACTATGACGCGAACATCGGGCCGGCGAGCGCTGCTGGTATTTCGGCAGCGCTGCCGATGACAGTCGATGCGGTGCGGGCCTCCGCGCCGAACTACATCGTGGCGGAGGTGGACGATCAGATCGAGGGCGAGGCCTTCAGGGCAATCACGCTCTCGGCCGGTGACGAGGAAGTGTTCCGTATCCTGCCCACGGCCGATCGCGCGCGCATCCATGCGATCGTCACGCGCTCGACGCAGGCGCGTAGCCCCGCGGGCGAGATCGTGACTCAGTCGAAGTTTGCCGTAGCGCCGCCCGAGGAGGTGACGTTCTGCTTGGCGGAGTATGTCGACGGCGCGCCAGGTTTTGCCTGTTCGACAGCGGCGGACGGCCCTTTCTGGCGTGTCTATCGCTTGCCCGATGGGGCAAGCCCTGCGGATACGTTCGAGGAGATCGAACCGGATTTGTTGCACGACGCGACTTTGGTCGAGATGCGTTGGATCGCGCCGCGCGCCTAAGCGCCTAGCACTTTGTGCACGCTGGATGCAGCGACGATCCGTTCACCGGCATCGGTGCGGAACTCTGCGCTCATGAAAACGAGCGTGCGCGTCTTGCGCACCAATGTTGCTTCGATCGCGCCGGCATCAGCGCGCGCGAGCATGTCCAACGTCACCGAAACCAGTGCGGTCTGCGCACCGGCTTCGCGGTCGGCGGCGGCTTCTAGGGCGTTGACGATGCGGGCGGCTATGGCGGAGTCGGTCATTTCTTGCGCTTGATCGCCTGATTGATGCGCTCGTGCGCGACGTCGAGCGAGGCCCACTCGCCGACGCTGGCCGTTTTGCCGGGTTCTAGATCTTTGTAGTGCGTGAAGAAGTGCGCGATCTGCTGAACGAGGAGCGGCGGCAGGTCTTCGTGAGTCTTCACGTCCTTGTAGAACGGATTGAGCGCATCGACGGGGACTGCGAGGATCTTTTCGTCGACGCCCTTTTCGTCATCCATCAGCAGCACGCCAACCGGGCGCGAGCGGATGAGGCAGCCCGCGACCACCGGCATTGGTGTCACGACAAGAATGTCGATCGGGTCGCCGTCTTCACCGAGCGTGTTCGGGATGAAGCCGTAATTGCTCGGGTAGAGCATCGAGGTGTGCAGGAAGCGATCGACGAAGAGCGCGCCGCTCTTCTGATCGAGCTCATACTTTACCGGCAAGCCGCCTTGCGGGATTTCAACGAACGCATTGACCTCGTGCGGCGGATTCGGGCCGGGGGAGACGAAACGGATATCCATGATGCTGCTCTATACGGGGTGAAACTCACATCGTCATTCCGGGCGCGCATCACGCGATCTGGAAGTCAGGGCTACCGGCTGCATGGTTGCCTCTGGTTTCCGGGCTCAATGCTGCGCATTGCCCCGGAATGACGATGTGGAGGCGCGAAACTCACATTTTCTTCCGCAGCGGCGCGAGGTCCGGGAAGTTCGGCTCTCGTTTCTGCGATTTCGCAGCGAAGGCTTCCATCATGTGTGGGGGCGAGAACATGCCGGATTGCCAGGTTGCGATGTAGTCGAGGCCGTCAGCGATCGAGTGGTCGCGGGCGTAATTGATCATGCGCTTGGAACCGGCGACGGCCACTGGCGCTTTGGCGGCGATCTCCTGGGCGAGTTCCATGACATGCGCAAGCATGGCGTCTTGCGTCGCGAACGTATCGTTGACGAGGCCGATCTCTTTGGCTTTCGCGGCGGGGAGGCGGCGACCGGCATAAGCGAGTTCGCGGACCCAGCCTTGCGGGATCAGATTGCACAGGCGCGGAAACGTGCCGACGTCGGCGGTCATGCCGATATTGATTTCCTGGATTTGGAAGAAGGCGTCTTCGGTAGCGTAGCGAATATCGCAGGCCGAGATCATGTCGACGCCGCCGCCGATGCAACCGCCTTGGATCGCGGCGATAACCGGCACGCGCGCATTGTCGAGGCAGGAGAAGCTGCCCTGCAGCGTCAGCACGAATTGGCGGAAGGCTTCGGCGCGTGAGTGCTGATCGCCGCCGCTGGCGGAAACGCCGTCGCCATCGGTGAAGACCGAGAGATCCATGCCGGCGGTGAAGTGCTTGCCGGTGGAGGAGATGACGATGCAGCGTGCCGTGGCGTTGTCACTGATGTCGTTCACCAGCACCGGCAACTCGTTCCAGAACGCGCGCGGCATCGCGTTGAACGCCTCGGGCCGCGAGAGCTGAATGTGGGCGACCTTGTTTTCGATGCTTAGCTTGAAGCAGGTGGGTTCGGTCATGGCGCGTACCTTTAGGTCGGGAGCGGCGTTTCTGTAGCTTTTCGGATGCGTCGATAGATGAACCAGACGCCAATAGGGTAGTACAGCTCCAGGATGAATGTGGCGAACGTCTTGCTGAGATCTACGAGCTTCTTCTGCTCGCTGAAGCGCGTGAGTGCGTTCGCGGCCGCCCAAATGGCGAGAAAGTATGACACACAGGCAAATCCCATGGCGATCGAGTTGATGGTCGTGAGTGTCGGCTGACTTGGATTGCTGTAGGGCATGTTCGCCCAGATCGGAAACGTCGTAAGAAAAATCCCTGTAGCGGTTGCGCACGCGACGAACAGAAATCCGCGGCGACCCTTGTGCCCGACGACGTTGACGCTTCGGTCTGATGCGGCGCGATAGATGCTGTAGTGCCAAGTTAGTGTCGGGATGAGTAGCAGGGCCATTACGAGTGAGTACACGAGCCTCCAGTCGGCGCTACCAAGCGGGAGGGCGTTCATGGCGAGAGCGCCGCCACCGAAGATCAAGAAGGACCACCCTGACACTACGGCAGGGTGAAGCGAGGCAATGCGGTCAGTGAAACGCATGGCTAGAACCTTAGAGTAGCGCTCAGAGCCCGTCACGCGCGTCAGCGCGGGTGGGTGGAGAGCTGGGGACGCGGAGTTTCGCGTCGCAAGAAGATGCGCCGTTGGTTCGGCGCTTTGTAACGCGAAAGCCCGCGTCCCCACAGTCGTTTAGCCCCGGCGCCTCACGTGGAGGTCTTTCACTCCCTTGGATGGCTCGCCGGAGGCGTGCGGGTTGGCGGTGTCGCGCGCCAGTCCCCGGTTTGCTCCCGCGGTTTTGCATTCCCGCGGGCAAGTCACGCTCAACTGCAGCGCTCCGACATTGGTGCGAACAGAGGATCCAACTGCTCTCCGATCGAAGCGATGGCGCGAGTTTATGACTGTTGCGGAGGTGTCGGATAGATTTCGGCGCCGGGCCTGGTTTTGTTGGGTTTTGCAGGCGCCAAGTGTGGGATAGAATGGGCGCCGTCACCCGATGAGGGAGGGACACATGAGCGATGCTGTTGGCCCAGGCGATCTGGTGCTCTGCGTGAACGCCGCGCCGAACCACATGACGGGAGAGGCTGTGCCGCTAGTGGCCGGTGAGACCTACACGGTTGGCGCGGTGATGGAGTTTGCGTGCCCGTGCGGGCGCTCTGATGCGTTGCTCGATATCGGCATTGACTTCGCCTGGTGCCAATCGCGCTTCCGCTTGCTGCCTAAGCCGAAGTTCGAGGCGCGTCCGGTGAGTGCGTCCGTGCCGAAGGAGACGGTGCGGTGAGCGCGTGGCGCTGATCTATGATGTTGGTTGGGGCGGGGTCGCGGATATCCGGGTGTTTGACGCGGGTTCGCAGGGGCTCGCGGATTTGCTCGTTTGGCGCTGCAACGATCAGGGCTTCGCGCGTGGGAACGATGGCGCGTGGTGCTTTGTCAGTTTAAGCGGTTTGGCGACGACGCGCGCGTGGTTCGTGGATTCGCGTGGGCAGGCTGACCTAGTGATTTGTTATGTGTCGTCGCAGGGGCTTTGCGGCTGGCGCAGAAGCCACGCGCTGGCGGGGCGGCTCTAGGCGAACACAACGCCGGTCAACACCGCAGCGTAGTGCACGGCGGCGGCGGCCATGACGAAGCTGTGCCAAATGGCGCGGCGGAACGGGAGCTTTTCCCAGACGTAGAAGGGAATGCCGGCGACGTAGAGAAGGCCGCCGACTGATAAGAGGATCACGCCGGCGAGCGGCACGGTTTGTACCAGCGGGCCGAAGGCGATGAAGATCATGGCGCCGAGCGCGACGTAGAAGATGAGCCAGAGGCGCTTGCCGATGCCGGGCAGGAAGAGCTTGCCCGCAGCGCCGATGATGGCGAGACCCCAGACGATTGTCGTCATCGAGATCGCCCAGGCGCCGTCGAAGCGGATGGTGGTGAACGGCGTGTAAGAGCCGGCGATCATCAGGAAGATGGCCGCGTGATCGAAGCGGCGCAGCAGCGCTTTGCGCGCGGGCGTTTCGGTCATGTTGTAGGCCATCGAGCAGCCGATCATGGTCATGACGCAGACGCCATAGACGGCGATGGCGCTCGCCATGCCGAGGCCGCCTTGCCAGATGGCGAGGCCAAGCGCTGCGCCGACAGCGAAGGTGAGCAGAACGGCGGCGACGCCATGGACCCAGCCGTCGACGATCTTTTCCAGATGCGTCGGGTAATGGAGCTTGGGCAGGAGGTCGGAGAGCGTCATCGTTTCGGATAATGGCGGTTTCAGCGGCGTTTGTCAGTCGGCCGTAGCTGACAGTTTGCGACGGATTGTTTCGCTCTGGGGTACACTCCGCCCATGAAGAATCACTTCGATCGCCGGGTTTTTCTTGCCGCGCTACTCGCGTCGACGCCCGCCTTCGCGCAGCGGCCGTTGCTGGATGGATTGACGCAGGGCGACGCCAGCCGGGGGATCAAAGAGGCGCTCTCGCTGGCCTCCATGAACGCGACCAACCGGTTGGCGCAGCCGAACGGCTTCTGGGGCAATCCGCAGGTGCGGATTCCGTTGCCGGGCGTGCTGGGGCAATCGCAGCGGACCCTGGGGCGGATGGGGATGTCAGGGCCGCTCGACCGCTTGCAGGAGAATTTGAACCACGCCGCCGAAAGCGTGATGCCGCAGGCGGCGACGATGTTCGTCAACGCCATACGTGGCATCACCATTGCTGACGCGATCGACATCGTGCGCGGCGGCGATGATAGTGCAACGCGCTATCTGCGCGGGCGCACGGAAAGGCGGCTGACCACGCTGCTGAAGCCGCCGATGACGCGGGCGCTGACGGAGTCCGGGGCGTTTACGTTGTTGCGCGCGGCGCTACGCGAAGTGGGCCTGGCCAGTATGACCAGTGATCTGCGCGCCGAGGTCATCAACTTCTCCACGACCAAGGCGCTCGATGGCTGCTTCTTTTTCGTGGCGGAAGAGGAGCGCGCAATTCGGCGCGACCCGTGGCGGCGAACCACCGATATTTTGCGCCGTGTGTTTGGCTAGGGGAGTAGCCGCAGCGGTTTTCCCTATTGCCTTACGTGACCGGTCGCTTACTGCCTTCGCCGGTGACGACAACTCCAGAACCCTTCCGCCGTGTCTCGTTTGAGGTGCCTGGTGGGCGCATGGCTGCCATCGCGTTCGGCGCCGAGACGGCGACGCCGGATATCGTGTTCATTCACGCCACAGGATTCAACGCGCGGACCTACCGCACGCTGCTCGCGCCATTGGGCGAACGCTTTCATGTGCTGGCGCTCGATATGCGTGGGCATGGGCTGACGGAGCTGCCGCACAAGTTGTTCAGCTACACGTCGTGGAAGCGCCATCGCGATGATCTGATCGCTGTGCTGGAGCACTTCACCGCGCCGGTGACGCTCGCCGGCCATTCGATGGGCGCGACGATCAGCTTGCTGACCGCGGGCGTACGCACGGATCTGGTGAACGGCTTGGCGTTGCTCGAGCCGGTGGTGTTGCCGGCGGCCGGATATGCGTTCTCACAGCTGCCGCTGGGGCCGCAGCTGCAGCGGATGACGATGCCGCTCGCGGTCGGCGCCGCGAAACGGCGCAACCAGTTTGCAAGCCGCGAAGAGGCGATCGCGGCATTCACCGGGCGTGGGATCTTGAAGGCGTTTTCGCCGGACGTGCTTGCGGACTATGTCGGCGACGGGCTCGTGGATGACGGCAAAGGCGGCTTCAAGCTCGCATGCGCGCCGGCGTTTGAGTCAGCGACGTACACAGCCCAGCGGCATGATCCGTGGGGCGCGCTGCGCCGGGTGACCGATCCGCTGGTGTTGCTGCGCGCGGAGAAGGGCTCAACCATCAGCGAAGCGTCGATGCATCGGATCGCGGCGATCAAGGCGGATGCGCGCGTGGCGACCGTGGAGGGCGCGGGCCACATGCTGCCGATGGAGCGTCCGGATCGCGCGCGCGCGGCGATTGAAAGCGCCACTTTGATGGCCCGCCAAGGGCGCAAATACCACGATGCTTTGGTGCAGTAGGCCTTAGGCGCTCAGACCCGGGACGACGAGCTTCGCAACGCGGTCGCGCGCTTCGGCGCTTGGCGTTAGCGCCTTGCGGGTTTTGACATCAAAGGTAAGCGCGACAGCTTCCATGCTGGCCCACGCCGCGCCGCTTTCAGGATCGAGAATCCAATGGACGATGCGCAGCGTTTTCTCGCCGATCTCGACGATGCCGGAATGCACTTCGACCAACTCGCCGGCGCGCGGAAATTTGCGAATGATGAGCCGCGCTTCGACGACCGCACCCGCGGGCTGCACGCCATCGCTCGCGGCGGCTTGGCGCCAGGGTGCGAGCAGATTTGGCACGCTGTCGGAGATGCGGCCAGGAAAGTGTTCGCCGCGGAAGCGGCCATGCGCATCGCACTGATCGGGATAGACGATGGCGCCGCCGATGCGTTTGATCCCGAGCGCGGCGGCGTTCTTGACCGAGGCGTCGGCCGGCTCTTTGGTGGAATCGATCGAACGTGGCTTTGCGTGGTCGGGCAGTTTGCACTTCAGCTGCTTTGCCGCGGCGCGCGAGCGCGCCGACCACGGAAAACTACGCAGACCGCGTGTTTCGACATGGCGGACTTTCATCGTGAACGCCGTCCCAGGAGCGCCATCGTGATGGCGCATGTCGAGGCAGAGCGTGGCGTCGCTTTCGCCAACATAGGCGACGCCGCCATGCATAATGAGCGGGGCGCTTGGGCGTGCCTCCTTGATAAAACGCGCATGCACCTCGTGTGCGATTAGCGTTGAGCCGGCAGATTCCGAGAAGGCGCGCGGCAATTCGAGGGCGCGCGCCATGTGCGCGAGGCCAACGAATGCGCGCTCAAAATGGAAGCGGATGTTAAGGTGTCCGCCGTCGTCGCACTCCCATTGATTGACGCTGCCCTGATAGAGCGGTGCGGGCAGGGGCGCGGGATGCGTCATGCCGCTTGTTGGCACTGGGCGCAGAGGCCGCTCGCTTCGATCATGGTGCGGCGGATGGTGAAGCCGTCTTTCTTGGCGGCTTCGCCGAGATCGATGAGCGCGTGTCCGGCGTCGAACTCTTCAGCGCCACCGCACTTTTCGCAGATGAGAAAGATGGTCGAGCGCTCGCAAGCGCCGACTTCGCAGGCCATGAACGCGTTCAAACTCTCAATGCGATGGGCGAGGCCCATGCGTACCAGAAAATCGAGCGCGCGATAGACGGTTGGTGGTTTCGCGGTTTTGTCTGAATCGATCAGCGGCAGCAGATCGTAGGCCTTCGCCGGCCCGTGTTGTTCGAGCAAGAGTTCAAGCACGCGCTTTCTGAGCGGCGTCAGGCTTTCGCCGGCTTCGGCGCAGCGCTTCTCGGCTTCCGAGATTTGCGCGGTGTGATCGTGGGCGTGAGCCATGGTTCGATATTGCAGGGTGTGGCGCTGGCGGAAAGATGGGGAGCCCAAAGCGAGAATGTCAGGCGGGAATTTGAGATCGGGCGCGCAATAGAACTTTACAAGAACAAATGAGTCGCGTATCACTTTGGAACATACAGCGAACGATGTATGCATTGAGCCGGGGGCGTCCGATGAGCGAAGCAATTTTCCGTGGAATTTCAGGTCGTTTGCACCGTTTCAGCGTGCATCGTCCGCACGAACAATTTGGCTCGGCGCCAGCTGTCTATTGCTTCGCGCGCCCGGGCCCTGGCGGCCGTGGCTGGACGCCCTTGTTCTTGTCGCGCACCGGCAATTTGTCGAAGCGCCTGGCCAGCCACGAGCAATGGCCAGAAGCCCAGCTCCTGGGCGCCACCCACATCCTAGTTCACCAGCACGACGAGCGTGACGCGCGCGAGTACGTGGAAGCCGATCTTGCCGGCGCGCTGAAGCCGGCGATGAATGGCCCGTTCCTCGATGCAGAACTGACGGAAGCGGCGGAAGAGAGCGGCGTCCGATTGGTTTGGGCGGCCTAAAGCAGAAGGAGCGTCTCGCGACGCCCCTTCCTTGTTCCATCAGAGTTTTGATCTTACTGGCGCCTGCCCGGCGGTGCGTTTTCCGCCGTTGGTAGGGCGGCGGCGCTTCCGGCGCTGCGCGCGAGCTGGATGAATTCGGCGCGCCAGCCGAATTCGTCGCGACCACGGGCGGACTGCGCCAACGAGATGACGTCGTCGTAGCCATAGCCTTGGCGCAGGAATTGATCGTGCCGCAGCAGCTGGCCGTAGCCGGCGACAGCGGCGGCCCAGCGGGTGGATTCCGGCGCTTGGGCGATGTCGCGAACCGCGTCGCGATCGGTGATCGGGCGTTCGATCAAGCGTGACGTATCCTGGCCCGGCAGTTTGTAGCGGATGCGCAGGAAAGCGATCTCGTTCGCCGTGCTCGCAGCCGTACGCTCGTCTTGGTAGCGGAGCGGGTCGTTGAAGGTGCGTCCGCCGACGGGGACGATCTCGTAGATCGCCGTCACGGAATGGCCCGCGCCGATCTCACCGGCATCAACGCGATCGTTGTTGAAATCCTCTCGGTTCAACATGCGGGTCTCGTAGCCGATCAAGCGATATTCGGCGACGCGGGCGGGATTGAACTCGACCTGGATCTTCACGTCGTTGGCGATCGTGAACATGTTCGAGGCCATTTCGTCGCGCAACACGCGGCGGGCTTCATTGAGCGTGTCAATGTAGGCGGCGACGCCGTTGCCGTTTTGGGCGAGCGTTTGCATCAGCGCGTCATTGTAGTTGCCTCTGCCGAAGCCCAGCACGGAGAGATAGATGCCGGTGTCGCGCTTGCGCTCGACGAAGTCCTCCAGCTCTTGCGGGTTGTTGATGCCGACATTGAAGTCGCCATCGGTGGCGATGATGACACGGTTGACGCTGTTGCGGCGGAAGTTCTGTTCGGTCAGCGCATAGGCCAGACGGAGGCCTTCGCCGCCAGCAGTCGAGCCGCCAGCGTGCAGATTTTCGAGCGCAGCGATAATACGGCCGCGTTCGTTGCCGGGTGTCGGTTCAAGCACTGCGCCTGCCGCGCCCGCGTACACCACGATGGCGACGCGATCGCGCGCGGTCAGCTGTTCGACCAGCATGCGCATGCTTTGGATCACAAGCGGCAACTTATCCTGCGCGGCCATCGAGCCGGAGACGTCCAGCAGCAGCGTGAGGTTCAGCGGTGGACGCTCACGCGGCACGATGTTGTAGCCCTGGAGGCCAATGTGCACGAGTTGGCGGCCTTCCGCCCATGGACTCGGCGCGACGGTGACGTTCGTGGAGAAGGGCTGTTCGCGCGAGTCCGGCAGCGGGTAGTCGTAGCGGAAATAGTTGATCAGCTCTTCGGTCCGCACCGCGTCTTGCGGCGGCAGGCGGCCGGAATTCAGCAAACGGCGCACGTTTGAATAAGAGGCTGTGTCAACATCGATCGAAAACGTCGAGACCGGGTCGGTGGAGACCATGTGGACAGGGTTGGTGTCGACATCTTCGTAGTTCTCGCGGTCAACCGTGCCCGGCATCGGCTGCGGCGCAGATTGCGCGTAATTGCCGACGACGCCACCGATTGCGGCGCGGCTCCGGCCATCGGCTGGGGCGGTCATGACTGGCGGCGGTGGTGGCGCGGGCGGCTGGCGAGATTCCTGGGCCTGTGGGTTTATCCGTTGACCGGTGACAACGATCGATTGTTCTTCGTCTGTCGTTCGCGTGCTTTGCGTTTGAGACGCGCACGCAGTGAGGAGTATCGCGCAAAGCATGAAGCCCGCGCGCCGAGTGTTGCGCAGCATGACGTTTCCCTCCCAGACCGTCCGGATCACGGTCGCGTTGACGCGGTAAGCGAAGCGCCCCGATCAGGGCCAACATGAGGCATGTGCGGGGCGATTTGGGTACACGGACGCGTGTTTCACGAGGATGTGTGCAAAGCGCCTCGCTGCGCGCTCACGAGCGCGTGTCGCTTGCCGTGCTGAGGGCGAGGCGACCACGCAAGTCATCGCCAGGCGTGTTCGTGTCGACGGCGAAGACCAGCAATTCGCCATTGCCGCCGACTCGGCGGAGCCAAGTGGGCGCGCGATCTGAGAGCAGTTGCGCGGCAAAGCCATCGGGGGCGACGCGCGCATAGTTGCGGACTTCGGCGGCGCCGGGACAGACGACGACGTAGGCGGCGCGACGAGCCGTGATTTGTGCGCGGGCGAAATCAGACGAGCCAGCAAAAGTCGCAATCAAATCGTGCATGGCGGCGTGATTTCGGTGGTGGCCCGTGGCGACAACGCTGTGAGGACTTTGCACTACGATGCGTGGGCCGATGTCAATCGGGGAGAAGATGAGGCTCGGCGGCAGGGTCGCGAGCGAAGTGTAAGAGGTGGCGCAGGTGCGGCGTTGAACGCCGGGTTTCAGATCCAGCTTCAGGGCCGGAAGCATGAGAACCGGGGTAGCGATGGCGAGCGCGAACACGGTGCCGAGCACGCGCACGACGGTGATGTTGATCGCGCGAGCGCGTTGCCAGAGCGTCATGCC
This sequence comes from Hyphomonadaceae bacterium, assembly GCA_041398325.1. GTDB lineage: Bacteria > Pseudomonadota > Alphaproteobacteria > Caulobacterales > Aquidulcibacteraceae > Vitreimonas. Next base: position 134,375 of record JAWKUX010000005.1, on the reverse strand, counting down.
GAGGAAGGCGGCGCCGGCTGCGGCGAAGCCGTGCGCGACCGCACCGGTGCGCGAAATTGCCAGCATCAGCGCGCTGGCGGCGATCGTGAGCGTGAAGACGGTGAGCCAACGCAGGCGTTGTTCGCCACGCGAGAGGGTGGCGGCGATACCGGCGCCGATGCAACCCAAGCCGGCGAAGCCGCCATTGGCGATGAAGGCGCCGAGGCCGCGCTCAAGCAGTGGTTTGGATTCGCCTACGCGGTCGAGCCAAAGCGTTGTCGTGAGTGGATCAAGCGCTGCGAAGGGGCCGGAGAGGCAGGCGGGGCCGATGCTCGCAAACACTGCGCCTGCGACCGCGCCCGTGAGTGCAGCGAAGCCTGCGCGCCAGCGCCAGTTGCTTGCAAGGCGCGGCCATGAAGCGGTGGCGGCGGCGAGCGAAGCGACGGCAAAGGTGGCGAGGTACGGTTGCGAGATTCGATCGCACTCAGCCAAGATCCACGCGCTCGGCATGGTTGTGGTTTCGAGCGCAAAGCTCGCGAGCGTGAGCGTCCAAAGATAAGTTTTCAGGCGTGGCAGCTCGCGCGCGTCGAAGAGCCAGCGCATGCCGAGAATGAGCGCGGCGCAGGTGATAACAGGCAGGCCTTCAAGCGAGATGTTGAGCCAAAAGGCTGCGGCGAGTCCGGCGACGATGCCGGAGCGACGCTTGTTGGTTTCATCAGTCAGCGCCCAAAGCAGGGTGAGCGCGAGCACAAGTTGCCAGCCGTGATGATCGATGCGTAGCGGCATCACTTGTGGGTAGATGATCGATGAGAACGGAATGCAGATTGCGGCGACCGGCGCCCAGACGCGGCCCGGAAGACGCGCCGCGATGGCGCCGGCCAGCAACATCGCGAGGCCCATGACGATGATCGGCAGCGCCACGAGCGTGATGGTTTCGGCCATCGGCTGGCCGACAAGCGGCGTCAGCAGCGCGATGCCGGCGGCGATGGGTAGATCGACAACACGCGACCAGTGCAGCAGGCCGCCCGTGGGCGGGTTGACGCGGTGCTGGGTGATGTCGAGCCAGCCTTGGCCAGCGAGCCAATCGCGTACTTGCTGGAGGCGCAGATAGTCGTCGGCGTCCGGCAGCGTCATCGCCGCGATACTGTCGCGATTGATGAAAACGAAAGCGCAGGCGAGCAGCGCCCACAGAATGGCGATGAGTGCGAACTCGCGTCGGCCGAGAGTGGCGCTAGCGGCGGGCGTCATGATCGCTGCGGGAAGATGAGGTGGCGGCGCACGAGGAAGACGGCGCAAAAGCTGATGCCAACAGCGAATGCTTTGGCGATGATCGCGGGCGCGCCGATGCCGACGGCGATTGCGAAAACCGCGACCGTGACGACGAGTCCGCCGAAGCCGGAAGCGACGAAGAGCGCCGCTTGGCGGGTGCGCGCGGCGCGGTTGCCTGCAAGCTCAGTGGCGAAGACGAAGCGGGATGAGAGCACCCAGTGGAGCGCCAAGCCGATTAGGTAGCCTGCGGCGGCGGAGAGGGCGGGGGCGATGCCGGCCGAGGTGAGGTTGAGCGTGATGAGCGTATCGGCGCCAAGGGCGGCGACGCTCACCAATACATAGCGCACGCGGTCTTCACCGAGCATGCGCATGGCGCGCACGGTGAAGGTCGCAGTTGGCATCACGCCACGCGGCGCGGAACGAGGCGTTCCGATTTGAGCGCCTCGGCTTCACCTTCGCTGCCGGCTTCGTGATACTCGGCGTCTTCGTTGACGCCCCAGACGTTGTAGCGGCGCTCCTCAGCGAGGATGTTCTTCGCCGTAAGCATCGCCGTCATCATGGCGTGATCTTGGTTGTTGTACTTGTGCATGCCGTTGCGGCCGATGAGGTGGAGCGTCGGGTATTTTTGCTCGAGCTCTTCGCGGACCGCATCGACATTGGCCTGATAGGTCTCGTCATAGACCGGGTAGGCTTTTTCTTGGCGCACGACGACACCGCCGGTGACGTCTTCGGCATTGCAGAGACCAAGTTGCTCCATTTCGCGCTTGGCCAGTTCGATGAGATCTTCGTCCTTGGAGGCCCAGACGTTGTCTCCTTCGAAGCAGAAATATTCGAGGCCGACGCAAGCCATGCTCGGATCGGGCACCATTTCGGGCGACCATGAGCGGAAGTTCTGAATGCGGCCGACTTTCACTTTCGGGTCGTGCACGTAGATCCAATTGTCTGGGAAGAGGTCTTCCGACTTGATCATCAGCGCGACGGTGAGGAAGTCGCGGTAGCGCAGGTTAAGCGCGGCGTTGAACGAGGCGGGGAGCGGGAAGGTCTTCGCAGCAAGCTCTTTCATCGGCGCGGACGAAATCACGTGCGCGGCGGAAATGACGCGTTGCTCGCCGTTGGTGTCGGTGATGACGACCCGCCAGCGCTGTGTCGCTTCGTTGAATGAAAGCTGGGTGACATCAGCGCCCATTTCGACGCGGCCGCCTTGATCGATGATCTTGTCGCGCGCGGCCTCCCAGAGCATGCCGGGGCCCTTACGCGGATAGCGAAAGCTCTCAAGCAAGGTCTTCGTCTGCATGCCGTCGTTTTTCTTCCCGTTGAGGAACGGGATCGAGCGCTTGAGGCCGTCGATGACGGCGGTCATCAGGTTGAGGCCCTTGATACGCTGCGCGGCCCAATCGGCTGAGATTTCATCGCAGCGCATGCCCCACACCTTCTCGGTGTAGGTCTTGAAGAAGATTTGGAAGAGTTCATCGCCGAACTGATTCACGACCCATTGCTCGAACGTTTTCACGTCCTGGTGCGGGAAGACGCGCCAGCGGGCATAGGAAAGCATGCACATGGCGCTCTTGAAGATGCCCAGGTTGAAGAGGGCCTCGAACGCGCGCAGCGGGTATGAGTAGAACTTGCCGCCGTAATAGATACGCGACATGCGCGGGCGGACGATGAAATCGTCTGGCAGCAGCTCGTTCCAGAGATCGACGACTTCGCTCGACTTCGAGAAGAAGCGGTGGCCGCCAATATCGAAACGGTAGCCTTCGTGGATGACGGTGCGGCTGATGCCGCCGACATATTGCGGGTCCCTCTCGGCGACCAGAACGCTCACGTTCTGCTTGGAGAGAAGATAGCCCGCAGTGAGGCCCGCAGGCCCCGCGCCGATGATGGCGACGTCCACGGACGCGCCGGAGGTTGATTGCGCCATCGCGCGTCCCCGAAATTTTGCCAACGGGGTTTCTTAGGCGTTCAGCGTAAACATCCCTCTAAGCGAAACGATGTAAACGCCGATTAATGTTGTTTGCTGGTGTGTTGCCTAACGCCGGTTGCGCTCGCGCTCGGCGAGGCGGCGTTGTTCGGGGATCCAGTCGCGCACCAGCGTGTCGAGCACGTTGAGCGGGACTTCACCGTGCAGCAACACCGCGTCGTGGAAGCCGCGCAGATCAAAATCGGGGCCGAGTTCGTTGCGTGCTTCCTCTCGCAGGCGTGCGATTTCGCGTCGACCGAGTTCGTAGCCGCAGGCCTGGCCGGGCCAAGCGATATAACGATCGACTTCGGTCTCGACGAGGCCGCGGAGATCGCCGGTGGTTTGCATCACGTAATTGATGGCTTGTTCGCGCGTCCAGTTCTTGGCGTGGAGGCCGGTGTCGACGACGAGACGCACTGCGCGCCAGAGCTGCCAACGCAGATAGCCGATGCGGCCGGCGGCGTCGCCGTCATGGAAGCCTTGCTCGTCGGCAAGCTGCTCGGCGTAAAGCGCCCAGCCTTCGCTGTAGGCGTTGAACGAGATCATGCGGCGCAGTAGCGGCGTGTCAGTGAGTTCCTGGGCGAGCGCGATTTGGAAGTGGTGGCCGGGGATGCCTTCGTGGAAATCCTGGGTTGGCAAGTCGATGCGGGTCATCTCGGCGAGACTGCGCATGTTGATGAAGTAGACGCCGGGCTGCGAGCCATCGAGTGAGGGCGCGTTGTAGTAAGCGCCGGGCGAGCCCGCTTCGGCGAAGGCGGGCACGCGGCGCACCTCGAGCGGCGCTTGTGGCAGGCGGCCGAACCATTGCGGCGCGCGTTCGCGCACGCGGGCGAGGCGGGCTTCGACGTCCGCAATCATTTGGGCGCGGCCAGCGTCGCTGTCTTCGTACTGGTAGCGCGGGTCGATGGTAATTTGCGCGAGACGATGGCCAACTGCGCCCTCGGTAAGGCCGAGGCGGCGGAGCGCGATGTCGAGTTCGCGGTTGAGCTGTGCGACTCGCTGCAGGCCGATGGTGTGGATCTCGTCCGGCGTGAGATCGGTCGTCGTCTCGATTTTCAGGGCGGCGGCGTAGAATTCAGCGCCATTCGGCAGATTGGAGACGCTCGGGGCGTCGGTGGCGCGCGTGCGTTCCGAGCGGACCCATGCAAGCGCGCGCTGGTGCGCGGGCAGCACGTGTTCGCGCATGATTGCTTCAGCGCGCGCGATAAGAACCAGGTTCTCGCGCTCAATGACGGCGCGGCGCTCGGCATCTTGTTCGCGGGTGGCGATGGCGTCGAGCTTGCGGCGGAAGCTGGTGATATAGATTTGCCCAACCGGGGGATCGCGCAGCACGCCTTCGAGCATGCCAGCGACCGTATCGAGGATGAAACCGGGCGGACGGACGCCGAGCTCGGCGTCGGCGCGGGCGCGTTCTGTTTCCTGGTCGATGGCGTCGGCAACGGCGCGCAGGCGGGTGAGGTAGGCTTCGGCGGAGGCCGTGTCCGTCACATCGTGGCGGTCATCCATGAACGAGGGCAGCGTGATGAAGGCGCTGTCCATCTGATTGATCACGTAAGGGCGCACGCCGCCGAGCGGACTGTAATCGCCGTAGTTGAATGCGGCGCCGTTGGCGGCGTTGGCGAATTGATCGCGCAGTACATTGTAGGTGAGGCGGTCTTCCGGGCTCAGTGCGTTGACGTCGAGGGCGCGCAGTTCGGCGTAGCGGCGAAGTGCTGCGCTGCGGCGTGCCTCGAGCGCGATGCTGGAACGATCATCGAGACGATCGGAATAGACCCCGCCCGCCGCATCTTGTTGGACGCCGGTTTGCGAGGCGGTCTCGGGGCTGTCGGCAAGGATTTCGCGCGCCCAATCGGCGAGCTTGCCTTCGAAGGCGGTCATGGGTTGTGACTGGCGGGGGCCGCATGCGCTCGCGGCCATCGTCAAACCCAGAGCCACGGCAAATGCCCAACGAAACGGCTTCATTTATCCCTCGCGCCATGTTGCGCCCCGGTAAGGCGCGGGGCGGGCATAGCATGCGTCGCGACTGAGAAAAGGCCGCCCGTCGCAGTTCATTTGCGCTAACGTGTTGCGGAAACCGCGCATTCGTGGTTTGGACAGCCCCCTAGTGGTAGGGAACTCGCGGAGACACCCATGACGACCGCCCAAGGCGGCCAGCAAACGCTGGGCAAAATCCTTTTCTACAACCAGCTTGAGCCGCTCTCTGTGGAGAAGCACGGCAAGCTGGGAGTCAGCCAGGTCAGCAATCCGTTCGCGTTCCTGGCGGACACGCACCTTGTCCCGCTGACGGTGGACGAGTTTGGTCTCGCTGCTGTTTGCTACCCGATCATTTTCGACACGCAGTCGAAGACGCCGCTGGCGGTGATGGGTCTGCGTCCAGGTATGAACGTGTTCCTGGGCGCTGATGGATCGCTGGACCCGGAAGTCTATCTGCCGGCATTCGCGCGCCGCTATCCGTTCCTGCCGATTCTGACTGGTCAGAACACGCCGCAGAAGGAAGATGATAAGGTTCTGGTCTGCATTGACCGCTCGGCGAAGATGCTGTCGTCGACGCCGGAACTGCCGTTCTTCGAAGGCAACCAGCCGTCGCGCTATACGCAGGAAGCGATTCAGTTCTGCCGTGAGTTCGACATGCTCGGTCGCCGCACGCAGGAATTCGTGAAGCTGATGGATCAGCACAACCTGTTCGAGGCCACGCCGCTGGCGCTGCCGCGCGCGAAGGCGGACGGCACGCCTGACGAACCGACCAAGCTCGGCGAATATCTGCGCATCTCCGAAGCCAAGCTCAATGCGTTGCCGAAGGACACCTACCTCGAGCTCCGCGACAAGGGCGTGACGGCGGTGATGCACGCGCACCTGCTCTCGCTTGGCCTCTGGCCGAAGATCCTGAGCCGCGCTGCGCGCATTCAGGCTTCGACGCCGCTGCGCTAAAGCAAACTGCGGGACTGCGACGTTCCGGAAAACGCCCCTCGGAAACGAGGGGCGTTTTTTGTTCCAGCCGAAACTGGCGGCGCCGCTCGCGCGTATAGGGCAGAAGTCCCCAGGCCGCATTGGCCTTCAGTGATTGAGCCTGTATGCGCCTAGATATGGTCCGTTTTGCCGCGCTCGCGGCCCTCTTCCTCAGCTTCCTCTCGTTTTCGATGGCCAGCGCTCAGCCTCTGCCGGGAGCGCGGCAGGTCGATGTGGGGTTGCACTCCGCACGCGCCGCTGTAGCGCCGGGGGAGAGGTTCACGATCGTCCTGCGTGAGACGATCAACGATGGTTGGCATACGTATTGGCGCAATCCCGGCGATAGCGGAGAGGCGACCTCGCTCACCTGGACGTTGCCGGCCGGGTGGCGCGCGGGTGAGATTCAATGGCCGACGCCCGAGGCGGTGCCGTTCGCGGTGCTCGTAAACTACGGCTACGAAGGCGAGGTCTTGTTTCCGGTCGAGATCACCGTGCCCGCCAATGCGCGGCCGGGATCGACGGTGACGCTGACGGCGGAAGCATACTGGCTGGTGTGCTCAGACATCTGCGTTCCCGAGGACGCGACGGTGACGCTGAACGTGCCTGTGGCTGCGCAAGGGCGCGACGATCCGCAATGGGCCGCGCGCGTGGCGGACGCGGTGGCGAACTTGCCGCGCCGCGCGGCGGGCGTGACCGCCACCATTGGTTCGGGCGATCCGGCACGGCTTAGCGTGGCGCTGCCCAATGCGGATGCGTTGCGAAATCTGCGTTTCTTCCCGTTCGAGCGCGGCGCGATGAAAGCAGCCGAGCCGCAACGGCCGCGTGTTGGGCCCGCTGGCGCGAGTTTCTCGCTGACGCCGGACCTAGCGCCGCTTGGCGATGCTCCGCTCGCAGGGCTTGTCGCCTACGAGGTGCAGGAGAATGGCGCCTGGGTGCATCGCGGCGTCGAGATCGAAGCTGCGCCCGGTGAGGCGATCGCAGGCACGGATGCATCGCCAGCGGTTTTCTCCGATGACTATTCGCTCGCGGAGTTGGAGGGGGGCGCAGCGCCTGCTGCCTTGGTTGCGGAGAGCCTGACGGGTTTCGCTTTGCTTGCAGCGCTTGGCCTCGCATTCCTCGGCGGCCTGATCCTCAATATCATGCCTTGCGTGTTGCCGGTGCTTTCGGTGAAGGCGCTGCAGTTTGCGGGCGGCGTGCAGAGCGGCGAAGCGCGGCGGCACGGGCTGCTTTATCTGGGCGGCGTGATGGTCACGTTCTTGGCGCTGGCCGGGGTGCTGATCGCGTTGCGCGGCGCGGGCGAGGCGGTGGGCTGGGGCTTCCAATTCCAGGCGCCGTGGGTGACGAGCCTGTTGGCGCTGCTCTTCTTTGTAATTGGTCTCAATCTGCTCGGCGTTTTCGAGTTTGGCTCCGGTGCGCAGAACGTCGGATCGGGCCTGGTGTCGCGTGGCGGGGACGCGGGCGCGTTCTTCACCGGTGCGCTGGCCGTGGTGGCGGCGACGCCGTGCACGGCGCCGTTCATGGCCGGTGCGATTGGCGCGGCGCTGACGCAGTCGGCGTTTACGACATTGCTGATCTTTGCCGCGCTTGGCTTAGGCTTCGCGCTGCCGCTGACAGTGCTGCACTTTATGCCGGGCCTGCAGAAGCTCATTCCGAAGCCTGGCGTGTGGATGGATCGCGTCAAGAACGTGCTCGCCTTCCCGATGTTTGCGACGGCGGTGTGGCTGGTTTGGGTGCTAGCAGAGCAGGCGGGCTCGGATGGCGTCGCCGCACTGTTGTTGTTGCTTGTTGCGGTTGGGCTCGTGGTGCTCGCATCGCGCTGGGGACGCGCTTGGATAGTTGCGGCACTGGTGGTGCTCGTTGTGACGAGCGCGTTCGTGTGGCGGCCGTTGCTCGGCGCGGAGCGCTACGAAGTGCTCGTCTCCGAACCGTGGAGCGAAGCGCGTCTCGAAGAGCTGCAAGATGATGGACGCGCTGTGTTCGTGAACTTCACCGCGGCGTGGTGCGTGACATGCAAGGTCAACGAGGTGGCGGCGTTTACGCCGCGCCTGGCGGGGTCGTTTGAAGCGACGGACACGGCCTATCTGGTTGGCGATTGGACCAATCGCGATGAGGCCATCGCTGCCGAGCTGGCCAGGCATGGACGCGCGGGCGTGCCGCTCTATCTCTATTATCCCGCAGGTGGCGGCGAGCCGCGTGTGTTACCGCAAGTGCTGAGCGAGTCTTTAGTGCTGCAAACGATCGAGGGAGAGTGAGGATGGTTTCGAAGCGCGAACTGCTGCTTGGCGGTGCGGCGTTGGCGGTGCTTGCCGCGTGTGGCGGGCCTCCGGCGAACTTGCAGCACGTTGCGACCGGCGCTGCGGCGCCGGCATTCTCGGTTGTCGACGCAACAGGCGCGACGCGCACGCTGGCGGAGTTCGCCGGTCAGAACGTCATCCTTGAGTGGACGAACAATGGCTGCCCGTACGTGCGTAAGCACTACGACGCTGGCAACATGCAGGCCGTGCAACGCGAAGCGCGCGAACGTGGCTGGACCTGGCTGCAGGTGATTTCGTCCGCGCCTGGTGAGCAGGGTTATCTCGATGGGCCGGGCGCGTTGGCGCAGGTTGAGACGGAACAAGCGACGGTAACGGCGACATTGCTTGATCCGGACGGCGTCATGGGCCGCGCGTATGGCGCGCTTACCACGCCGCAAATGGTGATGATCAACGTCGAGGGTCAGATCATCTATCAGGGCGCCATCGACGATCGCCCATCGGCGCGGCCCGAAACGCTCGACGGCGCAACGAATTATGTTCGTGCCGCGTGGGCGGATATGGAAGCGGGGCGCGCGGTGCAGACCGCTGAGACGACGCCATACGGCTGCGGCGTTAAGTACTCGACCTAAGACTAGCGAAGAGCGGCGTCCCGACCCTCGGCGCGATCGGCCGCGGCCACGGCGGCGAGCGGCGCGAGCATGGCCGTGTCGTCCATCAACACGCGCAAGTGCATGAAGGCGGCGTCTTGTTCTTCCGGCGTGTCGGCGGCAGCAAATTCGCCTGCGCGCTCCATGGCGTCATTGGCGATGCCCTGGAAGATGCAAGGCATGTCTTGGCCCACATCCGCGTTGCGCAACGAGATCGAGAATTGCTGCGCGTCACTTGAAAAGGCTTCGAGACGAGACAGCAAGCTTGGCGTGATGGTCTCGACCGCGGCAAGCGCTCGAGCCTCCGCCTCAATGTCGGTGGACATCTTCGAGATGTCGCCGAGGGCGGTCACGTTGAACGCAACCAAGGCGAGACAAGTGAGCATATGGCCGTTCCTTCCTGCGCAGCGATGGCTTGGACAGCAAGAGCGGCGCCGGATGGCTCAGTTGTTCGAGGCGTGCTGGTGATCGGCGGCGGCCGCAGCGGCCATTGGCGCAATCAGGATCGCGTCGTCCAAGAGCACGCGCAGATTGGTAAATGCCGTCTCGCGTTCGGCGGGCGTGTCCGCGGCGCGGAAAGCCTCAAGATGGACGCGCGCGTCCTCGGCAATGCCGTGGAAGATACAGGGCAGGTCTTGCTCGACGCCCAGTTCGCGTAGCGAAACTGAGAGGCGCTCGGAATCGCTGGAGAAATCCTCGATGCCGGCGAGGAATTCCGCGGTGACCTCGGTTTGGGCGCTGAGCGCCCGCGCCTCGCCCTCGACCTCGGCGGCCAGGGACGGGAGTTCGACAAAGCTAACGCCGAGAACCAAAGCGAGACAGGTGAGCATGGGTGGACCTCTTCGCCTCTTTGGGGAGCAAATTGGGCGCCAGACGCTCGCCCCGTGTGGGGGTTTACTTTAGGGATGCGGCTTCGATTCAGGGTTGGTCTATGAGCCGAACAATTACGCTTAAGCATGATGGCGCGTTGAGCCTCGCAGACATTGAGGATGTCGCGTTCGGGCGCGCCAAGGTGGCGCTGGACGAGGCGACGCGGGCGCTGGTTGCTGCGTTCCGGACGCGGGCGGTGGAGCAGCTCGAGGCGAGCCCAGAGACGCGCGTCTACGGCGTCAATACCGGCTTCGGCAGTAACTATAAGGATTACGTCAGCCCTGAAGACCTGAAGCGGCTGCAGCGCAATCTGATCGTTTCGCATTGTGCTGGTGTTGGCGAAGCCGCGCCTGCGCCGGTGGTGCGGGCGACGATGTTGCTGCGCGCCGCCTCGCTGGCGCGAGGGCGCAGCGTCGTGCGGCCAGTGGTGATCGAGACGCTGATCGAGATGCTGAACAATAACGTGACGCCGGTTGTGCCGCGTGACGGCAGCGTCTCGGCCAGCGGCGATCTCGCGCCACTTTCGCACGTCGCGGCGGTCGTGATTGGCGAAGGCAAGGTGCTGACCGAGCATGGGTCCGTGCGGACAGCGGACGCGGGCGCGAAGTTCACCCCGATCGTGCTGGAGATGAAAGAAGGTCTCGCACTCAATAATGGCTGCCAATACACGAACGCCTGGGGCGCGCTGGCGGCCACGCGGATGGAGCGCTTGATTGAAGCGGCAGCCTTGAGCGCGGCGCTACATGTGCAGGCGATGCGCGGCATGGGCCGGCCATTCCGGGCCGATCTGCATGCGCTCCGTCAGCATGCCGGTTCGATGAACTTTGCGCGCTGGGTATTCGATCTGCTCGATGGCTACACCTTTCGTGATGTCGATACGGATACGAAGTTTGCCCACGATGGCGTGATCCAGGATCCGTACAATCTACGTTGCGCGGCGCAGGCGCTGGGGCCTTGCGTAGAGCTGATTCAACGCGCGCGGCGGACGATGGAAATTGAAGCGTCGAGCGTGACCGATAATCCGATTGATCTGAACAGTGAGCCGGGTGCGGGCTATGATGTCGACCTGATCACCTCGGGTGGGCATTTCCACGGCATGCCGCTGGCGGTGGACTCGTACGGTCTGTTGCAAGCGGCAGGCATCATGGCGCGCGTGTCGAATATGCGATGCGCCCGCATCGTCGACGCGCAACGCAATAAGGGGCTTGGGCCGCAGGTGCGCGGCGCAAACACCGACGCAACTGAGTCTGGGTTGCTTATTGCCGAATACACGACTGCAGGGCTCTGCAATCAGATTTGGGGCATGGCGATGCCCTCGCATCTGATGTCGGTATCGACCGACTCTGGCCAGGAAGATCACGTCAGCATGGGCGCCAACGTGGCGATCCGCGCATATGAGGCAGCCGAGCGCCTGGCGCAGATTTTGGCGATTGAGATGGCGTTCGCCTCGCAAGCCGAATTGGTCCGCGCCGAGAACCCTGCTGAGGCAGCTAAGTCCGTTAAGCTTGGCAGAGCAGGGCTTGGCGCCCTAAGTAAGATACGAGAGGCGTTCCCGCCGTGGGTGCGGGGCGGCGATCGCGAATTGACTTGGGATATCGAGACCTTGGCTGAGCGTGTGCTCTCCGGCGAAATCGCGCAAGCGACTGGCTACAGCTTCGAGCGACATTGAGGCTCGGCTGTTCGCGCTGCCGCGCGCCCGCTTGCCTGCCCAATTCTGATTTCCCCGGAAAGTCTCTGTCATGAGTTCTGAAACACCACTCGTCACCGCTGAGAAGCCGCGCGGCTTTAGCGATAAACTTGGCGAAGCCGCCGGCGCCGAAGAGCGGGTCGTCACTGCTGTTGGCAAAGTCTACGAGCAATGGGGCTTCGATAGGCTGGAGACGCCGGCGATCGAATACACTGAAGCGCTCGGCAAGTTTCTGCCCGACCTCGATCGCCCGAATGAAGGCGTGTTCTCATTTCTGGATGATGAGCGCTGGGTGTCGATGCGCTACGATCTCACCGCGCCGCTCGCGCGGTTTGTCGCCGAGCAACGCGATGGCCTGCCGAAGCCGTTCCGCCGCTGGCAGACGGGCATCGTGTATCGCAACGAGAAGCCCGGGCCGGGCCGCTTCCGCCAGTTCGTGCAGTGCGATGCCGATACAGTGGGTTCGGATAATCCGGCGTCCGATGCCGAGATTATCGCGATGGCCGCGCAGGCGCTTGAAGCTGTAGGCGTGCCACGCGCTGGCTATCAGTTCAAAATCAACTCTCGGCGCATACTGAATGGCGTGCTGTTGGGCGTCGGGCTCGAAGAGAGCGCAACCAAGGCGCGGCTCACGGTGATGCGCGCGATCGACAAACTCGATCGGGTCGGCGTCGAAGGCGTTGCAGCGCTGCTTGGCAAAGGCCGCAAGGACGAGTCCGGCGATTTCACTGAGGGTGCGCAGCTTGAAGCGGCGGCTGTGCAGAAGGTCATCGATTTCGTGACGCTGCCGACGGATTCGCGCGCGGCGGTGCTCGCGGGACTTGAGCGGATTGTTGGCGACAACGATGAAGGCAAAGCCGGCCTCAAAGAACTTGCCGGCATTGATGCGGTGTTGAGTGCGCTCGGTATCGACGACAATCGCGCGCGGATCGATCCATCCGTTGTGCGCGGACTCGAATATTACACGGGCGCTGTCTATGAGGCGGAGCTAACGCTCACGGTTAAGGACAATGGCAAGCCAATTCGGTTTGGCTCTGTCGGCGGCGGCGGGCGCTATGACGATCTCGTCGCGCGCTTTACCGGACAGCGTGTTCCGGCGACCGGCTTCTCGATCGGCGTCAGCCGCTTGGTGGCGGCGCAGGATATTCTCGGGCTCGGCCGCAAAGATGCCTCGCCCCCGCCTGTGGTTGTTCTCGCGCTCGATGCGGCGCGCATGGGCGACTACCTAGCGATGGCCGAAGAACTGCGCCGCGGCGGCATCCGCGCTGAGGCTTATCTCGGATCGTCCGGCATGAAGGCGCAGCTCAAATATGCCGACAAGCGCGACGCGCCGATCGCTGTGATCCAAGGCGGCGATGAGCTGGCCAGGGGCACGGTCACACTGAAGGACCTCAAGCTGGGCGCGAAGATTGCGGCCGGTCTGGGTGAGGATCGCGAAGCTTACGCCAAGGCGCGCGAGCAGGTGCAGCAAGAAGTCCCGCGCGCCCAACTCGTTGCCGCAGTGCAGCAAATGCTCGCCCGGTAGGGGCAACGCCGCAACATTGCGCGCATTCATTATGTCTGGTGCTTGACCGGGCGCGCGGCGCGGCTCAATTTCGCCTTGATCGTCGGCGTCGCGGACGGTCGCGTTTCGGGGAGGAGACGCCCTCTACAAAGCGACGTGAAGCGGCCGCACCGGGGAACGGTGCGGCCGCTTTTGTATCAGGACTTTGGCGGCCCCGGCGGGTCGATGTCTTCGAATACGCCCTGCTCTTCGGCCAATTCTTCCTCAGCGCTGAGGTCGCTTGTACCGGGCGCAGCAGTCTTTCGGCATGCGATGGCGAGCACCGTCAGGCCGAGCAAAGCTGAAACGAACGAGCCGCCGAGCACGCCGAAGCGCACTGGCGTTGCGAGATCGCCGGTGCCGAAAGCGAGATTGCCAACGAACAAGCTCATGGTGAAGCCGATGCCAGCGAGCATCGCGATGCCGAGCATTTGCGGCATGGTTCCGGGCGCGGGCTGTTTCAACACTCCGCACGCGAGATAGGACGCCAGGGTGATGCCAATCGGCTTGCCGACAACGAGCCCCAGGCTCACGCCAAGCGCGATCGGATGCAAAAGCGTGTCGAGACCCGCGCCATGAAGGACGACACCGGCGTTGACGAGCGCGAAGATCGGCATGATCGCAAACTGCACCCAATATTTGAGAGCGTGCTCCGCGGTAATCAGCGGTGAGCCGCCTTGCTTGTCGCGCATCGGTACGGCCATGGCGGTCAGCACGCCGGCGATCGTGGCGTGCACGCCGGAGAGGAGCATGAAGCCCCACATCACCACGCCCATGACCCAGTAGAGCCAAAGCGAAGTTACGCCGCCCCGGTTCATCATCAGCATGATGACGAACGTGGCCACTGCGCCGCCCAGAGCCCACCCTAGTAGATGGGTCGAGTAGAAGAGCGCGATGACGACGATAGCGCCGAGATCGTCGATAATGGCGAGAGCCAGCAGAAAAAGGCGTAGGCCGCCCGGCACGCGCGGACCGAGCAGCGACAGAATGCCGATGGCGAAGGCGATATCGGTCGCCGCCGGAATAGCCCATCCGCGCAGATAGGCCGGCTCATGCACGTTGAGCGCGACGTAGATGAGCGCCGGCGCGATCATGCCGCCCACGGCGCCAAACAATGGCAGCGCCGCTTCGCGGGGGTTCTTGAACGGGCCTTCGACGGTCTCGCGCTTCAACTCGAGGCCGACATAGAGAAAAAAGATCACCATCAGCGCGTCGTTGATGATGAGGTGCAAATTGACCGGGTGGGCGGCCGGACCGATCCCCACGGAAAGTCCCGCGATTTGGTCTTCCAGCAGGTGGTGGAATGACTCGCCCGCCGGCCCGTTCAGCAGAATGAAGGAGACGATTGTCGCAGCGATAAGGATGAAGCCCGGCGTCGTGTCCCGCTGCCACCAAGTTTTCCCCAAGCTCGTTCCCATTACATTCCCTCTTTTCGCTGTAACGCTGCGTACTGCGGCGCCCGGCATTGTCGCAACCCTGCAACAGAATCCGACGCGGTGCGCAGAAGACACGCTGTGCGACTTCTGGGGGCTATCACTCAATCGTCATATAAGTGTAGGCGATCTGTCGAACGCTACCATTATGAGCCCGTCCGACGAGCAGACGCGCATCCAGAGGGGGCGTCCGCGAAGGGGGTTTCCATGTTCTCAAAGAAGTTTCTAGCAGGCGCTGCCCTGACGGCGCTTACTGTCGCCATGGCCGGCACGGCCAACGCCCAATCCACGGCGTCTCAGATCGAGGAAGAAGAGACGATCGTCGTTACCGGTATGCGCCGGGATGCCAACGGCGCGATGATCGCCGAGACGGCTCCGCGTGCACGCACGACGATCACGGATGAGCTAATTGAGACGCAGCCCGCAGGTCAGACGATCCTGCAGACGGTGAACCTGGTTCCGGGGCTCAACTTCACCAACTCTGACGCCTATGGCTCGTCAGGCGGCAACCTCACCATGCGCGGCTTCGACAGCGCGCGTATCTCGCTGACATTCGACGGCATCCCGCTGAACGACACCGGCAACTACGCAATCTACTCGAACCAGCAGCTCGACAGCGAGCTGATCTCGCGCGCCAACGTCAACATGGGTACGACCGAGTCGGACAGCCCGACCGCTTCGGCCACGGGCGGCACGGTAAACTATGTGACGCGCGTTCCGACCGAAGACTTCGGGTTGACGCTGCGCCCCTCGTTTGGTGACGACAATTTCTGGCGTCTGTTCATGATGCTCGACACCGGCGAGTTCACGCCATCGGGTACGCGCGCGTTCGGCACGGTGTCGCGCCAAGAGTACGACCAGTTCATGGGTCCGGGCGAGCTGATCAAGACGCAGTACAACGCGCGTCTCTATCAGCCGCTGGGCGAGAACGGCGACTTCATGAGCCTGTCGTTCCACTACAACGAGAACCGCAACCACTTCTATCGCAACTTCAACCTCGCCGCGTTCAATTCGGGCAACATCCCAGTGAACGATTCGACCTGCACGCGGCTTGCGCCGGGAGCGGGCATTCAGCGCGAAACCACGACGGCCACCAACACGACGCCGCTCTGCACCAACTACTACAATATCCGCATCAACCCTTCGAACACTGGCAACTTCCGTGGTCAGTCGCGCTTCTCCCTGACCGACAGCCTGACGCTGACGATCGACCCGTCGCTGCAATACGTCCGCGCCAACGGTGGCGGCGTCGAAGCTGTTGCTGAAAACGATATTCGTCTGCGTGGCGCCAGCGCCGCGGCGGGCGTGGATTTGAACGGCGATGGCGATGTGGTCGACCGCATTCAGCTCTATTCCCCGAGCAACACGCGCACGTATCGCTACGGCGTTACCTCGTCGTTGATCTGGGACATCAATGAAAATCACCGCATTCGCGCCGGTTACACCTACGACTACGGCCGCCATCGCCAGACCGGCGAGTACAGCCCGATGGATCAGAACGGTGATCCGAGCGACGTGTTCGGCGGCCGTGATGGCTTCGGCACGCAGCTCTTTACCGCTGAAGGCGATCTCTTCCAGAAGCGCGATCGTGCTTCGATCGCCAGTCTCTCGCAGTTCAATATCGAGTATCGCGGCGACTTCTTCGACGATACTGTCGGTCTCGTAGTCGGTTTGCGCGCGCCGGAATTCGAGCGTGAACTCAATCAGAACTGCTATTCCGTGAAGGGCTCGACCTCTTCGACGCAGTTCTGCACGACGGCGACGCCGACCGCGGTTCTGGTCGATCCGGATGGCGCTGGCCCGCTGCCAGCGGCGCCGAACGGATTCTTCACGTTCGCGGGTTCGTCGACGCAATATGCGCCGCCGTTCGCATCAACTGTCACATACGACGACATTCTGCCGAACGTGGGTCTCTCGTGGCGTCCGATGGATGGGCACCAATTCTTCGTCAGCTACGCTGAGGGCCTCTCGGCGCCTCGCACCGACGATCTCTACGGCGGCATCCTGGTGTCGCAACTGAGCACGGTTGAGCTGGAAACGACGCAATCGATCGATCTCGGCTGGCGTTATCAGGGCGATCGTCTGCTGACGGCGGCGACCATGTGGCACACGAACTTCGAAAACCGCATCGTCCGCTCGCAAGATCCGACCGATCCTACGGTTTCGTTCGCGCGTAACGTCGGCGAGGTGGAGCTTTGGGGTGCGGACGCGCAAGCCGGCTATCAGTTCACAGATGCGTTTAGCCTCTACGGCTCGATCGCTTACACCTCGAGCGAGTTGCAACAGAATCTACCGCAACAAGTCGTCGGCGCCGGCCTCTCGCTGGTTGATACGCCGGAATGGACTGCCGCGATTCGCGGCGAGTACGAGGTCGGCAGCTTCACCTTCGGTGCGCAAGCCAAGTGGGTTGATGAGCGTTAT
The DNA here is from genome assembly GCA_041398325.1 of Hyphomonadaceae bacterium. Taxonomy (GTDB): domain Bacteria; phylum Pseudomonadota; class Alphaproteobacteria; order Caulobacterales; family Aquidulcibacteraceae; genus Vitreimonas. The sequence goes on along the minus strand of JAWKUX010000005.1, from coordinate 117,368 downwards.
TCGAACGACTTCAACACCGAGACAACGCCGAGCTACACGACCGTCGATCTGGATATGCGCTACGATCTGGGCCAGTTGTTCCGCAATGAGCGGACCTACATCCAGTTCAACGTCGTCAACTTGTTCGACGAAGAGTACATCGGCAACATCAGCTCGGGTGCAAACGGCGGCACGGGCTTCTTTGCCCTTGGCGCCCCGCGCACGATGATGCTGACGCTCGCGGCAGAGTTCTAAGCTCAGCCCGTTCGGCAAGGTTCAGCGGGGCGGCTCCACAAGGGCCGCCCCGTTTCCTATGCGCCGTAGCGCGCGAGAAGGGCTTCCCAGAATGGCTTGGGGGCGTCGACGCGCAGATCGCTGGCGATGGCGGCGTAGGCGTGTGCAGCACCGTCGCGATCGCCATTCAATGCAGCGATGCGTGCTTTGATGAAGCGATGGAGCAGGGGGAGCGAGTCGTCGTTGGGATCGATCAGGATGCCCGATATTTCCTGAGACGCCGCCTGCGCGTCGCCATCGAAATAGGCGGCTACAAACGCGCGTATGAGCTTGCCGAACTCGTGCGCACTTAGTTTCGATGCGGCGCGCGCGGCTGCTTCATCGCCCCGATCCAAGGCACTCATGAACGCTAGCAACGGCGCTGAGGGTGAGCTCCATGGATTGGGGGCGGCGCGCGTGATGCTTTCGTGCATCCAGGCCGGCCAAGCGCTTGGTTCGACGCCGTGTCCGAACAACGTCCACGCCCAGGCGTGCCCTTCGATCTCCGCTGCGGGTGGGCGCAAGAAAAGCGTGTCCAGGATCATGCCCATGTCGTTGGGGCGGCCGCCGCGGCTGCGCATGGGCCAAAGCGTCAGCAGGGCGGAAGAAGAGCTGGCGACGCCGAATGCGAGCACTGCACCGAGCAGGCCAGCGCCTGTTGGCGTTTCCCAGCCGTCGCGCGGCAGTGTCGCGAGCCAGTAGATGAAGATCGGCCCGGTGAGCAGGCTTGCCAGCGGACCGCCGGCGCTGAAGGCGATGCTGCGCCAACGATTGTCATGCGCAGCGTCAGGTGGGCTGCCGAGGACGTAGCCGCCGACATCGCGCGTGTACTTGGTGGAGAAGCGCGGTGCGTGGCCGAGGCGTACGACGATGCCGGTTACGCTGATGATCCAGACGCGCCAGCCGACGAGCCACGCAGCGAGCGCGTGGCCAAGTTCGTGCACAAGCACGGCGAGGAAGCCGCCAGCGAGCAGCCCGGCAAAGAGAAGGCCTGCGCCCAGCGCGTTGTCCGACGAGGAGGTCACTGCGGTGATGACGATGACGGCGATGAGGCCAACGCCCGCCAGGATCCAACCTGCCGCTTTGGTCTGAAAGGGAGAGTCGCCACGCATGAGCAAAAGCTAGGCGAGCGGCGCCGCGACGAGAAGCGGAAGTCTGCGGCGATAACGCTGCTGTGCTTGTAGTGGTGCGCATGCGACCAATCTTGTGTGGGTTCGATCACGCCTTGCGAATTGCCTGCCGGGGCATTGCTCGGAGAGTACGCCGCCAGGGGTGCGTACATAGACTGCTTCGCGACAGAGATTGCGGCGAACGCGCCGTTCGCGAGCTATGTCGAGGCATTCTACACAAGCGCTGCTTTCCGGCCGGAGCGATGGGTACTGGCATTGATCGGCAAGGCGTCAAACGACGCGGATGTCCGCCGGCTTGCGTATGAGGCCGCCCCAACGTTCGCCGCCTGGAGCGTTGAGGCGCGCGTGCCCGATCAGCTGCTGTTGTGTGACTTCCTGAGCCGTACGCGATCCTGGTTGATGGTTGCGCCGATCGAGGGCGGCGTGCGTTTGTACTTCGGTTCGGCGGTTGTGCCGGTTGGCGTGGGCGCTGGCGCAGGGCGGCTCGGATTTCCCTTCGATGCGATGGTTCCGTTTCACCGGCTTTACTCTCGCGTGCTGTTGAGTGGGGCTCGCTCGCGTCTACTCAAGCTCGCCGCAGAAGCCGCTCATAGAAACCGCCAAACGAACGGTCCGGTGCGATGAGATGGGTCTCTATGATCCAGAAGCGCTTGCGGCCCAGGTGATCTGGATCGCTGAGGCGGTTGGGATTGTCGGGATAGATGCGCGTCTGCTCGCGCGCGCCAGGCCAGGTCAGGTGCGGAAACTCGCCGACCGTGTGTCCCGCAATTTTGCCGCCGAAAGCATAGCCGCGTGACTCGGCGGCGCTGCAGGCGAATGCGTAGAGATCGGCGCCGGTGATGTCGGGGTTCGCAGTGAAGTGCGCGCAGGTGTCTTCGAACACGAGTGGTAGCGCCGCGATCAGCGCGTGGTGGTCAGGATTGTCTCCGACTACGTAGGTTTGACCGATATCGGCCTCCCATTCTTCGAAGACCGGGCCGAGGTCGAGATAGACAGTGGCGGTCTCGCCGATAGTGCGTTCATCTGGATCGTCCGAGAAGACGCAGAGCGTGTTGGGGCCGGCGCGCACGAGGCGTCTGTGCCAATGGCGCGTGACGCCGAACTCGCGTTCGGCCAATGCGGCTATGTCGGCGTCGACTTCGCTCTCCCGGCGGCCGGGTGCGACGAAACCCGCAGCTTCGATCGCAGCAAGCATGGCAAGCGCGCGCTCTTCGGCGGCAATGAGTTGGGCGAGGCGAGTGGAGTCTGAGGTCACGAAAGGTCCGGCACCCTACGAGACTACTGCCCAAATAGAAACGGCGGAGCTTGCGCTCCGCCGTTTCCGTTTTCGTGCCTGGTGGCTGGACTAGAAATCCATGCCGCCCATGCCGCCCATGCCGCCGCCAGGCATGCCGCCGCCGGCGGCTTCCTTCTTCGGGGCTTCGGCGATTGCGGCTTCCGTGGTGATGACGAGGCCGGCGACCGAGGCTGCGTCTTGCAGCGCCGTGCGGACAACCTTCACCGGATCGATGATGCCGGCCTTCACCAGGTCGACGTATTCTTCGGTCTGCGCGTTGAAGCCGAAATTGTCGTCCTTGTTCTCGCGCAGCTTGCCGACAACGATCGAGCCTTCCACGCCCGCATTCTCGACGATCTGACGGATCGGCGCTTCGAGCGCCTTCTTGACGATGCCAATGCCGACGTTCTGGTCTTCGTTGTCGCCCTTGATCGAGAGCTTGAAGGCCGCGCGCAGGAGCGCCGTGCCGCCGCCGGGGACGATGCCTTCTTCCACCGCAGCGCGGGTGGCGTTCAGCGCGTCATCAACGCGGTCCTTGCGTTCCTTCACTTCGACTTCCGTCGCGCCGCCGACCTTGATAGCCGCAACGCCGCCAGCGAGCTTCGCCAGGCGTTCTTGCAGCTTCTCACGATCGTAGTCGGACGTGGTGTCTTCGATCTGCTTGCGGATCTGACCAACGCGGGCTTCGATGTCCTTCTTCGCGCCCGTGCCGTCGACAACCGTGGTGTCGTCCTTCTTCACGACGACCTTCTTGGCCTTGCCGAGCATGTCGAGCGTGACGTTCTCAAGCTTGATGCCCAGGTCTTCGCTGATGACCTGGCCACCCGTGAGGATGGCGAGGTCTTCCAGCATGGCCTTGCGGCGATCGCCGAAGCCCGGCGCCTTCACGGCGGCGACCTTGAGGCCGCCACGCAGCTTGTTGACGACGAGCGTGGCGAGGGCTTCGCCTTCGACGTCTTCAGCAATAATGAGCAGCGGGCGTTGGCTTTGCACGACGGCTTCGAGAACCGGCAGCATCGGTTGGAGCGACGAGAGCTTCTTTTCGAAGAGCAAAATCATCGGGTCTTCGAGGGTCGCTTCCATCTTGTCGGCATTGGTGATGAAGTACGGCGAGAGGTAGCCGCGGTCGAACTGCATGCCTTCGACGACTTCGAGTTCGGTCTCGAGCGACTTGGCTTCTTCAACCGTGATGACGCCTTCGTTGCCGACCTTCGCCATGGCGTCGGCCAGGAACTTGCCGATGTCAGTGTCGCCGTTGGCGGAGATGGTGCCGACTTGGGCGATTTCTTCCGAACCGCCGACCTTCTTGGCCCGCTTCTTCAGATCGTCGACGATGGCGCCGACCGCCTTGTCGATGCCGCGGCGCAGGTCCATCGGGTTACGGCCCGAAGCGACCGCCTTCATGCCTTCGCGAACGATCGCTTGAGCGAGAACGGTGGCGGTGGTGGTGCCGTCGCCGGCTTCGTCGTTGGTCTTCGAAGCGACTTCACGAATGAGCTGAGCGCCCATGTTCATGAACTTATCTTCGAGTTCGATTTCCTTCGCGACGGTGACGCCGTCCTTGGTCGTGCGCGGAGCGCCGAAGGACTTTTCGATCACGACGCGGCCCTTCGGGCCGAGCGTGACTTTTACCGCGTTGGCGAGGATGTCGACGCCTTGGAGCATGCGCTCGCGGGCATCGGCGCCGAAATTCACAATCTTAGCAGCCATGTGCTGTGTACCTCTGAATTAGAAACGATGGAGAAGCGGACTGCTGGCGGTTACGCCGCGTCCTTCTTCTTCGACTTCTTCTCTTCGATGACGCCGAGGATGTCCGACTCCTTCATGATGAGGAGGTCATCGCCGTCCACCTTCACTTCGGTGCCCGACCACTTGCCGAACAGGATGCGGTCGCCGACCTTCACGTCGAGCTCGATGCGCTCGCCGTCCTCATCGCGCGCGCCGGGCCGACGGCGACAACTTCGCCTTCTTGCGGCTTCTCTTGAGCCGTTTCCGGGATGATGATCCTGCCGCGGGTCTTTTCTTCTTCCTTTACGCGCTTCACGAGCACGCGGTCGTGCAGGGGACGAAAGCTCGCCACTGGTGATACTCCCTTGGTTACTAAGGCCTTTTAAGCAAACCGGCGGCGCTGGCACTCAGCGCTACCGGTTGCTAACGCGCGGCATGTAGGCGGCAGGGCGGTAGGCGTCAACCTGACCGGCGGTCTGGAAGCGGCCTTTTTTGAATTGCCGTTACAGAGCACTTTGTAGTACAAAGCATGCGAATTGATCGACGGCGCGGAGCGCGAGGATGAACGAGCAAGTCGGACGCGAGTACAGCGAGACGCCGGCGGACCGCCGTGTCGGTCGGCTGATTTTTGCTGGCTGCTTCGCTGTGATGATCGCGATCTTTATGTTCACGCCTGGCGCCTGGAGCGTGGCGTTGCCCGAGACGCTCAAGTTCGATCTTTCACCGCTGCTGGCGAAGGGCTGGCTCGTGCAATTCCATGTCGCCACGGTCGCCGTCGCGTTGCTGTTCGGACCGGTTCAATTTGTTCTGCCAAAGGGGACAGGCGCGCATCGGGTGTTCGGATGGATTTGGGCGACGTGCATGTGCGCCACTGCCGTCGCCACGTTCTTTGTTCGCGAGATGCGTGATGGGCAGTTCAGCCCGATCCACATTTTCTCGTTGATGACCCTCGTTGGCGTGCCGGTGGCTCTTTGGCTGGCGCGTGCGCGGGTCGTATCGCATGCGCGCGCCATGATCGGACTCTATGTCGGTTTGCTGGTCGCGGGCGTCACGGCGGTCGCGCCGGGGCGCGTGATCTGGGAGATGTTCTTTGGTTGACGCGGCGTCCGACACAGTTCGGCGCCACTTCGAAAAATGGCGGGCAAACGCCAGACAAGCGCCTGAGCCAACCCTCCCGAATTGTTTGGGAGTGGTCGTTCATGCAGAGATCGCACGTAATAGTTGCGCTGATCGCCGCATCGCTTCTGTCCGCCACGAGTGTTGTGGCGCAGACGCCGCTCGAGCGGCCGGGACCGGTGTTTGTCAATCCGATGGGGCAGCCGTTTCGCGCCGCGCCCGGGAGTCGGCGTCCGCCTATCCTGCTGTGGCTCGCGCATGCCGATGTCGATGGCGATGAGCGGATCAGCCGCGGCGAGTTCGTCAATGAAGCCATGGTGTTCTTCGCGGACACGCTCGACGCCAATCATGATCGTGCAGCGGTCTCCGCAGAGTCGACGGCGCTCTGGCGCGAGCAAGCGCCGGAAATGCTGAGCGCACGGACCGCGCCAGTGACTGTGTCTCCACCGCGTCGGCGCGAGAACGGCGCTTTGCATGGCGCGCGCGAGGGGGAAGGCGGGCCGCCCAGCGGACCACGCAGAGGACCTCCACCTGAGCCAATGCGGCAAGGCCGCATCACGTTGGGAGCGGAGGTCGAGCCGGTTATGTCGTGTGACCGCGATTTCAGCCGGCGTGTCGACGCTTCAGAGTTCCAGGCATGCGCCGAGCGGAGGTTCTTCGAATTGGACGTCAATCGCGACGGATATTTCTCGCTCTACGAATCTGAGCAGGCGCGAGAGATGCTGTCTGCTTTTGAAGAACGTGCGGAACGCTAAGCGCCGAAAGCGCGGCTCGTGCGTTGGGCGCCGATAAATCGTCCTCAACCACAAATAGCCCGATAACCCCAGGCAGCTGGCGCGGTCGCTGACGGAGCACTCCCGCCGCCGCCGGTAGCGTCTCCGGCGCGGCGGGCGATGCTGCCCTGGCTCCCGGGCGATTGTTATATTCAGGTTGCCAGATGCCGCTTCGCCTGCGTGAATGCGCGCCAGGAGAGGGTGCATCATGATCCGAGCAATTGCATTTACATTGGCCTTCGTCGTGGCGGCGTGGACGCCGGCGCACGCACAGCAGCAATCCGAGCGTCAAAGATTGGCGCAGGAGGTGATGCAGCTGATGGAGATGGAAAAGACGCTGGGTGATTTCTTCGTGACGATGGCGCCGATGATTGCTTCCGGCATGGCGACGGACATGCGTTTGACGCCAGTCCAAACCGCAAGGCTGGGCGAGATTGTTGCAGAAGAATTCCGTGCCGAAACACCGGCGCTCGTCGCCGAGATGGCTGGCGTCTACGCGCAACGAATGGATGAAGCGCAATTGCGCGAGGTGGTGACGTTTCTGCGTTCGCCCGCGGGGGCGTCGTTTCTTCAGGCTCAGAACGACGCCCAGACCGAACTTGAGAACATTGGCCAACTTGGCGGCATGCGGGTTGGTGTTCGGGCGGTCACGCGGTTCATGCAAGAGAATCAGCGGCGCTAGAAAAGCCAAACAAAAGAGCCGCCTCGCGTGAACGAGGCGGCTCAATCTGTCCCTCTGGCGATGCGCTAGTAGTAGTACATCGCGTCGAGGATGAGGCCGGTGGAGATCACGATCAGCAGGATGTCGCGATCCACCATCACATAGCGGCAGCCATAAGGGGCAGGCGGCAGCCGATAGTAGAGATCGTACGGGATCGGATCCCAGTAGAGATCGTACGGCAGGATATAGCCCACGCGCCACGGACGATACGGACGGCGCCAGCCGTCATAGCCATACCAATAATAGTTGTGGCCGAAGAAGCCTGAGAAGATCAGCGAATAGCCACGGTCGAAATAGTAGCCGTAGCGGACGCTGCGCCAGTCGCGATAGCGCGGGCGATCCCAGTCGTGGTGGTTATGGCGCCAGCGATTGTAGCGATTGCGATCGCTACGGCCGTCACGGCCACGATCCCAATCGTTGTGGGCGAAGTCGCGTCCCCGCCCAGTGCGCCAACCATTGTCGCCACGATCACCGCGACCACGGCCGTCGTTCCAGTCGCCACGGCCACGACCACCATTGTCGTCGCCGCCGCGGCCGCCGTTCCAATTGCCACGGCCGCCGTTGTTGTCGCCGCCGCGGTCACGGCCACCTTGCCACTGGCCGCCATTGTTATCGCCGCGATTGCCGTTCCAATTGCCGCGATCACGTCCTCCGGCGCCGCTGTCGTCGCCGCCGCGACCACGGCCGCCTTGCCATTGGCCGCCATTGTTATCGCCGCGATTGCCGTTCCAATTGCCACGATCACGACCAGCGCCGCTGTTGTCGCCGCCACGGCCTCGGCCGCGTTGCCCTTGGCCGGCGGTGTTGTCGCCGCCTCGGCCTCGAACGTCAGCGTTCTGACCGGCGCCGTTGTCACCACGACCTCGGCCGCCGTCCCACTGGCCGCGTCCGCGACCGTCGTTGCCGCCGAGCAGGCCGGGGTTTTGCGGAGTCGCTTGCGGCGCGGCCTGCTGTGCGGGACCGCGATCACGCTGGCCTTGACCACCACGGTCGCCACGGTCTCCCCGGTCGCCGCGATCACCCCGGTCACCCCGGTCACCGCGATTGCGGTCGCCGCCGCCATCTTCTTGTCTGCCGCGGCCATGTTCGCCGCGTTGAGCGTAAGCGGGTGTCGCCACCCAGGCTGCCGCGCTCAAAGCGGCCAACGCCGCGATGAGGGCTTTTTTCATGTTGAGGCTCCCGTGTGCAGCTTGCACATCCTCGCAGACCTGACGATGAGACCGGCCGCCTGAACCGAACCTGAATCTAAACTGAAGCGCAGCCAACGGCTGCGGCTAGGCCAGCTTTAGGCCGTTGAGCAAGAAGCGCACCGCGCGGGCGACGTGGGCTTTGAGTTCGGCGTCGGAAAGCTTGTAGTCTTCGTCGGTGATCGCCTGAAATTGGTGACGGCTGCGTATCAACTCGATGAAGTAGCCCACGCTTTCACGCGCGTCGGTCTCGTTGAGGCCGGCGTGTCTCAATTGGGCGACCAACTCGTCGTGGATCATGTTGGCGCCGCCGGTTGTGAAGTAGCGCCGCACTTGGTCTGGGACCTTGCGGCCTTCCGAGACCATCACACGGAAAAAGGAGAGGCTATCGCGTTGAAGCAGCCGGCGTAGGAAATGCTCGCCGACGACCTGCAGCGCCTTCTCCAGCGGTAGCCCGCCTACGCCTTCTGGCGGGCGCATCTCGCGCGCAAAGCGGTCGTGCTGGTCCTGCATGAAGGCCAGGAAGAGGCCTTCCTTGTTCCCGAACTGGGCGTAAAGGGTCGCGAGCGAGCCGCCTGCCAGGCGCACGACGTCATTGACGCTCGCCGCTTCGTAGCCGTGGTCCAGGAAGACTTCGCGGGCGGCTTCTAAGAAGGCTTGGCGGCGGGCAACGCCGCGATCGGGCTGACGCCCCTCATGCTCTTGCGTCTTGATCGTTCCTGTTCCTGGCAACTGACACAACCTTCACGAAGTCGTGACGATAACCCCACGTCGGGTGGGTGCAAGCGCTGAGGCCTATTTCTTTTGGACTACCGAGCCTGTCGTTGGGGCATCTTGGAACAAGCGGTAACCGTAGTTACGTTCGCGCTGGGCCGCTTTGGGTCCGGCTTTCTTTAGTTCCTATTATGCCAGACGACGCCGGATTTCGGCTCGATGCGGCGCGCGCGACCGCTAAGGTGCGCGCCATGGCCCAGACCGTTGGACGCCGCGGGTTGATGCTTGCAGGCGGCGCGATCGCGCTTGCGGTGCTCGCCATCTGGGGCGGCAATTGGTTCGTCGTTGGCCGTCACATGGTATCGACGGACAACGCCTACGTTCGCGCCGACATTTCACTGATCTCGCCGCAAGTTGAAGGCTACGTGCGCGCCATACCGGCCGCCGAGAACCAGAGCGTCCACGCAGGCGACGTGCTCGTCGAGATAGATCCGACTGACTACCAGGCGCGTGTTGCCGCCGCGCGGGCCGCGCTCGCTGAGGCGGAAGGCGCGCGCGCTTCGCAGCAAGCAGGACGCGCGCTCGCCTCCGCAGACGTCGCGCGATACCGGCCCCTGGCCGAGCGCGGTTTGCTTTCGCCGGCGCGCATGCAGCAGCTGGAAATTCAGGCCCGGCAAGCGGGCGGCGGCGCTGCTGCCGCTGAGGCGAGCGTTGAAGCGGCGCGCGCGCAGCTTGCGCAAGCCGAACTTGATCTGGAGCGCACGACCATTCGCGCGCCGATCGATGGCGTCGTCGGCGACCGCCAAGTGCAGCTCGGTCAACTCGTGCGCTCGGGCGCGCCGTTGATGTCGGTGGTGCCGCTGCAATCGGTTTATGTCGTCGCGAATTTCAAAGAGACGCAGATCGAAAACTTCCGGCCTGGTCAGTCGGTGACCGTCCGTCCTGACATCGCGCACAATCTGCGCTTGCGGGGCGCTGTGGAGTCGCTGGCGCCGGCGAGCGGCAGTGAGTTCTCGATCATCCCAACCGATACGGCGACGGGCAATTTCACCAAGATTGTACAGCGCGTGCCGGTGCGTATCCGGCTTGAGCCGGGGCAGGAAGGGCTTGAGCTACTGCGACCGGGCCTCTCGGCGACTGTCACGGTGGACACGCGCGAATGAGCGACGCCGCTCTCGCGGCGCCCGCTAAACCGGACGATTCACCTCCGCTCCATATCTGGATCGGCTTCATCGCCATGGTCATCGGCCAGTTCATGGCGATCCTGGACATTCAGATTGTCGCCAGTGCGCTGGGTTCGATCCAAGCGGGCGTGAGCGCCAGCCGCGACGAAATCAGCTGGGTGCAGACATCCTATCTGATCGCTGAAGTGATCGGGATTCCGCTTTCCGGCTTCCTCGGTCGCGCGCTCGGCACGCGGCTATTGTTCTGCATCTCGGCGCTCGCCTTCTCATTCACGAGCCTGCTGTGCGCATTCGCGTGGGACATCAACTCGCTCATCGTCTTTCGCGCCCTTCAGGGTTTTTCGGGCGCGGCAATGATCCCGACCGTGATGGCGACGCTCTATCTGGCGTTCCCGCAACGGCTGCAGCCGATCACCGGCGCCATGATGGGGATGATGATTACGCTGGCGCCGTCGCTTGGTCCGACGATCGGCGGCATGGTGGCCGAAGCGCTCGGGTGGCGGGCCTTGTTTTGGGTGAACGTTGTACCGGGTGTGCTGATCACGATCGTGATCTGGAACACCATGGCCTCGCTCGACAAGCCGCAATTCAGCTTGCTCAAGAAGATCGATCTGATTGGCCTCCTGGGCCTCGCGACGTTCTTGGGCGCGGCGGAGTACACGCTTGAAGAGGGACCGGGGAACGAATGGTTCGCCTCAAGCGAAGTGACGATGTGGGCGTTGGTTTCGCTCGCGGGCGCCGTGATCTTTTTCTATCGCGCGTTCAAGGTCGAAACGCCGATCGTCGATCTCAAACCGTTTTCCTCGCCTACATTCGCAATCGGCGCGGGGCTTGGATTCATATTGGGGTTGGGGCTGTTTAGCTCCGTCTTCTTGACGCCGCTGTTCTTGAGCTCCGTGCGCGGCTACAGCGCGCTGCAGATCGGTCACACGATGTTCGTGCAGGGCGCGGTGATGTTCCTGTGCGCGCCGATTATCGGCCGGCTTGGGCGCACGCTTCCAGACACGCGGCCGCTTGGTATTGTCGGCTTCTTGCTCGTCGGCCTCTCATGTTGGGTGCAGGCGCACCTGACGGCCGAAGCAGGCTTCTGGGAATTGGCATGGCCACAAGTGCTGCGCGGCCTCGGCCTCATGATGACGTTCAGTTCGGTGATGCAGCCGGCGCTGCAATCGCTGCCGCCGCAGCAAGTTCATGCCGGCGCCGGGCTCTTCAATACGATGCGCAACCTTGGCGGCGCGTTCGGCATCGCGGCGCTGGCGACCGTGCAAGCGCATTCGTTCGCGCTTCACCGGCAGGAACTCTACGCCGCCGCCGATCCGAACAATCCTCACGTCGCCGGCATGATCGCCAGTATGCAAGCCTATTTGGAGCAGGCGGGCGCGGTCGATCCGGAACGTCAGGCGCTCATGCGTTACGCGGCGCTGCTTGACCGCGAGGCGCTCGTGATGACCTTCAACGATCAGTTCTTGTTGCTAGCAATTGTGATCGGCCTGTCGGCGGGCGCGATGTTGCTGTTGAGGCCGCGCCCGAGACTGGGCGCGCAAGCTGGCCCGCCGCCCAAGCTCGACGAAGCGATGGCGCACTAGGCGCCGGCGCAGATTGCGCCTTTGATAGCGTCCAGCATATCGGGCGCGAGCGGGGCGGTCTTGGAGCCGAACGACTCTACCAACGCGCCGTCTTTGCCGATCAGGTACTTGTGAAAATTCCAGCGCGGCAGAGCGCTCTCGCCAAGTTCGTCCGAAACCCATTGATAGAACGGGTGGCGGCGTTCGCGCGAGGTGATCTCGACCTTCGCTGTCATCGGGAAGGTGACGTGATAGGTCGTGTCGCAGAACTCGCGGATTTCCTTGTCTTCGCCAGGCTCTTGATGGCCGAAGTCGTTGCAGGGCACGCCGATGATCACGAGGCCTTTGTCGGCCTTCGATTCATAGAGCGCTTCCAGATCGCGGTACTGCGAGGTGAAGCCGCAGGCGCTTGCCACGTTCACAACCAGGATCGCTTTGCCGGCATAGTCGGCAAGATTTACATCGCCCGGTTCATCGAGTTTGGCGAAACTGAAATCGTAGGCGTTAGTCATGGTTCGGCGCGCAAGTTTCATGGGGAGGCGGGGCATTTAGACCTCTGGAGCGCCGCGATCAATGTTCTTGGGCTATGCATGTGGCGTTCCGCGGGGCGGGGTGATACAGCCCAGCACGTGACCGTGAACCGCCGTTCCCCCATAGCGAGCCTCCGAATTTGAGGCCCGGCCCACGTTGAGTCCGAAAATCGGTGCTCCGCGGGGACCGGGACGGCTACATCACATTCGCTTCACTGGAGAATAGACCTCATGGCCGATGCGCCGGCTGGTCGCGATTACCGCGAGACTGTCTTTTTGCCCGACCTTCCGGGCGATCCTTTCGCTGCGCGCAGGGCTGCCGAAGAAGGAGCCTGAGCGTGTGAAGCATTGGGCCGAGATTGGCTTTACCATCTGCTGCGCAAAGAAGCGCAGATCGCCCGAAGGTCGTTCTCTCTCCACGATGGCCCTCCGTACGCGAACGGGCCGATCCATATCGGGCACGCTGAAAAACAAAATCCTGAAAGACTTCTTTGCGTCGTGCGGACGAAGCAGATGTACGGCTTCGATTGCGATTATGCCGGGCTGGGACTGCCACGGCCTGCCGATCGAGTGGAAAGTCGAAGAGGATTTCCGCAAGCAAGGGCGCAAGAAGTCTGAGGTGCCGGCGGTCGAGTTTCGCCGGCGCGTGCCGCGAGTACGCCGACAAATGCATCCCGTTGCAGCGCGATGAGTTTCGCCGCCTCGGTATCGAGTGACAGACTTACTACACGACGATGAGCTTCGAAGCTGAGGCTGCGATCGCGCGTGAGTTTTTGCGCGTGGTGCGGACGGGGCTTGTGTATCGCGGCAGCAAGCCCGTGATGTGGAGCCCGGTGGAGCGGACTTCGCTGGCTGAGGCTGAGGTTGAGTATCAGGAGAAAACGAGCCCGACGATCTGGGTGAAGTTTCCGATCGTGAAGGGCGCGGACGCTGGCGCCTCAATCGTAATCTGGACCACTACGCCATGGACGATCCCTGGCAACCGCGCGATCTCGTTCTCGCCGTCGATCCAATACGGTGTTTATGAGGTGAAGAGCGTCGAACAAGGTCTGGCATTCGAACCTTGGGTGAAGGCGGGCGACAAGCTCGTTCTCGCGGACAAGCTTGCTGAAGATGTGATGCGCGCCGCAAAGGCGGTGTCATGGGAGCGCTTGGACGATTTTGACGGACACGGCGTCGTCGCGGCGCATCCGTTCCGCGGCCAAGGCTATGACTTCAACGTGCCTCTGCTCAGCGGCGATCACGTTACTGACGACGCGGGTACGGGGTTCGTGCACACGGCGCCGAGCCATGGTGCGGATGACTTTGTCATCTGGACGGCGAACTTCGGCCAGGAAGGCATCCCGTTCACGGTCGATGAGGATGGGCGCTACACCAAAGAAGCGCCGATGTTCGAGGGTCTCGAGATACTTCAACTCGAAGGCAAGAACCTCGGCAAGGATGGCCCCGCGAACAAAGCGGTGATGGATAAGCTGATCGAAGTCGGCGCGCTGTTGGCGCGTGGGCAGTTGAAGCACCAGTATCCGCACCGTGGCGGTCGAAGGCCGCTGATCTTCCGCAACACGTTGCAATGGTTCATCGCGCTCGATAAGCCGTATCGCGATGGCAAGACGTTGCGCCAGATCGCGCTCGATGAAATCGACCGCGTCGATTGGGTCAGAAGCGCACGGGCGAGACCAAGGACTACAACCGTATCCGCGGCATGATCGAGGATCGGCCGGACTGGTTGGTGTCGCGTCAGCGTGCGGGGCGTGCCGCTGCCGATCTTCGTGAAGAAGAGCGACGGCTCGATCCTGCAGGACGATGAAGTCGACGCGCGCATCTTCGCGGCGATGAAAGAAGGCGGCGCTGACGTTTGGTGGGCGACGCTCGGCGCGAGATTTCTTGGGTAACAAGCACAAGGCGGATGAGTACGAGAAGGTCGAGGACATCTTGGATGTCTGGTTCGACTCGGGTTCAACGCATGCGTTCGTGATCGGCAATCCGGAAGCGGCTGACGCGGCCTTCATTCGCGAACCCGGTGTCGACGATCTATCTTGAAGGCCCGCGACCAGCATCGCGGCTGTGGTTTCATTCGTCGTTGCTGGAAAGCTGCGCAACGCGTGGCAAGGCCCGTACGACGAGGTGATCACGCACGGCTTCACGATGGACGAGAAGGGCATGAAGATGTCCAAGTCCATCGGCAACACGATCGAACCGCAGAAGATCGCCGAGCAAAACGGCATCGAAATCCTGCGCCTGCTGATCGCTTCGGCCGAGTACGGCGACGATCTCCGTCTCGGTAAGATCATGCTCGATCAGTCCGGCGAGATGTATCGCAAGCTGCGCAACACGCTGCGGTATTTGCTGGGTGCGTTGCGTGACTTCAACGATGAAGAGCGGTTGGCGCACTTGCCTGGTCATGTCGGCAACAGGGACTTTGAGGCGCTGCCGCTGCTGGAACGGTGGCTCTTGCATCGCCTCCATGAGGTCGATCGTGACGTCCGCAAAGGCTACGAGACGTATCAGTGGCGTGTGGCGCTGGGCGCGATCGTCGAGTTCTGCAACGTCGATCTTTCTGCCTTCTACGTAGACGTGCGCAAGGACGCGCTCTATTGCGACGCGCCGAGTTCATTCCGCCGCCGCGCCACGCGCACGGTCCTGGACGAAGTGTTCTCGCGTCTCACAGCTTGGCTTGCGCCAATTCTGCCATTCACGGCCGAGGAAGCGTGGCTCATGCGCTTCCCCGAGAGCGCTTCGGTGCATCTACGTGTCTTCCCAGATACGCCGGATACTTGGCGCGACGATTTCGCGGGCGAGGAAGTGGCGAAGCTGCGCGAAGCGCGCGCCGTGGTTACTGGCGCGCTTGAAGTGGCGCGGCGTGAGAAGGTGATCGGCGCGGCGCTGGAAGCTGCGCCCCGTGTGTTCGTGAAGGACGATGCGCTGCGGGCTTCGCTGCAGGCGGTCGACTTCGCCGAGCTCTGCATCACCAGCGGCATTACTTTGGTTGAAGGCGATGGGCCGGCTGACGCGTTCCGTCTGGATGGCAACGACGGCGTCGCGGTCGTGATCGAGAAGGCGCCGGGCGTGAAGTGCGCGCGGTCGTGGAAGTATTTCGATCCGGCCACCGCTGACCCGCGCTACCCCGACATCACGCCGCGCGACGCTGAAGCGGTCGCGGCGTGGGATGCGGCGCGCGCTTAGCGGACGACGTTAGAGAAGCAGCCGCCAGGGCCGGAGAGGCCGTGGTGGGCGAGGCAATACGCGCGCTCGCTGCCGTCGACCGAGACGGAAAGGCATTGGCGCAGCTGCAGACGCTGCATGGTCATGCACTGCTGCGTCAGCGGCTCGTCGAGTAGGCTGGAGACACGGCGGCGTTCGCTGCCGGTCGCGTCGGCGACGACGATGGCGGCGAGCGTCAGCATGTGATCGGTGACACTCGCGTATTCGCGCTCCTCGCGGCTGTTGCGGACGCGCGGCGCCGCGCCTTCACGGCCGCTGAGCGAATCCCAGAAACCGCGACCTCCGAACGCCTCGACCTCATTCATCGGCCGCGCCGAAACCGGCGTGACGCGCAGACGGTCGCGCATGGCCGGCGAGAGTCGCACGCTGCGCTCAAGAGCGCCGTCGCCGCCGCGCGCGCCCGGTGCGCCGGAGGAGCGGGCGAAGCGGTTGTAGCGATCACCGGCCAGATCGATGCGGGCGCTGTCTGCGTTGGCCGCTCCAAGGATGAGTCGTACCGCGTGGGGCGATCCCGCGGCTTCGCGGCGTGCAAAGTAAAGATCGGTGCGAAGTTGGGTCAGCGTTTCGCGCCGCCCATCGCGGCGAAGTGTGCGCTGAACGCCTTCTGCAAATGCAGGCGATTGCGCCGCCGTTAGTGCGCCATAGGCGATCCAGCCGCGCGCCACGCGTTCTGGATTGTGCCGCGAAATTCGCGCCAGCGCCGCATCGACATCGCGCGCGCCTTCGATGTCGGCGCCGAGCAAAGCGCTGACATCGGTCTGATAGAGCGCGTAGGCCTCGAGTGCATCGTGAACTTCGTCCGCATGGGCGAACGCAGGGCACATGCAAAGAACCGCCGCCATGGCCAAAGCTAGATCCCGCATGCGCCCATCATGCGTGAGTCTGGTTAAGTGCTCGGGTCTCAAGCGCAGTTAAAACGCAGTCACCTAAACTGACGATAAACCTTATGCGGGCGCCGCAAACTGCAAGCACTGGCTCGGCGCTCGATATCCATGCTGCGCGATGCAGAACGCATCTTCGTTTGCGCCGCTGGTAACGGACGCACATTGGCGCAGCTGCAATTGTTGCATGGCAAGACACTGCCGCACCGACGCATCGCTCAGCGCCGCGTTGACGCGTGAATTCTCACTCTCCGTTGCTCCAACGACCATCAGTGCGGCGAGTGTAAGCATGCGATCGAGTGTGCCGGCGCGTATGGGGACGACGCGCCAGGGCAGGATGGGTGGCGTCGGCGAGGCGCGATTGCCGAGTGCGTCCCAAAATCGGACGCCGCCGAAGGCGCTGGGGTCAGTCAGAGGCGTTGCGGCGAGTGGCGCGAGTTGGAGGCGCACCTGCAGATCCGGCGCTAGCGAGCGCGTATCTGGTGCGCGGAGAGTTGTTTCACGATCGTCGCTACGCCGCACCCAGGCGCTGGTGTGGCTCGCATGGCCCAAGCCTTCGAAGCGGATTGCGAGCGCGTTCATACGCGCGTTGTCGGCGGCGAAGGCGCGAAGCAAGAGTTGAGTTGCTTCGTCTGCGCCTGGCGGACGGCGACGCGCATAACTCCAGTCGCGGCGCAATTGACGAAGCACAGCCGGCCGGCCCGCGGCACGAACGCGGCTGCGCACACCGTTCACCCAAGCCGGCGATTGCGTGGCGACGAGAGCGCCGTAAGCGATCCAGCCTTGTGTCAACCGCTCGGGATCATGCCGCGCTGCACGATCAAGGACGGTGTCCAACGTAGCGGCGTCGGGAATGTCGGCGTCGAGCAGCGCGGTGATGTCAGCCTGGTAGAGTGCGTACGCCTCGACCGCGCGATGCAGTGGCTCCTGGGCATGTGCACCGCCGACCCACAGGAAAAAGACGGTCAGGAGGGCAAAAAAGCGCATGGCCATTCATGCCTCCGAACCGGTCCAAAACCAAAGCGCCGCGGCGGCGGCCGCTTGCTGGGGGTGGCGGGTCCGTCCATAAGCCGGGCCATGCTCCGTTTGGGCCTCATTATCGCTGGCGTCGTCTTCGTCGCTGACCAAATATCGAAATGGCTGATCCTCGGTCCTGGCCGGTTCAGTCCGCCGGGCTGTTTGGATGCGGGCTTCAATTGCCGCTTCATCGAGCTGACGCCGATCTTCGATCTCCAGATGGTCTGGAACCGGGGGGTGAGCTTCGGCCTGTTGCGCGCCGATCAGGATCTGGCGCGCTGGGCGCTTGTCGTGCTCTCCTTCTTGATTTCAGGCGTTTTCTTATGGTGGCTGCGGACCGCCGAGCGGAAGCCCACCGCGATCGCGCTGGGCCTGGTCATTGGTGGGGCGCTGGGCAACGTCATTGACCGTATTCGTTTCGGCGCCGTGGCCGATTTCCTCGACTTCAACGGCCTCTGGTTCCCCTGGGTGTTCAATGTGGCGGACGCCGCCATCACCTGCGGGGCGATCCTGTTGGCCGTCGACATGATGTTTTTCACCGAAACGGAGCCGGGAAAGGGCACCGGCTGGAGCCAGTTCAAAACGTGGCTCAACCGCGACAAAGGCGGGACTAGCGGCTCAGGCAGCTGATATTCGGGGGAGATTCGCCCCATAACGGTCAAACTGCGGGGCGACGCATCTTTGCTGCAGTCCGGCTTGGCGGGGCGGGCGAGGCTCGTCTAGAACCGAGCCGAGAGATTTGAGGGAGGCGGACGTTGTCCAAACCAATCGCACTGGTGGCGATCCTTGCCGCGGCTACGGCCGCCACCGGTTGCTCGAGCATGTCGCGCGCCGTCGGCGCTTCGCGCTCGTCGCCGGACGAATTCCGCGTCATGACGCATGCGCCGTTGACGCTGCCGCCGGACTACAATCTGCGCCCGCCGCGTCCGGGTGAGGCGCGTCCGGGCGAAAGCGATCCCGCAGGCGAAGCGCGCACTGCATTGTTCGGCGACAACGTTGGTCAGGCCGCGAGCCAAGGCGAGCGTGCGTTCATCTCCGCTGCTGGCGCATCCACCGCCAATGACGCCATCCGCGAACAGATCGACTACGAAGCGCAAGGCGTCGTGCGCCGCAACGAAGGTTTCGTGAACCGCGTGCTCTCGTTCGGCGGTTCGGGTGCGCCCGCTGCTGCGCCGCTCGATCCTCAAACGGAAGAGCAACGCCTGGCAGACGAAGAATCCATTCGTCGCGCGACCGGCGGTGGCCAAGTCACGATCCGGCGCGAGCGTAGCGGCTTCCGCCTGCCGGGCACCTAACCGCTTTGTTCGGCGGGGTGGGCCAACGTCTCATCGCAGCATGTATTGCGTTGCTGGCGCTAACCGCATCAGCACACGCACGCGAATTCGTCCGGCCTGAGACTTTCACGCTCCGCAATGGCCTGCAGGTTGTCGTGATCACCGACCGGCGCGCGCCGGTCGTCACGCACATGCTTTGGTATCGCGTTGGCGCGGCCGACGAGCCGCGCGGCTATTCCGGCATCGCACACTTCTTCGAACATTTGATGTT
The DNA here is from genome assembly GCA_041398325.1 of Hyphomonadaceae bacterium. Lineage (GTDB taxonomy): Bacteria > Pseudomonadota > Alphaproteobacteria > Caulobacterales > Aquidulcibacteraceae > Vitreimonas. The sequence continues at coordinate 98,527 of JAWKUX010000005.1, read as the reverse complement.
CAAGGGCACGCGTCAGATCGCGCCGGGTGAGTTTTCACGCACCGTCGCCCGCAATGGTGGCGACGACAACGCCTTCACCAACTGGGACTACACGGCCTATTACGAGCGCATTGCGCGCGACCGGCTTGAGCTTGTGATGCGCATGGAAGCAGATCGCATGCGCAATCTGCAATTCTCCGATGAAACATTCGCGTCCGAACGTGACGTGATTGCCGAAGAGCGCCGCCAGCGTATCGACAACAATCCTGGCGCCGTGCTGGGCGAGCGCATGCGCGCGATGTTGTGGCCGCATCATCCGTACGGCACGCCGGTAATTGGCTGGCTGCACGAGATCAATTCGCTCGACCGCGAGACCGCGCTGCAGTTTTATCGGACTTGGTACGCGCCGAACAACGCGATCCTCGTCGTCGCGGGTGATGTCGATGCGGCAGAGTTGCGCCCGCTTGCCGAGCGGCATTACGGGCGCCTGCGCCCGACGCGGGATTTGCCGGTACGGACATGGACCGTCGATCCGCCGAATGTCGGGCCGATGCGTGTGACTCACCGCGACGAGAAGGTGCGCCAGCCTTCGTTCTCACGCATCTATCGCTCAACCAGTTATGGCACCGACACCGGCCGCCAGTCGCACGCGCTCGATGTGGCAATGGAAATTCTCGGCGGCTCGGAAACCAGCCGGCTTTATCGCGCGCTGGTGGAAGAGCAGCGCATTGCCGTGAGCGCCGGCGCGAGCGCGAGTTCATCGGGACTTGGCGGCGGTAGCGTTTCTGTGTGGGCGACGCCGGTGGAAGGCGTGACGCTTGAGCAGGTGGAGGCGGCAGCTGATGCCGTAATCGCCAACTTCCTCCGCAACGGTCCGACCGACGTTGAGCTCACCCGCGCCAGGAATCTGCTGACGGCCAACGCGATCTATTCGCGCGACAGTCAGGAAACGCTGGCCAACATTTATGGCGCTTCGCTGGCGCAGGGCGAGAGCATCGATGATGTCGTGAACTGGCCGGCGGATATCGAAGCGGTCACCCGCGACGACGTGATCGCGATCGCGCGGTCGACGCTGGATATCAACGCCTCGGTCACAGGTTGGCTGCTGCCGGAGGAAGGGCAGTGAAGCGCGTGCTGCTTGCCGTCGCCCTAGCGTTCGCCACACTGACGCCCGCGAACGCGCAGGCTCAGAGCGAAAGTGCGGCTTCGCGCCATGATGTTGATGTCGAACGCATCGTGTCGCCTGCCGGCATTGAGGCGTGGCTGGTTTCTGACTCGACCGTGCCCATGGTGGTCATGCGCGCCTACTGGCGTGGCGGCTCAGCGAGCGAGCCCGAGACCCTTATTGGCGTCACCAGCGTTATGGCCGACATGCTCACCGAAGGCTCTGGCGATATGAACGCCAATGCCTTCAAGGAGCGGCTGCAAGATCTGAATATGTCGCTAAGCTTTGGGGCCGGCTGGGATGGCGTCGGCATGAGCTTGACGACACTCAGCGAAAACCGCGACGCAGCGTTCGAGATGGCGCGCGTCGCTCTGCATGAGCCGCGCTTTGACGCCGAGCCGCTGGCGCGGATCAAGCGGCAGATGCTCGTCAGCTTGCGCACGCGTGAGACCAATCCGAGCTATATCGCCAACCTGGCGCTAGATCAGACACTTTATCCGAACCATCCTTACGCGCGGCGGACCAATCGCGAAGGCGTCGAGGCGATTGATCGTGCGGCGCTGATCCAACGCCGCGCGGCGCTCTTCAATCGCGCCACATTGCAGATTACGATTGTCGGCGACATCAGCGCCGCCGACGCCGGGCGCGCCATTGACACGATTTTCGGCGCCCTGCCGCAAGGTGCGCGTCCGCCCGAGCCGCCGGACGCCACGCTGACGGCGGCGACACCCCTTATCGTCCGGACATTGCCGCAGCCGCAAAGTCTGGTTCTGTTTGCTGGCCCCGGCATACAGGACGAAGACCCGGATTGGATTCCGCTGTCGGTTGCCAATTACATTCTTGGCGGCGGTGGGTTCTCGTCGCGGCTGATGAATCAGGTGCGCGAGCAGCGCGGCCTCGTTTACGGGATCGGCACCGGGCCGTCGGTCCGCGAGCACGTTGCGATCATCCGCGGCTCGGCGCAGACCGAGAACGGCGATGTCCGCGAGGCGATCGACGTGACACGCGCAGAGATCGCGCGCATCTATCGCGACGGCGCCACTCAAGCCGAGGTGAACGACGCTATCACCTATCTCACCGGCTCATTCGCGCTTGATCTCGATAGCAATATGAAGATCGCCAATGTCGTCCATGGGTACCAGGCGGCTGGGCGCGACATCGGATACGTCAATCAACGCAACGCACTCATCCGCGCCGTCACACTTGAAGACGTGAACCGCGTCATCCGGCGGCTGTTCAATCCGGACGGCTTCACGTTCGTAGTCGTGGGCCTGCCCGAAGGGCTGGAGCAGGCGGCGGCCAACTAGGCGTCGGCCTTACCAAGCGTGATAGTGACGTACACCTCTGTATGGTGCTAAGCCGCGCGTCGAGGAAACGCGCGATGACACAAGACCTTGAAGCCTTCCGGACCGAGACGAGAGCTTGGCTGGAAGCAAACTGCCCACCCTCAATGCGCACGCCGATGACTGGCGAAGACGATGCCGTCTGGGGCGGGCGCAACTACGAGTTCAAGAACCCTGAAGGAAAGCTCTGGCTCGAGCGCATGGCCGCCAGGGGTTGGACGGCGCCGACGTGGCCGGCCGAGTACGGCGGCGGCGGTTTGAGCGCGGATGAAAACCGCGTGCTCCAGAGCGAACTGAAGAAGATCGGCGCGCGGCCGCCGCTCTTCTCATTCGGGCTTTGGATGCTGGGGCCGGTGCTGCTCGAGTACGCGAACGAAGAGCAGAAGAAAGAGCATCTGCCGAAAATCGTGCGCGGTGAGATCCGCTGGTGCCAAGGTTATTCCGAACCGGGCGCGGGCTCTGACCTGGCGGGTTTGCAGACCAAGTGTGAAGACAAGGGCGATCACTGGCTGATCAACGGTCAGAAGGTCTGGACCTCGTACGCCAACTACGCCGATTGGTGCTTCTGCCTGGTGCGCACCGATACGAGCGTGAAGCACGAAGGCATTTCGTTCGTGCTCATCGATATGACGTCGAAGGGCGTCGAGACGCGGCCGATCAAGCTGATCTCGGGCTCATCGCCCTTCTGTGAAACGTTCTTCACCGATGTGAATGTGCCGAAGCATCAGATGGTGGGGCGTTTGAATGGCGGTTGGGAAATCGCCAAACGGCTGCTGCAGTACGAGCGCACCAATATCTCAGGTTTCGGCTCGAACACGCGCGTCGATGTGGTCGATCTGGCCAAGAAGCATGTTGGTGTCGAAGACGGCGCGCTGGAAGATCGCGATCTCCGTGCGCGCATCGCGGCGCACAAGATGACCGAGCGCGCATACGCCCTCTCAGTGCAGCGCGCGACCGAAGAGGCGAAGGCCGGCGGCAATGTCAGCCACATGGCCTCGATGTTCAAAGTCGCGGGCGCGACGTTGAACCAGGACCGCTGCGAACTGATGGTCGAAGCTGCCGGCAATCGCGCGCTTGGCTGGTCGGGCGAGGGTTTCTCGCCAGATGACATCGCCACCACGCGCGGCTGGCTTCGCTCGAAGGGCAATTCGATCGAAGGCGGCACCACCGAAATCAATCTCAACGTTGTCGCCAAGCGCGTTCTTGGTTTGCGAGACACTCAATGACTTTCACTCTCAATGACGATCAGCGCATGCTGAAAGACACAGCGCGCGACTTCTTTCGCGAACAAGCGCCGGTGACGCGTCTGCGCAAGCAGCGCGACGAAAGGAAGAACGGCCGCGATCCGGATCTGTGGCGTGAGATCGCGGGGCTTGGGCTCGCGGGCGTGATCATTCCGGAAGAGTTCGGCGGGGTAGGGCTTGGCTACGTGGCGCTCGGCGCTGTGCTTGAGGAGAGCGGACGGACGCTTGTCGCTTCGCCGCTGCATTCCTCCGCTCTCGCTGGCGCAAGTGCGCTGCTGCTGGCGGGTACCGACGCGCAGAAACAGGAATGGCTGCCGAAAATTGCCTCAGGCGAGGTGATCGCGACGGTCGCCGTCGATGAAGGCGCGCACCACGCGCCGGCAAAATCCAAGCTGAAGTTCGAAGGTGGCAAGCTGACGGGCGAAAAGAAGTACGTCGCCGATGGCCACATCGCCGATCTCATCATCGTTGCCGGCGCCGATGCGCTCTATCTGGTCAAGGCTGACGCTGCCGGCGTGAAGCGCCGCGAACTCGTCACCGCCGATAGCCGCGGCGCGGCGGACATAGCATTCGAAGGCGCGGCTGCGGAGAAAATGAACGGCGGCGCGGATGTGATCGATGCGATCCTCGATCGTGCGCGCATCGGGCTCGCAGCCGAAATGGTCGGATCAGCCAGCGAAGCGTTCGAGATCACCAGCGAGTATCTGAAGACGCGCCGTCAGTTCGGTCAAGTGATCGGCGGCTTCCAGGCGCTGCAGCATCGCGCCGCCAAGCTGTTCACCGATCTGGAGCTTACGCGCTCCTGTGTCCTGGCCGCGCTCGATGCGCTAGATCGCAACGCAAACAACGTCGCCGAGTACGCTAGCCTCGCAAAAGCGCGCGCCTCGGAGACGGTGCACCTCGCGTCGAATGAGATGGTGCAGCTTCACGGCGGCATCGGTATGACCGATGTCCACGATGCGGGCCTTTATCTGAAGCGCGCTCGCGCAACCGAAGCGCTTTATGGCGGCGCGAGCTTCCATCGCGATCGTTACGCGACGCTTTTGGGCTTCTAGGCCGCCGCTGGCGCGAGGGCGGCGTCGAACTCTTTGCGCCATGTGGTGACGAGCGCACGGTTGTCGTGATCCCACGGGTGAAAGCCAGGTTTGAACCAGGCGAAGTAGATCTTCCAGCCGCGGCCGAAGATGCCGGGTTCGCGCCAGAGGAAGCGTTTCACCGCCTTGAGCGCTTCTTTCTCGGAATAGCCGTCTGCCTGCAATAGCATCGCGGCGTAGTTGGCGATGTTGCGCGGGAACATGATGCCGATGATCGCCATAACCATGCAGCGGCGGAAGTAGCGCTGGAACGGCGTCCAGTCCTTGGTCGCTGCCATGAACACGTCGAAAGCGACGGCCTTATGCTCGGTCTCTTCCATCGCGTGCCAGCGCCACAGGCGCTCGACGCCGGGAGGGGCGCCTTCGAAGAGTTGCTGATTGGCGGCATGGACATCAGCCATCATCGAGGTGAGATGCTCTAACGCGATCGTCGACAGCAGCATCCGCATCGGTCCACGCGAGCGGGCGTATGCGACGCGTTCTTTGATCGACGCCTCGATCCCGGCGACGGGATAGAAGTCGCGGTCGATAAGTTGATTGAGCGTGTGATGCTCACGCGAGTGGATCGATTCCTGGACGATGAAGCCCTTTACATCTTCAACGAGCTTGCCTTCGACGCGGTCGCGGTAATGCCGAACCGCGTCCACGAACATGCGTTCCCCATCGGGGAAGGTGAGCGAGAGCGCGTTGAACACCGCAGTGCCAACCGGATCGCCGCTGAGCCAATGGCGCGTTTTCACGCCGTCGAAATCGAAACGGATGTCGCGTGGCGGAATCTTCACGTCTGCGGGCGTCGTCTTTGCGGTCTTGCTCGCGGTCATTGGGGAGGACCTCGCATATTGGGTTTGCTTTAGGCCCCGATTTGAGGTCTACTGACAAAAATGTCAATAACAAAAACCGGTAAGGTTCGGGTGCGGCGCGCGCCCGAGGACGCGCGAGACAATATTCTCGGCGCGGCCGAGACGCTGTTGGTCGAGCGGGGGCCGCTGGCGCTGAAGCTGACGGACGTCGCCAAGGCCGCTGGCGTTGCCAATGCCAGCGTGCTGCACCATTTCGGCTCGATCGACGGCCTACATGCGTCGCTGATGGAGCGCATGATCAGCCAGCTGATCGCCGACATCATGGCGCTGGCTGATGAAGACAGCGCGAATGACGACAAGCAAGCCGCTGTGTTTGAGAAGCTGTTTGACGTGTTCGAAACGCGGGGCGCGGCGCGGCTCGCGGCGTGGCTCGAATTGACTGGCGAGTGGCGGCGTATGACCCACATTCGCGACGCCGTGGGCACTGTGGTGACGCGGCGCGCATCGTTCGGCGACGTGACGCCGAAGCAAGCGGAAGATCTGGTGCTGATCAGCGTCACGCTGGCGATGGGGGCGGGGCTCTTTGGCCACGCGCTGGCTGAACTCGTTGGCAAACCGCCAACGCGGACGCGCAAGGTGGCGATGGAAATGCTCCGTGTGTTTCACGCGGCCCAGCGCGAGAACTAGCTGGTAACGCCGACGGGACACGAACCCGTTTCCCCGCATTGAAAGTGCAGGATCCTAACCCATAGACGACGGCGCCGTGTGCGAACGGGCGCTCATGTCGCTTTGGGCGTAAGTCGTCCGAAGCTCGCGTGCGGCGAGCACGGCCCTCCCACGCTTAAGCTTCGGAGGGCATCCATCACTCGCTGTGGCGAGCGAAGGATGGTCTGAGCGGCTGGATTTGAACAACGACCTCCTGCTCCCAAGGCAGGCGCTCTCCGCAGGCTGAGCTACGCTCAGACATCGGCTAGCGCCACATGAGCGCTAGCGAGTCTCTCGGAAGGAGGGCGTCGGTCGAAACATAATGTTGTACAACATATAGAAATCAATTGCGCTTTGCAGCATAGAAAATGGTGGACAGGGTTGGATTCGAACCAACGCGTGCTTCCGCAAACGAGATTATGAGTCTCGCGGCTTCGACCGCTCGCCCACCTGTCATCATTCCCAAACAAAATGCCCGTCCTCGACTCGAACGAGGATTTCCGGAACCAAACTCCGGCGTCCTGCCAATTAGACGAACGGGCAGCATGGCGGCGCCGGCGGGACTCGAACCCGCCTCTCCGGATCGACAATCCGGCAGTTTCACCCATGAACCCACGGCGCCGATTTACTGGTGAGGTGGCGACGCTTCGGCTTTCGTCCGAGGCGTCGCCGTTCCCGCACCCAGTGCGTCAGCCCTTCACGCACACGACCTGGCGCAGCGCGTGCACCACGTCGATCAGGTCCGACTGCGCGGCCATGACGGCGTCGATGTCCTTGTAGGCCATCGGCGTTTCGTCGATCACGCCTTCGTCCTTGCGGCACTCCACGCCTTCGGTCGCCTTGCGGTGATCCGCCAACGTGAAGCGACGCTTCGCTTCGGTGCGCGACATCGCGCGGCCGGCCCCGTGCGAGCAGGTGCAGAACGAATCTTCGTTGCCCTTGCCGCACACGATGAACGACTTTGCGCCCATCGAGCCGGGGATGATGCCAAGCTCACCAACGCCGGCGCGCACGGCGCCCTTACGGGTCACCCACACGTCGGCGCCGAAGTGCCGTTCACGCGCCACGTAATTGTGGTGGCAGTTCACGGCATGCTTCTCGAGCTTGAACTTCGGCAGGTTGTCGCGAAGCGCACGCAGGGTGCGCTCCATCATCACCTCGCGGTTGGCGCGCGCGTAGTCTTGCGCCCAGCCGACCGCTGCCACGTAGTCGTCGAACAGCTCTTCGCCTTCCATGAAGAAGGCGAGGTCGCGGTCCGGCACGTGGTAGCCGAGTTCGCGCTTCAGCAATTCTTCCCGAGCACGCTCGATGAAGTACTTGCCGATCGCGTTGCCCGAGCCGCGCGAGCCCGAGTGCAGCATCACCCAGACGCGGTCCTCTTCGTCGAGGCACACCTCGATGAAGTGGTTGCCGCCGCCGAGGGTGGCGAGCTGCGCCGTTTGCGCCTTGGCCGACGCCTTCGGGTGCTTGTCGATGATCGCGCGGTAGCGCTCATCGAGGCCGCTGTCCCGATAGGCGGTGTCGACCGCCGACGGCGTGTCACGGTGGTTGCCGTTCGGGCCGTTGCCGTGCGGCACGTTCCGCTCGATCGCACCGCGCAGGCGCGAAAGTGAATCCGGCAGATCGTTTGCCGTCAGCGTGGTGCGCACAGCCATCATGCCGCAACCGATGTCGACGCCGACAGCAGCCGGGATGATCGCGCCCTTGGTCGGGATCACCGAGCCCACAGTCGCGCCAATGCCGAAGTGAACGTCCGGCATGACGGCGATGTGGGAGTGAATGAACGGCAGCGAAGCCACGTTGCGCAGTTGGTTTTGCGCTTCGTGCTCCACCGGCACGCCCTTTACCCAGGCCTTGATCGGCGCTTGCGCGCCTTCGATTTTTTCATAGCCCGACATGGCGGGCCTCCTTTTCAAACAATGGTATTCATGATGCTGGGCAATGACTTCCGGTTCAGCCGCTGAAGGTCTTTCAGCGCTGCATCTTCGAGCCCCGGTTGGCCGACGCTTTCGACGACCCATGGGCCTTCATTGTCCAATGATGTCAGCTCAACCCGCGCGCCGATCTTCGCTCCGCGCGCTTCGATCCACGCGACGGTGCGTTCGGCGCCGCGCCGAAATCTGCACTGGTGATACAACACGTCTTGTCTCCGCTCGTTGGAGTTCAAAGCGGCCTGGAGCGCATACGAAAAACCCCTCCAGGCCGCGCCTAGGAGGGGTTTTTCATGCTCCGTTTTGTCCGAAGACTACTGAGCCGAACGCCTCCACGCGCGCGTATCCTCCTGCACGTCGCTATATGCGACGAGCATTGGTTGGCGGGCGAATGGGTTCAGCGTTTTCACGACACGTCTCCGAAGGGCGCGGCTGATAACATATGATTTGGCCTGCTGTCACGCGGAATTGTGAGGCGTGGACAGATTGTCAGATGGGCTGTTCGCGTGCCTCTTGAGCGCGAATGTTCTGTTTGCCGAAGTGAGATCGGTACTCGCCGGGCGTCATGCCGGTACAGCGCTTGAAGATCGAGCGGAAGAACGAGACGTCTTCGTAGCCAACCGCACTCGCCACGCTTTGGACAGAGGTTCGTTCGCGTTCGAGTATCGCTTTGGCCATCTCGACACGCACCGCCTGGACATAGGCGCCGGGCAAGCGCCCGGTTGCAGCCTTGAAACGGCGCAGCAAAGTGCGGCCGCTCATGCCGAAGCGTTCGGCAAGGTCGTCGACACAGAGATCGTCGCGGAAATGCCGCTGAATATGGCTCTCGACCTTGCGGATGCGCGCGTCCTCGTGTGGCGGCGAGAAGGGCAAGACTGCGTAGCCGGACTGACTGAGGCGCGGCATAGGATGTAGCAGCGCTTTTGCCGTTTGCACGGCGAAGTCATGGCCCACAAGTTTCTCAACGAGATACAAGCTGACATCGATTGCAGAAGTGACGCCGCCCGAGCACAACAGTCTTGCGTCTTCTGTGACGAACAATTCGGGACGCCATTTCACTCTTGGGTAGCGTCGCGCGAAGTCGTCGGCGCTGGCCCAATGCGTGGTGGCTTCGCGTCCGTCCAATAAGCCCGCCTCGGCCAGATAGACGCTGCCCATGCATGTTCCAGCAATGTAGGCCCCGAGTGCATGGTGCTTACGCAGCCACGGCAACAGGGCGCTGTTCTCAACTAGCTTGAGGTCGACCTCGGTTCCGGAGGTCGGCACAATGATGATGTCCGTGCGCTCGATGTCGTCGATTGAGTTCTGTGGCGTCAGCCCCAGGCCGTATGCGGCGGAAACGCCCTTGCCGTCGATTGAGGCGGTTGTCACCTCGAACAATGGCTTGGGCGTTTCGCCTTTGAGCGTCTGAAAGAGCATGCCGGCGGCGAAGAAGACTTCCAACGGCCCGAGGGCGGTGGAGGCGAGGCCGTCGCCCAAGAGCACGACCGTTACCTTCAGCATCGTACTGAACTCCGCCTCCACCATAGCGCGTTTTCCGACCGCGCAAGCGAAATCAGCCGCGTTCGGTGGTCGGATCGATCATGCCGGTGATTTCCGTGATGATATTGGCCGGAAACCCGGAGATGCGGGCGTGCTCGCGGATGACATCCTCGTTCTCCGCCAGGTAGACGCAGAAGGTCTGATCCTTGCCGACATAAGATTGCACCCACTGCACCTTCGGCGCGAGTTGGGCGAGCGCCTGGTTTGATGTCTTCGCCGCCTCTGAGAGATCGTTCTTGCCCATTTGGTGGACGCCCGGGATCTTACGTTCAATCATGAATTTCTTCATCGGTTTCACTCCAGGTGAGGTTCGCTCCCTGGGCGCGTTCATGCTCCGGATCGCTTTGGAGGAGCAGCGGCTGCAGTGACAATGTTGAGGGGTGAAACCGCCAAGCTCACATATCCCGCGCCAGATCCCCGTCGGCATCGCCGGCGCCGACATCGAGGCCTTGTTCAATGAGCGCTTCCCACGCGGCCTCCGCTGTGTCGGCGAAGCGAAAGAGTGTGAGGTCGGCGGCTTCGATGACGCCGTGCTTCACGAGTGCATCGAAATTGATGATCTCGCGCCAGTAGCCTTCGTCGAAGAGCACGATCGGCATCGCGACTAGCTTGCGTGTCTGGCGGAGCGTCAGGATTTCGAACAGCTCATCCACGGTGCCGAAGCCGCCGGGGAAGACCACAAGCGCCCGCGCGCGCATCGCCAGATGCATTTTGCGCATCGCGAAATAGTGGAAGTTGAAGGTGAGTTCCGGCGTTGTATAGGCGTTCGGTTCTTGCTCGTGCGGCAATGTGATGTTGAAGCCAATCGCGGGCGCCCCGATTTCGCGCGCGCCGCGGCACGCCGCTTCCATTGCGCCAGGCCCACCGCCGGTGGCGATGACGTGATAATGGTTGCCGCCTTCGGCTGTGAGCGCGCCCCCGCGCTGTGAGGCGATGCGGCCAAATTTGCGCGCCTCCGCATACCAACGGGCCTGATCGGGTGGTCCATCTTCGCGGGATCGCGCTGATCCGAAGACGACGATCGTCGACCTGATGCGCGCGCGCTGGAGTAAAATCTCGGCCTTGGAATATTCGAGCATAAACCGCACGCCGCGCATGGGGTCGCTCATCAGGAAGTTCTGATCGAGCACGGCGAGCTGAAATGAAGGGCTCGCAAGCTGTTCTGCATTGGCTGGCGGGGGAGGCGAGTCTTTCGTCATGCTGCTATGCTCGGGCTTGAGCACCCGAATCGCAATGCCTATCCGCCGTCTCCCCCCTGAAGCTGTGAATCGCATCGCCGCCGGCGAGGTGATTGAGCGTCCTGCCGCGGCCGTGAAGGAGCTGGTGGAAAACGCGCTCGACGCGGGCGCCAAGCGCATCGCCATCCGGATTGAGCGCGGTGGCTTGGGTCTGATCTCGATCGAGGACGATGGCGGCGGTATTCCGCGCGATGAGCTTTCGCTTGCGGTGGAGCGTCATGCGACATCGAAGCTGACGGCAGGCGCGGGCGGCGATGTCGATCTGCTCAACATCCACACGATGGGATTCCGTGGCGAGGCGTTGCCATCGATTGGCGCTGTCGCGCGATTGGCGATCACGTCGAAGGCGCGTGGCGCGAGCGAAGCGTGGGCGATCGAAGTCGAAGGCGGGCAGCTGCATCCGTTGAAGCCATCGGCGTGGGCGGCTCTGAGCGAGAGTGGCACGCGCGTCGAAGTACGTGATCTCTTCTTTGCGACGCCGGCGCGTCTCAAGTTCATGAAGTCCGAGCGCGCGGAGATGATGGCGGTCTCGGACGTGGTGAAGCGGCTGGCGATGGCGCGGCCCGACGTAGCGTTCTCGCTTGAGCATGACGGACGCACCTCATTGCGACTTGCCGCGGAGGCCGAACCCGAGAACGAAGGCCGCCGCGCGCGGCTCGCGGCCATTCTTGGCGCCGACTTCGCGCCGAATTGCATCCTGCTCGACCAGAAGCGCGACACGGTGCGGCTCTCGGGCTTTGCCGGTTTGCCGACATTTCATCGCGGCACGCGTGAGCATCAGCATTTGTTCGTCAATGGCCGTCCGGTGAAGGATAAGCTCATCGTCGGCGCCGTGCGCGCGGCGTATCAAGATTTGCTCGCGCGCGACCGCCATCCGGTGGCGGCGCTTTTCATCGATCTGCCGCCGGACGAAGTCGATGTGAACGTGCATCCGGCCAAGACCGAGGTGCGCTTCCGCGACGCCGCTCTTGTGCGCGGGCTCATCGTTGGCGGCATTTCGCACGCGCTTGCGGGCGCCGGCCATCGTGCGTCCACCACTACCGCGCAATCGGCGCTTGGCGCTGCACGCGCCTACGAAGCGCCGCAACCATTTTTGAGACCCGCTGGCGCGCAGGCGTGGGCGCTGGCGGAAGAGCGCGTCGCGTCCGGGGATTTCATGATGCCGAGCGGGCGCGTCGAGCCTGAGTCGCCCGGTTTCGCGGAGGGGCTCGCGCCTGCCGATCTTGAAACCGCTATCCAAGTCGCGACGGCGCACGATCCGGAGGATGCGCGTTTCTTCCCGCTCGGCGCTGCACGCGCGCAGATCCACGAGACTTACATCGTCGCGCAAACCGAAGACGGAATCGTCATCGTCGATCAACACGCCGCGCACGAGCGGCTCGTGTACGAGCGTATGAAGCAGATGCTGGCGAATGGCGGCGTGCGCCGCCAGGGGCTGCTCATTCCTGAAGTCGTCGAACTCGATCCGACCGAAGCCGAAGCGCTTGCGGCGCGCGCGGAGGAACTGGCGCAGCTGGGGCTTGTGATCGAGCCGTTTGGCCCTGGCGCAGTTCTCGTGCGCGAGACGCCTGCGTTGCTCGGGCACGTCGACGCTGCAGGCATGTTGAAGGATCTTGCGGATGATATCGCCGAACTCGGCGAAGCGCATGCGCTCAAGGAGCGGCTGGAAGAGGTGTGTTCGTCGATGGCGTGCCGCGGTTCGGTGCGCGCAGGGCGCCGGCTGACGGCGGACGAAATGAACGCACTGCTGCGCCAGATGGAAGCGACGCCATTTTCCGGTCAATGCAATCACGGTCGGCCGACATACGTCGAGCTTAAGCTCGCCGACATCGAAAAGCTGTTCGGCCGCCGTTAGCAAAATACCTCGAAATAGCTTTTTTTCCTCTAGGTCTGCGCTTGCGTTCACGACGGCGCGGGAGAAGAGTGCGCGCGCGAGAGGACTCCAACTGGGGAAACATATGACATCACTCGGACGCGTTCTAACTGCAGCGGTGGCGGTTGCCCTGATGGCTGCGCCAGCTTCTGCGCAAAGTATCAATTCACGCGCCCCAGGCACGTTCGGTCAGGTCAGTCTGCGGGCTGGTTTCATGCCTGATCCGCACGTCGTCACCGTGAACGCAGGCGGGCCGATTGACGTCGCAACCGTGAGCGACAATTGCCGTGGCTTCATTGCCGAGCGCCCGAGCTTTACGCTCAACTATCGCCGTGGTGATTCACCTCTTTATATCGGCGTCGTCGCCGACGATGACACCACGCTCGTCGTCAAAGGACCGAATGGCCAATGGATGTGCGATGACGATAGCGGTGACAATCTCAACCCGGTCATTAGCTGGGAAAATCCACGCAACGGCCGCTACCAAATCTGGGTTGGACGTTTCGGTTCTTCCGAGCTGGCGCCCGCCAACCTCTACATTTCCGAAATCAGCGGCCCCGCCAACGAAGTGCCGGCCGATGCGCCTGACTTCACGCTGACGCCCGCCTACGGCGTGATCGATCTGGTGTCCGGCTTCCAGCCTGATCCGCACTCGGTCGCGGTTGCGGCGGGCGGCCCTTACAACGCCTATCAGATTCCGGAATGCGTCGGCTTCATCGCCACCGCGCCGGACTACCGCGTAAATTTCACGGCGGGCGATCTTGGTCTGCCGTTGATCTTCTCGGTGCAATCGGAAGCTGACACCACGCTTGTCATCAACGATGCGCAAGGCAATTGGGTCTGCAACGACGATACCGATGGCTTGAACCCGGTGGTGCGTTTCGAGGCGCCAGTGTCTGGTCAGTATGATGTCTGGGTCGGCACTTTCTCGGAAGGCGAGCTACAGCCGTCGACGCTCAACGTCTCGGAACTGACGCCGTAATAAGCGACAGCTTCTGCAAGAATGGCGAGGCCGCGTTCCGGACGGAGCGCGGCCTTTGCCTTACCAGGCGCCGGTGTTCGGCATCGACGCCCAGGGCTCTTGTGGCGGCAGCCGGTCGCCTTCTTGCAGCAATTCGATCGAGATGCCGTCCGGCGAGCGCACGAACGCCATGTGGCCGTCGCGCGGCGGGCGGTTGATGGTGACGCCGTCGTCCATCAGCTTCTGGCAGAGCGCGTAGATGTCCTTTACGCGATAGGCGAGGTGGCCGAAATTGCGGCCGCCGCCGTATTCCTTCTCATCCCAATTGTGCGTGAGCTCGACCATAGGCGCCTTGCGCTCGCGCGCGAGTTCGACGTCTTCGGGCGCGGCGAGAAAGACGAGCGTGAAGCGCCCACCCTCATTGTCGAAGCGGTTCATCTCCACCAAGCCGAGCTTGGCGCAGAAAAAATCCAGTGCCGCGTCGAGATCGCCGACGCGGATCATGGTGTGCAGGTAGCGCATCAGGCCGTCACCTTGCGGCCGGCGATGGCTGCGACCTTGTAGTGATTGAAGAGCCAATAGAGCTTGCGCATCGAACGCTTCCACTGCTTCCAGCCGAGGAACGGGAACCAGAAGCGCAGAAAGTGGCGGAAGAAGAGCGTCACTGGCCGCTTCTTGATGTGGACCCAGTAGGTTTCGCCGATGAGTTCCTGCTTATCGACGATCTGCTGGCCATCGAACATCGCCGCGAGTTCGTCCGGCGAAGGGCGAAACATCGTGTCGATCGGATCGTTGTGTTGATGATAGCTTGACGGCACGGTGATGAAGAACATGCCCCCTTCGGGGATCATCTTCAGAATGCGGCGCGTGAGTTCGTCGCGATCAACGACGTGCTCATACATGTGCGTGCAGATGACCGACTTCGGTTTGGTCGCGAGAATTTTCGCGAGGTCGTCATCGTTGAAAATGTCGCCGGCGATATCGACGCCCTCGGCGGCCTTCAAGTCCGAGTGAATGACCTTCACGCCGCGCGCTTCGAGCGGCCCGAACACCAGTTCGTTGACGTAGGGCTGTTCCTTTTCGCGGTACGCCTTGGTCGATGAGCCAAGGTTCAGCGCAGGTGAAATGTCCTGCGGGTCGAGGCGCGCTAAGGTCGCGCCAAGCCATGCCGCATCACATTTCATCATCGCGAAAAACGCCCTCGTTTCGTTGCGGCGGCAACATAGGGACCGGTCCAGGTCCGGGCAAGCGCGGCTACCAAGTCGTGCTCACCGGCGCGCCGCCAAACACCTCGGCGAGGCGCCGCAGCGTCGCCGGCGTGGTTCCTTCTGGCGGGTTGGCTGGGTCGAAGAAGCCGCGTTCGGCGATCTCTTGGCCGGCGAGCGGCGCGCAAGGCCGCCAGGCGCCGAAGCGGTAGAGGCCGATGTGGTCGCCGGCGTAGTTGGCGTGGTTGGAGTAGAGGGCGAAGATAGCCGGCGTTTCGATGGCTTCGATGCCTGCTTCTTCAGCCACTTCGCGCGCAATCGCATAAGGCGCGGTCTCACCGCGCTCGACGCCGCCGCCGGGGAGGTGCCATCCGCGGATATAGGTGTGCTTGATCAGCATGACGTGGCCGCTTTCGTTGGTGGCGACGCCGCGGACACCTAACGTTGCGCCGCGGCTGAAGCGCCAATACGTGCGGAATACGGGCGTGATCACGCGTTCGAACTTGATCCGCCAGTTGTCCATTTCCGCTTAGCCGCCCTGCAAGTTACTTTGGCCTTGCGCGACGCATGCCTCCAAGTCTTTGATTGGAACCAGCTCGTGCATTTGTGTGCGCGACAAGTGCGCGCGCCCGCCACTGCGCGTCAAGCTTGCGTGGAGATTGTCGCTTTGCCATCCGCGCCGTCCATGAGCACTTTTATTATGCCGCCGCCCAAGCTCCCGGGCGGCCCGCACGTTATGGGCGTGTTGAATGTCACGCCGGACTCCTTCTCCGATGGCGGCGTACACAATGGCGCCGCCGCCCCGCACGCGCTCGCGATGCTGGCGGCAGGCGCCGATATCATCGATATCGGAGGTGAGTCGACGCGCCCGGGCGCAGCGCCCGTGGAAGAGGGCGAAGAGATTGCGCGCGTCGTGCCTGTGATCGCGGCGCTGCGCGCGGCGACCAAAGCGCCGATCTCCGTCGACACGATGAAGCCGGCGGTCGCGATGGCGGCCTTGCAGGCCGGCGCCTCGATCTGGAACGACGTCGCGGCACTGCAATCGCCTGGCGCATTGGAGACAGCCGCGGCGCTGCATCGTCCAGTCATCCTCATGCACATGCAGGGCGAGCCACGCACCATGCAAGACGATCCTCGTTATGATGATGTCGTTGCCGAAGTGATTGGTTTCCTGAAGGCGCGCGTTGAGGCCGCGGGAGCTAGAGGTGTGAAAGATATCTGGGTCGATCCCGGCATCGGCTTCGGCAAGACGCTCGAACACAATTTGGCGCTCTTGAACAGCGTCGCGCGCATCCGCGACGAGACTGGTTGTCCCGTGCTGATTGGCGCGTCGCGCAAGCGGTTCATTTCCATGATAGACGAGCGCGCCAAGCATGCCGGCCGCGATCGCCTTGGCGGTTCAATCGCGGCGGCGTTGATTGCCGCGCAGAATGGAGCCGCCATGGTCCGCGTCCACGACGTGGCCGAGACAGTACAAGCGCTGAAAGTCTGGCGGGCGACGCAGCGCTAGCTTATCTGGAATGCATGAGCGAAAGACCCAAAGGCCGTGTGCTGATCGTCGCCGGTTCCGATTCCGGCGGTGGCGCGGGGATTCAGGCCGACATTAAGACCGTCACGGCGCTGGGCGGCTACGCGATGACGGCGGTCACCGCCATCACCGTGCAGAACACGTTGGGCGTTAGCGGCGTGCATCCAATTCCGCCAGAGATGGTGCGCGCGCAAATCGAGGCAGTGATGGGCGACCTCGGCGCCGATACTTGGAAGATCGGCATGATGGGCTCGGCGGATCATGTGCGCGCTGTCGTTGAAACTTATTCCGCTGTTGGCGGCGGCGCGCCGGTGATTCTCGATCCGGTGATGATCGCGAAAGGCGGGGCTTCGCTGCTGAGCGATGACGCGATCGAGATCATCGCCAATGAATTGATGCCGATCGCCGCGATGGTAACGCCGAATGCACCCGAAGCCGAAGCGCTCACCGGCATTGCGGTGAAGGATCTCGATGGCCAGATAGATGCAGCCGATATTCTCGTGAACCGCCTCGGCGCCTGGTCGGCGTTGGTGAAGGGCGGGCATCTGCCTGGGGCCACGGTGCGCGACGTGCTGCTGACTCAGAGCGGCTATCGCGTGTTCGAGAGCCCGCGCATCGAGACGAAGGCGACGCACGGCACCGGCTGCACGCTGGCTTCGGCGATCTCGGCCTACAATTCCATGGGTGAAGAGCTTGAGCCGTCGGTCGAAAAGGCCCGCGCCTATCTGATGGAAGCGATCCGCAACGGCCCAGGTTTCGGGCAGGGGCATCAACCACTTGGCCATAACTGGCCCTGCAAGCTCGCCTGAAAGGCGAGCTGCGTTCACCCTTATCCGCGCAGGTGCTGGCGCGTCCGCGTCCGAACCGTCATAGCTGAAGGCGATGAAAATCTGGATCGTGCACGCCTTCACGGACCGCTTGTTCACCGGCAACCCGGCCGCCGTGGTGCCGCTTGAACGCTGGTTGCCTGACGCCGTACTGCAAGCGATCGCGACCGAGAACAAGTTGAGCGAGACGGCCTTCGTCGTGCCGACGGGGCTCAAGGGCAATTACCAGCTGCGTTGGTTCACGCCCGCGACAGAAGTACCACTCTGCGGCCATGCCACGCTCGCGGCGGGCGCCATGTTGCTGAGCGAAGTCGATCCGGGCCTTGGCGTCGTGGTGTTCGACACGCACGCAGGCGCCCTGGTCGTGCGCGCGACGCCCGAAGGCTACACGCTTGATCTACCGCGCAAGCAGCGCACGCCATGGGAGCCGAACGACGCTGTGGTTGCAGCGCTCGGCGGTGTTGAGGTCGTCGATGCCTTCATTGGAGAGTATGCCAATGTCGTGGTCGAAGATGAGACTACGCTGCGCAATTTGAAACCCGACTTCGCGGCGTTAAACGTCGCCGTGCGCGGCCCGCGCCAAGGCATGATCGGCGTCACCGCGCCAGCCGATGAGGGGCAGCCCTACGATTTCGTCTCGCGCTTTTTCTGCCCGGCGGTCGGCATTGACGAGGATCCTGTGACGGGCTCGTCCTTCGCTGATTTGGCGCCGTATTGGTGCGACCGCTTCGACCTTGAGAGCGTCGTCGGCTTCCAGGCCTCGAGGCGCGGCGGCTATATGCGCGCGATCCAGACGCTCTCCAGCGTGCGCTTGCTCGGGCAAGTTTCGGTCTATCTGCGCGGCGAACTCGATCCGGCGTTGGCGCGCCTGCACAACCGCGTGGACGAGCACCCCGAAGCGCCGAAGCGCAAGAAGCGTCGCGCTCGCACCGCCAAGCAATTGCCGGCGATCTTCGAAGAGCCGCTATTGCCGGGCTTGATGAGTGAGCCGGTAGCGATTCCGCCGCCGACCTCGCACCCAACGCCGCCGGATAATAACGATCCGCCGCCGCCGCGGATTGTCGTGACAGGACATGGCGAAGCCTAGTGTGGCGACGGTGCACGGCCCTGCTGCCGAGCTTCGGCGCCTTGCGCGACCTTGCCGCCGTCTGTTGAAGGTGCGCGGCGAGCACCGTAGGTAAGCTCATCATGAGCTTTGATGCGCCAAATCGCTTTCGCGGCAGCGGTATCTCGGTGGACGACCTCTGTGCAGCATCGTTTTGGCGCTCTTTCGCGCCATCGCTCCATATCAGCGAAGAAGGCTTGGCCTTCGAAGCGGGTGTTAGCGATTTTGAGACGCTTGCGCGACGCATGCGTCGAGATGGTTATTTCGGTGGTCGCCATGCGCGCCTTGATGATCTCGCTCCGCGCTTGGCGGAGGCGGTGGGTCTTTGCGTGAACGTTGGTTTGCCGCCGGTTTTTATTTGGGCGTTCAACGAGCCGTGGGCGAGTTTTCACGCCTTGCGGCCAGTGATCTCTGGATTTCTTGGTCAGGACTATAAGTTGTTGCCTGCGTTTTGGGCCTGGCACGTCGATCCGCGCCAAGGCGAGCGGGGCTGGCGTCCGCATCGCGACAATAGCCGTAGCCTTGATCCCGACGGTACGCCGCAGTCGCTCACCTGTTGGATTCCGCTTACCGAAGCGACGCCGCTAAATAGCTGCATGTATATCTTGCCCGCCTACCTCGATCCCTACTACGGGCAACCCACGACGGCAAACAGCGTGCTGCCAGACCTTTCCGTTGCACGGGCGCTCCCCGCAAAGCCCGGCGAGTTCCTGATCTGGAATCAAGCTGTGCTACACTGGGGCAGTCCGAGCAGCGAATTCGCCGAACATCCCAGGATTAGCATGGCGCTCGAATTTCAGCGCGCGGATATCCCGCGTCCGTCGCTCATGGACGCTAGCACGCTTCCATCCTTTGAAACCCGCATGCGCCTCATCGCGATGCAGATACTGCAGTACACTCACATGTACGGTTTCTCGACGGAACTCCGAAGCATCGCCGAACACTTGCGGATGGCGCCGATCCGCAATTAGTTCCGTGTCGAAAAATAATGAGCGCGAATGCGTTGGGAGAAGGCGCGCGTCACAAGTTCTCGCACGCTCGGAGGCAAGCGCATGAAGTGGTCGATCGGCATGTCGAGAGAGGGCCTCGAGCGGTGGTTGTCTTCGTCGAAGAACCAGGTGCGGGCATAGACCATGTAAAGAATGGGTCGTGCTATTGTGCTGGTGTTGGGAAGGCCCGCGTGCAGCGTCCGATAGTCGATTAGTATGCAGTCACCGCGCAGAAAATCTACGCTCGTACCTTCGCTCATCGATGGGTTGCGCCCACTGTCATTCCATAGATGCGAACCCAGCCAGATCGCGGTTGGACCGATAGTCTGGTCGACGTCGACCAGGGGCAGAGCGACATTGATGGCGTAGTGCGGCAGCGAGCCGCTCAAACCGCTCTCATCGAAGAGCCGATAGGAATCCGAGTGGATGTGCTGCCTTTGGGCGCCCGGATACGAAAGCACAGCCGTCATGCCACTGAGCTTCATGCGTTGATCGAGAACGCCGACGAGAAAGCTACAAAGCAGATGGTTGGCGAAGAGGCGGGGATCGCCGAGTGCGCCTTGCATACGCACGAGAATTTCGAAACGGTTCTCGCCGACGCGGAGCACCGGGTTGGGTGCTGGCCCCTGGGCGCGGGCCGCCATCTCGCCGGCGCTCAGGCCGCCCCACTGCCGATCAAACTCTGCTCGGATCTCATCGACCACTGGGACTGGAAATGCACCACGAAGGATGACTGCACCATGCGTTTTGAGCGCGGCGCGAGCCGCCTGGTCGCTCTCCGGGCTCAATCGAGAGGCGGCGCGCTCGGCGCTGGAGACTGGCACAATCCAATCAGGTGTCGCGGGGGCGTTCATCGGAAGCAGTGTAGCCGTTCCCGGCGCCTGGGAAAATGGCGCCCCCAGCGCATCCAGCTGCGACGGGCCAAGTTGGCGCATTGCGTTTGCGCCCGAAGCGGCGCACCTACGTCAGCGGGCCATCCGCTCCCAACGGCGGACGCCCATCTGTAAGGATGGGAGATTAGTTGATGACAGGTACCGCGAAGCCGGCAGTGCGCCCGGCTGATCCCCGATTTTCTTCGGGACCCACCAAGAAACGTCCTGGCTGGAGCACAGACGCGTTGAAAGACGCGGCGCTTGGCCGTTCGCATCGCGCGAAGCCGGGCAAGGCCAAGCTCAAGGAAGCGATCGATCGGACGCGCGCCATCCTGGGCGTGCCGGACACCCACAAGATCGCGATCGTTCCGGCTTCGGACACAGGCGCTCGTTGAGATGGCGATGTGGTCGATGCTGGGGGCACGGCCGGTCGATATTTTCGCCTGGGAGAGCTTTGGCGAAGAATGGGTCACTGACGCGAAGCAGCTGAAGCTCGACGCCAAGGTGCATAGCGCTGGTTACGGCGCGCTGCCGAAGCTGGAGCTGGCGCGGCGCGACGCGGATATCATCTTCACGCAGAATGGCACGACGTCGGGTGTGCGTGTGCCGAACTTCGATTGATCGCGGCGGACCGCGAAGGCATCACTATCAACGACGCGACGAGCGCGGTGTTTGCGCAGGCGATCGATTGGTCGAAGTGCGATGTGACGACGTTCTCGTGGCAGAAGGTGCTGGGCGGCGAAGCGGCGCACGGCATGCTGATCTTGAGCCCGCGCGCAATTGCGCGGCTTGAGAGTTACACGCCGGACCGGCCGATCCCGAAGATTTTCCGCCTGACGAAGAAGGGCAAGGTCGATCTCGAGATCTTCGAAGGCTCGACCATCAACACGCCTTCGCTGCTGGCGACGGAAGATTACATCGACGCGCTGAAATGGGCGGAGTCGGTTGGTGGTTTGGACGGGCTGCGCGCGCGTGCCGACGCCAACACCAAGGTGCTGGCTGACTGGGCGGCGAAGACGCCGTGGATTGATTTCCTGGCCCATGATCCGGCGACGCGTTCGAATACGAGCGTGTGTTTGAAGGTCGTCGATCCGCGCGTGACCTCGCTCGCGGATGATGCGCAGGCGGAGTTTGCGAAGAAGCTGGCTTCGTTGTTGGAGAAGGAGGGCGTGGCGTTTGACGCGGCCTCTTATCGCTCGGCGCCTCCGGGGCTTCGCATTTGGTGCGGCGGGACGGTGGATGCGTCCGATGTCGCCGCGCTCGTGCCGTGGATCGAGTGGGCGTTCGCGACGCTCACCGCCGAACTCGACTCCAAAGCTGCTTAAACATTCGCGGGGAGTGCGTAGCGCGCTCACGCCAGGAATCTCATCATGCCAAAAGTCCTCATCAGCGACGAACTCAGCGAAGCCGCCGTCAACATTTTCCGCACGCGCGGCATCGAGGTCGACTTTCAACCCAAGCTTGGCCCGGATGCGGCGAAGCTGAAGGAGATCATCGGCAATTATGATGGTCTCGCCATTCGTTCGGCCACCAAGGTGAAGCCGGACATCATTGCTGCGGCGAAGAATTTGAAGGTGATCGGCCGCGCGGGGATTGGCGTTGATAACGTCGACATTCCGGCGGCGACGGCGAAGGGCATCGTGGTGATGAACACGCCGTTTGGCAATTCGATCACGACGGCGGAGCATGCGATTGCATTGATGTTCGCGGCGGCGCGCCAACTCGCGGCGGCTGATGTTTCGACACAAGCTGGCAAGTGGGAGAAGAACCGCTTCATGGGGCGTGAGCTTTACGCCAAGACGCTCGGTCTCATTGGTTGCGGCAATATTGGCGGCATTGTTGCTGATCGCGCGCTCGGGTTACGGATGAAAGTTGTTGCCTACGATCCGTTCCTCTCGCCGGAGCGGGCGGTGCAGATTGGGGTTGAGAAGGTTGAGCTCGATGAGCTGCTGGCGCGCGCGGACGTGATTTCGCTGCACGTGCCGATGACCGACAAGACCAAGAACATTCTTTCGCGCGAGAATTTGGCGAAGACCAAACGTGGCGTGATCATCGTCAACGCCGCGCGTGGCGGGCTGGTTGATGAAGCGGCGCTGCGCGAGGGCTTGGAGAGCGAGCACGTAGCGGCGGCGGCGTTTGACGTGTTCACGGTCGAGCCGGCGAAGGACAACGTGCTGTTCGGCGCTCCGAATTTCATCGCGACGCCGCACCTCGGTGCTTCGACGAACGAAGCGCAAGAGAACGTGGCGCTGCAGGTGGCCGAGCAGATGGCAGACTATCTGCTGAGTGGCGCCGTCACCAACGCGCTGAACATGCCGTCAATTACGGCGGAAGAAGCGCCGCGTTTGAAGCCGTTCGCGGCTTTGGCGGAGAAGCTTGGCGCGTTTGCTGGGCAGATCGTTGATGAAGGTCTCGATGCAGTTGAGATCGAGTACGAGGGGCAAGTTGCGGGGTTGAATACGCGGCCGCTCACGGCGGCCCTGCTGTCGGGCTTGCTGCGGCCGTTGCTGCAGGATGTGAACATGGTCTCGGCGCCAGCGATCTTGAAGGAGCGCGGCACGCCGTTCACCGAGAGCAAGCGCGATCTTTCGCCGATCTATGACAGCTTGATCCGCGTGAAGGTGCAGACAGGCGGCAAGTGGCGAACGTTGGCGGGCACGGTCGTCGCCGGCGCGCCCAAGATCGCCGAAGTGAAGATGATGCAGCTCGAAGCGCACTTCCATCCGGTGATGCTGTTCGTGAACAACTCGGACAAGCCCGGCTTCATCGGCGCGCTTGGCATGATGTTGGCGGAAGCAGGCGTGAACATCGCGACGTTCCACCTGGGGCGTGAGGATGCCGGTGCGGATGCGATTGCGCTCGTCGGCGTCGATCAGGTGATCTCGGATGAGCTGCTAGGGCAGATCAAGAAGCTGCCGCAGGTGCGCTACGCGAAAGTGTTGCGCTTCTAGGCGCGCGCGGGGGCGCCCGCTTTCGCGTTAAGCGCTAAGGCGGGAGAGCAGGGCGCGCTTCGTGCTGAAGCTTCAAAGCAAAAGTCGTGTGGGGTGTGCCGAAGCGCGCCCTGCGCGGTTTGTTGGGCAACCGGCGAACATCTGAAGCGTTCAGGAACTCCAAGGCGGCCATGCGTCTTGTGGGCAGGGAGATTTGGGTGGTCCGACCGGCGCGAGACTCCTCCTCGCACAATGCCGCTTCCGCGAGCCGATCATCTCCGACGCTGGGTAACCTGGCTGAGTCTTAGCGCTGGATGTTCGTTCCCGGCTGACGTGCGAAGAAGGCCAATTCCTTCGTTCGGGCCTCCGCTTCCGTGTCTCGCGGAGCAGCGATCTTCATCTTCGCAGATTTCCATCGCATCACGTTCGAACCGCATCTCCTAAACTAGACGGCCATTGGATCCGGTAGCCTCCCGATAGGAGATGCACACAGTGTCTCATAGTTTCAGAGCTGTAGGATTGACTGGGTTCTATCCTCGGTTTTTCGACGATTGCGGTAACAAGCCTGACGTGCTTGCCTTGGGCTTGAAGATTAGGGAGGCGGACACATGCGGGCTATTTGGGCGCTGACGGCGGTGGTGTTGGCCTATGTCGTGGCGCCGTGCGTGTCGGCGCAGCCCATCGCGCTTCGCGATCCGCGCGCTTATGCTGAGACGCTCGCTGATACCATGGGCGTCAGTGGGATGGCGCCTCTGCGCTCGCTCTACGTCGAGGTCTCGCCGAACGGAGCGGTGAGCGCCGCTGTCGAAGCGGCGCTGCTTGCCTATGAGCGTGGCCTACCGACGACTCGCGCGGTGATTGCGAAGGTCGAGGAAGACGTCACGCTCTCGGATACGTACCGACAGATTTATCTCTATCACTATTGGGGGCAGAATTATTGGCTCCATACGCGTGTCGATTTCGTGCGCATTAGCGACACCGAATGGGCGGTGTCCTACGTGGGCTTCGCGAGCGACTGGGCCGTCTTGGCGCCGCCAGTGACACCTGGCTTCCGGTCCGCCAATCGGAACTGACGCGCGGCGGAACGAATTTCGCGACCGTTCGCGGTTGGCGCTTGAGCGCGCATTGTATCGAAAACACACGGGCCGCGGCCAGATCCCCGCCAACGCCCGGAACCTCGGGGCTTGAGTGCGTCTGCCTGCGCCTCCTTTACCGTTCCGGCTCCGGCACGGAGCGGGACAGTGCGCTTCCCTCCGCTGGGCGCAGCAGGCTAGATTGTGCGTCGAATTGGGGAGGCAACTCATGCGGGGAACTACGGCTGGCATCGCGGCATTCGGCGCACTGATGGCGCTTGCGCCGCAGGCGCATGCTGGCGTCGATGAAATCCATGTTGGCGTGATGGCGCACAACATCTGCGTCATCGATTGCAAGAATGCCGACAAGGAAGACGGGCCGAATGTCGAGTTCCAGGTCTCGTTCGATTCACCCGGTTTCTTGAGCTGGGCTGGCTCGCCGCAACCTTACATCATGGCGTCGGTCAACACCGCCGGGAACACGAGCTTCGGCGGCGTGGGCCTGGAATGGCGTTGGGATTTCGCTGAAGGGTGGGCGCTTGAGCCCGGCGTGGGCTACGTCATTCATGATGGCGCCACCGAAAATCCGTATCCGGGCGGCTCGCCCGAGAACGTCGCGTTCTCAGAGCACAATTTGCTGCTCGGCTCGGAAGATCTCTTCCGCACCTCGATCGGTCTCACGCGCGATTTCGAAGGTCCGTGGGAAGGGCAGGTCTTCTTCGAACACTTGAGCCACGGCCAGATTATCGGCAGCGGCCACAATCAGGGTGTCGATCAGATCGGCATTCGCTTCGGCTACCAGTTTGGCCGTGATTGAACTGTAGCGGCGCGCGCCGCTAGACTGCCAGCACTCCAGAAAGGGGGACGCACATGGGCGCTCATTTGCGCGAACGATTCAAGCGGCCGGGACCGAAGCGCATCTTAGCCCTGGACGGCGGCGGCTCGCGTGGTCTGCTCAGTCTTGGCGTTCTTGCGCAGCTCGAGCGTCATCTCGCCGAACGCAGCGGCCAAGGCGATAGCTTCCGGCTGGCGCACTATTTCGATCTGATCGGCGGCACTTCGACGGGCGCAATTATCGCGACGACGCTGGCGCTTGAATGGCGCGTGCGCGATGTGGTCGATCTCTATTTCAAACTGCTGCCCGCGATTTTTGCGCGCCCGCAAGTGCCGGGTCCGCTACGGGTGTTGATGCCGGCGTTCAAGAACAAGGCGCTCACCGATGCGCTGAACGAGTATCTCGGCGATCGCCAGCTCAAGTCGGAGGACTTGAAGACTGGCCTCGCCATTCACGCTAAGCGCATCGATAGCGGCTCGGCATGGATTCTCGTGAACAATCCGGACTGGAGCTACTACGACGCGCGCCAGGGCCGCGTTGGCCTTGCCAATTCCGACTTCTTCCTGCGTGATCTTGTGCAAGGCTCGGCCGCGGCGCCGACTTACTTTGCCGATGTGCGCATTCCGCTCGAACGCGACAAGCGCGGCAACGTCTCCGGCTACGCCCACTTCTTCGATGGCGGCGTCAGCCCCAACAACAATCCGGCGCTGCAGCTTCTGCTCACGGTCACAGATCCGGCGTTTGGGTTCAACTGGCAGACGGGCGAAGACAATCTGCTGATCTGGTCGGTTGGCACCGGTTATGTGCGCAAGCGCTTCGCCAAGAAGAACAGAAAGCGCCGCTCCAGCGCGAAGTCGACCGGCGATTTCCGGCGCCTGGCCTATTCGAGCAAAGTGATGGCCGCGCTTGAGGGCTACAATCACGACATCTGTCAGCAGCAGATCACGACGCTGCAGATGCTCTCGCGGCCGCGCTTCCCGTGGTACGTGAACTCCGAGATCAAGATGCAGACCGGTTCGCCGTTGCTCGCGCGCGAGCCGGTGCTGACCTATCAGCGTTACGATGCGCGCCTTGAGATCGATGAGGCGGAGTTCCGTCGCCCCGAACATATCGAGTCGCTGCTCGGCGAGGAAATGAAGGCGAAGGATGTCGACAAGCTGCGCAAGCTCGACATCAAGGACCCCGCATTGCTTGATATTCTCTACCGCACGGGCGAGGCGCTCGGCGCCGCGCAGCTGCTGCACCGCGACTCGACCGACAACAATCCTCGGACCAGCGCCGCGATTGGTCCAGATTGGCCTCCGGCGCACTTCGATCCGTGGCGTCCAGCTATGCCGACTGCGGAAACACCGCTTCCGCCGCCCGCGCAGGCCTGATCTGACAGCGTTGCGGCGCTGTTGGTCTTGCCCCAAGGGACGGATTGGGCGACACCCCGGCCGAGGTGAATCATGGCTGGCGTAGTCGTCGTCGGCGCCCAATGGGGCGACGAAGGCAAAGGCAAAATCGTTGATTGGCTCTGCAACCGCGCCGACGTCGTCGTGCGCTTTCAGGGCGGTCACAACGCTGGCCATACGCTGGTCGTTGGCAACACCACGTACAAGCTTGCGCTGCTGCCTTCGGGCGTTGTCCAAGGCAAGCTCTCGATCATCGGCAACGGCGTCGTCGTCGATCCGTGGGCGCTGGCCAGCGAGATCGAGAAGATCGAAGCGCAGGGCGTGAAGATAAGCCCGGAGAAGCTGGTGCTCTCCGATCAGGCTGCGCTCATTCTGCCGTTCCACCGCGATCTCGATGCGGCGCGCGAAGCGCAGGCGGGTTCGTCCTCGATCGGCACTACCAAGCGCGGCATTGGCCCCGCTTACGAGGATAAGGTTGGCCGCCGCGCTATTCGTGTCGCGGACCTCGCCGACCCCGAAGCGATTGCGTGGAAGATCGAGCGGCTGACAGCGCACCACAATGCGCTGCGCAAAGGGCTCGACCTGCCAGAGATTGATGTCGTCGCGCTAAAGAAGGACTTGGCTGAGATCGCGCCGGGCGTTCTCAAGTACGCACAGCCGGCGTGGCGCGTGCTCAATGCGGCGTTCGAGGATTCGAAGCGCGTGTTGTTCGAGGGCGCGCAGGGCATGCTGCTCGACGTCGATCACGGCACATATCCGTTCGTGACATCATCGAACGTTGCGGCTGGCCAGGCCTCGGCGGGCTCGGGCGTTGGCCCGCGCAAGATCAGCTATGTGCTGGGTTTGGTGAAGGCCTACACCACGCGCGTCGGCGCTGGGCCGTTCCCGACGGAACTCGACGACGACAATGGCAGGCGGCTCGGCGAAGTAGGGCGCGAAGTCGGCACCAATACCGGCCGCGCTCGCCGCTGCGGCTGGTTCGACAGCGTGCTCGTGCGCCAGTCAATCGCGCTCTCGGGTATCGACGGCATCGCGCTGACCAAGCTCGACGTGCTCGATGGATTTGATGAGATCAAGATCTGCACGGGCTACAAGATCGGCGACAAGACGTTCGACTATCTGCCGGCGAGCCTGAAGGATCAGGAAGCAGTAACGCCGATCTACGAGACGCTCGAAGGCTGGAAATCGACGACGCAAGGCGTGCGGACGTCAAAGGATCTGCCGGCGAACGCGATCAAGTATATACGTCGCATCGAAGAACTTATCGGCTGCCCCGCAGCCATCGTTTCGACCAGTCCGGAACGCGATGACGTCATCCTGATGCGCGATCCGTTTAAGGCGTAAGCGCGTAGGACGCGAAAGCGTGGCGTGGGGCGCGAAGCGGCGATAGGATGCCCGAGGAGAAATCGATGTCGGCTGACAACGAAAATACGCCGCCGCGAGGCCCGCGCTTCAATCTCAACGTCGAGGATGCGAAGGCGCGCGCGCAGGAAGCAATGCGCAAATCTGAATTCATTCTGTCGCGCGCGTGGGGTTTGCTCCGCGAGCCGAAGAAGGAATGGGAGCAGATCAAGGCTGAAGAGACGACGATCCCGCATATCTTGATCGGTTATGTCGCGCCGCTCGCGGCCATCCCGCCGGTGTGTGATGTGATCGGCTCGGCGCTGTTCAATCGCTTGCTCACGGTCGAGCCGGGGGAGGCGCTGGTCCGTGCGGTGGTCACGTGGATCGTCAGCATTGGCCTGGTCTATTTCCTTGGCGTGCTGGTCAATGTTCTCGCCGATACCTTCGATGGCGATCAGAACGAGCTCAACGCGCAAAAGATCGCCGCGTATTCGTTGACGCCATCGTTCCTCTCCGGCGTGTTTTCGTTGTGGCCGCCGCTCTGGTGGGTGTCGCTCTTCGCGCTTGCTGCGATGGTTTACATCATGCATCGCGGGTTGCCGATCTTGATGAAATCGCCGGATGATCGTGCACTGAGTTATGCGGCATCCGTCACCGTCGCTGCGGCCGTTGCGGGCATCGTGCTCTTCTCGCTCGCGAGCTGCGTGACTTAAGGCTTGCCTCGGCCCGCCTGCCGCCTAGCATGAGGCGGGGAGAGGCGCTCATGGCTGCCAGTGAGCTTCATACGGGTGAACGCCCCGGACTGATTGCGCGTGCACGCGACATCCTGATCAGGCCGCAGACGGAGTGGCGACGCATCGCCGCTGAAGATCCTGCGCCGCTCATGGGTTCGTACGTCGTGCCGTTGGCGCTGCTTGGCGCTGTCGTTGGGTTTGCCGCCGATGTGCTCTATACGG
The DNA here is from genome assembly GCA_041398325.1 of Hyphomonadaceae bacterium. GTDB lineage: Bacteria > Pseudomonadota > Alphaproteobacteria > Caulobacterales > Aquidulcibacteraceae > Vitreimonas. The sequence goes on along the minus strand of JAWKUX010000005.1, from coordinate 69,594 downwards.
GCGCTTTCTCGGTCAGCGCCGCGCTCGTCTCGAAGGCAGTTTCGGCGCTGTTCTACTTTGTGTTTGCGGTGCTTGGCGTCGGCATAGCTGCCCGGCTGATCAATGCGCTTGCGCCGCGGTTCGGCGCCGAGGCCAACAGCGACCGCGCCATGCAGCTCGCCGCTTACAGCGCGACGCCGATTTTTGTTGGTGCGCTCTTCGCTGTCGCGCCGCCGATCGCGGCGATGATGATGGGCGCAGGCGTCATCTACGCGCTGATCCTGCTCGCCATGGGCGTGCAGCCGCTGCTGGCTTTGGACGATCCAGGCAACAGCGCCCCGCGCTTTACGCTCTCGATTGCGGGTCTCGCTCTGCTTATTGCCCTCCTGACCTCGATGTTTGCCGGCCCGCTTATTCATTCGGGCCGCGAGGCGTTGATTGGCGCCGTCGAAACCGTTGTGCCGCCGCCCGCGGCGGCGCCCGTGATCGTTCGGCGTTCCGCTGCTGAAGTCGCGATTGATCGGCTCGCACAAAGCGAGGCCGGATTGCTGCTCAGCGATCCGGCGCGGCTTGAAGAACAATTCCCGGACTCGTTACCGGGCGGCTTTGCGCGCCAATCGGTGACAAAAGCTCAAGGCGGCGGTGTCTCGCGTGCAGACGGCGTCTATCGCCGAGGCGATGTGACCCTCTCGGTGGTCCTCATACAGTTCAGCGCCAATGTTGAGTCGCAAGCGCTCGCGGAATTGTTGGAGGTGAAGCCCGGTGGCCCAACCGAAGGTGGATATAATCGCACGCAGACGATCGATGGGCGCTTCTATGCGGAAGAAGTGCGCGAGACGTCGTCGCGTTATGTCGTCATCGGGCACGGCGTCATCCTGATCTCCGAGGGCGGCGTGACTATGGATCAGGCGCGCGCGGCGGTGGAGACGATCGGCCTGCAGCGGCTCGAGGGCTTGTTCGGACGCTAGTCCAAGAAGAGTTCGCCGCGACGTTCCGGGGAACGCCGCGGCGATAGCCCAGGGCAGGGCTGTTTCTGTTAGGCGTCGGCCTCGGCGAGCAGACCGCGTGAGGCGGCTTGCTTTTTCATCGCCTTTTGCAGCTTTTCGAACGCACGCACTTCGATCTGGCGCACGCGCTCTCGGCTGACGCCGTACTGCACGGAGAGTTCTTCGAGCGTCGCCGGTTCATCCTTCAAGCGGCGCTCTTGGATGATGTGGCGTTCACGCTCGTTCAGTTCGCTCATGGCTTCCTGCAGAAGCGTCATGCGCTCGCTGAACTCTTCGCTCTCGGCCAAGCGGGTTTCCTGCGTGCCTTCGATCTGGTCGTCGGCCAGCCAGTCCATCCATTCGCTATCGCCTTCGCCGCCAGCGCCGCCGATCGGGGCGTTGAGCGAAGCATCGCCGCCGCCGCTCATGCGGCGGTTCATCGAGATCACTTCTTCTTCGGTGACCGCAAGTTTGTGCGCGATGGTCGCGACGTGCTCAGGGCGAAGGTCGCCTTCTTCGAGGGCGGCCATTTCGCCTTTCATGCGGCGCAGGTTGAAGAAGAGCTTCTTCTGCGCGGCCGTGGTGCCCATCTTCACGAGCGACCAGGAGCGCAGGATGTATTCTTGGATCGACGCGCGGATCCACCACATCGCGTAGGTCGCGAGGCGGAAGCCCTTATCCGGGTCGAATTTCTTGACGGCCTGCATGAGGCCGACATTGCCTTCGGAGATCACTTCCCCGATCGGCAGGCCGTAGCCGCGATAACCCATGGCGATCTTCGCCACGAGGCGAAGGTGGGATGTCACGAGCTTATGCGCGGCTTGCGTGTCGCCGTGTTCCTGCCAGCTCTTCGCCAGCATGAACTCGTCCTCCTTGGACAACATCGGGAACTTGCGGATCTCCGAGAGATACCGCTGCAGCCCTTGTTCAGGGCTCAGAGCGAGCGTGAGCGCAGTAAAGCCATTGAGTTGTTGGACCCCTCCTCAGGCGGGTTGTTTGGTCTGCCTCTCTATACGTTCGAGAGGGCCGGCCGGTTGCCGCCATGGCCTCCTATATAGGGAGCCGTTCAAGCCCTTGCCGAGGCCATCGTTAGGCAATTCTTAGCGAAAGAACATAACAAGAACTTTCTGATTCGGCAAGCGAAACGAAATCAACCACTAGAATCAGCGTCCGGAACGTTTGGAGATGGACCCCAAACCTTGTGGTTCAAGGGGCCTTCCGTGACGTGGGGATGTTCGCGAATGTTTCCGTTTGCGCACCCGATGCGCCTGGCGACGAGTTCGGGGCCCCACCTGACAAATCAACGAAGCTTCAATGAATTGGGCCGGCGGGCGGCCTCCGGAACTCACTGCGTGTGGGCGAGGCGGACGATGTCCTCTTCGCGAAACTCAGGCGGATGGCAGGGGCCGACGCCGCCTTCGACGCAGACTTGCTCAGCGCTGCGCGAGGGTGGCGGCGGGGTCTCGCCCCAGCTGCCGCAGAACTGCGTGCCGACGCCGCCGGCGTCCATCTGCACGGCGCTGAAACCTTGTTGGCACGGCGGCGGCACGGCGCGCTGCGCGCCGACGAGGCGCAGGCGCGGCGGCGAGGGGTCATAGGCGCGCCGCGTCCGTTCGGTATCGCCGTATTCGTGTTCCAACTCTTCGCGTGGACAGTCTTCGCGGCGATCGCGGTTTAGGCGGTCGAAGCAATTGAGTGCGCGAGCCAGGATTTCGACATCGACCGGAAGCGACGTTGGCGTCGGCAGCGCATCCGGCGCGGCGATGCGCACGCCACCTTGCGGCGGTGGCGGCGCCGTGCGCGTTGGGTGCTGGGGCGGCGCTTCTTCGATGAAGACGTGAACGCCGTTGGCGCTGGTGTCGGCGTATTGGATGACGCGTGAGGCCAAGATGAGGAGCGCGCACGCGAGCGCGACGACGCCTGCCGCCGCCGCGAACGAAAGCGTTCTCCCGCGTACGCTGATCGCGACGTTGCTCACCGGCTCTCCCTCGCTGAACGCAGAAGGCTGGCCAATGCGGCGGAAATGAGCCTCTGGCCTAGAGCCGTTTCAGAATTTCGATCAGCGCCGTCATGTCGGCGGGCAATTCGCTTTCGAAGCGAAGCTCGTCGCCACTGATCGGGTGCTTGAAGCCGAGGACGGCCGCGTGCAGCGCTTGGCGTGGAAACGCGGCAACCGCGGCAGCTGCTTCGTCCGCATGCGGGCCTTCGGCTTTGAAGGCGCGCTGTTTGCCGTAAAGCGGATCGCCCACCAGTGGGCAGCCAAGATGGGTGAGGTGGGCGCGGATTTGGTGTGTGCGGCCGGTGTGCAATCTGCATTCGAGCAGTGCGGCCGCTGCGCGGCCGATCGCTGCACCGCTTTGCTGGCCGTAGCTTTCGACCGTCCAGTAATCGGTGATCGCGAGCTTGCCGGCTTCGGTTTCTGGATTGCGTGCGACGACGTATTTGCGCCGGTCTTCGTTTGAGCGCACCAGCTTGTTCTCGATCCGCGCCGCGCGATCCTTCGGCGCGCCACGCGTGACCGCGTAATAGACGCGCTCAAGATCGTGTTTGGCGAAGAGCTTGGCGAGACCTGTGTGCGCTGCGTCGTGCTTAGCGACGACGACGAGGCCGGTGGTGTCTTTGTCGATGCGATGCACGATGCCGGGACGGGCGACGCCGCCAATGCCGGAGAGCGAGTCACCGCAATGCGCGAGCAGGGCGTTGACGAGCGTGCCGCGCATCGAGCCGGGCGCGGGGTGCATTGCCATGCCCATGGCTTTGTCGACGACCACGAGATGTTCGTCTTCGTAGACGATGTTGAGCGGCAGCGCTTCGGGTTGCGGCGCGGCCGGCTCCGGTGGCGGTAAAGAGAGCTCGTATTTGGCGCCGGGACGCGGCCTGTCCTTCGCGTGGGTAACCAGCGCGCCGTCGACAGTCAGCTTGCCTGCGCCGATTAGGCCCTGGACGCGTGAGCGCGAAAGGTCCGGCCAGAGCTTGCCGAGCCACGCATCCACACGGTCGCCAGCGTCCGCTGGCGCAACCGCGGCGCGCACTTCGCCATCCGTTTCCTGTCCGACGTCGTCTTCCACAGCGTTCCAGTTGCGGTTTGATCTGCCGCCTCGTTCGTGGTCGGCGTTATGCGTTTGCCTCTGGGGGGCGTTTCACGCAAGCGCGCGCCCGAATGGCGGTTGTGGGCTTCGCGGCACGGGCTAAAACAGACGCTGACGGAGGGACGCCATGGCCGAACGGGGATGGACACGGCGCGGAGCGCTTGCGGCTGCAACAGGCGCCGTCGCCGCTTGTGCGCAGAGCGTGGAGACACCGGCCTATGACGGGCCGGTTGCGTTCAATCACGGCGTCGCCTCGGGCGACCCGCAGGCGCACAAGGTTATCATCTGGACGCGTGTCTCGCCGCAGAACCCGGGCCCTGTGCCAGTTCGCTGGATTGTCGCGCGCAATCGCGAGCTGAGCGATGTGGTGAAGACCGGTGTCGCCGAGACGAGTGAGGCGCGCGACTACACGGTGAAGGTTGATGTCACCGGTCTACGTCCGGGTGCGCCATATTTCTACGGCTTTCGCGCCGGGACGGCGGAGAGCACCGTCGGCAAGACGCGGACGTTGCCGCAAGGCGACCTTGATGAAGTGAGGTTCGCGGTGGCTTCGTGCGCGTCGTACCCGCACGGTTTCTTCAACGCGTATGAGGCCATCGCGCAGCGTGATGACATCGACGCCGTCATTCATCTGGGTGACTACATCTACGAATACGGGCTCGCCGGTTACGGTGGCGATGTCGCCACGCGCCTGGGCCGCATTCCTTCGCCCGAGGTTGAGTGCATCCGCCTCGGCGACTATCGCGCCCGCCACGCGCAATACAAAACCCAGGCCGAGTTGCAGGCCGCCCACGCGATCGCACCATGGATTGTGGTTTGGGACGATCACGAAACCGCGAATGACTCGTTTGCGACTGGTGCCGAGAACCACAACCAGGGCGAAGGCCAGTGGGCCACGCGCAAGCAGGCGGCGCTACAGGCCTATTATGAGTGGATGCCGATCCGCGATCCGCAACCTGGCGCGGCGTTCGAGGCGATCAATCGCTCGTTCCATTGGGGGACGCTTGCGTCACTGATCATGGTGGAGACGCGTCTGCTCGCGCGTTCCGAGCCGTTCGATTATGAGTCGCAGCTGCCGATCGAGATGCAGCGCTGGAATTTTGCCAACCCAGCTGCGCCTGTGGCGTTGCGCGAGGGCGAGGCGGATGTCGCCGAGATGCAATTGCTGCCGCGCATCTATGAATCTGTCGGCGGCGAGATGCGGCCGGTGCTCGATTGGCGCCGCGCCGGCAGGATGATGCTTAACCCGGAGAATTTGCCAGCCGGTTTCTTCATCGCGCCAGACGTGCCTGCGCTCACGCAATTGCTCAACGCGCCTGACCGTCAGCTGATGGGCGCGGCGCAGGAGCAATGGTTGGCGGATGAGCTGCACACCTCGGTGCGCGGCGGCGCGACCTGGCAGGTGCTCGGCAATCAGGTGCTGATGGCGCCGATCAGCGCGCCCGATCTTTCGGCGACGCCGCCTGCGCTTGCTGATGCGCTGGAGCGCCTGCTGCCGGGGGTGAAACGGCAATTGAAGCTGACGCGCTTTGCGTTTCCGCTCAGCACCGATTCCTGGGATGGCTATCCTGCGGCGCGCGATCGAGTGCTTGCGTCACTGCGCGCCGCGCAAGGCAACGCCATCGTGATCACCGGCGACTCGCATGCGGCGTGGGCGAACGAGATCAGCGATCAGCAGGGCCGCGTTGCTGTAGAGTTCGGCGCGACCTCAATCACATCGCCGGGGACGGCGGAGTATTTTGCGCCGTTCGGGATCAGCTTCGATGATGGCGTGCGCGCCCGCAATCCCAACGTGAAGTACGCGGACGCACTGCACCGCGGCTTCCTGTTGCTCACGCTGACGCGCGAGCAGGCGACGGCGGAGTTCTTCCAGGTCTCGAATATTCTCTCGAAAGAATACGAGACGACGCGCGCCGCCGCTTTCACGGTCGCGCCCGAGCCTGGCCCTGCGATCGGCGCGATCACCGAAGTCTGAGTTAGCTTAGCTTCTTGTCGGCGCGCGCGATCTCGCGTTGGAGCGCCTCTGCTGAGAGTTCTTCGAATGGATGCTCGCGCAGCGCGGACAGTAGCGCTGCGTGCACGAGGTAGTTTGACGCGTTCACGTCAACGCCTGCGCCGAGTGCGCGTGAGCGCAATAGATCTGCAGCCGAGATGAAATGCTCTGCATTCATCGGATTAGACCTAACGGTCTATGCGACCACAATGTGGCGCGTCAGGCCTTCGCGGCGCCCAATCGATTTAACTTTGATCCAGGTTTCATGAGCGCGTTGAGCTCAAGCGATGGATCTCCGGTAAGCCATTCTTGCGCCAATTCACCGAAGATCGGCGCGTATTTGAAGCCGTGGCCGGAGCAGGCTGAGAACATCAGCACGCGCTCATGAGCGGAGCTACTCGCAATGAGAAAATGCTCGTCCGGCGTTACCGTGTAGAGGCAACGCTGCATACGCACGGGTCGCGGCTTATGTCTTGGCAACAGGAGCGATACGTGCGCGCTTAAGAGCGCTGCATCGCTTTCATCCGGTTCGCGCACATTGTCGGGATCGGTTGCGCCGCCGACTGCGTGAAGACCGATCTTATAGAGCCCGCGCGGCGCCGGCATGCCGAAGACGCCAACGTCATTATCGATGCAGATCACGGGCAAGAGTTTCGGCGCGTCAGTTTCGAACCACGCCAGCACCCGCCGCTTTACAGCAAGCTTGCCCGCGAACTCTGGCAGCAAGCGCGCGCCCCATGCGCCCGATGCAACGATCACGGCGTCGAAGCTGCGCGTCTCACCATTCACGCGCAGTGTCAGGCCTTCGACCGGCGCTTCGATCTTGGCTTTGTGAAAAAGTTTTGCGCCCCATTTCGGCGCCTGGCGCAGGAGGAAGGCGCGCGTTGCGTCGGCGCCGATGACGCCTGCGTCTTCTTGACGAAACACGTCCCACTCATACGGCATGGCGACGTAGCCGCGTGTAAGTGCGTGGATCGCGTCGCCGCGCAAGAGCGCAGCCGGTTTCTGTGTGAGGCGATGACTGGCTGCAACGAAAGGCGAACCGCGCGGGCCCGCCATCAAGCCGGTCGTCCACTCGATCAGCGGTTGGCCGGCCAAGCCTTCCCAGGTGCGCCACGCCGGCGCGGCGCGGCGGGCGAGGTCGACATAAACTTCGCCCTCGCCGGGCGTCAGCCGCATGATCCGGGTGTCGCCATGCGAGGAGCCGCGTTCATTCATCGGCTCAAATTGTTCAAAGCCCGAGACGTCGTGCCCAGCCACCGCCAGCCGAGCACAAATGCTCAGCCCGGCAATGCCAAGTCCGACGACAGCGACCTTCATTCCGCCCCCTCTACGCGGGATGAAGGGGGCTTGGAAAGCGGTTAGCGTTGGGTCCATGAGCGAGCCCGTGAGTCTGAAGGACAAGATAAAGGCGCAGGTCGAGGCGTTTGACGCTTGGGCGCGGCCGTGGGCGGAAAAGTCCAAGTGGAACGGTTGGGCTTATGAGTTTTTGCTGTTTGGCCTGAAGCAGGCTTGGGCGTGCCTTTTTGGCGGGGCGATGATCGTGCTTCTGGTCGGCACGCATTTGCTCTGGCCCGACAATGCGCCGGTCGCCCGCTACGATTTTCTCGTTCTTGCAGCTGTCGCAATTCAAGGTCTGCTGCTCGCCACCAAGCTGGAGCGCTGGGAGGAGGCGATTGTTATTTTGATCTTCCATGTCGTCGGCACGATCATGGAGATCTTCAAGACTGCGCACGGCTCGTGGATTTACCCGGAAGAAAATCTGCTGCGTATCGGCGGCGTGCCGCTCTTCTCAGGCTTCATGTATGCGTGTGTCGGATCCTACATCGCGCGGGCGACGCGGCTGTTTGAGCTGCGCTACATCAATTACCCGCCGCTCTGGACGACGTGGCTCTTGGCGCTGCTCGCCTACATCAATTTCTTCAGCCACCATTATACGATCGATATCCGCCTTGGCCTATTTGCGTTCTCGGCGCTGATCTTCGGCCGCGCCTGGTTCGTGTTCGCCCCAGACCGCACGCCGCGGCGGATGCCGATGCTGATCGGCTTGCTGCTGGTGGCGCTGTTTATCTGGATCGCCGAAAATGCCGGCACGTTCGCAGCGGCGTGGGTCTATCCCAGCCAGCGTGACGGCTGGCACATTGTCCCGATCGAAAAGATGGGCGCTTGGTATCTGCTCATGTTGCTGAGCTTCGTGCTGACGAGTTTGGTGCATAAGCCAGAGCGGATGAGCGAAGCTGAGTTTCGCGCCGCGCAGCCTTCACAATCGCGCGAGACGCCTGCGCGCGCCATCACGTCGGAGTGAGGCGGGCGCGGCGCCTATTGTGAAGCGCCAGATCGCAGGCACCCTTCGTGCGTCACTCGGGAGGGGCGCATGCTTCGAAAATTACTGGCGGCTGCTGCGCTCGCGGCATGCCTTGTCGAGCCCGTGGCGGCGCAAGACGCGGAAGAGGCGGTTGTCGTCACCGGCACGCGATTGGCAAGGTCGGATGTCCAGGCGATGGCGGAGATGGCGATGCCGCACATCACTTTGCGCAAGCGCGCGGATTCGGTGGTGGTTGATCTCTACGTCCGCAACGATACCCGCGACGCCGCCGCGCGCGCTTCCGAAATGCGCCAAGCGCTGCGTGGCCTGGAGGCGCGCGCCCGAGCCGGCGGCGTAACGCTCGCCTTGATAGATGCGACCTCTGGAATCGTGCGGCCGTTTTCGTTGGAGATCGCCGAGCGCTCGATCGGCAGCGGCGGCGCGCCGGATACGAGCATGCTCGCCATACACCTGCGCACGAACGTCCAGGCCAATGACACGCTCGACTCGATCAACGAGCGCATACGCGCGTTTGTGAGCGCTGCGCCTCATCCAGGGCGAACGGAACTCACGCCGGGTACGGTGAACCTCGTCCTGAACAATCCAGAGCAATATCACGCGCCGCTGGTTGCTGCGATTTCGACAGAAGGGCGCTCGATCACCGAACAACTCGGCTCCGGCTACGGCGTCACTGTCACGGGGCTTGAGCGTCAAGTCTCATGGCGGCGGACGGGCGAATTGGAGCTCACGCTCTTCTTGCCGTACACGCTGATGGTCGTGCCGCGCGCGTGAAAGGCGCTCGCAAAGAAAAACGGCGGGCCGCGAAGCCCGCCGTTTCAAATTCCAGCGCCGCTCCGGTCTCAGCCGTAGCCGGCAAGCTTCAAAAAGCGATTGCGCAGTTCGGCGTTGTCCTTGAATTCGCCGGTGAACTGCGTGGTCACCGTCGTCACGTCCTTGTGGTGGACGCCGCGTGTGCTCATGCACTGGTGCTCGGCATCGATCAGCACGGCCACGCCGCGTGGCTTCAGCGTTTCTTCGATGGCCTGCGCGATCTGCGCTGTCATCGTCTCTTGGGTCTGCAGCCGCTTGGCGAAAATCTCGACCACGCGCGCGATCTTGGAGATGCCAACAACCGCATCGGTCGGCAGATAGGCGACGTAGGCCTTGCCGAGGAACGGCGCGATGTGGTGCTCGCAATGGCTCTCCACATCGATCTTCTTCAGCATGACCATGTCGTCATAGCCGCTGACGTCCTCGAACACGCGATTGAGTTCGTCGGCCGGGTTTTCGTCGTAACCCTTGAACCATTCGCGATAGGCTTCGATCACGCGCTTGGGCGTGTCCTTCAGGCCTTCGCGCTCCGGATCGTCTCCGGCCCAGGCGATCAGGGTCTTAACTGCTTCCATGGCCGCTTCGCGCGATGGGCGCTTCGCAGCCGCCTCGGCGGGCGAACGCCACTTTAAGATCTCACTCATTAGGGGGCAGTATCCTTAGTCTGAGGGACGGAGGTCGAGCCGGGAGGGTTCTGGGGCTCATACGGCCCGTCTAGACACCCGGACTTAACGCCCGCCCGAAAATCACCTCAGGCGACGGGGTCCCAAGTCTGACCCCGCAAGAGATATGGAGTGTAGCACACCCCTCCGCTAGAACCCAGCCGCTATGAACATTGAGCTCACCAATACGTTGACGCGGCGAAAAGAGCCGTTCGCGCCCTCCGATCCGGCCCGGATCACGATGTATGTGTGCGGCCCGACGGTCTATGACACCGCCCATATCGGCAATGCGCGCCCGCCTGTCGTGTTCGACACGCTGTTCCGGCTGCTGCGGCACACCTATGGCGAGCACGCGGTGATCTACGCCCGCAACTACACCGATGTCGACGACAAGATCATCAGTGCCTCGATGAAGCGCGGCGTGCCGATCGAAGCGATCACACGCGCGGTGGAGGAGCAATACGATTCCGACATGGGCGCGCTCAACGTGCTGCTGCCGACGCTTCGCCCGCGCGCGACTGAGAACGTGGCGGCAATGATCGCCGTCATCGAAAAGCTGATCGCGCGCGGCGTCGCTTACGTCGTGCCGAGCGGCGTCTATTTCTCGGTCGCGGCGGATGAGGATTACGGCAAGCTCTCAGGCCGATCGCAAGATGATCTAAAGGCCGGCGCCCGCGTCGAGGGCGAAGACGACAAACGCGCTCCGTCTGACTTCGCGCTCTGGAAAAGCGTGAAGCCGGGCGAGCCGTCGTGGCCGGCGCCATTCGGCGCGGGGCGACCCGGCTGGCATATCGAGTGCTCGGCCATGATCGAAGAAGAGTTGGGCTCGCCGATCGACATTCATGGCGGCGGCATCGATCTGATCTTCCCACACCACGAAAATGAAATCGCCCAGAGCGAGTCCGCGCACGGGCACGCTTTGGCGCGCGTCTGGATGCACAACGGCTTCCTGACGATGGACAAGGAGAAGATGTCCAAGTCGATCGGCAACATCATCACGCCGCGTGAATTGCTGGATCAGGGCTGGCAGGGCGAGACGATCCGCTGGGCGTTGCTGAGCGCGCAATATCGTGCGCCGCTTGATTGGAGCGACGATCTCTTGAAGCAGGCGCAAGCCAGCTTGGATCGCCTCTATGGCGCTTTGCTGCGTCTGAAGGATGTCGCCGCCGCGGATGTTGGGCCGCCGCCCGCGATGCTCGAAGCTCTGGCGGACGACCTCAACACGCCGGCAGCGATCGCCGAGCTCTCCGCACTCGCCACCGCCGCCAACATTGCCAAAAAACCTGCCGATATGGCGAAGGCGAAAGGCGAATTGCTCGCGGCGGCCAAATTGTTCGGCGTTCTGCAGGACGATCCCGAACACTGGTTCCGCGCCAGCTTCGGCGCAGAAGCAGTGGAGATTGATCGCTTGGTGACGGAGCGTGTCGCGGCGCGCGCCGCCAAAGACTATGCGCTTTCGGATAAGCTACGCGATGATCTCGCGGCGCGGGGCGTCGAGGTGATGGATGGCGCCAGCGGCAGCACTTGGCGGCGGAAGGGCTGACGCGAAGCGTCCGGCTTTCCGCCTTGTCTTCGCCAAACCGTTGGCCACGATAGCCTGTCGAGGGCAGGAGAGATGGCATGCATCGCCGCGCGTTACTTTGGTCAGCAGCTGCTGCGGCGCTTAGCGCTTGCGCCAACGCCGAACGGCAGCCAGACGTACCACCCGTGACCGACCCGACGCCGGCGCCAATTCTGCCACCTTTGCCGGATGCGTTCGATCTCGGTCTCTATCGCGAGCTTGCCGCGCCGGGCGGCAATCAGTTTGTTTCGCCCTACAGCGTGCTGGCGGCATTCGCATTGCTCTATCCAGGCGCGCGGGGGCAAACGGCCGCCGAGATGGCGGCCACTTTCGGCTTTGATCCCGATATTGCGGCGCAGGTCGCGCAGACCCGCGCGCGGCAGGATGCGCTCGCCGCGCAACGCGGCGGAAGCGAGTTCACGATAGCGAACGCAGCATGGGTCGAGCGCACAATGGCCCTGCGCGATGACTACGCGCGCACCATTCGCGACGATCTTGGCGCCACCATCGAAGCGGTGCCGTTCATCGCCAACCAAGCAGCGGCGCTGCGCACGATCAATGCCTGGGCCGCACGCGAAACCCGGGATCGCATTCCGGAAATTCTGACCGAGCCTGACCCGAGCCGCCGTCTCGTTCTTACCAACGCCATCTATTTCAAGGGTAAGTGGCAGCAGCAATTCTCCGCCAATTCGACTTATGACGGCGACTTCTTCGCCGAGAGCGACGCGACGCAACGTGCGCGGCTGATGCGGAAGACGATGCGCACGCCCTATTACGAGGGCGAAGGCTTTCAGGCGGCGGAATTCCTCTACGACGAAGGTGCGTTCTCGCTCGCTGTTTTCCTGCCGCGTGCGCGTGATGGACTACGCGCGTTCGAGAGCCACCTCAGGGGCGCCACGCTCGATCGCTGGCTGATTGATCTCGACAATGCGGCGCGTGGCCGTCTCGCGGTGACGCTGCCGAAGGTCGAGATGCGCACCGACTATGATCTCGTGCCGCAGCTGCAATCGCTCGGCCTGCATCAGGCCTTCATGGGAAGCGCCGATTTCTCGGGCGTCACCGCACAGGAAGCGCTCGCGGTCAGCGCCGTCATTCACAAGACCTTCCTCGCCATCGATGAAGAGGGCACCGAAGCCGCCGCCGTCACCGCCATCGACATGCGCGCTACATCGGCGATGCCGACGCCGGAAGAACCGCCGATCGAGTTCAAAGCCGACCACCCGTTCTTCATCGTGCTCCGCCACAAGCCGACGGGCACGAAGCTATTCATGGGGCGCGTGGCGGCGGTTTGAGGCCGAATTGATCTGGATCAAGACGGATTGAGTTGCTCCGGTTATGCAAGGGTCATCCAAGGGAGGACCGGCATGACCCAACACGCGCTTCTCGACAACGATCTGGCGCCATTCGGCGAAGCCTACGGGCCTGGCCTCATGAACAATTTCGCGCCGCTGCGCGAGGAGTTCGGCCCGGTTCAGCTCAAGGTGCTGTCGGGAAAGGTTCCGGCCAATCTCAACGGAGTCTATCTGCGTGCCGGTCCCAATGTCCGGTTCGCGCCGAAGGGCCGATACCACCCGTTTGATGGCGATGGAATGGTTCACGCCGCGCGGTTTGAGAATGGTGTAGTGACCTATCGCAATCGTTGGGTCCGCACCGATGCGTGGAAGAACGAGGACGAAGCCGGCCGCAGTCTTCACGTCGGCGTGCGGGAAACGCGCAAGGGACGCAGCGACAAGCCGCTGAAGGACACCGCCAACACCGATCTCGTCGCGCAGGGCGGGCGTGTCCTCGCGCTCTGGTATCTCTCCGGCGACGCCTACGAGATCGACCCGATCACGCTTGAGACCCGTGGCAAATGCCCTGGCGTGCAAGCAAGCGGCGGCGCCATTTCCGCGCACGCGAAAGTCGATGAACTCACCGACGAGCTGATCTTTTTCGATTACGGCGTTGAGGCGCCTTACATGCATTATGGCGTGGTCGGGCCGGACCGGAAGCTCAAGCATTTCGTGCCGATCGAACTTCCCGGCGCGCGGCTGCCGCACGACATGGCGATTACTGAGCACTACTCGATTCTGCACGATCTGCCGATGCTCTATGATGAAGACGCGTTCGCGCTTGGGCGTCACAAGGTGAAGTTTGACCCGTCAATTCCGGCGCGTCTCGGCGTTATTCCGCGTTACGGCGCGGCCGACTCGATCCGCTGGTTCGAATTCTCTCCGTGCTTCATCTATCACGTCGTCAACGCCTGGGAGGAAGGCGATTGGGTGGTAATGTCGGGTTGCCGCTACATGCCTGCGCTCGACGCCCACGGCGAGATCGATGCGGTGCGCACCGCGCGCAACGTCGCCGAGCTGGTCATGAATGCGCGGCTTTGGGTGTGGCGCATGAACATGCGCACCGGTCAGACCAGCGAAGAGATGCTCGATCCCGAGCGCAATGTGGAGTTTCCCACCTATAACAGCCGCCTCAGCGGCCGCCGCACGCGCTTCGGCTATCTCGTCGATCATTCGGAGACGCGGACGCTGCAATGGTACGGCATCCGCAAGTACGATCTCGACACCGGTGAAAGCTTGGGCTCGTGGTCCGACGATCCCGCGCACAGCTTCTATTCCGAGCCGTGGTTTGCAGCCGCTGACAATTACGTCGCCGAGGATGATGGCTACGTCATCGCGTTCCAGTGGAACGAGAAGCTCAACCGCGAGACGCTCGACATTTTCGACGCCAAGGCGATCGGAAACGGCCCCGTGGCGCAACTTGAGGTTCCGTTCCGCGTGCCATCCGGCTTTCACGCATGCTGGATGGCGGCGGATCGTATGATTGTCTGAGCGGCGACTCGGGGCCGGGGCTCGCCGAAACGCGCGCGAAATTGCTTGCCATTGCCGCGTGCGTGCGTCCCAATGCTGGCGACGTTGAGGGACGTCATGGGAACTTTGCACATGCGCACCTTCGCCATCGCATTCGTTGCGCTCTTCGCGCTCGCTTCCCCCGCCTTTGCCGCCTGCGATTTGACACCAACGATCGGTGCTCCCGCTGAGAAGCGCGAGGGCCAACAGATCATGATTACGTTGGAAGTCGCCAATCGCGGCGACACCAATTGTCCGGGAACGATCGAGGCGCCGCCGGGTGCGAGCTATATGGTCGACATCTTCCTTTCGACGGATCGCGTCGGGCCGTCGACGTGGGCGGTCTACAATGCAACCTGGCGTGAAGATGTGTTGCTGCGCGGCGGCCGCGTTTCACGCACCAACAGCGTTGGGCCAGGCGCTTCGGTTCGCTATGGCGCGCCGAGCTATGAAATCAGCCCGATGACGCTGCCGACGGGCATCCCACCCGAGGATTATTTTCTCTCTGCGCCGGCGTCGACATGCGGGGCAATCGCGTGGCAGATCGAACAACTGCAGCAACGTCGCCTGCAATCCGCTGCGCATTGTGCCGGTGCTCCACCATTGATCCACGCCGCGGCCTGCCGCAACAGCGTTGCGAACCCAGGCTGACTCGGCCAGGCTAAGTGCGCTTGCGCTTCGGCCCCGTCACACAACACCGGGATAGCCCTTCAGGCCCGAGCTTCTCGAGATAAGGTCCATTCCTGCATCTCATCGATAGCGTCGATAGCGCGGTTCGCGGCCAACGCCGCTCACAGAAGCGCGCGCGGCACGTTCACGTGCTGCTTGTTGCTGGAGAGCTGACAGGCGAACCGCAAGTCGAGCAGAAGCTGCGAACGCCGCCGCGCTCCTTGTCGTCGTAGCGGGTGAAGTTGTCCTCACCGCTTCCCGTCTGAGCTGCTGGCCCACGAGCCGACGCCAGGTTGTCGTACGCCGCGCCGTCGTGTCGCGCCGTGTCGATAGCGAGTGATCGTGCCGCCCACTGCGCCGGAACGCCGATCTCGACCACCACCGCGCCACAAGGCGAGCACCTCAGCGCGGGCGGGTCCGCGCGGTTTCTCCGAACTCTTGGCAGCTTCATGGGCGTGTCATAGCACGCGTGCCGCAGCTGCCCCGCCTTGAAGATGCCCCGTCACCCCTCTAAGCAACCCGCTGGGGGAACAAGGAAAAACGCATGCGGGTGATGGTGATTGCATTGGTCGCGCTCTTGAGCGCTTGCGCCAGTGGCGGTGGCGCGGACGAGCCAGCGAGCGGCCCGTCGCCATTTCCAGTGCAACGCGGCCAAGCTTTGCCGCCGCCAGAGACCGAAGGACGGTCAGCTCCGCCCGAAGGCGCCGCCAGTGGCATCGATTTTGGCCAATGGCGTCAGGCCGACCCAGCTGTCTACGCGCCAGCCTTCCAGAACCAGATACGCCAGCGTTTCGCTGGTCAGACCATCGCCGAACTCAAGGCCAGCCTCGAAGCCAATGGCTTTGCTTGCGAAAACGAGCGTCGGCTCGATTGCCGCATCGAAATCATGGAGCGCCAATGCGCGTTTGATTGGTATGTTGTGTTGGAGCGCGGCGAACGCGAGCCGGCGGCAGGCTTTGAGCAAATGTGCCTCGGGGCGAATAGGTGAGGACGATGAAGTACGCACGCACAATCGTAGTCAGCTTGGCGCTGCTTCTGGGCGCTTGCGAAACGCTGCCTGGCGGCGGCGTGACCGAAGTGTCTGGGCCGGCCGCAATTCCTTCGACGCCGATCAATCTCGGCGACTGGCGCAACGCCAGCGAGGCGGCGACGCTGCAGGCTTTCCAGCAGGGTGTCGCTAGCCGCTATGGCGCGGGGCTTGAGATCGCCAATGTCTCCGCCGATCTCCGGCGCAACGATTTCAATTGCGGCGGCGCGCCGCCACGTGCGGAAGGCAATCGCGGCGATCCGCCGGCGCAGCTTTGCCGCAAGACGACAACCGCCAATGGCTGCACGCACACCTGGCAAGTTCATTTGTTCGGCGATGACGGCGCGCTGTCGCGTACGCGCGGCCTCTACGATCGCCGCTGCGGCAGCGATGGCCTATTGGGTGGGCCCGGCTGAGCTTTCGCCCGGTGTCAGCAGATAAGCCGCGACATCCGTCGGCTCGAGCGTCAACATCGGCACCAGCCCCGGATTGATCACGATGTTCTTGCCGGCCAGGCGTGTGAACGCGGCTCGACCATTGATGATGATGTGCGGCGCATCTTCGCCGAGCACTGACTTCAGCCGCGTTTCGCTGGTGAAGATAGCGCCGGCGCTGAAGCCGTCGCGTACGCGAAGTTCGCGCACCGGCGCGTCGTCTTGCTGTTCCGTCAGCGCCAGGGCGACATGCGTCTCCATCAGATAGCGGCGGAAGATGGGACGCATGTTCGGGTTGGTGAGCGCCGAGACGAACGCGTATTCGAGCGCATTCTCCGGCGTGATCGCCGCAGGTTGAGTGCGTGGTTGGGGCGACTGCGGCGTAGGTTGCTGCCCGGTCTGCGCAAGAGCCATGGCGGGCCAAGCGGCAAACGCGCTCGCGAGCAGGGTGCGTCTCAACATTAGGGCTCTCCAGCCATGGATTTTGCCCGTTGCTTGCCCACGAAGGAAGGCCACATAAGGGCGGATGGACGATCTCTACCACCCACGGATCATGGAATTGGCCGCCGATATCCCCCATGTCGGGCGCCTCGACGCGCCGGATGGGGCGGCCACCAAGGTCAGCCGCGTCTGCGGTTCGGTTGTTACCGTGGAGCTGGCGCTGAAGAACGGCGTGGTGAGCGAGGTCGCCGTGCACCCGAAGGCCTGTGCGCTTGGCCAAGCCGCCACCGGCGTGCTCGCCATGCACGCGATTGGCGCGACGCCGCGGGAGATCCGTGAAGCGCGCGATGCGCTGCGCGCCATGCTGAAGGGCGAAGGTCCGCCGCCAACGGGCCGCTTCTGGGAGCTGCGTCATCTGGAAGGCGTGCGCGACTATCCGGCCCGCCACGTCTCGACAATGCTGGCGTTCGACGCCGCCGTCGAAGCGCTCGATCAGGCGCGCGCCAAGACTAGCGCAAAATAATCTCGCCTTACCGTCAAGGCCGGGCCGCCGGATGCCCACAAGCGCAGGCAAAGCGACCTGATTGGCTTTCGGGCGGACGACTTTGCCGCTAGCTTCCCACCCTTGGGGACCATGTGGGAGGACGACTTGTCATGAAGTGGATTGTGTTATTGCTGATCATCGCTGGCGTCGCCGGCTATTTCACCAAGCCGGAAGAGGCGGTGATGCGTGAGCGTGCTGACGCCGTGCTGAGCGACCCACAAAGCATCTCAGAAGGCTTCGAAAGCCTGGGCGCCACGCTCGCCGGCGATCGCGCCTACAGCAATTACTACGTCGCCGCGAAGTACAATGTGACCCTCGACGGCCAGCCGGTCGTGACCTGCTGGGGCGCGTTCACGCAAGTGCAGTGCAATCGCGCTGCCGACACGCGCACGGGCGGCTAAGCGCCATGCGCTTTCTACTGCTGCTCATCCTAATAGGCGTTGGCGCGTACTTTACCGTGCCGACGCGCGAGACGCATGAGGCGGCGGCCGCCGCGTTTCTCGAAGCGCAAGCGCAAGAGCAAACGAGCGAGGTGCGGCAACAAGCTGGCATCTCGCTCGATAGCGTTGTCGATTTCGTGACTGGTTTCGTCGCCGGGCAAGGGCGCTACGAGAGCTACTACGTCGCCTCGAAATTCACCGTCGACATGCCAGGCGCCGCCTACCTCGAATGCTGGGGCGCGTTCACCCAGGTCCAGTGCCGCCGCGTCGACCGCGGGGCAGGTCAGACTTGAGCCAAGTCCTCGAAACACGTATGTTGAAGGCATGAACCGGCGCTTCGTCACGACTACGACCTTCTAAAGCCGGCGGCGCGAGATCGGGCGCGCCGCAGCGGCTGCGCTTGGGCCCGGTCCTGAATCAATCAAATCGCTGTAGTTTGTGATGTCGCCGAGCCTGCCAGCCCGGGGCCTTTTGGGCCTTATCCAGCTCTACAAGTGGACGCTTTCGCCGCTCATCGGCAATGCGTGCCGCTATCGGCCGACGTGCTCGTCGTACGCTGCCGATTGCGTGCGCATGCATGGCGCCTGGGCCGGAAGCTGGATGGCGGGCGCACGGCTCTGCCGCTGTGCGCCCTGGGGCGGTCACGGCTGGGATCCCGCGCCGCGCGAGATCAAGACAGACTCCTGGTGGCGCCCGTGGCGCTATGGCGATTGGAAAGGTGGCTACCGCGCGCCGCCGGAGGAAGAGCGAACTAGCAGCGGAACGCTACCCGCTTCTTCCAACAACGCACATCAACAAGAGTCCAAGTCATGAGCATTTCTCTCAGGTTTCCCGACGGCGCCGAGCGTTCGTACGATGATGGCGTGACGCCGCTCGCAGTCGCCGAAGGCATTTCCAAATCGCTGGCCAAGAAGATTGTCGCCGCCAAGATCGACGGCGCGTGGTGGGATCTGACGCGCCCGCTCGAAGGCAGCGGCAAAATCGAACTTGTCATGCGCGATAGCCCCGATGGGCTCGAAGTGCTGCGCCATGACGCTGCGCACGTGCTGGCTCAAGCCGTGCAGGAGCTCTTTCCCGGCACGCAGGTCACGTTCGGTCCGGTGACGGAAGATGGCTTCTACTACGACTTCGCGCGCGACGAGCCGTTCTCGATCGATGATTTCGAGAAGATCGAAAAGCGCATGCGCGAAATCGTTGATGCCGATCTGCCGATCATCCGTAAGGTCTGGGACAAGGACGCCGCCATCGCGCACTTCAAGTCGATTGGCGAAATCTACAAGGCCGAGACGATCGACGAAGTAATCAAGCCGGGCGATCCGATCACGGTCTACAGCCATGGCGACAAGTGGGGCGATCTCTGCCGCGGGCCGCATTTGCCTTCAACGGGCAAGCTCGGCAAAGCCTTCAAGCTGATGAAGCTCGCCGGCGCCTCTTGGCGTGGCGATCAGAACAATCAGCAGCTGCAGCGCATCTACGGCACGGCTTGGGCCGATGAGAAGCAGTTGGAGGATTACCTCCATCGCCTCGAAGAAGCCGAGAAGCGCGATCACCGCAAACTCGGGCGCCAGATGGATCTCTTCCACATGCAGGAAGAGGGGCGCGGCATGGTGTTCTGGCACGAGAAGGGCCTGACGCTGTGGCGCACGATCGAAGCCTACATGCGCCGCCGCCTGGAGGCGGCGGGCTACGTGGAAGTGCGCACGCCGCAAGTGTTGGACCGCGTGTTCTGGGAGAAGTCGGGCCACTGGCAGAACTATCACCAGAACATGTTCACGTGTGAGACGGTTGAGGGCGAAGAACTCTCGCTGAAGCCGATGAACTGCCCGGGTCACGTGCAGATCTTCCGCTTCGGCCAGAAGAGCTATCGCGATCTGCCGCTGCGTATGGCGGAGTTCGGCGCTTGCCACCGCTACGAGCCGTCGGGTTCGTTGCATGGCCTGATGCGCGTGCGCGCGTTCACGCAAGATGACGCGCACATCTTCTGCCGCGAGGATCAGATCGAGGAAGAGGTGGCGTCGTTCATCCAGCTGGCGTCTTCGATCCACGAGGATTTCGGCCTGATGCGCGATCATATCACGCTCGGCACGCGCCCTGAAAAGCGCGCGGGCTCAGAAGAGTTCTGGGACAAGACGGAAGCGCAGTTGCTCAACGCCGCGCGCAAGGCCGGGGTTGAGCCGGTGATTGCCGAGGGCGACGGCGCTTTTTATGCGCCGAAGCTTGACTTCCAGCTGAAGGACGCAATCGGCCGGACGTGGACGTGTGGCACGATCCAGAACGATTACGTTCTGCCCGATCGCTTGGGCGCGGAGTACGTCGGCGAAGACGGCCAGAAGCACAAGCCGGTCATGCTCCACCGCGCCATTTGCGGTTCGCTAGAGCGCTTCATCGGCGTGCTGATCGAAAACTACGCCGGCGCGTTCCCGATGTGGCTCGCGCCGGTGCAGGTAGTTGTCGCGACGATTACATCTGAGGCGAACGGCTACGCTGAGGATGTGGCTAAAACGCTGCGCGCGGCTGGTTTGCGGGTGGAACTCGATCTTCGCAACGAGAAGGTCGGCTACAAAATCCGCGAACACTCGCTGGTGAAGACGCCAGTGATTGCGGTTGTCGGCAAAAAGGAGGCGGAAGATCGCAGTGTCGCAATCCGGCGCTTCGGCAGCCAGGAGCAGAGCGTTCTTTCTCTCGCAGCTGCACAAGACGCCCTTGTAGCGGAGGCGACGCCGCCCGACCTGAAGCGACAGTAATGAGCCAAACTCTGGATTGCGGGCGCCAATCGCCTTTACAGATGGGCGTACTGCAATCCAGGATGGCTCGGGGTTTTTGGGGCGGAGAAGGCGTTGGATAGGCATCCTTCACGCGCACGGTCGGCGTCCACTACGACGCAGCTACGCGTGTCCGCCATCGTGGTGGCGAACAGGGTCCGAGCCAATTCATCCGGTCGCGCGCCGCTGGATTTGTGTCTGCGTAGTGCGCTGGCTGAGCCTTGGATCGATGAACTCATCATCGTCGATCACGACAATCCTGAAGCAATATCATCCACGCTGCGTGCGTTCGAAGCGGATCGCCGTGACGTGCGTGTGGTGCAGGCCGATCCGGCTCTGAGCCTGGCGGCGGCGGCGAACATCGGCGCCAGCGCAGCGCTTGGACGCTGGCTGCTTTTCTTGAATGCCGACGTGGTGCTTCAGCGCGGCGCGGTGGCGCGCTTGGCGGCGGCCGGCGGCGGAGCCCAGCAGCCGTGGATTGTTGGCGGCCGCTTGCTCGACCTCAATGGCCGCGAACGTCAAGCAGCGCGCGCAGGATCGTTGAATGCGTTCTCCGCCATTGCCGTTGCAGTGGAATGGCCGGCGCGTCCGTCGCGTGTGCGACGCGGCGAAGATGCGGCGACGAAAGTCGGCGCTGTCTCAGGCGCGCTGATGCTCATGCCGCGCGGCGACTTCGAAGACCTGGACGGCTTCGATGAGCAGTTCGACACCGATTACGCGGATCTCGATCTCTGCAGACGCGCGGCGCAGGCGGGCGGCAGCGTGTTGTTTCAGCCTGACGCCTCCGGCGTGCAGTTCGAATACGCACAAGCGGGCCGGCGCCGGAAGGTACAGGGGCTCACGCGTTTTGCGGTGAAGAGCGCTAAGACGCCGTTTGAAAAAGCGTTCGCGCGGGTCGCGGGACCTGCGTTGGCGACGCTGGTGGCGCTCAAGGACTTTGTTGCGGGCCGTCCGCCGTCTCGCCGCTAGCGCGCAATCTGCCAATATTTAGCGTCATGTATTCGCCACGGCCGATAGCCATTCCGCGCGCTGGCTCGTCCGCCGCCTCAAACTCAAGTCCGCGCTCGCGCAGCGAGGTGGTCACCTGATCGAAGACGCGGCCTTCGATGATGATGCCGTCTCCCGCTTGCACTGGCGTTTCAGGCAAGTCTTCGATCTCGACCAACCGCACCCATGTGCGCGTCAGGAAGATAATGCTCGGTTGTTCGTAGCCGATGATCCAGAAACTCTCGTCTTGGGCCGGCATGAGCCGCGCGCGCGTCATCGTCGCCGCCGCTTCATTGCTGACGAACATGGTTCGCGCTTCCGGCAGCAAGCGCTCGCGCAAGCTGAATGAAAGCACCAGCGCGCAGGCGACCAACACTGCCGCGCGCGCTGTTGGACGCCGGAGCATGATGAGCCCGGCAATCGCGCCGCCAAGCGTCAACGCGCCAATGAGGCCGGTTGCGATCGCGCGGCGCAAGCCCGCGTCTGCGAGGTAACCCGGCATGAAGGTCGAAACGAACGCCATTAGCGCCACGATCAAGGCGCCGAAGACGCCGAACAGGACGAGTCCCGCGGGATGTGCCGTGCGCCATCGCTTGCCGCGCATGGCAAAAAGCCCCGCCGCGCACATCAGCGCGATCGCTGGGTAAGCGGGGAGCGTGTAGTGTATGAGCTTCGCCGGTAGGATTTCGAAGAAAAGAAAAATCACTCCCGCCCAGGCGATCAAGAAACGAAACGCCGCATGCGCCGTGTCATCGCGCGGTGCGCGGATGGCGCTCCAACTCAAACGCGCGGCCGCTGGCAGTGCGTAGCTGGCCGGAAAGATCAACAGCGGCAGCCAGAGGAAGTAATAGCCGGGAATGCCGCCGTGTCGGTGATCGCCGCCAGAAACGAGCTTCGGCCCGATCTCGCGAAGCAGCAAATCGGTGTAGAAGCGGCCATCCGTCGCCATGCCAATGGCGATCAGCCAGGGCAGCGTGATCGCCAGCGCAAGCACTGGTCCAGGCCAAAATGCGAGCGGCTTCATCCAGGCGGCGCGGCGCTCCCAGATCGCCAGCACTGCGAGCGCTAGTCCGGCTGCGATGGGGGTTAGTGGACCTTTGATCATTACGCCGCAGCCGATTGCGGCCCAGAATACGAGCGCCACCAAACGCGGACGCTCCGTTCCGACGCGCAATTGAGCCAGGGCGGCGAATGCCAACGCCGTGAAGCCAGCGAGCGTCGCGTCCGTTTTTGCGAGCATGCCCTCCACGCCCGCGAGCAATCCCACCGAGAAGATCGCTGCGCCAACAAATCCAGTGCGCGGCCCGAACAGAACTGTGCCCGCCCACAGCGTGGCGAGGCTCGCGAGCATCAACCCAAGTGCGGAAGGAAGGCGATACGGCCAGATCGTATTCAGCCGCTCGGTGAACGGGAGCATTGCGTTCACGGATGCGGCCTGCAGCCAGTAGATGCCGACCGGCTTGCGGTTGCGCTCGCTGTCCTGCACGCGAATGCGAACGTAGTCGTCGCTCTCGATCATCTGACGCGTCGCCTGCGCGAAGCGGGCTTCGTCAATGTCGGTGACAGGAACACGCGCCGCGCCCAGGAGCCCGGAGGTCAGCGCGATAAGCGCGATCAGCACGTAGCCGCGCCAGCCGCGGGCAAACTGGTCGAACAGGGCTGGGGACGCAGGAGAGGCCATTGGGGGCAATTTGGCGTAGCTGTGTGACGGTTTGCAGCCCTCCGCGGGTGCGCCCACTCGCCTCATAGCGCGGTGTCGGCTAAGAGACGCCGCTTTCACGTAGCGGGGACGCCGGTTGGCCGAAAGTATAGAATTCAGCGTGGTGGTCCCCGTAATGAACGAGGAGGGCAACGCCGCCAATCTCGCGCGCGAGATCGCCGCGGTGCTGGATGGGCGTAGCTACGAGATGATTTTCGTCGATGACGCGAGTCGGGACGATACGCGGGCGGAATTGGCGGCGTTGAAGGCGGAAATGCCGGCGCTGCGCCTCATTGGCCACCGCAAGAACTCGGGCCAGAGCCGCGCGGTGCGCACTGGCGTGCTGGCCGCGCGTGCGCCGATTATCGGTACGCTGGACGGTGACGGGCAGAACGATCCTGCGGATCTTCCCAAGCTTTTGGCCAAGATCACCCGCCCGGAAGCGCCTGCGGATTTGGGCATGGTAGCCGGAAACCGCACTAAGCGGCAGGACAATTGGAGCAAGCGCGCAGCCTCCCAGATCGCCAATTCGATCCGCCGCGCCGCCCTGAAAGACAATGCCGTGGACAGCGGTTCAGGCGTCAAAGTGTTCAAACGCGAAGCTTTTTTGCGTCTCCCGTACTTCGATCACATGCATCGTTTTATGGCCGCACTGATGCTGCGCGAAGGCTTTGCAGTCGAGTTTTTGCCGGTTAATCATCGACAACGGAGCGTGGGTCGCTCGAAGTATACGAATCTCGGCAGACTGGCCGCGAACATGACGGACCTCTGGGGCGTTATGTGGCTGAGAAGCCGGGCGCGCTTGCCTGAGGGGACAGACGAGCTATGAGCAGAGGCCCGGTGAGCACGACTGGTTTAGCTGCAGCGGCGAGTAGAAACCGTCGGCCTGCGAATGAGGGGAGTCCCATGGGGGCCATTTTCAACGTCTTTCCGCTGATCCTGATCCCGGTCTTGACGTACAACATTTGGGCATTCGGCGCGACGGCAGCCAATAACGGCGATGGCGCTGCAGTTCGCGCTCACTTGGCTGACGCGTGGATACGCATGCCGATGGCCTCTGGCGCTCAATGGATCATCACGTTCGGCGATGTGATGGTGCTGATGGCGCTGTTGCTGCTCTTCATCGAGTTGCTGAAATCAACGTCCACCGGCACGGCCGCGATTTTCAATCACGCACTCTCGATGCTGGTCTTCATCATCTGCCTGGTCGAATTCCTGCTGCACCCAGCGTTCGCGACGAGCGTGTTCTTCGTCATCCTGGTGATGGCGCTCTTGGATGTGCTGGCAGGCGTGGTGGTTACGATCATCTCGGCCCGCCGCGACGTGGAGTTCGCGGGTCAGCACTGATCCGAAAATACCGTCTCTAGACAAAGGCAGCGGGGGCGCCCTCGCTGCCTTTTGTCTTGTTCACATGCACCACATTCCGAGCGCGAGTGCGATCGTGAAGTCGAGCCAACGGCCGAATCGGGGGATGATGAACGTGCTCATGGTTCGACGCCCACCTGCAGGTTTGGCGCCGGGCTATGCTTCGCTTGAGCAAGGTGGGTGAATGGCGCTGTTCTTCGATGCCGCTTGGTTCGACCAACGCTTGGCCGCGCGCGGCACTGATCGCATTGGTCTTGCGGTCGCCGCCGGCATTGAACGTGGTGACCTGCACAGCATCTTCACCAATGAGCGTTCGCCTAGCGCCGCGGAGATCGCCGAGTTCGCGCGCATCCTCGAGGTGGACGTCCTCGAGGCCACCATCCGTAGCGGCGTTGCGGTGCGCGAGTCCGCGCCGGGCGCCGACACTGGCGATCGTATTGAGAGCATCGAGGCGCGGCTCGACGCCATCGATACTTGGCTGGCCGAGTTCGAAGCGTCGAAAAAGAAGGCCGCCGGCTAGGGCGTTAGGCGCTTACGTTCACCACGATGCCGGGGCGTGGGCCGCGCCAGGTGCGCGCGTAACCATGTGCTGGCGTCTTTTCGGCGGGCGCGACCTGGTTGACGAGCGTTGCGGCGAACATCGGATCGAGCTTCATCCGCGGGGCGCGGCGATCGCTTTGGCGGCGGTCTGCCCGTCGCTGATCGCCGACCTCGACGAAGTCGGCGTCAATCGCATGCGCGGGATGGGCGGCGCTCATGCCCGCAAATTCTGCATTTCACGTGCCAAACGGAAATTAACCGCTAGCCTTGGCGGAAACGGAGGCGCGCATGCGGGATTATGCGAACTATGACGGGCTCGGTTTGGCGGAACTCGTCCGCAAGCGGGACGTGACGCCTAGTGATCTCCTAGACGCCGCCATTGAGCGCGCCGAGCGCAGTAACCCTAAGCTCAACGCCATTGTTTACAAAGCTTACGACGAAGCGCGGGCAACGGCGGCGCAGGCTTTGCCGGACGGCCCGTTCAAGGGCGTGCCATTTCTGATCAAGGATCTAGGCGTGCGCGTAAAGAATTGGCCGCGCACGAGCGCGAGCCGTTTCGCGCAAGTTGATGCCGACAGCGATGATAGTGAACTAACCAAGCGTTACCGCGCCGCCGGTGTCGTGATGTTTGGTAAAACCAACACGCCGGAGTTCGGCATTCCGGGTGTCACCAGCTCCGCGCTGCTTGGGCCTTGCCGCAATCCTTGGAATACCGATCACATCTCTGGCGGTTCGTCGGGTGGTGCGGCGAGCGCGGTGGCGGCCGGCATCGTGCCGCTCGCGCATGCGAGTGACGGTTTGGGTTCGATCCGGATTCCTGCAGCGTGCTGCGGGCTTGTCGGCATGAAGACGACGCGCGACCGCAACCCGAATGGTCAACACGATACAGATCGCGCCGTCGGAATGAGCGTTGATCACGTCGTCTCGCGCACCGTGCGCGACAGCGCGGCGATGCTTGATGCAACGGGCTATCCGGAAGCGAACAGCCCGTTTGCCTACCCGGCGAAGGAGCGCCCGTATCTAGAAGAGATTGAGCGCGCGCCGGGCAAGCTGCGGATCGCTTTCTCCAGCGAGACGCCGAGCGGCAAGCCGATTGAGCCGGAAATCCGCGCTGCGCTCGAACGCACCGCGGAGACGTTGAAGCAGCTTGGTCACGACGTTCGCGAGGAGGGGCTCGGGGTCGATTATCGCATGCTCTACCGCGCGCAAGGCATGGTCTCCGCCGCCAACTTCTCCGCCAGCATTCGCCGTTGGGTCGAGGTCAAAGGCCGTGAGCCGGGTGATGATGAACTCGAGGGCCTCGCACGGCGCGGCTACGAGGCGGGCAAAAAGCTGACGGCGCAGGACGCCGGTTGGGCATGGCAGCAACTGCGGCTGATGAATCGTCAGATCCTGACGAAGTTCATTGATTGGGATGTGTGGCTGACGCCCGTGCTCGGCACAAATGTGCCGCGAGTCGACTATCTCGATCCGCTGATGGATGACTTGAAGGAATTCGATCGCCGCCAAGCGACGACGTTTGGCTTCACGCCGCCGTTCAATCTCACCGGCCAACCTTCGCTCTCGTTGCCGTTGCATCAGAGCCAAAGTGATTTGCCGATCGCGATGATGTTTACTGGTCGCTATGCGGACGAAGCAACGCTCTTCCGTCTCGCCGCGCAGCTAGAAAAAGAAATGCCGTGGATCGGCCGCAAGCCGCCTGTATGGGACTAGCTCGCCGCCATGAGCAGATGTGACAACTCCGCGACGTTCCTTAGGGTGACGGTCAATCGCCTTTAGCAGCAAGGCGTTGCAGGGATGTTTGGCGATGGCTAACTTGTCCGTCACGGAGGTGGCATGGTCGTCGTCGCAGTGATAGCGCTTGGCTTGGTCTCCGTGACCGTGGGATCAGGACATCGGCCAATCTCGGACAATGTGGTTAGTGCGACTGGGATATGCGCTCGGGTTGGTGAACCAAATCGCTTGGTAGACGGCGAGCAGATCAATCGCGTAGGTCGCGCCAAAGTCATCTGCGAACTGGATTCCTCGCAGCCGTGAGCATCTTCCTCTCTTACAAGCGCGAGAACCAGGATGCGGTGGAGCGGATTGTGCGGGGCCTGCGCGGGGCTGGCCTTGCAGTTTGGTGGGATCAGGACATCGCACCGGATGCGCCGTGGGAGCAAACGATTGAGGGCGAGCTGACGAAAGCGAAAGTCGTGATCGTTGCCTGGAGCCAGGCTGCTGTCGGCAGCGAGAACGTCAAGGCCGAAGCGCGCCGCGCGCGCAATCAGGGCAAGCTCATTCAGGTTTACGTCGAGCCATGCGAGCCGCCGCTCTTCTTTGGCGAGCGTCAGGGCGTCGATCTCTCGACCTGGAGTGGCAACCCCGGAGACAATCGCTTCCAGGCCATTCTCACTGCAGTGCAAGCGATCTTTGCCAGCAAGCGTCCACCCGAAGGTGTCGGTTATCGGTCAGCAAAACGCACGCCGTGGGGCGTGCTAACGGCGCTGTTTGTCGCTGTGTCCGCGGCTTTGGGTTTCGTCTCCAATCTCGGCGGCGCACGCAACGCTGTGTGCGCGATCGCCGCGATCAACGAAACGTGCGTACAGTATGGGCTGATCGCGCCAATGGTCGACCCTGCCGTAGCGCGGGCCGAGGCGCGCGAACGGCTGATGCAACGCTTGACTGGGACTTGGGGGCGTATGGACCGTGACTGCGCGGACAGCGTCGTCTTTGCGGTGACATTGGGCGAAGATGAAGTTTACCGCGTGCGCAGAACCGCACCGGGCTTGGACTCGATCGAGCAAGTTAGCACCATCGACACCGACAATGACGTCGTCACCGCGCGCGAAACGCTGCCCGGCGAAGACGGTCGGCGCGAGCAGTGGGAGTATCGTCCCAATGGCGCCGTGCTCGCGCTGCGCGATGCGGCCGGCACCGAAACGACGCTGGCGAGGTGCGAATGACGAGGGCTCGTGCATTTGTTCTTACGGCGGCCGTTTTGCTATGCGCCGCTAGGCCTTCGTACGCGCAAGATGCGATACTCTCCGCGTCGGTCACGCGGCTTGAGTGGCGGTTGTCGCAGGAAGAATTGGCGCGGCTCCGGGCCGAACGTGACCGACTGGCCGCCGAGAGCGCCGCAAACCTTCGGCTCCTTCAACAGAGCAACGCCCAGGTGGGAGCGTTGCGCGAGCGGGTGGACGCCTTGGTTGCGCGACTCGCGCCAGCAACGATCGATCGACCCGAAGCGACAACACCTGCCAACCCTGATCCAGGCGTACTGCAGGCGATCGCGGTGGATCTTGTGTTGGCGCAGGATGACGCGCTGCAGCGGGCCAGCGCCTTGTTAGACAGAGGCGAAACGGCCGCCGCGTTCGCCTTGCTTGAGACGCAGGCACGCGAACTTGGCGCCGCAGCAGAGGCTCAACGTGATCCACGCCGCTTAGCTCAGGCGGCCGCCGCGTGGCGGCGCCTTGGCGCGATGCTGGCCGGTGGGGATGTAAGTCGCGCCACCACCGCATACTTGCAGGCCGCGCAGTTTGACGCGGAGGACTTCAAAGCGCCCTTAACATTGGCCCGGTTGTATCTTGTGCGTGGCGATCTGCAGAGTGCGGCCTCGTGGTCGGAGAGGGCGCAAAGCAATGCGCAGAGCCCCAGCGACCGGATCGCTGCAACGCTTCTCTCTGCTGACT
Organism: Hyphomonadaceae bacterium; assembly: GCA_041398325.1. Taxonomy (GTDB): domain Bacteria; phylum Pseudomonadota; class Alphaproteobacteria; order Caulobacterales; family Aquidulcibacteraceae; genus Vitreimonas. The sequence continues at coordinate 40,769 of JAWKUX010000005.1, read as the reverse complement.
TAGCGCGTTCACAGAGGGACAGTGTGCGCGCTCGCGAGTTGAGTCTGCAGGCGCTATCGCTCGCCCGTACAGCTGCGGACGGCTCGCCGCGTGATGACGCCGCGCGGGCGCAGTTGTCGATGGCGCTCGATCACGCGGCGAGTGACGCACAACGGCGTGGGGCCAACGCTGAGGCGGTTCGCTACGCGCGCGAGGCGCTCGTGATAGATGAAGCGCGGCTGCGGCTTGCGCCTGAGGATCAATCAAGGCGGCTTTATCTAGCTATCGCCTTGGCTCGGGTATCCGCTTTGATACGCGAGGCTGACGAACAACAAAGCCTGGAGATGCGAGTCAGATCGGTATCGTTGCTCGAAGCGTTGCATCGGGAGAGTCCGCAGAATTCCTATTTCACCTACACGCTCGCGATTGGGCAGCAGAACTTGTATTTTCTGCACGCGGTGGCGGGTCGTTGGCGTGAAGCACTTGGGCCGGCTGAAAGATCCGCTGCCCTAATGCGGGTGTTGTCGGCCCAAGACCCGGCGAACATAAGCCTGAGGCGGACCCTTGTGGCGATCCTGCAGTCGCTCGGAGCGGCGAAGCTCCACCGCAGGAATTTTGGCGAAGCACGCAATCTGGCCATCGAAAGTGTGGATATTGCCTTGGCGATACCGCGGTCCAACCCTTATTCCCGCTCTGCGCGCGAAGATGCTCAGTCGGCTTTGGAAAATGTGTGGCGCGAAGCAGATCGCCGCAACGATCGCTCAGTGATGGCAGAAATGGAGGCGGCGATGGAGCGGCTCCGACGCTAGCGCTTCGCCATCAGATCGAGTTGCTTCTGCATCGCTTCCATTTGGCGGCGCAGTTCGGCGAGTTGCTCGTCCTTGTCGGCGTCGTCGTCGTCGGCAGCGCCTTTGGGCGCGGGCATGCCTGGCATAGTCGGCATCGTCCCGGCCGCGAACGGCGCCCAGACTTTCATGGCCTGTTGGAAGAGCGCCATGTTGCGCTGCGCCTGTTCTTCGAAGGCGGCCATTGGCGTGGTCGCGCCGAAGGCGCGCGACATGTTCTCGCGCATTTGCTCTTGCGCCTTCGAGAAGCTCTCCATGCTCATCTCGAGATAGGGCGGCAGGAAGCCTTGCATCTGATCGCCGTAGAAGCGGATCAGGCGGCGCAGAAACTGCACCGGCAACATGCTCTGACCTTTGCTCTCTTGTTCGAAGATGATCTGGGTCAGCACAGAGCGGGTGATGTCTTCGCCGGTCTTGGCGTCGAGGACGATAAAATCGACGCCCTGGCGCACCATTTCCGAAAGGTCGTCGAGCGTGACGTACTTGCTTTCGCCGGTGTTGTAGAGCCGCCGGTTGGCGTACTTCTTGATGACGATCGGATCGCCCTGTTGGGCATCCGCGCCGCCAGCTTCCCCCGCTGCCGGGCCGCTTGAATCCGCCACGTTCGTGTCCCTCTTGGTTGGGCGGTCCGCGCCGAAGCGCTAACGCCTTCGATTTTTGGCGCCCGCGAAGGGCGGGGCTTTGTGACAGACTCTCGCGTCCTTCGCCGCAATGCAAGAGTGGGCCGCCGTTTAGGCGTGGTCGCACGGGTGCTCCCGCGTGGATTTCGCGCGGCGCTTGTGCGATAGGTGCCTCAGGACTCTCCCTTTTTGCCCAAGGCTTTCGCCCCGTTTAGGAGCCTCGTCACATGACAGATGTCGTCATCGTCTCCGCTGCCCGTACGCCGGTCGGTTCCTTCAATGGATCGTTTGCTGCGGTGCCCGCGCACGAACTCGGCAAGACCGCGATCACAGCCGCGCTGCAGCGCGCAAAGGTCGATGCCAAGGACGTGTCTGAGGTGGTGTTGGGGCAGGTGCTGACCGCCAACCAGGGCATGAACCCAGCCCGGCAGGCGAGCCGCGCAGCCGGTATTTCGGACGACGCGCCAGCTTGGTCGTTGAACCAGGTCTGCGGCTCGGGGCTCCGCGCTGTCGTCGTCGGCTACCAGCAGCTCAGGGCGGGCGACGCCAAGATCGTGGTCGCGGGCGGTCAAGAGAATATGTCGCTCGCGCCGCACGCCGCACATCTGCGCGCCGGTCAGAAGATGGGCGACCTCTCGTTCGCCGACACGATGATCAAGGACGGCCTGACTGACGTTTTCAATCAGTATCACATGGGCATCACCGCCGAGAACGTCGCCGAGAAGTGGCAGATCTCGCGTGACCAACAAGATCAGTTCGCGACGCTCAGCCAACAGAAGGCGAGCGCGGCGCAGAAGGCCGGCAAGTTCAAGGATGAGATCGTCGCGGTGACGGTGTCGGGCCGCAAGGGCGACACCATCGTTGAGAACGACGAGTACATCAAACACGACGCAACGGCCGAAGGCGCGGCAAAGCTGCGGGCTGCGTTTAAGAAGGACGGCACGGTTACGGCGGCCAACGCCTCGGGCATCAATGACGGCGCAGCGGCGCTTGTGCTGATGACCGCGGATGAAGCTAAAGCCCGCGGGCTGACGCCGCTGGCGCGCATCGCATCATGGGCTTCGCGCGGCGTCGATCCGAGCGTGATGGGCACCGGGCCGATCCCGTCTTCGCGCGCCGCGCTTGAGAGAGCGGGTTGGAAGGTCGGCGATCTTGATCTGGTCGAGTCCAACGAAGCCTTCGCCGCGCAAGCCTGCGCCGTGAACAAGGACATGGGCTGGGATACCGACATCGTGAACGTGAACGGCGGCGCCATCGCCATCGGCCACCCGATCGGCGCCTCAGGCGCGCGCGTGCTCACCACGCTGCTTTATGAACTGCAACGCCGCGGCAAGAGCAAAGGCCTCGCCACGCTCTGCATCGGCGGCGGCATGGGCATCGCGGTTTGCGTGGAGCGCTAATTGGCGCCGCTCACTCGGGTTGAGGGTCACGCTGGCGGCAAACGTCTGCGCGTGACGGCATCGCGGCAAGAAGTTCTGCGTCTCCTCCAGGCTGATGAGGCGTTCACGGATGCATTCTCCGCAGCACTCGCCGAGGCGCCGTACGCAGGATTGTTCTGGGAGACGCCGCCGTTAACGGCGGAGTTTCTGGCGTTGCCATTCGAATGCATGATCATTCCAAGCGAGGCGGTAGGCCGTCTTGTTGCCGACTCGCGCCCGTTCGCGGCAATGATCGGTTCGGGAAAAGGGACGCATGAAGTTGTCGCCAGTTCAAATCTCGGTGGAGACGCTGAACTGATCATTCCATGCGACAGCGGCGAAGGCGGCTACGCGCATCTCGCTAGCTTCTTGCGGACCGCTCCACGTGCACAGATACGTGCACTGTGGCGACGCACCGGTGAAGCGGTTGAACGCTGGATTGCAGCCGCGCCGCAACGCCCTGTTTGGGTCAGTACGTCGGGATTAGGCGTTTCTTGGCTGCATGTGCGGCTCGACACGCGCCCGAAGTATTACTCACATTCGGCGTACCGAATGGTCTAGTTCTGGGGCGCCTCTTGGTTGCTACCGGTGCTGATCGATCAGGATCTGATTGCCGTCGGGATCTATGATCACCATGTGGGCTGGCCCCGTCGTTGACTCATCGGCTTCGGTCACCGGCGTGATGTCGCTCGCTTTCAGCTGCTTCTGAATTTCGCGCACGTCATCGAAGCTTGCGAGCTCCTTTGCATCGCTATCCCAGCCAGGATTGAAGGTGAGCATGTTCTTCTCGAACATGCCCTGGAAGAGGCCGATCAACGTCGTCTCGTTTTTCATGATCAGCCAGCGCTGATCCTGGTTGCCGCCGGACGCTGTGAAGCCGAGCTTTTCGTAGAACGTGCGCGAAGCGGCGATATCTTTCACTGCCAGGCTGATTGAGAATGCGCCGAGTTTCATCTGCGTGGCTCCTTAAGCGCGCGCCGGGAAGGCTTTGGGGTTACGGAGGATCGCCGCTGAGATGAGCGCGATCAAGAAGCCGACCGGGAAGATCTCGATGAAGGTCATCGGTAGGCGGAAGAGCGGGTTGGCATATTGCTCTTTCGCTTGGTTCATCTCCGCAATGAACGCATCCAGGTCGGCCGCGCTGGCGCCCGCGGCGCGCTTCGCTTCAATCATGGCGGCGGTGTAGTTCTCCATGAACGGATAGTGCGTCACGGCCAGGAACGTCTCCCAGGCGGCGACGTACACAACGCCCGCGATCGCCGCGACCAGAAGGCCGACGCCGAAGGCCGGGAAGAATTTGATCACGCCGCCAAGGTTCTTGTTGCGGTACTCGCGGATAGCGAGGAAGATCGTGGACAGCGCCAGGATCATGATGAGGTAGCCGAACCAGAGCGAGGAGGTGGCGTGTCCGCCGCCAACACCGTCGGCATAGACCATCCCGGCGATGATCACGGCGATGACAACCGCGCCGGAAATGGCGCCGTACCTTAGTGCGATGGCGAACATGAGCGCGCTCCCTGGTGTTGCGTGTGGGCGAGCTAGCCCGCGTTGCGACCCGAAATTCCATCACCCGAAAGTACCAAATCGTCGAGATCGCACGTTTGGCGCTCCAAAATTAGGGGATAAGCGCCAGCTCTCGGGCCTTCTGGACCGCTTGGGTGCGGCGCTGGACTTCGAGCTTCTGGTAGAGGCTCGCCACCTGCGTCTTCACGGTGTTAGGCGAGACGCCCAGCTTCTGGGCGATCTCTTTGTTGGATTTGCCCACCGCCAGCAGCGCCAGCACTTCCTGTTCCCGGAGCGTGATGCCGAGTGAAGCGATCGCGGCAGCGTTCTTCTCAAACGTTGCGGAGGCCGGACGGCGCGCCAGCCGCATGCCTGCCCAGACGCCCAGGGCGGCGAACGCCGCGGCGATCAGAGCGATGTAGATCTCGGTCGAAAAGGCGCGGACGAAGTAGTTGTACTGCAGCCACTGCAGCAGGAAGGCGCCGGCCGCCAAGCCGAGGGCATAGAGGATGACGACCCGCTTCATGCCCGAGCAGCTTATCAGGTCAGGCGCGAAAACGCCTCAGGCCGCCTTGCTTTGGACTAGGCAAGCGTCAATTTCGCGCTTCAGCACCGCGATGTCGCACGGCTTCTGTAGATACGCACTGAAGCCGAGTTCGAGGCAGGTGTGCTCAAGGTCTCGAACACACACCGCTGTCAGTGCAATGACCGGGGGCGGATTGGGGCACATTTCCTGAAGGATGCGCCAGGCCTCGATGCCATCAATCTCAGGCATTGAGATATCCATGATGATGAGGTCGGGCCTTTCGCCAATGGCGCAGACGACCGCGTCAGCGCCGCTAATGGCCTCGCGTACTTCGAATCCAAGCCGTTCGAGCCGCCGCGCGAGAAGCGCGCGGTTCTCTTCTAGGTCGTCGACAACCAAAATTGTAGTTTTCATCACTCTGCACCTTATGTGATCACAGGGCGACTTTAAGGTTTACGCCAGGTAAATCTCTCTGAGTATTTGTGGTTGTGCCCCTCCGCATCGTCCGCGATCTCGTGGGCTGACCCTTTTCCGGGCCTGCTCCTGATTTGCTCAGGGCGGGAAATGAATCGAAAAGCCCGCGCGCGCCAGGTGGACACGTGCACAGGCTCGGGCAATGTGATCGCACTGATTTCGCATTCAGACGAAACGGACCTGGGAGGCTTTGATGACGACGCGCGTGGCTTTTGTGACCGGTGGCACCCGAGGGATCGGCAAAGCCATCTCGGCGCGCCTCAAGGCGGACGGGATGAAGGTCGCCGCCGGCTATTCGGGCAATGACGCTGCCGCCGAGGCCACCGCCAAGGAACTTGGCATCATGGTGGTGAAGGGCAATGTCGGGAACTTCGACGATTGCGTGAAAGCCGCCAAAGCAGTCGAGGAGCAACTCGGCCCGATTGATGTGCTCGTGAACAATGCCGGCATCACCCGCGACGGCTTCTTTCACAAGATGAGCCATGAGCAATGGTCGGAGGTGATCCGCGTGAACATGGATTCTTGTTTCAACATGACGCGCCAAGTCATCGAAGGCATGCGCACGCGTGGCTGGGGGCGCATCATCAATATCAGCTCTATCAATGGCCAGAAGGGCCAGGCGGGCCAAGTGAATTACTCAGCGGCGAAAGCTGGCATGATCGGCTTCACCAAAGCACTTGCGCAGGAGGGTGCGAGCAAGGGCATTACCGTGAACTGCGTGTGCCCGGGCTACATCGATACCGACATGGTGGCGGCGGTGCCGGAAGAAGTGCTCAAGAAGATCATCTCGACCATCCCTGTCGGGCGCCTCGGCAAGGCCGAAGAAATCGCGAGCACGGTGTCATTCCTTGCGTCGGAAGGGTCGGGCTTCATGACTGGTTCCACGCTGACCATGAACGGCGCGCAATACATCACCTGATTGGGAACGATGCTGCTTGTCCAGCGTTCTTTCTCCATACCAAGGAGAATGAGTCATGGACAAAGAACACGTCAAAGGCGCGGCTGATAAGGCATCGGGCGCGATCAAGGAAGGCATCGGCAAGGTGCTTGGCGATAAGTCGCTTGAAGCGAAGGGCAAGGTCGACAAAGCGAAGGGCGAGGCCCGCGAAGTTCTGGGTGACGTCAAAGATTCGTTGAAGAAGCCGAGCTGAGTTCGACCCCAGCTTGCAACACAGGCCCGTGCGAAAGCGCGGGCCTTTTGCGCGTTTGACACGGAATAATGTCGTTTGATCGAACACGCGTTGGAAGAGCGCGGCAGCGCGCAACACTCTAGTGCAATGCGGACGCTCTTCGTAATTGCAGCGGTGATGTTGATGGGATGCGCAAGTGTGGCCGCGCAGCAGCCGCAATCAGCCTGCGCCGGGCCAGAGTACCGGCAAATGGATTTCTGGGTCGGCGTCTGGGATGCGCGATGGGACGCCTCACCTGGCACACCCGCCGGGACCGGCGTGAATACGATCACTCGGACATTGGATGGTTGCGTCATCCAGGAAGATTTTGACGGTGGTCCGGCGACGGGAAATCTGATCGGCCGCTCAGTGTCGATGTATCATGCGCCACTGCAGCGGTGGCGGCAGACCTGGGTCGACAATCAGGGTGGCTACTTTGCGTTGACTGGTGGCCCTGTCGGTCAGGACTTCGTCCTGGAAAACACGCGGCTGACCGAAAGCGCGCCGTATCAGCGGATGGTCTATGAAGACATCACGCCGAACGCGTTCACGTGGCGCTGGCAGCGCAGCGCGGACCAGGGCGTGACTTGGACCGACGCATGGGTGATCCACTACACCAGACAAGCGGAATGACGCGCGTTCAAGGCTTGTGGACGTATTCGAGCTTCAGCCCGTCCGGATCGGCGAAGAACACGGCGTAGTAGGTTGGGCCGTACTGCGGATAAGTCGCCGGCGGATCGAGTATCGTTGCGCCGATGCCGAGCAGGTGCGCGTACATCGCATCGACATCGTTGCGGCTCGCTGCGTTCCAAGCGATGTGGTGCAAACCGGGGCTGTATCGATCGTGCTTACGATCGGCGTTCTCGCCGCGCGCGCTCAGAATGCCGATCGAGCAAAACGCGTCTCCCTCGTGCAGATCAAAGTCGTATCCGTTGGGGTGGGCGTCGGCTTGCCGATAGCCCATGAAGCCCAGCACGCTTTCATAGAAGGCGTGCGACACATGGGCGTCTCGAACAGTCAAATCGATATGATGAACGCCGCCTCGCACTAGCGGTTCGCGCCCGGCTTCCAGAGTAGATCCGCTCGCCCCTGGTCGTTCGCGAAGCGCGCGGCGACGAAGAGAAGGTCGGAGAGCCGGTTGATGAACTTCACGACTTCCGGCGAAACGCTTTGGTCTATCTCAACGAGCGCGACGATCGCGCGTTCCGCGCGGCGCGCGATGGCGCGAGCCATGTGCAGGTGCGCCGCCGCAGGTGAGCCGCCAGGCAGAATGAAGGATGTGAGCGGGGGTAGTTTCGCGTTCAACTCGTCGACTTCGCGCTCGAGACGGTCAGTTTGGCTTGGCTGGATGCGCAAAGGTTCGAATTTCAAATCGTCCGCGTGCGGTGTCGCGAGATCGGCCCCTAAGTCGAAGAGATCATTCTGCGCGCGATCGAGGATCGGATCGAGCACGGCGTCTGCCGTCGTGTGCAGGCGCGCGACGCCGATCGCGGAGTTGGCTTCATCCACCGCGCCATAAGCTTCGACGCGGGCGCTGGCTTTCGAGACCGGCTCACCAGTGGCGAGGCGCGTCTTGCCGCCGTCGCCCGCCTTGGTGACGATCTTGTCAAGCCTAACCATGGCTCTGCTTCCACCAGAGCGCGCCAACCAGCAGCAGGATCACCACGAACTGCGCCACAACCCGGAAGCGCATGGCCTTGTTTGACCACGATCGCGAAAAGTCGCCACCGCGGAACATCGTGTAGATCCCGAAGCAGAGCGTCAGGAAAACGACGCCGAGGCCGATGGGGATAAGGTAAGCGAAAATGTCCATGGGGCGCGAACTTACGCCTGCAGACCGGCCTTCGTCATGCTCCAAATCAAGCCTATGGTCGTTGCGCATGTGGTCGGGGCCGGTGGACTGCTAGGCTTCCGAAATGATCGAATCACTTCCTTTCTTGCTGGCGTTCGCCGCCATTGGCGCCGCCGCATTCTTCGCCTGGCGCGCCATGAAGGCGCAGGCCCTGGCCGGCGGGGCCGAACTGATCAAGGGCGAACGAGATCGCGCCCTGGAGGACCTCAAAGTCCTTCGTGAGGAAAACACGCGCCTGACGGCTGAGCTGGCGGCGACGCAGGCTCAGAAGGCCGAGCGCTCGGAATCGGAAGAGGCGCGGTTCTTGGCGCTGGCCGCAAAGGCGCTGGAAGCCTCGCAATCCAGCTTCATGGCGCTCGCGAACGAGACCTTCGAGAAGCACAAGGTCGCCGCAACTGGCGGCATGAAGGAAGTGCTCACCCCGGCGCAGGAAGCGCTCAGCAAGCTGGCGGTTTCGGTGGAAGCGCTGGAGAAGGCGCGGCTGCAGGATAAGTCGGCGATCAACGAGCAAGTGAAGCAAATTGTCGATGCGGTCGGCACGACCAACAAGACGACGACGCAGCTGCTTTCGGCGCTGCGGGCTTCGCCGAAGATGCGCGGCCGTTGGGGTGAGCAAACCCTACGCAATGTGCTGGAGCTTTCGGGACTGTCCGCGCACGTCGACTTCAAGGAGCAATTCTCAACCACGGATGGCGAAGGCTCGCGCTTGCGCCCCGACGTGGTGATCAACCTGCCAGGCGGACGCTGCATCGTCGTCGACTCGAAGGTTGCGCTTTCAGGCTATCTCGACGCTGTCGAAGCGACCGATGACGCGACACGTGAACTGCACCTGAAGAAGCACGTCGCCGAGTTGAAGAGCCACGTGAAGAACCTAGCCTCCAAAGAATACCAAAAGCATGTGCCGGATACAGCAGAGTTCGTGGTGCTGTTCGTCCCGGGCGAAAACTTCCTGGCCGCCGCCGCCGAGCGCGATCCAAACCTGTTCGACGACGCCTTCTCGCAGAAGGTCATTCTGACCACACCAACCACCATGGTCGCGCTGGCCAAATCCATCGCCTACGGCTGGCGCCAGGAAGACAGCGCCAAGAACACCCAGAAGATCGCGGAGCTTGGCCGCGAGATGCACAACCGCATGGCGATCATGGTCGATAAGATGAGCAAGGTTGGCGAAAGCATCGAGAAGTCGGTGAAGAGCTACAACGAGCTTGTCGGCTCGGTCGAAAGCCGCGTGCTGCCGCAGGCGCGCAAGTTCAAGGAGCTTGGCGCGGGCGATGCCGGCATCGATGTTGCCTCGCCTGCCTCGATCGAAAGCGCGCCACGGCCACTTCCGCCGCCTGAACAGCTCGAATTGATGCCGCCGCCGGCGCAGCTTCCGCCAAAGCGCGCACGTTGAACGCCGTTCGTCGCGTTTCGGATGAAGCGTGTCCGTACCCGCGCTACCACAAGTGGCGGAGGGACAACGCCCATGAAACGCATGCTTATTTCGGCCGCTGCCGCGCTCGCGCTGGCCGCGTGCACGCCACCAACAGAACAAGAAACGCCGCCACCCGCGCAAATCGCGGTGTCGCCCGATGCGCCGAACATTCAGGCCGCGCTCACGGACTCGCGTCGCCCAGCCGAAGATGTTGCGCGCGACGCGGCGCGGCACCCGGCTGAAGTTCTGGGTTTCGCCGGCATCGAGCCGGGCGACAAGGTCGGCGAAATCTTCCCGGGCGGAGGTTACTTCACGCGTCTCTTTGCGGTTGCTGTCGGCGACGAAGGCCGCATCTATCCGACCATTCGCCCCGACGGCGTTGCCGGCGAATATGAAACGCCGATCCTGCCGATCGCCGCGCAATATCCAAACGCGGTCATGGCGCGCACGCCGTACGATGCGCTCTCATATCCAGAGCCGCTCGATGTGATCTTCACGGCGCAGAATTATCACGACATGCCGCTGACCGCGTACTCACTCGGGGACCGCATGCAAATGAACGCGACCGCGTTCGCAGCGCTTAAGCCAGGCGGCGTCTACATTATCATCGACCACTCGGCGGTTGATGGCACGCCGATCGCTACCGATGCGGAGACCGCGAACCACCGTATCGATCAAGCGACGGTGCGCCGTGAAGTCGAATCTGCCGGTTTCGTATTTGATGGCGAGAGCGACGTGCTGCGCAATCCGGCGGACGCGCGTGAGCTCAGCGTCTTCGATCCGGCGATCCGCGGCCACACCGATCAATTTGTGATGCGGTTCCGTAAGCCGGAATAAGCGACACTTAGTCGTCGTGACGAGGGCGGGCGCGGTTGGCTTTGATGCTGCCGCGCTTGGCCTTGTGATCGAGGCGCTTCTGTTTTTGCGCCTTCGGAACTTTCGTCGGTTTGCGCGGCTTCGGCCGGTGCGTGGCCTGTTCAATCAGCGCCACAAGCCGGGTTAGGGCTTCCGAGCGATTGCGATCCTGGGTGCGATGCTCGTCCGCGCGGATAACGATCTCGCCGTCGAGCGTGAGCCGCCGTCCCGCGAGCCGCTCCAGCCGCGCGCGCACGTCCTCCGGCATCTCCGTGAAGCCGTTCATGTTGAAGCGCAGCTCGACTGCGGTCGAAACCTTGTTGACGTTCTGTCCGCCTGGCCCGGAGGCGCGGATAAAGCGCTCCTCCAGATCGCGCTCGTCGAGGGCCAGGGAGTGAGTGACGGGAATCATCGTTGAGCAGTGTAACGCAGGCCGGTTTCCAATCGTTCACTTCGTAGGGAGGCGGGAGACAAGGCATCCCAGCTGGGCTAAATCGCGGGCGAATGAGGGAGGACGACATGCGAAAACTGCTGGCTGGACTTGGGGTTGCGCTGTTCATCGGGGCCTGTGCGGGGGGCGCTGTGCCGGGGCTGATGATGTCGATGCCCGCGGAGCAGGTCACAGCAACGTCGCCGCACGTTATCGCGGCGCTGGCTGATACGCGCCGTCCAGAGACAGATCGCCAGCGCGACGCCTTGCGCCATCCGGCTGAGATAATGGCTTTCACGGGTGTTCAGCCTGGCTGGCGTGTCGCAGATGTTGGACCTGGTGGCGGATACTATTCGCGCCTGCTCGCAGTGGCGGTTGGCGACAGCGGTCGCGTCTACGGCGTCGATCGGCCCAATGCTGCGCCTGATCGCCCGCGCGCCATGCTCGCTGTCGCGCCCCAGTATCAAAACATAACGGTCCTGCAGGCCGGCTACACGGGCTGGACGATCCCGGAGCCGTTGGACGCGGTTTTCATTTCGCAGATCTATCACGACTTCTTCTACCCGCAGCTCAATGTGGATGTGGCGGCGTTCAATCGCGCAGTGTTCGATGCACTGAAGCCCGGAGGCGTTTATGTGGTCATCGATCACGCCGCCGAAGCCGGTCACGCGATCAATACCGCCGACCCGCAGGCAGACATTCACCGCATCGATCAAGCGCAGGTGATCCGTGACGTCACGGCTGCTGGCTTCGTGCTCGAAGAGGAGAGCCAGATTCTCCGCAACCCGGCCGATGCCCGTACAGCCAGAGTCTTTGAGGGCGACATTCGCGGGCACACGGATCAGTTCGTTCTGCGGTTCCGCAGGCCGGCAAACTGAGGCGTTCGGTGCTCCTCCCGCACAATCCGAACGCCTTCACCCGTTCGCCACTCGATCGCGCCGGCCATCACCGCAAGGATGAGGCGTGGCTGGAGGCGGCGATGGCGAGCGATCAGTCATCGCTGCTGGTGTTCAACAAGGGTCGCCCCTTTCTCTATGAGGAAGGCGGTGGCCTTTCGATCCGCTGGCTGGCGCCGCAAGTGTACGAACAACTGGGCGATCGCGCGCTGCCGCTGGTCTTCCTCGGCGTCGACAGAAGCGACGCGGCGCACTTTGCCTGCGAGATCTCCGAGCCGGCCGCGTTGGGCGATCTGGGGCTGTTCGAAGAGCTCCGTCCCGCTGCGCCGCGGCTGCCGATGGAGCAGTTGCCAATCATCGGCACGGTGCGCGCGCTCTATGAGTGGCACCGCCGCAACGGCTATTGCGCCAATTGCGGAACGGCGTCGCGTGTGACTGAGGCGGGTTGGGTGCGCAAGTGCGACGCCTGCAATGCCGAACACTATCCGCGCGTCGATCCGGTTTGCATCATGGTGCCGACGTTCGGCGATAAGTGTTTCCTTGGCCGCCAGCGAGCTTGGCCGAAAGGCATGCACTCGGCGCTCGCGGGGTTCATCGAACCGGGCGAGGCGATCGAAGAGGCGGTTGCGCGCGAGACGCTGGAAGAGGCGGGGCTGACGGTTCGCCAGGTCGAAACGCATTCAACCCAGCCATGGCCGTTCCCGCATTCATTGATGATCGGCGTGCTCTGCGAAGTCGAAGACGACAAAGATAAGGTCGATACGACCGAACTCGAAAGCGGCCGGTGGTTCACCCGCGAAGAGGCGAAGCTCCTGATTGCGGGCAAGCATGGCGAATGCTGGGCGCCGCCGCCGTTTGCGATTGCACACCAGCTCTTGAAGACTTGGTCCGAACGCTAGCAATTCTCACAATCGTCGCGTTGAGCGCGCTCGATTTGCAATGTCACGTGCGAGATACCGAACGTCTGGGCGAGGCCGGCTGAGACCTGCGCCAGGAATGCATCGTCGCTGCCATCGGGGCGCACAAGGTGCGCTGTGAGCGCGGGTCTCGTCGCGCCCATCGCCCACACGTGAAGATCATGCACCGCCGTCACGCCTGGTTGCGAGGCGAGGAAGGCGCGCACTGTGCTGACTTCAATGTTCGCAGGCGCGGCGTCGAGGGTGAGGTCGAACGATTCCCGTAATAAGCCCCACGTGCCCCACAGGATCAAAAGCACCACCACCAGCGAGATCACCGGGTCGATCCATTGTAGACCCGTGAAGTAGATCACCGCGCCGGCGACGATCACTGCCGCCGAAACGCCAGCGTCCGCCAGCATGTGGAGGTAAGCGCCACGCACGTTCACATCTTGCTTGCGGCCGGCGAGGAACAGCATCGCCGTCGCGCCATTGATCAGCACGCCAATCGCGGCGACGGCCATGATGAAGAGCGGCTGCGTCGGCTCCGGCGCAAACAGGCGGCGCGAAGCCTCCCAAAGAATGCCGCCGCACGCGACGACGAGAACGAGCGCGTTCGCCAGCGCTGCGACCACCGTTGCTTTCGAGAAACCGTATGTCCGTTGTCCGCCGCCGCGTTGCTTGGCCAACCAGACTGCGCCGCCCGCAAGCGCCAAGCCCAGCACGTCGGAGAGGTTGTGCGTCGCATCCGAGAGCAACGCTGTCGAGTTGGCGAAGAATCCCGCCCCTGTTTCGACAAGCACGAAGCCAAGGTTCAGCGCGATCGCAATGGTATAACGTTTGTCGGATGGGGCGGGGTGGTGATGGGCGTGATCGTGATGATCGTGCGCGTGCCCATGATGCCCATGCATAGCGCCATTTGGCTCCGAATCGCGCAAACAGCAAGGCGGCATTGACAGGCGCACGAACTCATTTCTGATGAGGCGCGCGGGGATGAAGCAAAGTCATGCATTCACGGCGGACATTGATGGCGATTGGCGCCGCGAGCCTTGCTTCATCATGCGCCACGGCGCGTGGCTTGGGCGGCGGCTTGATGCGCGATCTGCGCATGGCGCCAGGCACCCGGCCGATGCGCTTGCCGCCGGTGCACGTGTCGGAAGAACGCATCATCCGTATCGATGTCGGTTTGCGGCCGTTCCGGCCAACTGGCTTCCGCGTCGAGCGCGAAGCGCTGGGCGACAAAGTGCTGGTGCACAATTATGGCCATGGCGGCGGCGGCATCACCTTGTCCTGGGGGACGGCTAAGCTCGCTGTCGATCTGGGCTACGACACGTCGAAGCCGGATGTGGCGGTGCTAGGCTGCGGCGCCGTGGGCCTGGCGACAGCGCGTCTGCTACAAGAGCGTGGCGCGAACGTTCGCATTTACGCGAAGGACTTGCCGCCGAACACGACGTCAAATGTCGCCGGCGCGCAATGGTGGCCAGCCTCGACATTCGATCGCCGTCGCGCCGCGCCCGAGTTTGTCCACCGCCACTACGAGGCGGCGCGCTTTGCTTTTCGCCGCTACCAATCGTTGGTGGGTGATGCTTACGGTGTCAGCTGGGAAACGAACTACAATCTCTCCAATACCCCGATCGCCAACTACCCAGCGTCTGAATCCAATCCGATGCGCCAGCTCGCGGTCAATTTGCGAGACTTGGCCGTGGACGAGCACAACTTCCCGCGCCCGTTCGTTCGTCAGTTCGACACGATGATGATCGAAACGCCGCTCTATTTGCGGCGCATGGAGTTGGACGTGCGCCAAGCTGGCGGCGAAATCGTCGTTCGCGAGTTCGCCGATGTGGCCCAGGTGCGTGCTTTGCCGGAGCAGACGATCTTCAACTGCACGGGGCTCGGCGCTGGCCGTCTGTTTGGCGACACAGAACTCGAACCGGTTCGTGGGCAGCTGGTGATCCTGCTGCCGCAGCCGGAAATCACCTACAACACCATCGCCAACGAAGGGTACATGTTCGGCCGGAGGGATGGCATCGTCCTCGGCGGAACCTACGAACATGGCGAATGGTCGTTGGAGCCCAATCCCGAGGCAATCGCCGCCATCATCGCCGGGCACAAATCGATCTTCGACTCGATGCGTGCCTAGAGCGGCAAGGCCTTCTCCGAGACGCGTCAGTCTTTGAGAGAACTGATTGCATCTGGAAGAGCCGCGATCGATTCGAAAGTCAGGTTCATGGTCGATTGGAAGTGGCCAATCCTGACAAAAAGGGCGCTGAGATGAATCTCAGCGCCCAGTCACTCCAATCCAACCAATCAGCGCGCTATTGGCACGCCAAGCATTCCTCGTAGTCCGTCCGCTCGGCGGGCATCATCGGCGTTTCCACCGTGTCGCCCTTGCCTTCGTCGCCGGCGAAGCCCGCGCGTTGCACTGACTTCGAGCGGCAATAATAGAGGCTCTTCACGCCGCGCTCCCACGCCATCCAGTGCAGCATGTGGAGGTCCCACTTATCGACATCGCCCGGGATGAAGATGTTGAGCGACTGCGCCTGGCAGATGAGCGGCGTGCGATCGGCGGCCAGTTCGATGATCCAGCGTTGATCAATTTCGAACGCCGTCTTGAAGATGCCTTTCTCGTCTTCGCTGAGGAAGTCGAGGTGTTGCACCGAGCCTTCGTTCTTCAGGATCGAGCTCCAAACGCTCTCAGTGTTCTTGCCTTCTCTTCGAGCAGCTGCTCGAGATAGGGGTTTTTCACCGCGAACGAGCCCGAGAGCGTCTTGTGCGTGTAGATGTTCGCCGGGATCGGCTCGATGCCGGCCGAGGTGCCGCCGCAGATGATCGATATCGAAGCGGTTGGCGCGATCGCGAGCTTGTGTGAGAAGCGCGCCATCACGTTGTTCTCGGCCGCATCCGGGCAAGCGCCGCGCTCTTGTGCAAGCTTAACCGAGGCCGCGTCGGCGCCGCGGCGGATGTGCTTGAAGATCTTGTTGTTCCAAACCTTCGCCATCGCCGATTCCATCGACACGCCCTGCTTCTGCAGGAAGGAGTGGAAGCCCATCAGGCCCAGACCAACCGAGCGTTCGCGCATGGCGGCGTAGACGGCGCGTTCCATTTCCGGCGGCGCGCGCGCGATAAAGTCTTCGAGCACGTTGTCCAGGAAGCGGAACACGTCGTCCATGAATTCCGGCTCGTTCTGCCACTCAAGGAACGTCTCGGCGTTCAGCGAGGAGAGGCAGCAGACGGCGGTGCGCTCGCGGCCGTTATGATCCATGCCGGTGTGCAGCATGATTTCCGAGCACAGATTCGATTGGCGAACCTTCAGGCCGAGCTTGCGCTGGTGGCTCGGCATCGCCTTGTTCACGGTGTCGGAGAAGATGATGTAGGGCTCGCCAGTTTGTAGGCGGAGCTCGAGAATTTTCTGCCAGAGCTTGCGCGCATTCACATGCTTCAGCGGCTCTTGGTTCTTCGGTGAGCGCAACGCGAACGGAAGATCGTCACGGACCGCGATCATGAATTCGTCCGTGAGATTGAGCCCGTGGTGCAGGTTCAAGCTCTTGCGGTTGAAGTCGCCGGCCGGCTTACGGATTTCGAGAAATTCCTCGATCTCCGGGTGATGGATGTCCAAGTACACCGCTGCCGAGCCACGGCGCAGCGAACCTTGGCTGATCGCGAGCGTCAGCGAGTCCATCACGCGAATGAACGGAATGATGCCCGACGTCTGACCGTTCTGGCCGACCTTTTCGCCGATGGAACGAACGCCACCCCAATAGGTGCCGATGCCGCCGCCGTTCGAAGCGAGCCACACATTCTCGTTCCACGTGTCCATAATGCCGTCGAGCGAGTCACCGACAGCGTTCAAGAAGCAAGAGATCGGCAGGCCGCGCTCAGCGCCGCCGTTCGACAGCACTGGCGTCGCCGGCATGAACCAGAGCTTCGAAATGTAATCGTAGATTCGTTGCGCATGCCCAATGTCGTCAGCGAACGCTGTGGCGACGCGCGCGAACATGTCTTGATATGACTCGCCAGGCAGTAGGTAGCGATCTTGAAGCGTCGTCTTGCCGAAATCCGTCAGCAGCGCGTCGCGGCTCGGATCCGTAACGACCTTCTCCACGACCTTCAGCGGACGCAGGGGCTTGGGCTTGCCGCGATGGACTTCGCCCATGCGGTGGACCCCCGCTTTTTCCGCTCGTGCCTGCATGTTTCCAGCCCCCGAATTTAGCTCTGTGTTAATCCGACTCGGTTCTGGGCCAAACCACACGCCATTGCGTGCCTGACTGAACCGTACCGCTATATATAGTGATGCCACCCGTTAATGCTGGGTCAATGGGCGAAGGCCTCAGCGGCGAAATTTAGCGTGTCGAATCTGTGAACACAGGGGTGGATCGAGGTTCGTTCGTTAACGCAATTGCGGTGGGTAAATACCGCAAAATCTGACCTTGCACCTTAACAAAATCCGGCGTTTTTCAGGCGTATGGCGGATCATTCGGGGCAAGGAAAAGCGGCGCTCGCGGCGTTAACGGGCGGCGCGTTGTTGGGCATGTCGCCCATCGCCATGAGGCTCTCGGAGCTCGGTCCGCACGCCTCCAACTTCTGGCGATTCCTTTTGGCGCTGCCGATTCTGGCCCTATGGGCGGCGCTGGCCCGCCCGATTCCCACCGTCCGGCAGATGGGCTGGATCCTGTTCGCCGGCATCCTCTTTGGAATCGAGGTTTCGCTCTGGGGGGCGGCGCTCGGGCTGACTACCGTCACCAACGCCACGCTCCTGGCCAACCTAACTCCCGTGTTCGCGGCCCTCTTCGGCTGGTTCCTGTTCCGGGAGCGCTTGCGACCGCCGGTGATCGCTGGCGTCGCGATCTCGCTGGCTGGCGCGGTGCTGCTGGCGATTGCGCGCGCCCGCGCTGCGGCGGGGCCAACGGGCGACCCGGAGACCGGCTGGATTGGCGATGCGCTCGGACTCTGCGCCGCCGTTGGCTATGCGGGCTACCTCCTCATCCTGCGCATGCTCGGCAAGCAGGTGAACGTCGGCGCGGTGATGTTCTGGGCGACGATTGGCGGCGCGCTTGTGGCGCTAGCGTTGGCGCTGCTGTTTCACGAACCGCTGCTCCCGCAGACGCTCAAGGGCTGGCTCATCCTTGTGAGCCTCGCGCTTGTCGTGCAAGTCGGCGGGCAGGGGCTGATCGCTTACGGCGTTGGACGCTTGCCGATCGTTGCAAGCACGGTGCTGCTCTGGATGCAGCCGATCGTCGCTGCGGGGCTTTCATGGATCATGTTCAGCGAAGCGTTGGGGCCGATGGCGCTAATGGGCGCGGGGCTCGTCCTCGCCGGCATTTACGTCGTGCAGCGCAATCGCGCTCAGTGATGCAGCGGCCGCATCCAGCGGTCCATTGGGCACGACACGGTGTGATCGCGTCCGCAGGATGAGAGCGCCGTGGCGTAGACGATTTCCGCGCGACCAATCAGATTTTCGATCGGCACCGGCCCCATGCCGCTCCAGCGGCTATCGAGGGAATTGTCGCGATTGTCGCCCATAAAAAAGATGTGGCCTTCCGGCACGGTGTACGGGCCGAAATTGTCCAACGGCGCGCTGTCGGTGAGATTATGAATTGAGTGGGTGACGCCGCCTGGCAAGGTCTCGTCATAGCGCTCAGCCCACTCGCGTCCGCGTGGATGAACTTGGCGCATCAGCAGATGCGGCTCGGTCGTTTCCACGGCGCGTCCGTCGATCAGCAGAACGCCATCGCGCATTTCGATCACATCGCCGGGCAAACCGATTGCCCGCTTGATCATCACAACACTCGTCACCGGATGGATGAACACCACCACGTCACCGCGCTGCGGCATGCGCTCGAACAGGCGATGCTGTGCATGCGGCAGCGCAAAGCCAAGGTCGAAAGGGAGCGAAAAGCGGCTGTAGCCGTACGCGAACTTTGAAACCGTCACGCGGTCGCCGACCTCAATGTGGGGCACCATGCTTTCCGATGGAATCCGATATTGCGCGAACGCGACAGTCGTGAATGCGAGGTATGCGAGGAACGCGGCGCCAATCGTCTTGGCCCACTCGATCCCTTCGCCGCGCAAACGTTCCCGCCAATCGCTCATCCGCAACTCCCACTGGCGCGAGCGTTAGAAGCCAATTATCTGCCGTCAAGCAGGAAGCTGCGGAGACTCTCGTGACGCGCGCAATGACCGCAGTTCTGGGCGGGCTGAAAGACGTCATCTTCGGATCTCTCTCCTGGTTGGCGATCATTAACTTAGTCGTCGCCGTAACCATTACTGTCTTCGCCGCGCGGGCGGGGCTTCAGTACATCGTGCCGCTGGTGCCGGATGCGTCCGGCTGGCTTGGCTACATCTCGATGGCGGGCTCTGCTGTGGCGAGCTTTGTCGTCGTGGTGCTGGCGATAGCGCTGTCACCCGCGATCTCGATGCTCGTCGGCGGCGTTCTGTTCGATTTCGCCGCGGAGCGTGTTGAGACAAAGATCGGCGTGCCGAAAGCGCGAGCCGTGCCGATCCAAGAGGGCGTACTCAACGGCCTGCGCATTGCATTACCGGCGCTTGCGCTCAACCTGCTCGTGATCCCGCTCTACTTCATTCCCGTCGTCAATGCGGTGACGTTCTACACGCTGAACGGATATCTGATGGGGCGTGAGTACGCGACCATCACCGCCGCGCGCCAGCATATGAGCTACGCTGACGCTGTCGCCTTCCGTAAGCGCCACGGCGGCGCGGTGTTCATGGTCGGGCTTGCCTGCTCGATTATCCCGTTCGTTGCGCCGCTGGTGGGTGCGAGCGCGATGACACGGCTCATTCATGCACTGCGCTAGCGTCTGCGCCAGAAACGATACGCGGTCAGCGTTGAAAAGCCCTCGCTTTCATAGAGTGCGATGGCCGACTCGTTGTGATCATCGACCTGCAGGAACGCTGTACGCACGTTCCAATCGCTGCAGCGCGAGATCAGCGCCCGGAGTATTTCCCGCGCCAACCCCTGGCGGCGCGCTTCCGGCGCCGTGCGCATGAGAAAGACGCCCGCGAGATCACCCGCCGCGGCGCACATGCCAATCGCCAGCGGGCGGCCCGCGCGTTCAATCAGTGCGAACGCTGCCGGCTGCGGCGCCCGCTGCGCGATGCTGAGACGCTCGTCGTACTCGGCATCATCCTTCGACGTTTCGCGGATCACCGCGTCGAAGGCCGCCGGAAGCGCATCGTGGATGTGAACTCCGCCTGGCGCCTGGAGCGCCCGAATTGGCGCCGTCATCACGAGCGTTGACATAACCGGCTCGTAACCGCGTTTCTCCAGGAGCTCCGGCAGATCCGCCGGCGCGTAAGCGCCGTCCGTCAGCTTGAAGCGCGGTGGCAGATTGCGCGCCGCAAGCCACGCCTCGGCCTCCATGATAGCGACTTCGACATCGCCGCCGCGCCATTCGAGCGGCCAAACCGCGTTCACGCGGCCGGTCACGCCGCCCGATGCGAGATAAAACCAGCCGTCACGCTCTTCCGTGACTGCCGCCGGCCAGGTCCTGATCGTGGCGAGATCAATGTCGCGCGGGTTCACGCGCGCGCTGCGACGAGTTTCACCACGTCGCTCATAATGCCTGTGATCTTGAAATCTTTTGGCGTGTAGACCCCGGCGACGCCCATTTGCTTCAGCGCCAGTGCATCGACTGGAGGAATGATGCCGCCAACAATGAGGGGCACGTTCTCCAAGCCCTCGGTGCGCATCAGGCGCACGACTTCCTGCACCAGATCGAGGTGCGAGCCGGAAAGAATGGACAGGCCCACCGCGTGCGCCTTCTTATCTTTCGCAGCGCTGACGATCTCTGCTGGCGTCAGGCGAATGCCTTCATAGATTGCATCCATGCCCACTGCGCGGGCGCGTGCCGCGATCTGTTCGGCGCCGTTGGAGTGGCCATCAAGGCCCGGCTTGCCGACAAGGAAGGTAAGCTGGCGGCCAAGCTTCTCGCTCAGCGCCGCCACATCGCGCTTCACGCTCTCAATGTCTTCGGCGCCGCTTTCGATCACCAGCGCCACGCCAGTCGGGCCACGATATTCGCCGTAAACCTTGCGCAGCGTTGCCGCCCATTCGCCGGTGGTGGCGCCCGCTTTCGCAGCCGCGACGCTTGCGGGCATGATGTTTCGGCCCGCCCGCGCGTCAGCCTCAAGTTGCGCGAGCGCGCGTTCGGCTACGCCTGCGTCGCGCGCGCCACGCCAAGCTTTCAGGTTGGCGATCTGCTGCGCCTCAACGGCGAGATCGACGGTTTGAATATTCTTCTCACCGGCTTCGAGCGGAGAGGGCTCGCCTTCGGTGAAGGCGTTGACGCCGATGACCTTCTGCCTGCCGGCTTCGATCTGCTCGATACGCCGGCGATTGGCGTCCACGAGCGCCGCCTTCATATAGTCCACGTTGGCCACCGCGCCGCCGCTGGCCCCTATCTTCGCGAGTTCAGTCCGTGCGCCTTCGACGAGCTGGGCAACTTTCGCCTCGATCACCCTCGATCCCGCGAAGATGTCCTCGAATTCCAGCAGGTCGGTCTCGAAAGCCAAGACCTGCTGCATGCGTAGCGACCATTGCTGATCCCAGGGCCGGGGCAGGCCGAGCGCTTCGTTCCAAGCCGGGAGTTGCACCGCGCGGGCGCGCGCGTCCTTCGAAAGCGTCACCGCTAGCGTCTCAAGCAGGATGCGATAGACGTTGTTTTCGGCTTGCTGCTCGGTCAGCCCTAGCGAGTTGACCTGCACGCCATAGCGGAAGCGGCGCGCCTTCTCGTCATCGACGCCATAGCGCTCGCGGCCAATCTCGTCCCAGAGCTGCACGAAGGCACGCATCTTCGAAAGCTCGGTGACGAAGCGCATGCCGGCGTTCACGAAGAACGAGATGCGGCTGAACACATCGGCGAAGCGCTCCGGCGCCACTTCGCCGCGCGCCTTCACTTCGTCTAGCACGGCAATCGCCGCAGCGAGCGCGAACGCCAGCTCTTGCTCTGGCGTCGCGCCAGCTTCTTGCAAGTGATACGAGCACACATTCATTGGATTCCATTTCGGAATCGTCGAAAGGCTCCAGGCGATTGTATCGGCGGTGAGCTTCAGGCTCGGCGCCGGCGGGAAGATGTAGGTGCCGCGCGAGAGATATTCTTTGAGAATGTCGTTCTGCGTCGTGCCGGTGAGCTTCTTCGGGTTGGCGCCTTGCTCCTCGGCCAGCGCCACGTAGAGCGCGAGCAGCCACGCCGCCGGAGCGTTGATCGTCATCGACGTATTCATCTGTTCGAGCGGGATGCCCTCAAACAGCGCACGCATGTCGCCGAGGTGCCCGACCGGTACGCCGACTTTTCCGACTTCACCGCGCGCCAGAATGTGGTCGCTGTCGTAGCCGGTTTGCGTCGGCAGATCGAACGCCACGGAAAGCCCAGTCTGACCTTTCGCCAAATTCGCCCGGTAGAGCTTGTTGGACTCAGCCGGCGTCGAGTGGCCCGCATAGGTGCGAAAGATCCACGGGGCGTCGGGCGCGTGTTGAAAGGGCGGACTCATGCTCCCAGCAAGCCCTAACCCATGCTGCACTGCAAGATGCCGCGCTTCGGGGTATTGCTTGGCCCAGCTTTGCGTAGGGTGAATTTTGCGCCGTTCCGGCGAGCAGCGCTGACGCGCCGTTCAACCGAGCCCCCATTGACCCTCCCGCGAAAAACGCCTCATTGTGCGCCGCAGCAAATCACGGGGCCGGCGCTATGACGCAACCAAACTTGAAAGCGGTGAAGAACATCTACGAGATCGGGGAGATCCCGCCGCAATTCCACGTCCCCGAAAAGATGTGGGCCTGGGCCATTCGCAAGGAGCGTCATGGCCGTCCGGCGAGCGCCATGCAGCTTGAACAAGTGCCAGTGCCGCAAATCGGCGAAGATGAGGCGCTCGTGCTCGTGATGGCGGCGGGCGTGAACTACAATGGCGTGTGGGCCGCGCTTGGCGAGCCGATCTCGCCACTCGATGGCCACAAGCAGCCCTATCACATCGCGGGTTCCGACGCGGCAGGTATCGTCTGGGCTGTTGGCTCGAAAGTGAAACGCTGGAAGCCGGGCGACGAGGTCGTCATCCACTGCAACCAAGATGATGGCGACGACGAGGAGTGCAATGGCGGCGACCCCATGTTCTCGCCGTCGCAGAAAATCTGGGGCTACGAAACGAGCGATGGTTCGTTCGCGCAGTTCTGCAAAGTTCAGGCGCGCCAGCTCATGCACCGCCCACAACATCTCACCTGGGAAGAGTCGGCCTGCTACACGCTGACGCTCGCGACTGCGTATCGCATGCTGTTCGGCTGGCGTCCGAACGTGCTGCGTCCGGGCCAGAACGTGCTTGTTTGGGGCGCGAGCGGCGGCCTGGGCGTCTTCGCCACGCAGCTTTGCGCCGTGAGTGGCGCGCATGCGATTGGCGTCGTCTCCGATGAAAGCAAGAAGGACTATGTGCTCTCGATGGGCGCGAAGGCTGTGCTCAATCGCAAGGACTTCAACTGCTGGGGGCAGCTCCCGACAGTGAATGGTCCGGGCTTCGCTGAGTACATGAAAGAGAGCCGCAAGTTCGGCAAAGCGATCTGGGAAATCACCGGCGGCAAGGATGTCGACATCGTCTTCGAACACCCGGGCGAGGCGACGTTCCCGGTTTCGGTGCTCGTCTGTAAGCGCGGCGGCATGGTGGTCATTTGCGCCGGCACCACCGGCTACAATCTCACCATGGACGCGCGTTTCCTCTGGATGCGCCAAAAGCGCGTGCAGGGCTCACACTTCGCGCACCTCTATCACGCCAGCCAAGCCAACCAGCTCGTCATCGACCGCCGCATCGATCCGGCGATGTCGGAAGTGCTGCCGTGGGATAAAATCCCTGACGCGCACGAGAAGATGCTCGATAACAAGCACCAGCCCGGCAACATGGCCGTGCTCGTGAACGCGCAACGCAGCGGCCTGCGCACGTTCGAAGATGTGCTGGAGTTGAGCGGGACACGCGGCTGAGCGCTTTGCGTCAGCTCAATATTGGCGTCTGCTAGAGGCGTACCTTTCGTTGAGGAGGATGCCGATGTTTAGCAATTCGCAACGCCAGCATATCGCCTCGGTCCTCGACCTCGCTAGTGACTTAGCAATCGCGACCGTACGTCCGGATGGCTGGCCGCAAGTCACGACTGTCAGCTTCGTCGCAGACGGAACGCGTATCTATTTCGGCACCTGGGCGAAGTCGCAGAAAGCGCAGAACATTGCGCGCGATCCGCGGGTCTCGATCACAGTTACGGCGCCATACACTGATTGGGGCGGTATCCGCGGGCTCTCGCTGGGCGGTCACGCCGTGCGTGTGACCGAAGCGGCCGAACTCGCGCGTGTCTTCGACCTGATGGTCAACAAGTTCCCGCAGATCGGCCAGTTCTTGCAGGGTGATGACGTGGAGATGGCGCTCTATCGGGTTGATCCCCAGGTCGTCTCGATCCTCGACTACACCAAAGGGTTTGGGCACACGGAGGCCGCCACCGCCCTGGCGGCGGTTGGAGGCTTCACCGTGGAGCTTTGAGTTTAGGAGCGATATAACCAACCGATGCTCCACATCGGCATTCTGGGCCATTCGGCCGACGGCTCGTCGCTCTGTTATCTTGAGATGGTGCGGGAAGGCGCGCGTCAGCTTGGCGACCATGCTCATCCCGAGATCACCATGTCGCTCTTGCCGATGGGGCCGACGCTCCCGTGGTGGGAGGCGGGCGATCTGAACAGAATCAACGCGCACCTACGCGCCACCGCGCAACGTCTCGCGGACGCCGGGTGCGATTTCTTCGTCTGCCCTGACAACACGGCGCACATTGCGCTTGAAGCCGCCCATGAGGCGTATCCGTTGCCTGGTCTGCACATTGCCGAAGTGGTCGCGCAACACGCCAAGACCCAGCGCCATAAACGCATCGCGCTGCTCGGCACGCGCTACACGATGGAGGGGGCCGTCTATCCAGCCGCATTTGCGCGTTATGGCATGGAGATGCGTACACCCGGCGCTGCCGATCGCGCTTTGCTCAACCGCATCATCTTCGACGAACTATGCCTCGGGCGCTTCGACGAACCGGCGCGGCGCGAGTTCCTGCGCGTGATCGAAGCGCTGAAGGCGGAAGGCTGTGAGGCCGCCGCACTGTGCTGCACTGAAATCCCGATCCTGATTACGCCAGAAATCTCGCCGCTGCCGACGCTCGATTCTACGCGGCTTCTGGCGCACGCAGCGGTCGCCGTTGCGTTAGGCAAAGCGGCGTTGCCAACTTGGCGCGGCGGCGCGCTTTAAGGGGTCCCGACGGCAGTGCGGAATTGACCTGTCGCCGCCACGGCGTTCCAATTGCCTATGACGGCGCCCGGGAGAGCGCCGCGGGGGAGATGCATGGTTCGGCTCATACTTGCAGGCTTGGCGCTGGTGCTCACTGCTGTGGCGGGCTTCGTCGGCTATCGCACGATGTCGTTCACCGCGCCGCCGGCGCCGACAGACGTCACCATTCCGGAAACATCAAGCTACACGATCGACGTTCAGGCTGCCGCCGCGCACTTGAGTCAAGCCGTACGTTTCCGGACAGTCTCGCTGCTCTCGCCTGAAGAGGACCGCACGCCCTTCACCCATCTCCAGGCCTGGATGATCGCCACCTATCCCGCCTTTAACGCGGTGGCGCGCCGCGAAACCGTCAACGACCTCACCATCGTCTACACTTGGGAGGGGAGCGATCCCGGTCAGCCGCCGCTTCTCTTGCTGGCGCACCAAGACGTCGTCCCGGTGCCGGATGAAACGCGCGAAGCGTGGACCGACGATCCGTTCGGCGGTGTGATCCGCGATGACGCTGTCTGGGGACGCGGCACCGTCGACGACAAAGGCTCGCTCGTCCTCCTGCTGGAGGCCGCGGAATATCTGGCCCAGCAAGGCAAGCGCCCAGTGCGAACGATCATCTTCGCGTTCGGTCACGACGAAGAAATCGGCGGCGCTGATGGCGCGGTGCAGGTTGCGTCGCTGTTGGAGCAACGGGGCGTCCGCGCTTGGTTTGCGCTCGACGAAGGCATGGCGGCGATCACCGAGCATCCGCTCACCGGCGGGCCGGCTGCTTTGATCGGCATCTCAGAGCGTGGCTTCGGCACGCTCCGCGTTCATGGCGTCGGCCAACCTGGCCACTCGTCAATGCCGCCGCCCGAAACGGCCGTTTCGCTGGTGTCCGAAGCTGTCGTGCGTATTCATGACATGCCGATCGAACAGCGCCTTGAGGGTGGACCGGCGATCGACATGATGCGCGCTTTGTCGCCTGAGATTTCGCTCACCACTCGCATGGCGGTGTCCAACGAATGGTTGTTTGGCCCGCTGCTACGTCAGCGCATGTCGCGAGACCGCACGGCGCGTGCGCTGCTCGGCACCACCGTGGCGCCGACGATGATCAATGGCGGCGTCCGCGCCAATGTGCTTCCTGCGGAAGCCACGGCCATGATCAATTATCGCTTCCACCCGCGCGACACCGCTGCCAGCATTCTGGAGCGCGCGCGCGCCGAGGTGGCCGACATGGATGGCGTGGATCTCGAGTGGGCCGAGGAGCCGCGCGATGCGACGACGACGTCGAGCACCACCAGCACAAGCTACGGCCTGCTGGCTGCGCTTTCGCGCAGTGTCTTGCCGGACGCGCCGGTGGCCCCGGGTCTTGTCCTCGCGGGGACGGATTCCCGGCACTATTCGGCAGTGGCGGAAAATGTGTATCGCTTCCAACCCATGCTGTTTGCCGCCGACGATCTCGCCGGCATCCACGGCAACGACGAACATATCAGTTTCGCCAACATCGAACGTACCGTCCGATTCTATATCGGGCTCATGGAAGCAGGAGCGATGCAATGATCCGGTTCGTTCTCCTTGTCGCCGCGCTGACGCTGGCGGCATGCGCGCCCGCGCAGGAAGCAACGCAGGAGCAGCAATCCGTGGCGATCACGTCAGTTCAGGCGCCGACTCCAAGCGACGTGACCACACGCATCACTGCCGAGCACAATGGGCAGACGGTAAACGTCGACGTCGGCCGGCGCTTTGCAATCGAACTCGTTGGCGTGCCGACGGCGGGCTATGTCTGGGAGCCGTCACAAATGCCGCCCTTCATCACACGTGCGGGCGAAGTCTCCGGCAACACGACACAGGCGCAGAACCAGCCTGGCTTCACCGGCGGCAATCACTGGGAAGTGACGATGTTCACCGCCACAGCTGCCGGCACTGGCGAAATCGTCATGGAGCAGCGCCGTCCCTGGGAAACCAACGAGCCGCCAAGCCAAACCTTCCGCGTCACCGTCGTCGCGCACTAAGTGATCCTCCTCGCGCAGACACTGCTTTACATGTTGGCGGTCGCCGGTGTTGTGGCCGGAACGCTCGGCTTCATCTTCTTCCTTGGCGGGGCGATGAATAAGGCGCGCCCGCCCGAGATGCGCCGCCGCCGGGCGTTGCTCGCTGCACTTTTCGGCTGCGGGATTGTCGCATCCGCGGCGATAGGCTTTGTCGGCATCCCCGTGATCCTCTATCTCGCTAGGCAATGAGCGAGCTTCTCAGGGATCTTTGGTACTTCGCCGCGACATCGCGTGAGCTGAGGCGCGGGCAGATGTTTCGCCGCGAAATCCTGGGAGAGCCGGTGCTGATCGGGCGCGATGAAGAGGGCAAGGCGTTCGCCATGCGTGACATCTGCCCCCACCGCGCCGTGCCGCTTTCGGCGGGTCGCATCGTCGCTGAGAATGGTGTTCAGACTGTCGAGTGCCCTTATCACGGCTGGCGTTTCGGCACGCAGGATGGCGCCTGCAAGCTCATTCCGACCCTGCTTGCCGATCAGCCGTACGAAACCAACCGCATCCGCGTGCGCCGCTTCCCGACCCACGAAGCCAACGGCATCGTCTTTACCTATGTCTCCGCCGATCCGCGCTTCGATGGCGAACCGCCACCGCCGCCGCAATTTGACCTCGGCGATTTCCACGAGCCGAAATTCGTCATCCACCGCATCTTCGCCGCCAACATGGACAACGCCGTCGTTGGCCTAATGGACCCCGCGCACGTGCCGTACGTCCATAACCAATGGTGGTGGCGCCCGCCGAGCGCCGGCCGCAAGCTCAAGCAAAAGCTCTTTGTGCCGCGCGAGCGCGGTTGGGCGATTGAGCGCCACGCGCCGAGTGGCAATTCGCTCGCCTATCGTATGCTGTTCGGCGGCAATGTGACGACAGAAATCTCTTTCATGCTGCCTGGCTTCCGCTGGGAAGTGGTCGAGAACGAAAAGTCGCGTCTGTTCACGCTCACTTGCCTGACACCCGAGAACGAGAACTCCACCCGCATCACGCAAGTGACGTACTGGAAGAACGCGCCGCTGCTCGATGTGATGAAGCCGATCCTCATCCCCGCCGGCCGCGAGTTTCTCGATCAAGACGGCCGCATGGTCGACCTGCAAAACACTGGACTTGCCTACACCCCGTCCATGCTCTGGATCGACGACATCGACGTGCAAGCGAAGTGGTACCTAAAGCTCAAGCGCGAATGGTCCAAGAGCCGCGAAGAAAAGCGCGACTTCGTCAATCCGATCGAACCGACCACGCTGCGCTGGATGAGCTAGACTATCCTGTCGGAAGCAACACCACCGGAATAGCCACTTCGCGCGGGTGGGCTTGATCAGCTGGCATGTCTTCCTGCAGCACGAGCGTCGCCGGCGTGTCCTGTGTGACGCTGAAGGTGAACGTGGCGCGATAGGGCACTGGCGCCTCGGTCATCCAGTTTTCTTGCGCGCGCGCCGGCGCTTCAGCGAGCGTCGCGCCGTCCGCGCCCCGCAACTGTCCGACAAATTGGGCTTCGAAATACCAGTCGCCAGGCGCTGTGCCTTCCGCGACGAACGGGCTCGTCACCCGCGCGCCGGAGGCGGGTGTGTTGATGATAACGCCGGTTGCCTCCGCGGTGTCGGCGGTCGCCGGCGTCTCAGGCGCTCGCGCCTGTTGCGGCTCTGAACACGCCGCCAGCATTGCCGCGACGGCGAGAAGGTGCGTTGGGCGAAGCATGCAAGGATCTCCTGCCGTCTGTCTTGTCGGCGCGGCTAGTGGCGGCAAGAAGGCGGCTTCAGCTGGGGCTATAGATTGCCTTGGCGACCTCAGCCTCGCGCCGTTCGCTAATGATACGGCGCGCTATGTCATCTGGAACGCCAACGCCGTTGAGCAGCGCTTCGCCGAGTTGCAGCGCGGCTTCGATCGAGTCCGGGCTGGCCAACGCCGCGCCCGCTGCGTGTAGACGGCGCGCGTGCTCGCCATCGCGGGCGCGGGCGTAAACCGGAATGTGCGGCCAGGCTCGCCGCGCCTCGGTGACGATGCGCTCCACCGCCCCCGCGTCGCTGATCGTCACCACGATCGCGGCTGCATGCGGTGCGCCCACGCTCTCAAGCACTTTGGTGCTTGAGGCGTCGCCATAATGCACGGACCAGCCTTCGTCGCGCAACTTTGCCACGGTCGCCGAGTCGCCCTCAACGCCGACATGGGTGATCTCTTGCGCGCTCAAGATGTCGGCCAGCGTTTTGCCGACGCGGCCGAAGCCGGCGATGACGACGTGTCCACTTTCCTTGGCCACATCGTCTGGCGGCGTTGTTGCGCCGTCCTTGATAAAGCGCCGCGCGATGCGCGCGCCCAATGCAGCCACCACTGGCGTCAAGAAGATCGAAAGCCCGGTGACGATGAGCATAAAGGCGGCGGTGTCGGCGGGGATGGCGCCGCCGGCGCGCGCTGCGGCGATGACAACGAAGCCGAACTCGCCTGCTTGCCCAAGCAGCAAGCCCATCTGCACCGCGCGTGGCCACGGCGAGCCGAACACGCGCGCCAGCACCGCGACGATGAAGCCTTTCACCAGGAACAAGCCAGCGACGCCAATCAAGATCAGCACTGGCGCGCTCAGCAGCAGCGAAATGTCGATCTGCATGCCGACGGTGACGAAGAAGAGCCCGAGGAGCAGGTCTTTGAAGGGCTCAAGGTCGGTCTCGATCTGATGACGGAACTCCGTTTCCGCGAGCAGTAGGCCGGCCAGAAACGCGCCGAGCGCTGCCGAAAGACCAGCCATCTGCGCCGCGCCCGCCATGCCGATCGCCGCCAGAAACGCAGCCGCGATGAATATCTCCCGGCTGTCAGCCGCCGCCACCCAGCGAAACAGCGGCCGCAACAACAAGCGTCCGATCACAATGATCGCGCCCAGCGAAAGCAGCGCCGTCAGTAGCGCGACGCCAACTTGATCGCCGAACGCGTTGGCCCCTGGGCTCAACGCCGCAACCAGGAAGAGGATCGGCACCACCATCAAATCCTGCATGAGCAGGATTGAGAAACTTGCGCGTCCAACCGGCGTCGCGATCTGGCTGCGTTCGCGCAAGAGCTGCAACACAAGCGCTGTGGAGGAAAGGGCGAACGCCAGCCCTAAGACGGCGGCAACCGTGAAGGTGTTGCCGAACGCGATCGCTATGCCGCCAATCGCGGCGGCGGACAGAACCACTTGCAGCAGGCCCAACCCGAACACGTAGCGCCGGAGCGCCCACAAGCGCTCAAATGAAACCTCGAGCCCGATCACAAAGAGCAGAAACACGACGCCAAGTTCAGCCAACAGCAGCGTCGGCGCGCTCTGCTCGAACTCGAACGCACCAAGCCACGGCCAAAATTGCGCCAGCCGCCCCAGTACGTGCGGCCCCATTGCGACGCCGATGATCAGAAAGCCCATCACCGTGCTGACGCGGGCCTTTTTCAGCGCCGGGATCAGCACGCAGGTCGCGCCCAGAAAGACGAGCGCCTGGGTCAGGACTTCGCTTCCGCCGCTCCCATGCTCCATTTGTTTCGCTCCCAAGGTGCGGCGCGCGCCAAGTTGGCGTGGCGTCGCCCCTTTCGCAACTGCGAGAAAGACGGTTTAAGTGACGCGACTCACGAGGGATTGCATGGGCGCGCAGCTGATTACGCAACTGGGAACCGCCGCCGCTGCGGCAGCGGCTTATGCCGACGCAGCGAGAGCCGCTGTGCGTCCGCTTGTGAGTAAAGGCGGAAAGCTCGACCGCGTCGCGCTCGACCGCGAACAGCACATTGTCCACGGCCTCGCCTGGGTCGCCACCTACGCGGAGACACTGCGCGAGGTCAGCGATTGGGCGCGTGCGCTCGGCGAAGCCGACAAGTTCGGCGAGACCGAGCAATTGCTGGCAAAGCTCTTGGTTGCTGAATATGCGGCGCAGCTCGCTGGCGGCGTGCCGATGACGCAAGTCGAGGTCATCCGGCCCGCCGATTTTGGTATCGCCGCGCCGCCCGTCACCATCAACATCACGCAGGCCGAGAAGACGCGCCTCGCGGCGCTGCTGCACGAGTCTCAGGGGCGCGCCACGTTCGAGAACACCAATCTCGACGCCGACTTCGAAATGATCCGCGATCAGTTCCGTAAGTTCGCCGACGACAAGATCGTGCCGTTCGCGCACGAATGGCACTGCAAGGACGAATTCATTCCGATGAGCATCGTCGAGGAGATGGGCGCGCTTGGCGTGTTCGGCCTCACGATCCCGGAAGAGTTCGGCGGCTCCGGTCTTGGCAAGACCTCGATGTGTGTGGTGTCGGAGGAACTCTCACGCGCCTGGATCGGCACTGGTTCGCTCGGCACGCGCAGCGAGATCGCGGCTGAGCTGATCATGATCGGCGGCACCGATGCGCAGAAGGCCGAATGGCTCCCGAAGATCGCCAGCGCGGAAATCCTGCCAACGGCTGTATTCACCGAACCCAATACCGGCAGCGATCTGGGCTCACTCCGCACGCGCGCCGTGAAAGAAGGCGAGCATTATACCGTCACCGGCAACAAGACCTGGATCACGCACGCCGCGCGCGCTGACGTGATGACGCTGCTGGTCCGCACCGACCCAAGCACCAGCGGTTTCAACGGCCTTTCGATGCTGCTCGCGCCCAAGCAGCGCGGCGATGACGCCAATCCGTTCCCGACCTCCGGCATGAGCGGCGGCGAGATCGAAGTCATCGGCTATCGTGGCATGAAGGAATACGAGATCGGCTTCGACGGCTTCAGAGTCCCGGCCGCCAATCTTCTGGGAGGCGTCGAAGGCCAAGGCTTCAAACAGCTGATGGCCACCTTCGAAAGCGCGCGCATCCAAACCGCTGCCCGCGCCGTCGGTGTTGCGCAAAGCGCGCTGGAGCTTGGCCTCAAGTACGCGATCGACCGCAAGCAGTTCGGCCAGGAAATCTTCCATTTCCCGCGCGTCTCGAACAAGCTGGTGATGATCGCCGCCGAACTGATGGCGGCGCGCCAGATCACCTATTTCGCCGCCCGCCGCAAAGACAGCGGCAAACGTTGCGACCTCGAAGCGGGGATGGCGAAGCTGCTTGCCGCGCGCGTCGCGTGGGCTGCAGCTGATAACGCCTTGCAGATTCACGGCGGCAACGGCTTTGCTGTCGAGTATCCAATCAGCCGCGTGCTGGCGGATGCCCGCATTCTCAATATTTTCGAAGGCGCCGGCGAAATCCAGGCCATGGTCATCGGGCGAAGACTGCTGGAAGAGGGCGTGAACTAGCGCTATCACCAGCGGAATTGATCTATGTGAGGGCCGATGCGTCTGCTTGCTTCTTTGAGCCTCCTAGTGCTCGCGGCGTGTAATCCGCAACCCGCGACTTACGCGCCTGATGTCGCGCGTAACTTCTTGATGGCGTGTGAGGCGCAGGGCTCTTCGAGCGAACTCTGCAGCTGCACTTGGGATCGCATTGAAGCCGACATCCCTCCGGGCGATTTCGCAGCGCTTGAGCGCATGCCCGGTCCGCAACGGGAAGCGCACCCGCTGACGGCGCAGATTAACGGCTATGTCGAAGCTTGCGCGGTGAACCTGGCGCCGCAGCCCGATCCCAACGCGGAAGATATCGTTCCTGAGCCGTGAGCGCGGGTGATTTAACGACGTTCGTCTGTTCAATCTTAACTGTGATGGCGCATAATCACTGATATCGCGCGGCAAGTTTTGCCGGGCGGGGAGAGTAGCGATGCGTAGTGCTATCGCGGCCCTTATTGGGGCCATTGCGTTGGTTGCGTGCGGTGGCGAAAGCCCGCCCAACCCTTATCCGCAGAGTGCGCACGATCGCTTTTCGATGTCTTGTCCGCCGGAGAGCGCCGTCTGTGTCTGCACTTGGGATAAGATCACCCGCACCGTGACGTACGAAGAATACGAAGCCGCGCTCGCGCGCTTTCGTGAGACGGGGCAGATGGAGCCGCGGATCACGCGCGCGCGCACGCAGTGCATCGAACGTCACAGCGAATAGCGGCTTACTTCTTCTTGCCGATGGCGCTGTCGAGCCCGAGCGGCCCGCCGCCAGCGGCAGCGATGTAGAGGAAAACGAAGCAAAACAGGATCGCTGCATCGCCGCCGTTCTGGATGGGATAGGGCGACTGCGGGAAATGCGCCATCCAGTACGCAACCGCCATCATGCCTGAGAGCACAAATGCGACCGGCCGTGTGAAGAGCCCAAGCAGGAGCAAGGCGCCGCCGCCCGCTTCAAGCACACCGGCGATCCACATCAGATCGCCCACAGGCGGAGCCAGCGCAAACATTTCAGTCGCTGGAAACTGAAACAGTTTCGCTGTGCCGTGTGCGATGAATAGCAGGGCGCTGACGATGCGCAGCGCGCTCAAGAGCTGTGGTGAAAAACGCTCCAATCCCATGTCCTGACCTCCCATGAGCGGCCAGCCTGCGAGCGCCCGCGCGGGGCGTCAACGCACACGCATGATACTGGTTCAGGAGGGGCGGCGGCTTTGCAGTGCAGCAAACAGCGTCCCGTCATCGAGAAGGTCGAGTTCGCCGCCGACGGGAACGCCGTGCGAAAGCCGGCTTACGGTTACGCTCAACGGCGCTAGCCGCTCGGCGAGGTAGTGCGATGTTGTCTGCCCGTCGACCGTCGCTGAGAGCGCCAGAATCACCTCACGCACGCCAGACGCGCTGGCGCGTTCCAACAGCTTCGCGATCCGCAGATCATCGGGCCGCACGCCATCGAGCGCCGAGAGCACGCCGCCCAGCACATGGTAGCGCCCCTTGAACGCGCCCGCGCGTTCGAGCGCCCACACGTCGCCCACCTCGGCGACAACGCAGATCAAGCCGTCGTCGCGATCGTGAGCCGAGCACAGCGCGCAGGGATCCTGTGTATCCAGCGCGCCGCAATTCGAGCACGCGCGCACCTTCTGCGCAGCCTCGCTCAGCGCGCCAGCCAGCGGCACCATAAGCTGATCCTTGCGCTTCAGCAGCTGCAACGCCGCCCGTCGCGCCGAACGCGGGCCAAGGCCCGGCACCTTCGCCAGCAGTGCAATCAGCGCCTCAATCTCAGGCGCGGCGGTGATGGATTTGGAGCGCATCGGTGTGAGCCTAGCCTGCGCTGCGCATGGGCGTGATATCTGCGCTCAGATCAGTGCGACTCAGACCCATGACAAGGCTTCTCGCTTCAGTGCCTCGGAGGCTTGTGGATTGAGTCGCGCGATGGACCAGGGGAAGACCTCATCCTCGCCGTCATATTGCGTCATGAACACCAGCGCGTTCCGCCGCTCCTCGCCGGCGCCGAAAACACCTTCGCGATCCAGTTGCTCAAGCGCGTCCGCGAGCGCGTTGTGGAGAGGGTGATCGTCTGAAAAGCCAAGGGCGTCGCTGTCGTCTTGCCCTGCGTCAGTTAACAGGCGGCGGTAGGTCTGCATGGCTCGCTCGAACGCCTCCCAGGCCTCCATAAAGACATCTTGGTGGTCGTCGACGTACTCGCCGTCGCCCCAGTCGGCGCAGCACCATTTGTAGTAATGCTCGTCATCCGGCTTTGTATAGCTTTGTCTCAGCGCTTCATTCCACACGCGCGTGTGGTTCTGGAGCGTGTTGATGCAGCAGCCGCCAAGGCTTCCAGTGCCATAGGTGGTGAGCACGTAGGCGAAGAATATCTCGTCAGGCCGTTTCTTTCTTGCGCGCAGAAACACGCCGCGCGCCGCACTCGCCACGCATTGTTGTAGTGCTTCGAAATCTGGGTGCGCGAAGCGCGCCATCAGAACGGCATCTTGAAGCCCGGCAGGATTCCCAAGCCGCCGCTCAAACCCTTCATCTCTTCGTTCTGAGAATCCTCAAGCTTCCGGCGCGCATCGTCGTGCGCGGCTTTGATCAGGTCTTCGAGGATTTCGCGATCGTCCGCGACCATCAGCGAGGGATCGATGCTGATGCTCACCAGCGCGTTCTTGCCGGTGATGCGCAGCTTCACCATGCCGCCGCCGGACGAGCCTTCGACTTCCATCGCCTCCAGCTTCTTCTGCGCCTCGTTGATCTTGGCCTGCATCTGCTGGGCCTGGCGCATGATCTGGGAGATGTCTTTCATCGGTCCGCTTCCTTCTTGCGCCCCGGGCTCGACGGCGCGTTCGGCGCGGCGGGCATCGGCACAACATCGCCGCCTTGCGCGCTCTCATCTACTGGCTTCGTCACTTTGGCGATCTCGGCGCTCGGGAAGTGCTTCAGCGCTTCAGCGACAAACGGATGCCGCTTCAGTTCATCGAGTTCGCGCTCGTGCTCACGACGGCGCTTGTCAGCCAAGCTCTCGACCGGCGCAGCGGACTCCGCTGTTGAGCGGATCGTCCACTCGAACGGCGTGTGCTCTTCCAGGAACGATTTCAAACGCCGCACCATGTCGCGCGGTTGATCAGGGCTGGCGACATACACAAGCTCGCCCTGCGGCGCGAACCGCACGACCTTCAAGCGATCCAGAGCAACTTCAAGCTCAACATCGTTCTCGAACTTGATCCGCTCCATCACCTCGTCAAACGTCGCGAACGGCGTTTCGGGCGGCGCTTTCTGTTGGAGCGCCGGCGCCTCGCCGGCAGCTTTGGTTGAATCTGGCGCAACATTTACCGGAGCGCTCTTGTCCAGCGCTGCTGGTGCACTGCCGGCGGGGGCGCCGGCGCTCCACGCGCCCGGCCCATCACGCAGCATCCGCGCCGCATCTTCCGGCGGCGGCAGCGACTGCGCCGCGCAGAGCCGCACCATCGCCATCTCAACAGCCGCGATCGGATCGGGCGCCTTGCCAGCCTCTTCGAGCGCCTTCAGCAACATCTGCCAGAGCCGCGACAGCTGCGCAGGCGAGAGGCTCGCCGCCAACCCACGCACGCGCCCGACCCAATCGCCGCCGCCAATAATCCGCGCGTCATCGCCAAGCGCCTGAGCCCGCGCGGCTTCGTGGCCGATGTCGAGCAGATCGCGCAGGATCAAAGTCGGATCGGCGCCGCTGTCGTACTGCGAACGCGCCTCGTTGATTGCCGTCTTGGCGTCGCCCTTGGAGATCGCCTCGAAGAGGTCGAGCACGCGCCCGCGATCGGCGAGGCCCAGCATCTCGCGCACATCGGCCGCTGTAACGCTCGCGCCCGGCTTCTGCACCAAAGCCTGATCCAGCAACGAGAGGCCATCGCGGGCGGAGCCTTCCGCTGCACGCGCGATCAGCGCCAAGCCGTCGGCATCAACTTTCACGCCTTCCTTGGCGCAGATGTTGCCGAGGTGCTCCGCCAGCCGCTCGCTATCGATGCGCTTGAGATCGAAGCGTTGGCAGCGCGACAGCACGGTCACCGGCACCTTCCGGATTTCCGTCGTCGCGAACATGAACTTCACGTGCGGCGGCGGCTCCTCCAGCGTCTTCAGCAGGCCGTTGAAGGCCTGCGTCGACAGCATGTGCACTTCGTCGATGATGTAGATCTTGTAGCGCGCCATCACCGGCGCGTAGCGAACGCTGTCCAGGATTTCGCGAATGTCGTTGATGCCGGTGCGCGAGGCGGCGTCCATCTCGAACACGTCGGGATGGCGGCTCTCCATGATCGCCTGGCAGTGCTCACCCGGCGGATCGAGTTCGATGCTCGGATGATCGATGTCGCCGCGTTTGTAGTTGAGCGCCCGCGCCAACAGCCGCGCCGTGGTGGTCTTGCCGACACCGCGGACGCCGGTGAGCATCGTTGCGTGGGCGATCCGGCCGAGCGCGAACGAGTTGGCGATGGTGCGCACCATCGCCTCCTGACCGATCAGGTCGGCAAAGGTTCTGGGGCGGTACTTCCGCGCCAGCACGAGGTAGCCGCCGCCGGGGGCTGCGTCTCCAAAGAGGTTGGGCGAGTCGGTCACGTTAGGAATTTATTGACGTCTAAGCCGGTGCGCGACAACCGGAGGTTCTGCACTAGCTCATTTCCTTAATGCTTATGTGGCTAAATTCCGCGCCAAAAGCGGGGAAAATCGGCGATGAACGCCCCCAACCACGATTGCGCCCA
This sequence comes from Hyphomonadaceae bacterium, assembly GCA_041398325.1. Classification (GTDB taxonomy): domain Bacteria; phylum Pseudomonadota; class Alphaproteobacteria; order Caulobacterales; family Aquidulcibacteraceae; genus Vitreimonas. Next base: position 3,637 of record JAWKUX010000005.1, on the reverse strand, counting down.
GGCGCACAGGAAGCTTCTGGGCGCTCTACGCACGTATCATGACATCGCTTGGCGGCGCCATGGAGTGTCGCGGTATGCGGCGGTCGCGTGCGTCCCGCTTCTAGTTTTGCTCACCGTTCCGGGTCCGCATTGGGGTCTGGCGATGGCCGGGGTGCTGGTCGTCGCGGTGGCGCTCGACATCTGGATGGACCGCTGGCTGGCGTCGCAGCTCGTGGACGGCGTGCTAGCGGACGCCGCGGCGGCGTTGAAGCTGCGCCAGCGGCTCATCTACCTCGCCGCCATCGACGTCTCGCTCTACGGGGCGGCCAACCTGGTGCTGGTGTTCGCGCCGACGCCGGGACCTGCGATCGGCCTGATGGTGTGTCTCGCGAGCCTAGGCGTGGTCGCCACGCAGCAAGTGCTGACCAAGAACATGGTAGTGTACACTGTGCCGGTGCTGGCTTTGGCCACCGTCGCCAACGGCGTTGCGCTCGCCCCCAACGGCGATTGGCACGATGCGATAGCTCTGGCGGTGCTGTGCTTGGTTGGCGTTGCCAATGCGGTGCGCACCAGCGGTGCGGGCGTGGAAACGCTCTCGGCGCTGGGCGACGCGCGTATCGCCGCCGAAGAGGCGGCCGAGTTGCTTGAACAGCGCGTCGATGAACGCACTCGCGAACTCGCGCAGGCAACTAAGGCGGCAGAGACCGCCAACCAAGCCAAGACCATGTTCCTGGCCAACATGAGCCACGAATTGCGGACGCCGCTCAACGCGATTATCGGCTACGCCGAAATTGTTGATGAGGACATCGTCGCCGGCGACACCTCGCAATCGCAGGCCGATCTTGCCCGCATCCGCGCATCGGCGGTGCATCTGCTGGCGCTCATCAACGAGATGCTCGACCTCTCACGCATCGAGGCCGGCAAGACTGGTATCAAGCTGAGCAAGGTCGAATTGCCGGCGCTGCTGTTGGAAGCGCTTGAGATCGTTCGCCCGGCTGCATCCATCAACGGCAATGAGTGCCGTCTCGAAGTGGCGGACGGCGTGAGCGCCGTCTATGCCGACGAGACCCGCGTGCGTCAGTGCGTGCTGAACCTCTTGTCGAACGCGGCGAAGTTCACTGAAAAGGGCGTCATCACGCTTGAGGCGCGCAATTGCATGCTGGCCGGCGCCCCCGCGGTCGCCATCACAGTGCGCGACACTGGCCTCGGCGTGAGCGAGGAAAACTTGAAACGTCTGTTCAGTCCGTTCGTGCAGGTCGACGACAGCAATACCCGCCGTCACGATGGCGCCGGTCTGGGCCTCGCGATTACGCAGCGTCTGGTGCGGCTCATGAACGGCGAGATCGAGGTCGAGAGCGTCATCGGTGAGGGCTCAACCTTCACCATCAGATTGCCGGCGCGCGCCGAGCAGGCTGCTGTGCCGGATACGCTGAAGCGCGCCGGCTAGACGCCGGGTTCTATGTGCTGAGTGCAGACAGGACGGCGACCCGTACGCAACCCGTTACGGCTGCTTCCTTCCGGACCTGACCGGGTTGGCGGGGCGGCCGTCCGCCGCCTGCCTGCGGGGCTCATATCGCGTCTCAAGGGGCGGTGCGCAACCGGGAACGGGTGCGGCGGAAGCGCGTTTCTACCCAGTCCAACCACAATAAGAGGCCGCCCCAGGGGCGGAGACCGCGATGCTGCGCACCCTTTGCTTTACCCCAATCTTCACCTTGGCGATTGGTCTGCCAGGCTTGGCCGCTGCGGAGCGGTTCCTGCAATCGGCGCTGGACGCAGAGGTTCGCGGCCATGACGGCACGGTGATCGGCCGCGTTGCGGCGGTCGAGCGTAATGCCGATGGCGAGATCGTCGCTGTGGAAATCCCTGGCCTCGAACCCGGCGATGCGCCGGCCGCGCCGCGCGATCTGATCGCCGAGGATCAGCGTAACATGATGATCCGCGCTCGTGAGAGTCGCGGTCGCGGCGACCAGAACGGCGCCTATGATCGCCGGGTGCTACGCTAGATGCGCGGTCGCAGCAGCTCCAAGCCAGCTAGCGCGAAGCCTAAGCCGAACAACACGCCTGCCACGACGATGCCGTACGCCGCGAGCGGCGGCACGAACGCGAAAGCGCCAACGGCGATGATGCTTCCGAACCAGCACGCTGGCGCCCAAATCGGCCGCTCGCCGCGCTGCAGCCAGGCGATGCTTAGACCCACCATCGCGATCGCCAGCGCCGCTGCGCCTTGCTCGTAAGTGCTGAAGCCAAACGGATCGGCATCCGGCCCGCCAATGAAAGAAAGCGCCGCGACCGCCACCGCAAAGCTGGCGAGCCCGAGGAATCCAAGCCGCTCCGCGCGCGAGAGATAGATGCCGATCAGTCCGAACAGCAGCAGCGCGTCGATACTGGTGTAGAGCCATTCGAGCGACACCGGATCGCTGGTCAGCGAGAACGACGCGAAGATCCGAAGCAAGCCGCCCGTAACCGCCGCAGCGCCCGACAGAGCAAACAATTGTTGAGCCTTCATAGCCGCGAGCTATGCGCGCTCACGCGGACGCAAACAAGCGCAGGCGGAATAGGGGTTATCAGGCGCGACACTGTCAGCCCGAGAGCGGCTCACCCTCGACCGTAATGCGGTGCATCTCGCGGCGGTGGCCGTGATAGTCATTCCGGGCAAAGTGCCAGGTCGCGCGATTGTCCCAGAACGCGATCGAACCCGGGCGCCACACAAACTCGTGCGTGAACTCTGGCCGCATGCAATGCGCGTAGAGCTGCATCAACAGCGGACGAGATTCCTCCACGGTCCAGCCATCGAAGTGCACGGTGAAAGCGGGATTGACGTAGAGCGCCTTCTTGCCGCTCAGCGGATGCGTGATCACCACCGGGTGCACCACGTTCTGCAATTTTTCGGCGGCTTTAGTGTTGCCAATTCTGCCGTCGCCCGCGTCGGTGTTCTGGTAATAAGAAGCTGGGCCTTCGCCGAAAATGTGTCGCGCCGAATGCACAGCCCGCAACGTCGAAAGCGTCTGCTGAAAGCCTTCAGAAAGCGCGTCGTAGGCGGCGTACATCGAGGCAAAAAGCGTGTTGCCGCCCGTCTCTGGGAGCTCGCGCGCAACCAGGATCGAGCCCATCGCCGGTATCTGATCGTAGGAATGATCGGTGTGCCAGCCGCCGCCGATATTGTTCTGCTGATCTCGCTCCTTCGAGACCAATGCGATCTCGGGGTGCTCGGGATGGGCGGCGAAGAAGCGATTGATATTGATCGGGCCCCAGCGCCTGGCGAAGGCGATATGCTCGTCCTCGCTGATCGCCTGATCGCGGAAAAAGATCACGCCATGATTGGCGTAGGTCTCACGCACTGCGGCGAAATCCGAGTTGGAAAGATCACGCAGATCAACTCCGGTGATCTCAGCGCCAACGCCCTCAAGGCTGCGAACTTGGATGGCCATGGCGACCTCCTGGCAAACACGCGCCCATAAGTCCCGCAGCAAGACGCTCCAGTCAAATGACGGAAGACCAGGCGACCGCATTTCTTGCCAAAAATGAACATGCCGGATCGGATCTCTGGCTAGAGATTAGTCGCAGCTTTATTACAGTGTTGATGAGGCCTAGGAGCACTCAATGGGAGTAGCGGCGAGGATCAACGAGTCACTGGGCATCAGGATTCACGACTATTTCG